>NZ_WQGE01000005.1:0-347744 GCF_013034525.1 Ruegeria sp. HKCCA5929
ATGCGATCAGCTCGATCTCGTCGCGCTGACGGCCCAGCTCGGACGTGATCGAGCCAAAAAGCTCAGGGTCACGGTCCGATAGGGACTGGGTGAAAAATCCGGTATCACGAAGGTTGGCGTTCATGGGCGCTCCACATGGTTGGGTAAAAACTTGCGGATTTCCTATCGGAAACGCTGCATCTTCAAAAGCTGTAAAGCGACGATTTGGTCCGCTGGGGCGTCAAGACTGGCCTATTGGGGAAAGGTATGTTTGTTTCGGAACCAAATGTGTAGCACCGGAAACCGGAAAACATGAAAAAGAGAATCGCCTTTCTTGCCAGCGATGTCAAAGTGGCGCAGACGGCCCGGGATATTCTGGTTGCCAAACACGGAAACGCGGCACCGCGGGATGCTGATGTTGTTGTCGCTTTGGGCGGGGACGGCTTCATGTTGCGCACCCTGCACAACATGCAGCATCTTGATACACCGGTTTACGGCATGAACCGGGGCACGATCGGATTCCTGATGAACGAATATCACGAAGACGACCTTATGGCACGTCTCGAGGATGCCGAGGAAGAAGTAATCAACCCGCTTTTGATGCGGGCAATGGATCAATCCGGCACGCTGCACGAGGCGCTTGCCATTAACGAAGTGTCGCTGTTGCGGGCAGGGCCACAGGCGGCAAGGCTGAAGATCAGCGTCGATGGCCGCGTGCGGATGCCGGAACTGGTCTGCGATGGGGCTCTGTTGTCAACACCAGCCGGATCGACAGCCTATAATTATTCCGCGCACGGACCGATCCTGCCCATCGGATCGGATGTTTTGGCGTTGACGGCGATTGCCGCTTTTCGCCCCCGCCGTTGGCGCGGTGCGCTGTTGCCCAAGATCGCAAAGGTTCGGTTCGATGTTCTGGATGCAGATAAACGCCCGGTTATGGCGGATGCCGATTCCATCTCATTCCCGGAAATTGATTGGGTCGAAATCAGGTCTGAACCGGCCATCGCCCACCGTATTCTGTTTGACCCCGGCCACGGCCTTGAAGAACGCCTAATTTCTGAACAATTCACATGAATTTGAGCCGCCGCGCATTTTTTTCTGGCTTATGTGAACCAGTTCACAGGGAATTTATCGCGAATTGGCTAGGGTGAATTCACCCGGAGAACACGCCAAGGTGGGAGTGAGTGGCCACCTAAACGGCGTTTTCGAATGATTGTGCAAATTTTGCGCTGGCGAGGGTGGGTGGTGCTACGCTCGTCATCAGATTTCCGGGCTTATTTAAGCAGTCGGACCCTGGGCACAATGACCCAGGGTCTATTTTTTGCATTCGCCTACGTCGTGTCCATTTGTTCCCAAAGCGCGGTGCACATTTGACCCACGCGGGCTTCGATTGCTGCTGCGGCATCTACCGCCAGATCTTCGCGCCAACGATTGGCGGCAATCTGAACGTTGATTGGCTGAGGTCCCTTGGGCAAATCTGCCAGCCGCGCGGGCACGCAGGCTGCTGGTAGCCCCAAAAAGTTCATCGCATATGAATATACAGCGCAGCCCAAAACCTCATGAACACCTTCAGCCCCTTCAGTATCGCGGTCGGGCTTGAAAAAAGGCTGCGGCAGGAACGGCGACAGAACCAGCGGATAATCTTGCAAGAACAGCGACCATTCACGCGCATAGTGGCTGCGTTTGGCCAACATTTTTACCAGATCGGTTTCAACGATGGGCGGAAATTCCTGAAAGTAGACGTCGAAAATCTCTCGAATGGTTTGCGATCCCGCTGCTTCGATATCCGATTTCATCAAGGTCAGAACTTCGCCCATCAAGGTCCGATAGCCGATCCTGCCACATTCAAACACGTCTGGTGGATCAACCTCATCCACGGCATAGCCAGCATCGACCAGAGCGTCCCGTGCCGTATCAAGCGCCTTTTCGACCTCGGGATGCAGGGCATATCCAAAGGTATTTTTCGTGAACGCCACCTTGATGGGGCCGTCGGGGACTTCACCGCGCCAAGGCATTGGCACATGGAAAGGGTCACGCGCGTCGGCCGCGATCACGCTGGGCATCGACAGGTGCAAATCCGCAGCTGAGCGTGTGATCAGGCCCTGAACGGACATCGACTGGGCCAACAGACCTCGTTCAACTTTTTGACTGGGGTTCCAGGCCGGGACACGCCCCAGCCCAGGTTTCACAGTGACTGCTCCGTTGGCCGCTGCCGGAAAGCGCAGGCTGCCGCCGATATCATTGCCATGAGCCAACGCACCGACACCTGCCATCACAGCAGCACCGGCCCCGCCCGAAGACCCGCCGGGTGAGATATGCCGCCCCCAAGGGTTATGCGTGCGCCCATATAGCGGGTTGTCTGTGTCGGCCCGAAACGAAAACTCTGGCGTATTGGTCCGCCCGATGACAACGGCCCCAGCTTTTAGCAAATTGCTGACGACCGGCGCGTCATCCGGGGCGATCACATCTTTCAATGCCACAACGCCATTGGTGGTGGCGTGCCCTTTTTGATCGACATTCACTTTGATCGTAACCGGTACACCATGCAGGGGCCCGGTCGGTTGATCGTTTGCACGGGCGTGATCCAGAGATTGCGCGCGTTCCAAGGCTTCGGTGCGTAGATCTTCTACAACAGCGTTCAGGTCTTGGTTGACCGCATCCATCCGGTCAATCGAAGCTTGAACAGCCTCAGTCGCACTCAGGTCACCGCGACGTGTCAGGTTGGTCATATCTGTAGCGCTGAGACGCCAGATGTCAGAGTGTGTCATGGGCCCTCACTGTTTACAGCGAGAGTAGGGAGCCTGATCCAGGATGCAAGTGCAGGCGCGAAAAGGGCGGCCTGAGCCGCCCCCAGGTTACTTGGCGTAACCGATTGTTTGTAAGGCGTCCTTGATTTCGTCAAGGATGACCGGATCGTCGATCGTGGCGGGCATTTTATAGTCCTGATTATCGGCAATCGAGACCATGGTGCCGCGCAGGATCTTACCCGAGCGTGTCTTGGGCAGCCTGTCTACTACAACGGCCAGCTTGAACGCTGCAACAGGGCCGATCTTTTCGCGCACCATCTTGACCACTTCCTGAACCACATCGCCGTGATCCCGGTCTGCGCCCGCGTTCAGGCACAGGAACCCGACCGGCATCTGGCCCTTCAACTGATCCGATACGCCGATCACCGCACATTCGGCCACGTCGGGGTGGGCGGCCAGCACCTCTTCCATCCCGCCGGTCGACAGGCGGTGGCCTGCCACGTTGATGACGTCATCCGTACGCGCCATGATATAAAGGTAACCGTCCTCATCGATCATGCCCGCATCACCGGTTTCGTAATATCCGGGGAAGTGCTCGAGGTAGGATTTCTTGAACCGTGCCTCTGCGTTCCAAAGGGTGGGCAGCGTGCCCGGAGGCAGCGGCAGCTTGACTGCAATGGCACCCAACTCCCCCGCTTTCATTGGGTGGCCGCCTTCGTCCAGAATTTGCACGTCATAGCCCGGCATTGGTTTGGCGGGTGAGCCCAGTTTGACCGGCAGTTCTTCGATGCCCAGCGGATTGCCAGCGATAGCCCAACCCGTTTCGGTTTGCCACCAGTGGTCGATCACCGGAACCTTCAGTGCGTCTTGCGCCCAGATGATGGTGTCGGGATCAGCGCGTTCACCGGCAAGGTAAAGGGCGCGCAGATGGGACAGGTCGTATTTGGCGATCATCTCCCCTTTTGGGTCTTCTCGTTTTACGGCCCGGATCGCTGTCGGGGCTGTGAAAAAGCTTTTGACCTTATGCTCTGAGATCACGCGCCAGAAGGTGCCAGCGTCGGGGGTGCCAACCGGTTTGCCTTCGAACACAATGGTTGTGTTGCCATGGATGAGCGGTGCGTAGCAGATGTAGGAATGGCCCACGACCCAGCCCACATCGGATGCGGCCCAGAACACGTCGCCCGGATCGACGTTATAGATGTTCTTCATTGACCAGTTCAGCGCCACTAGATGTCCGGCAGTAGGGCGCACGACACCCTTGGGCGCGCCCGTAGTGCCAGAGGTGTAAAGGATATAGGCCGGATCATTGCCATCGACCGGTACGCATTCGGCCGGTTCAACCCCATATTGGAAACCGTGCCAGTTGAAATCGCGCCCTTCGATCAGCTGGGCAACCTCTTGTTCACGCTGGAAGATAACGCAGAATTCAGGTTTGTGTTCGGCCAGGTCGATCGCGCCGTCCAGCAATGGTTTGTAATGCACGACACGACCCGGTTCCATTCCGCAAGATGCGGCGATGATCGCCTTAGGTTTGGCGTCATCAATGCGCACGGCCAATTCGTTGCTGGCAAACCCGCCGAACACGACCGAATGCACTGCACCCAAACGGGCGCAGGCCAGCATCGCCTCAAGCGCTTCGGGGATCATCGGCATATAGATGATGACGCGATCACCTTTCTCGACGCCTTTGGCTCGCAGTGCACCGGCAAGGTTGGCCACGCGGTTGCGCAGTTCAACATACGAAATCTCACGTTTGGTGTGCGTGATTGGGCTGTCATAGATGATGGCAGTTTGTTCGCCGCGACCGTTTTCAACGTGGCGGTCCACAGCGTTCCAGCATGTGTTGACCCGCGCATCACTGAACCATTCATAGAGAGGCGCATTTTCGTCGAACAACGCTTTGCTGGGCTCTTTTACCCAGTCGATCCCCTTGGCAGCGTCCATCCAGAACGCTTCGGGGTCAGTTTTCCAGCTGTCATAAACGTCCTGATACGCCATCTCGTCCTCCTCACAACGACTTGGACATTGTGTTAGGACCCAGAAAACTTTCGGGCAAGCGTATCAAATGACGACGCGTCAGTTTATCGCAAAATATTTGCAGGAACCCGCTGAGGAGGCTGCAAAGTTTTGCAAACCCCTTTTTCAATATCGGGAATTCGATATTCTTCAGCCCATTTTGCAAAACTGCAAACTACTTGCTGCAAAAAACAGACCGGGTCACGACTCACCTTCACGCGCAAGGTCTGGTCGGTGCGCGGCCTTCAGAAAACCAGGCTATGCGTGAGCTGCAATAGCAGAGCGGCGGTAAACTTTTGGTAAACCGCACCCTATACTGGGGCGCGGTTTTGGTTTTCTTGCTGAGTTTGCTCAGCCGTAATGCGCAACCGGGGTGCCTGCTATGGCAGCCATATTCAGCAACCCGCGCGCCGTGATCGAAGGCGTGACAATATGAGCCTTGTTGCCCATGCCCATAAGAATGGGGCCAACTTCGATCCCGTCCGCCTTCATCTTGAGGATATTGCGCACCCCGCTGGCGGCATCCGCATGAGCAAAAATCAACACATTTGCCGCGCCCTGCAGTCGTGATCCCGGAAAGATGCGGGCCCTTAGGTCCGCATCCAAGGCGGCATCCAGATTCATTTCACCCTCGTAAACGAAATCACGCGGCTGTTGATCCAGAATGCTCAGCGCCGCGCGCAGCCGTTTGCCGGACCCTTCGGCTTGGTTTCCGAATTGTGACTGTGAGCAGAAGGCAATCTTTGGTTCGATCCCGAACCGGCGCACATGCCGCGCGGCACCAATTGTGGTTTCGGCCAATTCCTCGGGTGTGGGCAGTTGACGAACATGGGTGTCGGCGATGAACAAGGGCCCGTCCTCCAAAATCATCAGAGACAAAGCGCCATGCGGACGTAGGTCGCCTTCGTCCAACACCTGTTCCACGTAGTTCAGATGCCAGCGATATTCGCCGAATGTGCCACAGATCATGCTGTCAGCCTCACCGCGATGAACCATGATTGCGCCAATCGCTGTGGTGTTGGTGCGCATGATCGCCTTGGCCAAATCCGGTGTGACACCACGGCGTTGCATGATCTGATGGTACGAGTTCCAATAATCGTAATACCGTGGGTCGTTTTCCGGGTTCACGATCTGGCAATCCGTTCCAGGGCGGATGGTCAGGCCGAGCCGTTCACAGCGTGCTTCGATCACTTCTGGGCGCCCGATCAGGATTGGTGTTTCAGTTGTCTCTTCCAAGATGGCTTGTGCGGCCCGGAGCACCCGTTCGTCCTCACCCTCGGCAAAGACGATTCGGCGGGAGGCAGCTGCTGCAGCTTCGAACACGGGGCGCATCAGAAGGGCAGACTTGAAGACGGTTTGGTTCAGCTTTTCCTTATAGGCTTCAAGATCCTCGATTGGCCTCTTGGCGACGCCGCTATCCATGGCCGCCTTTGCCACAGACGAAGAGACCACACCAACCAGACGAGGGTCGAAAGGTTTGGGGATCAGGTAATCTGGACCAAATGTCAGCTGTTCGCCTTTGTAAGCTGCGGCAGCCTCGGCACTTGTCGTCGCGCGTGCCATTTCGGCGATACCGTCGACACAGGCAATCTGCATCTCATCATTGATCTCGGTTGCACCTACATCCAGTGCGCCCCGGAAGATAAAGGGAAAACACAGTACGTTATTGACCTGATTGGGAAAATCGCTGCGCCCTGTGGCGATGATCGCATCCGGCGCAACCTCGCGCGCGGCCTGGGGCAGGATTTCCGGCGTTGGGTTGGCCAGCGCAAAAATAATCGGGCGGCTGGCCATTTTCGCAACCATTTCGGGTTTCAGGACATTCGGGCCGCTGAGGCCCAGAAACAGGTCTGCGTCTCCGATTACGTCATCCAATGTCCGCAGATCCGAGTTCTGGGCGAACTGGGATTTCTGTGGGTTCATGTCCTCGGCACGACCTTCATAGACAAGCCCGTGGATGTCACACAACCAGATGTTTTCGCGCTTAACGCCCAGTTTCACCAGCATGTTCAGGCAGGCAATTCCTGCGGCCCCGCCGCCGGTTGAAACGACCTTGATGTCGCCAAATGATTTCCCTGCCACATGCAAGGCGTTCTTTGCGGCCGCCCCCACGACAATGGCGGTGCCGTGCTGGTCATCATGGAATACCGGAATGTTCATGCGTTCGCGGCACAATTTCTCGACTATGAAGCAGTCGGGGGCCTTAATATCCTCAAGATTGATCGCGCCAAATGTCGGTTCCAGCGCGCAAACGATATCCGCCAGCTTCTCGGGGTCGGGTTGGTCGACTTCGATATCAAAGCAATCGATGCCTGCAAACTTTTTGAACAGGACGGCCTTGCCCTCCATCACCGGTTTCGAGGCAAGTGCCCCGATATTCCCCAGCCCGAGAACAGCAGTTCCGTTGGACACCACAGCAACAAGGTTTCCACGTGCAGTGTAACGCTCGGCATTTGCGGCATCAGCTTTGATTTCAAGGCTGGCCTCTGCCACGCCGGGAGAATAGGCCCGAGCCAGATCGCGCCCATTGGCCATTGGCTTTGTAGCCTTGATTTCAAGCTTTCCGGGCTTCGGATGTGCATGATATTCAAGCGCAGCCTGTCTCAAACTGGGGGTGTCAGGCATCGGTTTCTCTTCTCCCTAAAAAATATAATTTAGCCTTAAACTGTTTTTTCAAGCTTGGCTACGTTGCGTCACTTCGGCGAGTTGTCGCAACTGTGAGGCGTCTGCGGATTGAATTTTGTCGCAAAACATTTACATACGGGCAACTTTGCGATTCAAAAACCACTCAGGCAAGAAGCAGCAGTAATGACAATCAAGCTAAGTGATCAAGCCGAGGGCTTCTCGTCCGGCTTTTCTGCACATGCTGGCTATTCTCGGCTGGCGTTGTGGGGCGTGGTGGCATTGGCGTGCGCTCTGGTTGGCGTTGTTCTCGTCTGGCCCGAGTTCGCAGCGACGTTTAATCAGGAAGGTGGCCCGATCGAAACACTCTCGGCCGCTGGTTTGTTTGTCGCAGGTCTTGCTGCGCTGTGGCGCTATCGTGGCATCTCGCGTGCGTATATTGGCCTGACTTGCCTTTTGCTGGCCGAACGCGAATTAGAGGCCGACATCTATTCCGAGGGCAGTCTACCGTTCACGATCCTTCACGGTTTAGACGTTTTTTTAGATGTCACCTGGGTCAGGGTTGCTTTGGTCACCCTTGTGCTCGGTGGTGCCGTCTGGCACGGCATTCCGACAGGTTGGCGCGCGTTCAAACAACGCAACCTTTCCTTAATGGTGTTTATCGCGGCGGGGTCTGCTGCTGTCATCGCCCAACTTCTGGAAGAGTTTTCGGGATTATATGCTGGTGCTTTGTCAGACCTCATGATGGTGCGCCTTTTTGTGCTGGAAGAAACGCTCGAGATGTTCTTTTCGATTGGCATTTTGGTCGCTGTTCTGATCGGATGGCCCAAAACGCAATCCAACGGAACGCACGATGACCAAGACAGCCAATCCATCGCAGACATACGCTGAATTTCGCCAGCCCACGCAGGAGTTGCGTGACGACATCCCCTTTTACACAAAGACACTGGGGATGAAGATGGACATGATCTATCCCGCAGACGATCCGCGAATAGCGGTGTTCTCAGGTCATGGGTTGCGCTTGCGCATCGAAAAGGATGCACCCGAAAGCGCTGGAACGCTGCGTATCCTGACCGACGACCCCGAAGGTTTCGCCAACGGTGAACGCGTTCTTGTTGCGCCCAACGGCACCCGTGTTGAAATCGAAGAGCGTAACCCCCCGCTAGTAATGCCTGAAACGGTTCATTCTTTTGTGGTGCGCAGGCTCAAGGATCAGGCGCCTTGGATCATCGGGCGCGCAGGTATGCACTATCGCGATCTGGTGCCAGACCGCTTGGGTGGATCGATCATCGCCAGCCATATTCGTATCCCCGACGGTGGCCCGGTGCCTGACATGGTACATTTTCACAAGGTTGGGTTTCAGCTGATCTTTTGCATCCACGGATGGGTCGATGTCGTCTATGAAGATCAAGGTGATAAAATGCGCCTGACCGCTGGCGATTGCTTTATCCAGCCGCCGGAAATTCGTCATCGCGTGCTGGAAGCATCCAATAACGTTCAGGTCATTGAGATCGGTGTGCCGGCAGAACATGTCACGGAAATCGACCATGACATGCAGCTCCCAACCCCGCATTTTCGTCCCGATCGGGAATGGCAGGGACAACGCTTTGTCTACAATCAGGCGAAGGATGCCGAATGGGTGCCTTTCCGTTTGCCAGGTTACATCTGCCGCGACACAACGATTGCCGAAAACACTAAGGGTGTCGCCGGTGTTCAGGTTGTGCGCAAAGGGCAGGGTGATCCGGAATGGGCCAGTCATGACACCGATATCCATTTTACCTTTGTGATGGACGGCCAAGTGACGCTGGAAGGCGAAGGGCGTGAACCATACCGGCTGGAGCAAGGCGACGCATTCGTCATTCCGCCGGGCATGCGTACGCGCTTGTCCGCGCCGTCGGATGATATCGAATTGCTGGAAGTCACCTTGCCCGGTACCTTCACCACTACGCTGGGGTGACTGAAAAACAAGGGAAGGGGGGCTTCTATTCCCCCACCTTTTTCCGGTAGGGTCCAATTTTCTGACCAGATGATCAAAAATAGGGAATCGCCATGTCGCTGAAAGACGCTGCTTTGTCCGTCCGGGAAAACGCCTATGCGCCTTATTCGAACTTCAAGGTTGGCGCGGCGCTGCGGTCTTCCTCGGGTCAGGTTTATTCCGGTTGCAATGTCGAGAACGTCGCATACCCCGAAGGCACGTGCGCTGAGGCTGGCGCGATTGCCGCGATGGTCGCCGCGGGCGAGCAGGAACTGACCGAAGTCTATGTGGTCGCCTCAAGCCCACAACCCGTGCCGCCTTGCGGTGGGTGCCGACAGAAACTGGCCGAGTTCGGCAAGCGCGATGTGAAAGTCACTCTGGCGACAGTGGACGGTGCCGAGTTCGAAACCACCATCGGAGAATTGCTGCCGGGCGCGTTCGATGCCTCGCATATGGAGGATGTCTGAACGCATGGACGCCCGTTCGATCATAGCAAAGCTGCGCAAGCAAGATGTGCCGGGGCGCGAGGAACTGATCTGGTTCGCGCAAGGTCTAGCCGATGGCAGCGTCAGTGACGCGCAGGCCGGGGCCTTTGCCATGGCTGTCTGCATGGGGGGATTGGGCTCGCAGGGGCGTGCGGATCTGACGGTTGCGATGCGCGATAGCGGTGAGGTTCTCACTTGGGACGTGGACGGGCCTGTGATTGATAAACACTCGACCGGCGGGGTCGGGGATAGCGTCAGTCTGGTACTTGCCCCGGCGCTTGCGGAATGCGGTGCGTATGTTCCGATGATCTCGGGCCGTGGCTTGGGGCACACTGGTGGCACGTTGGACAAGCTTGAGGCGATACCAGGTGTCAGCACACAGATCGGGCAGGATCGCCTTGCGCAGATCTTGCGCGAAACCGGTGCGGCCATCGTGGGCGCAACAGGTCAGATCGCTCCGGCAGACAAGCGACTTTATGCGGTGCGCGACGTGACCGCGACGGTCGAAAGCCTGGATCTGATCACCGCATCAATCCTGTCCAAAAAGCTGGCTGCCAGCCCGGATGCGTTGGTTTTGGACGTCAAGGTCGGCAGCGGTGCCTTCATGAAAACGATGGAGGAAGCGAACAAGCTGGCCTTTGCATTGACTCAGACCGCGAACGCGGCCGGGTGCCGGACATCAGCCGTCATAACGGACATGAATCAGCCATTGGCACCGGCGCTGGGCAATGCGTTGGAAATTGCAGAAGTTATGAAGGTCCTGACCGGATCGCACTCTTCACCGTTGGCAGACATCTCTGCCGAGTTGGGGGGGGTATTGCTGACGGACGCCGGAATGTGCGGGTCGGTCGCGGAAGGGCGCGAACAGATCGCCGAAATCATTCGTGACGGGCGCGCCGCGGAACGATTTGGTCGCATGATGGCTGCGGTCGGCGGCCCCGTACAGTTCGTCGAGACCTGGGCCCGGTTCCTGCCAGAAGCAAGTGTCATCCAAGAAGTCTCCGCCCCGAAGGACGGCTATGTTGCGGCTATCAACGGTGAGGCGCTGGGTCTTGCCGTGGTGGCGCTGGGCGGTGGTCGTCAGGTCGAAAGCGACCAGATCGACCCGGCTGTTGGGATTTCCGACATTCTCCGGCTGGGGGATCGTGTGTCCAAAGGGGCACCCATCGCTGTAATCCATTCGGCGCGGGAGGACGCTGCACGGCGCGCCGCTGAAAGCGTGCTTGACGCGATCACGATCAGCGATACTGCTCCGACGTTACCTGCTCTGATCCACGAAAGGATCAGCTTATGAGCCGCGCCTTTCTCGTGGTGATGGATTCCGTCGGGATTGGCGGAGCGCCGGATGCCAACCGGTTTTTCAACGGCAACGTTCCGGATACCGGCGCGAATACAGTGGGCCACATCGCGCAGGCTTGTGCCGAGGGGCGCGCGGAAGAGGGTCGTTCAGGTGCTTTGAACCTGCCGCATCTCGACGCATTGGGTCTGGGTGCGGCTGTGCGCTTGGCGTCCGGGGACACAACCCCGGGATTGAACGCAGAACCCACGGGCCTTTGGGGCTGCGCGCGAGAGCATTCGCCCGGCAAGGACACACCTTCGGGCCATTGGGAATTGGCGGGCCTACCGGTGCCATGGGATTGGCACTACTTCCCAGACACGGTTCCAACCTTTCCAGCGGACCTGAGCCGTGCCGCGGCTGAAGCGGCAGGGACCGAAGGCGTCCTTGGGGATTGTCACGCTTCGGGCACTGCGATCATCGCTGAGTTGGGTGCCGAGCACATGCGGACCGGTTGGCCGATCTGCTACACCTCTGCCGACAGCGTGTTTCAAATCGCTGCCCACGAAGAAAGCTTCGGACTAGACCGGCTGCTGGACATGTGCCGCACGCTTGCGCCGCGATTGCATGAGATGAAAGTGGGTCGTGTTATTGCGCGCCCCTTTATCGGCACGCCAGAGACGGGCTTTGAACGCACGACCAATCGCAAGGATTTCGCCATTTTGCCGCCGGCACCAGTGCTGACCAATTGGGTGCAGGATGCAGGGCGTAAGGTGCACGCAGTGGGCAAGATCGGCGATATCTTCTCGATGCAGGGCATCGACACACTGCGTAAAGGGTCGGACGCCGAATTGATGCAACACCTATCTGATCTCGTGGACGAGGCGGAAGACGGCAGTTTAACCTTTGCCAATTTCGTGGAATTCGACAGTCTTTACGGCCATCGCCGCGACATCAGCGGTTATGCCCGCGCTTTGGAATGGTTCGACCGCGAGATCGGAAAGATTCTGGCAAAGCTCCACCCCTGCGACCTATTGTTGCTGACTGCTGATCATGGCAATGACCCCAGCTGGACCGGAACGGATCACACGCGTGAACAGGTGCCGGTTCTGATAGCAGGGCAAGGTGCGGGGCAAATCGGGCAAGTGGACTTTGCCGACATAGCCGCCAGCATTGCCCATCACCTGAACATTCCGGTGCAAGGGCCGGGTAGGAATTTTTTATGAGCGTCGCCGACCTTCCAAAAATCGAACTGCACCTGCATCACGAAGGCGCAGCGCCCCCAGCCTTCATCCGCCAGCTCGCGCATGAAAAACGCGTGGACCTGAGCGGTATCTTCAAACCGGACGGATCGTATGATTTCCGCGACTTCGCGCATTTCCTGAGCGTGTATGAAGCCGCGTGCGAAGTCCTGAAAACGCCCGAAGACTTCCGGCGGCTCACTTTGGCCATTCTGGAAGAAAGCGCTGAGAATGGCGTGGTCTACTCTGAGACTTTTCTGAGCCCTGATTTCTGTGGCGGCGGCGATCTGAACGCGTGGCGCGATTATCTGAACGCCATTCAGGATGCCGCAGACGAGGCCGAGCGCAAATTCGGTATCACTCTGCGTGGCGTCATCACCTGTGTGCGCCATTTCGGTCCCGAACAGGCCAAGCGCAGCGCCCATTGTGCAGCTGAGACGGCGGGCGACTGGATTACCGGTTTCGGTATGGGCGGAAACGAATCCATCGGTGCGCAGGGCGATTTCAAATGGGCCTTCGATTGCGCACGCGAAGCCGGTCTGCGTTTGACCACTCATGCGGGTGAGTTCGGCGGCCCTGACAGCGTGCGTGATGCCATCCGCGATCTGGGGGTCGAACGCATCGGTCACGGCGTCCGCGCCATTGAAGACCCGGACCTTGTTCGCGAGTTGGTAGATCGGGACATCACACTTGAAGTCTGCCCGGGTTCGAACGTGGTTCTGGGCCTTTTCCCTGATTTCGCGGCCCACCCGATTGCGCGCTTGCGCGACGCGGGCGTGAAGGTCACGGTATCCACGGACGACCCGCCGTTTTTTCACACGACCATGCGGCGGGAATATGAGATGTTGAACGTAGCTTTCGGCTGGGAGGCCGAAGATTTTGCGGCAATGAATGAGACGGCCCTAAATGCGGCTTTCTGCGATGAAGACACCCGCGCGCGGGTCAAGAAAAGACTGGAGACATCATGAGCGAACATCTGACCGTCGTCGATCACCCGCTGGTTCAACACAAACTGACGCTCATGCGTAACAAAGGCACCTCGACGGCTGAGTTTCGGCAGTTGCTACGCGAAATTACGCTTTTGTTGGCCTACGAGGTCACGCGCGAAATCCCGTTAACCACGCGCCATATCGAAACGCCGATGGAAGAGATGGACGCCCCCATTCTGGCGGGTAAGAAGATGGCTTTGGTGTCAATCCTGCGTGCCGGAAACGGGATGTTGGATGGCGTTCTAGAACTGGTGCCTTCAGCACGTGTTGGTTTCGTGGGTCTATACCGCGACGAAGAAACGCTGAAACCCGTTCAGTACTATTTCAAGGCACCCGAAGGGCTGAAAGACCGACTGGTCATTGCAGTTGACCCGATGCTGGCCACCGGCAACAGCTCTGCCGCCGCCATTGATCTGCTGAAAGAGGCGGGCGCGACGGATATCCGCTTCCTTTGCCTTCTGGCGGCACCTGAAGGTGTGGCACGTATGAAAGAGGCGCACCCTGACGTGCATATTGTCACCGCCGCTTTGGACCGTGAGCTGAACTCGAAAGGCTATATCATGCCGGGTCTGGGCGATGCGGGCGACCGTATGTTCGGCACCAAGTAAGTCCGATTATTCGCCACAAATGTTCTGAAGCCGGACCCAGTCGCGGTCCGGCAAAACCTGTTCCAGGGTGCGACCTGCCATCGGGTCCGCCTCGATCAGTCCCAAGACAGTTTCACCTGTTATATCTCGGGCATACGCATAAGGCGTCGAGGGCAGGGCGGCTTGTGCAAAGACCGCCAAAAGCTGGTCATCCAAAAGCGAAGGCCGAGGGTCTGACAGAACTTGTTCGGTGTAGCTGTCGATGATGGCAGGCGTCAGTCCTCCGGTTGTCAGCAAACGGAAGGCCGACGATGCACCGGTTCGATCCAGAAGATCATCAAGCGGGTCCGTCTGTTCCATGCGGGCACGTTCCGCAATAACGTAACCCGCTGCCACGGCAGGGTCCTCATAGTCTTCGACCAACGATTTGTTCAACACAACCGTGCCGCCGGGAAGGCTCAGACTATCCTGAACGCCTGCGGGCAGGATAATGATCTGGCGTACACCAGTCCGCTTGGCCAGCCGATCCAGCGAAGCCTGCGCATCAACCGAAGAACAGGCGCGCCCGGAAACACGTTCAATTCGGTGTAGAATGGTTTCCCCGATCTCTTGTCGCTTGACCTGAGGTACAACCGAGACGACGTGGCCTTGCAGCGCAGCAGGCAGCCAAAACAGCAACAGGGCCAGAACAGCAGCAACGACGCCCCCAACACTCAACCACCGCAGACGACCGGGATGCGGGCGCGCGCGATCTATGGCGCGTTGCAGCCGGTCGATGGCGTCCAGCATCGTGGTCTCGGTTTCGGCCAGTTCCAGCGTTTCGTCCGGGTCGCCGTCGGGGTGGAAGATGGCTGGAAAAGAGCCCGGATTCTGCCGTTCCAAAGCTGCCAAAGACCAATGGGTCAATGCCCTGTCATTAAAGTCAGAAATCGTCAGAGTGGCTTCGCCGATCGACACCACGACCTCTCGCCGTTGTTCATCGGGCGAGGGGCGCCACAGACCGGTGGCTTCGATCCGCTGGTACTTTTTCAGGGCCGTCATCTTGATGGGGTCTGCTCAGATTTGTTTTGCCACAGCTTAGCATGGGGCATTCGTTAGGCGCAAACTTGTTGCGCAGTCATTCCGAAATGTGCTGGATACCGAACAGGATTGGAACCGCCGATCTTTGATCGCAATTGGGGCGTTTACATGCAGGATCATCCAACAACTTCACCGGTGTTGGCCTCTGGCTTGATGGTCGGTGCCATGGCGATCATTGGTGTGATCGACAATGTGGTGGTTCTTTTGGCTGAAACGGTTGGCTTGTGGCAGTTCCACCTGACCCGCGCTCTGCTGATGTTTCCGCTCATCGTGGGCCTGTCTGTTCTGGGGTTGGGTGGGCTGCGTCCACGTCGTTGGGGGGCTGTCATTTTGCGCAGCATTCTTATGACGACGGCCATGCTGTGTTACTTCGCCTCGTTGTCAATGATGCCAATTGCAGAAGCGTTGGCGGGATTGTTCACGTCACCGATCTTCGTGTTGCTGATCTCGGCGCTTGCGCTCAAGCAGACGATAGGCCCCTGGCGCATTCTGGCCGTTCTGATGGGTTTTACCGGTATTCTCTTGGTGCTTCAGCCAAACCCTACTGACTTTGATGCGCGGACACTTTTGCCGGTTGCCGCAGGGTTCTTCTATGCGCTGAGTTCGATCCTGACACGTTCGATGTGCTCTGAAGAAAGCACAGTGGCAATGTTGGCGGCAATGGTTACCACGCTGGCCATTGCCGGAGCGATTGGTGTTGTCGCCTTCACGGTTGTTCCCGTTGAAACCCCTGACGGACCGGATGGATTTGTCACGCGTGGCTGGGTTTGGGCGTTCGGACCCGCGATGCTTTGGATAGGCATCCAGGCTGTGGGTTCAACAATCGCTGTCTATATGCTGATCAAGGCGTATCAGGTTGGCGAACCGTCGTATGTGGCGGTTTTCGAGTATTCAGTGATGATTTTTGGTCCGCTCTTTGCCTTTGTCGCGCTTGGGCAGACCATCGGTGCTCTGCAAGTTTCGGGAATAGTCTTGATAGCGGCGGCAGGGGCATTGCTTGGATGGCGGGCCAGACGCTCTTCGTTGTTGCAAGAGGTGGCCTGACGCTTCCAACGCACTGAAGGGCCGGGATTCGAACAAAGAGTGCCCGCTTTTCGTTTCAAATTTCGCAATAAAGCCCGTTTATTCGGTGAGAGTGTTTACAAAAAAGCCGGAACATAAGGCAAAATTAGCCCAAATTGGGCGTAATTATGTCGGAAATAAGACGAACTTCATCTTTGGTGCTACCACTGAGACATATCAATTGGTGCCAAAGGGGGTTCGGCACGTGTCTGAAGTTACGAGTATTTCTGTTTATCTGAATAAAACGCCTGACGGTGATCCAACCAACCTGAACCAAGCGGTGAACGCACGCCGCGGAGGGTTTCTGAAAGGCACGAAAGTTGCAACCACCAGTGGCTGGAAACCCGTCGAACGGATCGCTGTTGGCGATCTTGTCCGCACGTTGGATCACGGCTTCAAAGAGGTGCGCCGCATTTCAACCAACGTTGTGGTTATCCCTGCAGACGAGCGGCGGGACGAATATCTGCCTGTTTTTGTACCGGCCCGCGCTGCGTTTAACGGACGGCCTGTCTGGCTGATGCCCGAACAGGGCATGGCGTTGACCCTGTCCAAAATCGATGCCGAAAGAGACGGGGTGTCAGTGGTGCCCGCGCGTGTGTTGAGTGGCGCAGGTCGTCTGATGTCGCAAGCACCGGGTTCTTCTTTTGAAGTCTGCTCACTGTTTTTCGACGAGGATCAGGTGATCTTTGTCGAAGGCGGCTTACAAGCCTATTGCCCTTCGGGTCGTTTTTCGATGCGCGGGTCGCTGCATAGGCAAAGCTACGCGGTCGCAGACGACGTGGCCGCTGCGGACCTAGTCAATTCCATAGCAATCAAGGGTGATATGTCAGCCCTTGCAAACCCATTGGGTGCACTGCCTGCACCCATTCCACAGGACCCGATATTTCCGATCCGCCCGCCATCTGGGGTCAGGCGGCCGGGTCGACCGGGGCGTCCGAACGCTCCGGTTCTGTTCCTGCGGCCCGAATGGCAGATCTAACCAAACACTGACAAGAACGATGCAGGCGCGTGGTTTCACGTGCCTGCATCATTGTTTCAGGCGGCTTTTGCTTCAGGATTGAAGCGGCCATAGAAGCTCTGACCTTTTTCGGCCATCTCACGCAGCAGCGGTGGGCAGGAAAAGCGCTCGCCATAAGCTTCTGCCAATTGATCGCAGCGCTCGGCCGCATAGGGCGTGCCGATGATATCCAGCCAGCTCAGCGGACCACCCGACCATGGGGCAAAGCCCCAGCCCAGAATCGCGCCGACGTCGCCTTCGCGGATGTCTTCCAGAACGCCTTCTTCCAATGCGCGGACGGCTTCCAGAACCTGTGCAAACATCAGACGTTCCTGCACTTCGATCAGGTCTGGTTGGTCTTTGGCCAGCGGGTACTTGTCTTGCAGACCCTTCCAGTATTCAACGCGCTTGCCTTTGTCGTCATAGTCAAAGAACCCCGCATTGGCCTTGCGACCCAAACGGCCCTGTTCCTCCATCCAGAAGATCAGATCGTCCGAGGGGCTGTCCGGATAGGCGTCGCCCATGGCCGCCTTGGTGGCGCGGGCGATCTTGGCCCCGAGATCAATCGAAGTTTCATCGGTCAGCTGGATCGGGCCGACCGGGAAGCCAAGCTGACGCGCGGCGTTGTCGATCAGGATAGGGCTGACGCCCTCGGTGATCATGCGCGCACCTTCGTTGATATAGGGGATAATGCAGCGGTTGGCATAGAAGAAGCGCGCATCGTTGACCACGATCGGCGTTTTGCGGATCTGACGGACATAATCCAGCGCCTTCGCCACTGCGCGATCCCCGGTTTCCTTGCCCTTGATGATTTCGACCAGGAACATCTTCTCAACCGGCGAGAAGAAGTGGATGCCGATGAACTGCTCGGGCCGGACCGAGGCTTTTGCCAGATCGGTGATCGGCAGGGTCGAGGTGTTCGAAGCAAAGATGCAATCCTTGGGGATGATGGCCTCGACTTTCTTGGTCATCTCGGCTTTCACGCCCGGATCTTCGAACACGGCTTCGATGATCAGGTCGCAGCCTTTCAATTGTTCCAGATCGGGGGTGGCCGTGATGCGTGCCAGCAGGGCCTCTTTCTTCTCAGCCGTGGCTTTGCCGCGCTTGATGCCCTTGTCCATATAGCTTTCGCTGTACGCCTTGCCCTTGTCGGCGGCTTCCTGATCACGGTCGATCAGAACAACCTCCATCCCGGCCTGAGCCGAGACCAGAGCGATACCAGCACCCATCATGCCCGCGCCCAGTACGCCGACCTTTTTAACGCGCAGATCTGGTACATCCTTGGGACGCACGGCGCCTTTCTCAAGCGCTTCTTTGTTCAGGAACAGCGATCGGATCATGGCCGACGAAGAGGGGTTCATCAGGACATTGGTGAACCAACGCGCCTCGATTTTCAGGGCAGTGTCGAAGTCAACTAAAGCCCCTTCATAGATCGAGCTCAGCAGAGCTTTGGCCGCCGGGAACGCACCCTGCGTCTTGCCGTTCACCATAGCGCTTGCACCCACGAAGGTCATGAAGCCAGCAGGGTGATAAGGCGCGCCGCCGGGCATCTTGTAGCCTTTCGCGTCCCAAGGCTTGACCAGATCGGCATCCTTGGCGTTCAGAACCCATTCCTTGGCTGCGGCAACCGGATCATCCGAAACCGCGTCGATCAGCTGCGCACCCTTGGCTTTCTTGGGGTCCATCATCTTGCCTTCCAGCAAGACAGGGGCCGCCGCCATCGCACCAACCATTCGGCTATAGCGCATTGTGCCGCCGCCACCTGGGAAGATACCCAGCAGAATTTCCGGCAGACCGATCTTGGATTTCGGGTTGTCAGTCATCACGCGGTGATGGCAGGCAAGAGCGATCTCGGTCCCGATCCCGGCGCATGTGCCGTTGATTGCGCAGGCAATCGGCTTGCCGCCCTTCTTAGTCTTGGGGTCCATACCTGCCAATTCCAGCTTGCGCAGAATGTGGTGGCCACCCATGACGAAATCGAACAGCGCTTGCGCGGGTTCTTCACCTGCCTCCTGGCGAATGGTGGCCAGCGTATTCAGGTCCATGCCGCCTGCAAACGAGCCCTCTTTGCCCGAAGTGATGACGATCCCCTTGATCTCATCATCGTTCAGGGCCTGATCGATCAGTTGGCTGACCTCCTGAAACGCCTCGCGGGTCAGCACGTTCATGGATTTGCCCTGGGCGTCCCAGGTCACGAATGCGACGCCGTCCGCGTCTTTGCTCAGAGTGAAATCAGTCATTGTCATCTCCAATCTGGTCAGCCGTCAGCGGGCTGCCGTCTTTCCGGGTAAAGGTGTTCCCTTCATCCTTCACCATCATGTCTAAGTCGCTGTAAAAACAGGTCTCGGTCGGGGTCCGAGTGCCCACTACCAGAAAGGTCGCAGGCGCATCGGTTCTGTTCACAAGGTGATGGCCGTTGGCTTCACCAGCGGGCCAGGCGGCGCAATCACCGGGCTGCATCTCATGCTCTCCATCGTCGTCGATCAGCACGCATATACCGCTGAGCATGATGGCAAACTCGTCCTGCTCCATATGATAATGACGCAGCGAGGACAGAGCCTGCGGCTCAAGCCGCACGATGTTGACCCCGAATTGGGTCAGCCCACCCGCATCTCCAACGCCTTGGTTGAAACGGCCTCCGACCGCCTCAGCCAGCTTGCCGGGATAGGACGAGCCACCCTTGAACGGGATCTGAGAGAGATCCAGCTTGGGCATCAGACCCGCTCGATAATCGTTGCCGCACCCATGCCGGACGCGATGCAGAGCGTGGCCAGACCGGTTTCCTTGTCCTGACGCTCAAGCTCATCCAGCAGAGTGCCGATGATCATCGCACCAGTTGCGCCCAACGGGTGCCCCATCGCGATCGAGCCGCCGTTCACGTTAACAAGTGCCGGATCAACGTCGAATGCCTGCTGGAAGCGCAGCACGACCGAAGCGAAGGCTTCGTTCACTTCGAACAGGTCCAGATCACTGATCTTCATGCCGTTGTCGGCAAGAATCTTTTCGGTCACCGGAACCGGGCCGGTCAGCATGATGGTCGGATCGGTGCCGATCTTGGCGGTTGCCTTGATACGGGCGCGCGGCTTGAGGCCGTATTTTTCACCGAATTCCTTGTTGCCGATCAGAACAGCCGCCGCACCGTCCACGATGCCCGAACTGTTGCCCGCGTGGTGGATGTGGTTGATCCGTTCCAGATGCGGGTACTTGATCATCGCCACCTTGTCGAAGCCCGGCATCTGCTCGCCCATCATCTGGAAGGACGGGTTCAACGCGCCGAGGCTCTGCATGTCAGTACCGGGACGCATATATTCGTCGCGATCCAGAATGGTCAGACCGTTCTGGTCAGTCACCTTGATGACCGATTTCTCGAACCGGTTGTCTTCCCATGCCTCTGCAGCGCGTCGTTGCGATTCAACGGCCAGCGCATCTGCGTCGTCGCGGCTAAAGCCATACTCAGTAGCGATAATATCCGCTGAAATACCCTGCGGTACGAAATAGGTGTCCATCGCCAGCGAAGGATCAACAGCAATCGCGGCACCGTCGCTGCCCATGGCCACGCGGCCCATCATCTCAACACCGCCAGCGATATAAGCGTCGCCAGCGCCGCCTTTGACTTGGTTCGCCGCCAGGTTCACGGCTTCCATGCCCGAGGCGCAGAAGCGGTTGATCGCCAGACCGGGGATCGACTGATCCAGGTCCGAGGCCAGAACCGCCGAGCGCGCCAAACATCCGCCTTGTTCCATCACTTGTGTGACGTTGCCCCAGATCACATCCTCGACGGCGTGGCCTTCAAGGTTATTGCGTTCTTTCATCGCGTTCAGGGTCAGGGCGGACAGGCGCACCGAGGTAACCTCGTGCAGGCTGCCATCCTTGCGGCCCTTGCCGCGCGGGGTGCGCAGGGCGTCATAAATGTAAGCTTCGGTCATGGGTCTTCTCCTTAAGCTCGATCCGACGGGTTGCCGGGCATCAGGTCATAGGGGTGTTTCCAGCCGGGCTGCTCGGACAACCGGGTCAGCCAGGCGTCAATATGGGGCCAGTCGGCGCGGTCAAAGCCGAATGGTTCGGGGTAATAGAGATAGCCGCAGCAACTGAGATCGGCGTTCGTCACGCCGTCGCCAACGATCCAGTCGCGACCCTCCAAATGGGCGTTCAACACTTGGTAAGCTGCCTTCAGGCGCCCTTGATTGAAAGCAATCACATCGGGATTGCGATGCTGTTCCGGGAGGAAGTTGATCAGAAAACGCGTCAAGCCTGCCATCGAACTAAGCTTGTGATTGTCCCACAAAACCCAGCGGAAAATGTCGTAATTTTCTTCCCGATCCTTGCCGCCGAACTTGCCCGATTTTTCAGTCACATAAGCTTGGATGGCGCCAGATTGGCTGGTGCGGAAATCACCGTCGATCAGGACAGGCGCTTCGCCCATCTCATTGACCTCGGCACGAAACTCAGGTGTGCGCGTTTGACCGTTGAAGAAATCGACAAAGACGGGCTCCCAATCCAACCCGGACATTTCCAGCGCTAAGGCAGCCTTGTAGCTGTTTCCGCTTTCTCTAAAGCAATGAAGTTTGATGCTCATGCGATCGCCCCTCCCAAGGCGCAATTGGCTAGGCCGGATTTGAGTATTTTTGAAAAGATGAAGGTCTGTCAGTAACCTTTGATCAACCATCTTCGAATTCAATGGTCCCGCGGTACAGGCTGGAGAGCCGATGACCGCAAAAGGTGAAGTCGTCCCTGTCCTGATGGCGAGTGCGCCCTGTGGCAGGGACGCGTCGCCGCTTCATCTTTTCATAAATACTCCCGCCGGAGGCATCCGGCATTTAGGCTAGCGTAGTCGTCGTACGTTCGCCGCAGTGGCTCATCTTTTCCGCGCCTCAAGCTCAGAGTTGAAGATACGCAAGCGGTGGGTCAGGTTTTCCTCATCAATCACACTGTTGAAATTTTCGAACAAAAAAGACAAAGCCTCACCTTCGTCCAGACCAGCCTCTCGCGCGAACGCTTTGAGCTTGCGATACCCGTCCTCAGTCATGGCGACAGGAAAGCGACGTGTCAGGCGAAAACGCTTTGGCATTTGGGTCCTCCGGTGGTCTGGGTCCGGGCAGGGTTGCCCGAACCCACACTGAGATCAGAAGTTCGCCGCGTCCAGTGCCATTACCGTGTCCGCACCCGTCTGAATGCGCGCCAGGTGCATCCCGGTCGCGGGCAAGCGGCGTGCCATGTAGAAGCGGCCGGTGTTGATCTTGGTCTCGTAAAACTCTTTGTCCGATGCACCACCGTCCAGAGCATCTTGTGCAGCTTTCGCCATCTGCGCCCACATCAGGCCCAGGCAAACATGGCCGAACATGTGCATAAAGTCGTACGAACCAGACAGCGCGTTGTTCGGGTTCTTCATGCCTTCCTGCATGAAGTACATACCAGCGGCCTGCAGGTCCTTGGATGCAGCTTTCAGCGGCTCGATGAACGCTTTGTCATAGGCTTCGTCCTTGCCACCGTTTTCCTTGCAGAAGGTTTTGACCATCTCAAAGAACGCCATGACGTGCTTGCCGCCGTCCTGCGCCAGTTTCCGGCCCACAAGGTCAAGCGCCTGAACGCCATTTGCGCCTTCGTAGATCATCGCGATACGGGCGTCGCGGGTGTATTGCGACATGCCCCATTCCTCGATGTAGCCATGGCCGCCATAAACCTGTTGCGCCTGCACGGTCATGTCATAGCCCTGATCCGTCAGGAAACCCTTGATGACCGGCGTCAGCAGCGAGATCAGCCCATCCGCGTCTTTGTCACCCGAGCGATGCGACTTGTCGAGCATCGTCGCGCCCCAAAGGATGAACGCGCGCGCGCCCTCGGTAAAACTTTTCTGATCCATCAGGTTGCGGCGGATGTCAGGGTGTACGATCAATGGATCGGCGGGGCCGTCCGGGTTCTTCACGCCGGTTACGTCCCGGCCTTGCAAGCGGTCCTTGGCATATTCCAGAGCGTTTTGGAACGCGGCCTCGGCCTGTGCCAGACCTTGCATCCCCACACCAAGACGCGCTTCGTTCATCATGGTGAACATGGCGCGCATGCCTTTGTGTTCTTCGCCCAAAAGCCAACCGGTGGCCTCGTCATAGTTCATGACGCAGGTCGAGTTGCCGTGGATGCCCATTTTCTCTTCGATCTTGCCGACCGAGACGCCGTTGCGCTCACCCGGTGTGCCGTCTTCGTTGACGATGAACTTCGGCACGATAAACAGCGACACGCCCTTGATGCCATCGGGGCCACCGGGGATCTTGGCCAGCACCAGGTGGATGATGTTGTCGGCCATGTCGTGATCACCGGACGAGATAAAGATCTTCTGGCCAGAAATCTTATAGCTGCCATCGCCCTGTGGTTCGGCCTTGGTGCGCATCAGGCCCAGATCGGTGCCGCAATGCGGCTCGGTCAGGTTCATGGTCCCGGTCCATTCACAGCTGACCATGTTCGGCAGGTACTTGTTCTTCTGCTCGTCAGTCCCGTGCGCCAGAATCGCAGAGGCCGCGCCATGCGTCAGACCCTGGTACATGGTAAATGCCTGGTTTGAACCCGAGAACATCTCGCCCACGGCGGTGCCCAGTACATAGGGCATGTTCTGGCCGCCATACTCTTCCGGCATGTCGAGGCCAGTCCAGCCACCTTCCTTCATCTGCTCGAAGGCGTCTTTGAAACCGGTAGGAGTGTACACAATACCGTTTTCCAACCGGCACCCTTCGGTGTCCCCTACGACATTCAGCGGATGCAGGACGTTGGTGGCAACCTTGCCAGCCTCTTCCAAAACCGCGCCGGTAAACTCGGCTTCCAGTTCGTTATAGCCGGGAATATCCGACTGAGAGATTTTCAGAACGTCGTGCAGGATGAACTGCGTGTCTTTGGTTGGCGCGTTGTAAACGGGCATGTGAAGCTCCCTTAATTCATATGTCCGGATGGCGGGGCGAGGTTACTCGGCCGCCTTCTTTTCCTGTTTCATCGAGGCGATGACTTTCTCGCCCCAGCGCAACTGCTCTTTCAGATCGTCGATGGCTTGCGTCAGTTCGCGGCGGCGTTCTTCCATATCCGCCAGACGTTCCAACGCGATTTCATATGTGCGGGTCATCTGAGTGACCTGCTGGTCGCCCACATGGTACAGATCCAGAAGTTGTCGGATCTCTTCCAGGCTGAAGCCAAAGCGTTTCCCGCGCAGGATCAGTTTCAGCCGCGCCCGGTCACGTTTGGTGAACAGACGTTTTTGGCCTTCGCGGATCGGGAACAAAAGTTCCTTGGCCTCGTAGAACCGCAAAGTGCGTGGCGTGACATCGTAAGTCTCGCACATCTCGCGGATTGTCATCACATCTTCGGTCATTCGTCATACTCTCGTCACTGGCGTCATGAGACATGAGTTGCGCAGTTGCTTTGAGCTTTACAACACGTGAGTGACGTTTACGTAATTCAGACGCTGCGTCACTTCAAAGTTGACGTAACATCCAAACGCGTAAACGGGCTTTCGCGTAATTTTCTTGCCCTAAGGTCAAGCCTGAGCCCCGACTTTTGCGTGCAAAAAAGCTGTTTGCACACGCGTGAGGTGTGTCGCAAGACAGAGTGTACAGGAAAGAATTCCGAAGCGACGGAAGACCTACTTCAGGGACTTTGCTGTCTGGTCGCGCAGGCGCTTCAGTTCGTCCATGGCTTCGTCAAGTTGCTCGCGTTGTTGCTCAAGCTCGCCCATTTGGCGGTCCGCCATCTCAACAAAAGTAGCCATTTGAGCTTCGTTGCCCTGATCCTCATAGATCAAAAGCCATTGGCGAATCTCTTCCAGCGGGAATCCAAACTTGCGGCCACGCATGATCAACTTCATCCGGGCGCATTCCCGCGCGCCGTAAAATCGGGACCGGCCTTCGCGATCTGGTTGCAGAAGTTCGATGTATTCGTAATAGCGCAGGGTGCGCGGTGTTACATCGAACTCGGCGCACATCTCTTTGAATGACAAACGGTTGTTGGACATTCCTGGTCTCCTTGCCAGCAACCTAGGCGGTCCCGATCCCAAGCGCAACAGCTGGGCTTGCCCTTTGCCGAAACAGCGGCTCATAAAGGAAGGAACGAGAACAGGACAAATGCCAATGGTCGACAAGACAGTACTAGCCCGCCAATTTATCGAGGCGATCCCTCATGCGCGGGCCCTGAACCTGACGCTGACCCATATTGGCGAGGGCGAAGCAGAGATCACGCTGCCATACAACGAAGATCTGATCGGAGACCCGCGCACCGGAGTGATCCACGGCGGAGCAATCTCGACCATTTTGGATACGTGCTGCGGTGCTGCGGTGATGAGCCACCCATCGGCACCCGGGGGGACTGCAACCATAGACTTGCGCATCGACTATATGCGCGCGGCAACGCCGGGTCAGACAATCACGGCACGCGCGACCTGCTATCACATCACGCGGAATGTGGCGTTTGTGAGGGCGACTGCCGTTGACAATGACACAGACCTGCCTGTGGCAACCGCTGCCGGGTCATTTACGGTTGAGGGGAAGTAACATGGCAAGACCGCGGCCTGAACCGATGCAGGTGGTCAAACAACGGCGCGATGCGGCATTGCGCGCGCTGGTTGATGGCGTACCCTATATCCGCTTTCTCGATATCAACTTCGACCGGCGTGGGGATGAACTGACCGGTGTGTTGAATTTCGACGACAAACTGATCGGCAACCCGTTTTTGCCTGCGATTCACGGCGGCGTCACGGCCGCCTTTCTCGAAGTGACCGCTGTCATCACTCTCAGTTGGGAACACATGTTCCCGCGCATCGAGAGTGGTGAGATCGATGGTGAGGCCATCGTGACCGACCCGGACATCCGCTTTCCCAAGACAATCGACTTTACCGTCGATTACCTGCGCTCGGGCCTGCCGCGTGATGCTTACGCACGGGCTTTTGTCAGCAGGTCGGGGCGGCGTTATGCTTCGGTCCGGGTCGAAGCCTGGCAGGACAATCATGCGAAACTGTTTGCGCAGGCATCAGGGCATTTCCTGATGCCTCAACCTCCCAGAGACAAGAGCTGACGATGCAGGACGCGTCGGCGCCCATCACGCACAGACGGGTGCTGAAGATCGCAGTCCCGATCGTGCTGTCGAACGCGACCGTGCCCATTCTTGGCGCGGTAGACACGGGCGTAGTCGGTCAAATGGGGCAGGCCGCACCTATCGGTGCCGTGGGTATGGGCGCGGTTATACTGGCTTCGATCTACTGGATCTTCGGGTTTCTGCGCATGGGCACGACTGGCCTGGCTGCGCAGGCGCGCGGGGCAGGTGACATCGCTGAAACAAGGGCTTTGCTGATTCGGGGGCTTCTGCTGGGCGCGGCAGCGGGCGTGTTCTTTGTCCTCGCGCAGGCGGCTGTCTTTGCCGGGGCATTTGCTCTGTCGCCTGCCAGCCCCGAGGTTGAGGCACTGACGCGCGCCTATCTGGAGACTCGCATCTGGGGGGCTCCGGCCACGATTGCGCTGTATGCCGTGACCGGATGGCTGATCGCCGTTGAACGAACACGTGGCGTTTTCATTCTGCAAATCTGGATGAACGGGCTGAATATCATTCTGGACCTTTGGTTTGTTCTGGGGCTGGGATGGGGCGTCGAGGGCGTCGCTGTGGCCACCCTGATTGCCGAGTGGACTGGTTTGGCGCTGGGCTTATGGCTGTGCCGGGACGGATTCGAAGGCAAAATCTGGCGTGACCGGGCGCGGATTTTCGATGCCGCGCGCCTGCGCCGAATGATGCAAGTAAACGGTGACATCATGATCCGTTCCGTGCTTTTAACAGGCTCGTTCACGACTTTCCTGTTCGTGGGTGCGGATCTGGGCGACGTGACGTTGGCCGCCAATCAGGTTCTTCTGCAGTTCCTTGAGATCACAGCCTTCGCCCTGGACGGGTTCGCCTTTTCGGCCGAGGCTTTGGTCGGTGGCGCAGTTGGTGCGCGGGATCGGCACCAGCTGCGACGCGCCAGTATCATGGCATCGCAATGGGGGTTTGGTGGAGCCATATTACTGGGGGCTGTGTTCTTCCTGGCTGGCCCGGCCCTGATTGATCTGATGTCAACCTCGCCCGAGGTGCGTTTGGCCAGCCGCGACTACCTGTTCTGGGCGGCATTGGCCCCGATTGTTGGTGTGGCCAGTTGGATGTTCGATGGCATCTACATTGGTGCCACCTGGACCCGGGCCATGCGCAACGCAATGATTCAATCCGTGGCGATCTATGTAGTCGCGCTGTTCATTTTAGTGCCGAGCCTCGGAAATCACGGTCTGTGGGCCGCGCTTATGGTTCTGAACATCGCGCGGGGTGTGACGATGGGCTGGCGCTATCCCAAGCTGGAAGCGCAAGTGGCTTAGAGCAGTGTCAGCAGGTTCTCAGGTGGACGCCCGATGGCGGCTTTGTCCCCGGCAATGGCAAGGGGGCGTTCGATCAGGATCGGGTTTTCCGCCATGGCGCGGATCAAGTCGTCATCTGATGCGGTCTTTGTCAGCCCCAATTCCTTGAACCGTTTTTCACCGGTGCGCACCATATCAATCACAGGCAATCCCAGTGAAACGTGCGCGGCCCGTACTTCGTCGGCCGAGGGCACATCTTCAAGGTATTTTCGCAGTTTGATCTTTGCGCCATTCTCCTCCAACAGCGCCAACCCGGCGCGGGATTTGGAACAGCGGGGGTTGTGCCAGTATTCGATCACAGCCAGTCCTCTCGTTTGCTGCCCACGGCCTCGGCAACGCTGTCATAGCCATCACGCGCCAGCAATTGATCCAGCCCATGCGCGATGTCAGCGGCAAGTGAGATACCACCGTAAACCATGGCGGTATAGAATTGTACGGCAGACGCCCCGGCGCAGATCTTGGTGTAAGCTTGCTCAGCATTGCTGATGCCGCCGACGCCGATCAGCGGGATTGCTCCATCGGTCAACTGGCTCAGCTTCGCCAGCACACGGGTGGATTTTTCGAACAAAGGCGCGCCAGACAATCCTCCGGCTTCCCCTTTATGCGCGCTAAGCAACCCATTCCGCGACAGCGTGGTGTTGGTGGCAATCACAGCGTCCACGCGGGTTTCGCGAGCGACCTCAGCAATGTCCTGCAATTCCGGTTCAGTCAGATCAGGCGCAATTTTCAGAAAGATCGGAAGCGGGCGGGGCAGAGCATGGCGTGTTTCGATCACACCATTCAACAGCGCGGTCAGCGCGGCCTTGCCCTGCAAATCGCGCAGTTTTTCCGTGTTCGGTGACGATACGTTTACGGTGGCAAAATCCAGATGTGCCGCGCAATGGGCCAGAACTTTCGCAAAATCACCAGCGCGGTCTTCGCTGTCTTTATTGGCCCCAAGGTTCAGGCCGATCACTGCGTCTTTGGGGCGCTCTGCCAGCCGTTTAGCCATCACCTCCATGCCTTCGTTGTTGAAACCAAAGCGGTTGATGGCTGCCTTGTCCTCGGTCAGACGAAACAGGCGTGGTTTGGGGTTTCCCGGCTGCGGAAGGGGCGTGACGGCGCCCACCTCGATAAAGCCAAACCCGGCGCGCGATAGGGGGGCGAGAACCTCGCCATTTTTGTCAAAACCAGCGGCCAGACCGACTGGGTTGGGCAGATCCAACCCCGCCACTTTGGTTTTCAGGCGCGGTGTCGTCACCGGTCCCGGCGCGGGTGTCAGCCCGGACTTCAACGCCATGATCGACATGCCATGCGCAGCTTCGGGATCCATGCGGTGCAGGGCGCTCAGCCCCAGTTTTTCAATCAGCTTCATCCGAAGGCCTTTCCGCTTTCCCCGGATCCACACCGGATCAGGCGCGAGGTTTCGACTGCAGCCTGACGGTGGATGACCGCGGCCCGGTACACTGGGTCTGTCACCATTTCAAGGAACGCGTGCGCGGTCGGATAGCGGGCGATAAAGACGGCATCCCAGACCTCATCAACCGGTCCGATGAGAGTTGTTTCAAACACCCCACGCCACAAAATACTTGCCCCGATACGCGCAATAATCGGGGCGGTTTCAGCACCGTATTTCTGATAGGCTTCTGCACCTGTCAGCCCCGCGCCTGCCAATTCATGCGACGCGGGATACTGTGCTACGGCCCGGAATTTAACCAGATTGAGCATTTCGATCGGCTGATTGCGATCCAGCGCTTTGAATGCTTCGAACTGATCCCGATCCGGGTCGATAAAGGATGTCATTCCATGTCCTCGGGGAACTGGTGCACAGCACCGTCAAATGGCAGAGGGCGCGACCAGACAACGTCGCCAAGCCGGATCTGGCGATAGAGATGCGGGAACAGGGCACCGTCCCGAGAAACTTCCCATTTCAGATCGTCGCCCATGGCGTCGGCATTACAGGCCAGTAACGTCAGATCATCCACACCTGCGAAGTGTTTCGCCGCCGTCTCAGCAGCTTGTTCGGCCGTTGAAAAATGGACAAAGCCATCGGTGACATCAATTGGGGCGCCATCTGTTGCGCCCTTGTCTTGCAGGGCGGCCCATTCATCGGCCCGGAAAATTTTGTAAATCAGCATATCGATCTGATGCCCCGCGCGGCGTTCGGAATCAAGCCGGATTTCCTCTTTGACTCTCGCTCTCCATAAGCGCACGATCTTTGAAAATATAAACAGGGAGATTCAGTATGTTGACCCGATTCTTGGCGTCTGCTGCAATTCTTGGCCTAACTGCCGGTATGGCGGCGGCCGAATATAAGTTAACCATTCTGCACACCAACGACATTCACAGCCGCATCGAGTCGATCAATAAATACGACTCAACTTGCGACGCTGAGGATGAAGCGGAAGGCAAATGTTTTGGCGGGGTTGCGCGCCTCAAGACGATCGTTGATTCCCGTCGTGATGCGCTGGCGGATCAGAATGTTCTGCTGCTGGACGCAGGCGATCCTTTCCAAGGGTCGTTGTTCTACACCACTTACAAGGGCGCAGCAGAAGCCGAGTTTATGGAAGCGATCGGCTATGACGTCATGGCCGTGGGGAACCACGAATTCGACGACGGCCCTGAAGGTTTGGCATCGTTCATTGAAACGGTCAGCTTCCCGGTGATTTCAGGCAATCTGGACCTGTCATCGTCGGCCGAGCTGAACGGCAAGGTTGAAAACCATGTTGTGCTTGATATCGGCGGCCAGAAAGTCGGTATCATCTCGGCGCTCGCCACGGATACGGTTGAGACGTCCAGCCCCGGCAAGGACGTTGTGTTTCAGGACGAGATCGAAAGCCTGAAGGCGGATGTGGCGGCACTGCAGGATGAAGGCGTCAACATCATCATCGCCTTGAACCATGTGGGTCTGGCCAAGGATCTTGAGATCGCAGCGCAGGTTCCGGGCCTCGATCTGGTGGTCGGTGGTCATTCGCATACTCTGTTGTCGAACACGCAGGAGGGCGCGGCCGGGTCGTATCCGATGATGGTTGGTGACGTGCCGGTGGTTCAGGCTTACGCGTATTCAAAATACCTGGGCGAGATCACCCTGACCTTTGACGACGACGGCAATCTGATTGCAGCCGAGGGCGAACCCATTCTTCTGGACGCCTCGGTCACGCCTGACGCTGACATCGCTGCCCGCGTGGCCGAAATGGGTGCGCCGATTGAAGAGATGAAGCAACGCGTTGTTGCAAACTCAGGCGCAGCAATTCAGGGCGACAGGTCGATCTGCCGTGTGCAGGAATGTGAAATGGGTAACCTTGTGGCCGACGCGATGCTGGCCCGTGTCGCCGATCAGGGGGCGCAGATTGCAATTGCCAACTCAGGTGGCCTGCGTGCGTCTATCGACGAGGGTGATGTAACCATGGGCGAAGTGCTGACGGTTCTGCCGTTCCAGAACACGCTGTCCACTTTTGAGATCACCGGCCAGACCGTCATCGACGCGTTGGAAAATGGAGTCAGTCAGGTTGAAGAGGTAAAAGGCCGCTTTCCGCAAGTTGCGGGCCTGAGCTTTACCTGGGATCCTAGCGTGGCCCCGAACGAAGGCCGCATCAGCGAAGTCATGGTGGCCGAAGGTGACGGATTTGTTCCGATTGATCCGAACAAGACTTACCTTGTTGTGACCAACAACTATGTGCGCAACGGTGGCGATGGTTATTCGATGTTCGAAGGTGACGACAAGAATGCCTATGACTTCGGCCCCGATCTGGCCGATGTCACAGCCGAATATCTAGCGGAAAACGCGCCGTATCAGCCCTATCTGGACGGGCGTATCAAGCAGAAGTAAATTCTGCCACCTGAAACAAGAAAGCCGCATCCGGGTGATGCGGCTTTTTCTGTTTCACGGCCTGTCAGCTGAAATCGTATTCCGGCCAAAGCGATGGGTCCAAGTCGTCCAGCATAGGGCGCAAATGTTCGGAGACGCTCTGCCATCCACCAATGGATTTGGTTGAGATTTTATTGCGAACCTGATCGATGCTAGCTGTTCTGACCTGTTTGGTGTTTTGCTCGGGTCGCATCATGGCCTCGCTCCATTCAATGCCGCAAAACGCGGCGACCTGTTTGCTGTAGGTCTCCGGGTCGGCCACCAGCTTCTCATAAGGAATGGTCAGGATGTTTTCGCCAAACACGGACTGCCAATGCGCCATGTACTGGCGGTACAAGTTCGCCGAATGAGCAATCGACTGCAGATTTGACGCATAGCGCATCCCGCCTGCAGGAAAGCGGCGAATCCACTTGGACAAGCCGACATCGCGGGGATCTCGCAGCATGTTGATTATCTTAGCATTTGGGAACGCGGCCAGCAGGAACCCCACTCGCTGAAAATTGTGGGGCATCTTGTCGACAAAGGCGACCGAATCCGCGGGGATTGGCGGCATTAGCTTACGGAATTCCTGCGCAAATTCGGTTGCCTTCGCGGCGGTGAAAGCGTTTTTACCGTTCTCGAAGTCTTGGGATAAGTCCGCGCCCAGCATTAACTCGCCACACCCAGCAATATGTGGCGCAGAACTAAGCATCATTTCCATCAGTGTGGTACCAGACCGCGGCTGCCCAAGTACAAAGATCGGTACCGGTGAATCGTTGTTGTCAGAGGTTTGAATGTCTTCGCCGAGCGGGAACAGGCTTGTGATATTGCGAAGTTTTTTCTCTTCTGCAGCAAAGTTATATGGATTGCCGTCGTGCTGAATCGCATTGGCGTAAGCAAATTGCGACAGCGCCGCGTCCAGACCATCGGTTTGGGAAATCAGATGTGCTTTGGCGAACTCAAGCTCCACCAGCACGTTCTCGTTACTGGCGATAGCGATCTCAACTGCGTCCATCAGGTTCACCGCATCCTCCTTGCCGACCATTGTCGACAATTGCAGCAATGTCGGGGCGTGCTCAGGATTTTCCTCAAGGATACGGTGTAGAATCTCGGTAGATGCTTCTTTATCGCCGCTTTGGTGCAGATTTACGGATTTCTGGAAGGAGATCTTAATATTGTTCGGGTCCAGTTCATAGGCACGCGCAATATCACGGGAGTTTTCATCGACAAATCCAATCTTGGAATAGGCTCGGGCCCGCTTGGTCAACAAATCAGCATTGTCGGGGTCATTGGCCAGCTTGTTGGTTGCGTGTTCAATGATCGAACGCCACGATGTACCTTTGAGGTGTATCTCATCCAGAACTCGGTTCAGTTCCTTGTTGTTGGGGAACTGTTCCAACTTTTGTTCGGTGTATTCCAGCGCTTTGGGAAACTGGCCGATCTGCATCAGAGCGTTGGCGAGGTTTTCCACGAATTGCGGATCATCCGGTTTCATCCGCGAGGCTTCGACGAAATGCGGAATGGATTTCTTGTATTGTTTCATCTCGGTCAGAACAAAACCGGCGATGGCGTGAAAGTCCGAGTCCTTGGGGAATTTCTTGACGCCCAGCTGCGCCTTTTTCAAAGCCTGTGGCAACTTTTCTGCTTCCAGAAGGGAAATCGCTTTGCTCTTGAGGGATTGAGTCGTTTGGTTTTTCATGTGACCCGTAAGATCCTGCGCCTGTATCAAGAATGTATCGATGGTTCATTACCCATGTGTGGACGGTTTGCAATAACTCTTCCCAATGACGCCATGGCGCAGCTGTTTTCTGCACGGCCGGCAAATACGCTGCCAGCAGTTCCAAACTTTAATGTTTGTCCGACAAATCAGGTACATGTGGTGCGCAGCGGTGAAACAGGCCGCCATCTGGACGGTTTGCGTTGGGGATTTCTGCCACACTGGTACAAATCTGAAACGGCTGGCCCGTTGTTGATCAATGCGCGGTCCGAGACTTTGGCGGAAAAACCAGCCTTTCGTGAAGCCTGCCGGTCGCGCCGCTGCCTGATCGCGGCCACCGGGTTCTACGAATGGACGAAAACCGATCAGGGCACCCGACTGCCGTGGTACATCCATCGCAAGGATGGAGCCCCGATTGCCTTCGCGGGCGTCTGGCAGGATTGGGGACCACAGGAAAGCCGACAAGGCACCTGCGCTATCGTGACCACAGGTGCAAATGAAAATCTCAAGACAATACACCACCGGATGCCCTTGATCCTTGAGCCTGAAGACTGGCCATTGTGGCTGGGCGAGTCGGGGAAAGGTGCCGCACGGTTGATGCAGCCGGGTGACGAGGGCGTGCTGGCCTACCACCGCGTCGACCCGACGGTGAATTCCAACCGGGCCAGCGGACCCGAACTGATTGAACCTTTCGACGGCTAAGGGCGCATGACCTTTTCTTTCGAAACTCGGCAAGCTAGACCACTGGTATGGCTTTGAAATTCCCTGATCTGACCAAGCTTCACGCGCATAACTTTGATACGGTTATCGACGTGCGCAGCCCGGCCGAGTATGCCGAGGATCATTTGCCGGGTGCTATAAATCTACCGGTTCTGAACAACGAAGAGCGCGCTCGGGTTGGGACCATCTATGTTCAGGAAAGCCCGTTTTTGGCGCGCAAACTGGGGGCCGCGCTTGTGTTCCGCAATGCGGCCAATCACATCGAACAGCGCCTCAGCCATCACGCGGGTAGTTGGAGACCATTGGTCTATTGCTGGCGCGGTGGTCAACGTTCTGGTTCGTTCACCTGGATGTTGCAGCAAATCGGTTGGCGCGCTGACGTGGTCGAAGGCGGCTATCGCACCTATCGCCGGTTGGTGAATGCGTATTTGTATGATGATCCTCTACCGCATCGATTGATCGCCCTGGATGGCTATACCGGAACGGCCAAGACGGATCTGTTGGCTCTGTTACAAAGGCGCGGCGTACAGGTTCTCGACCTTGAGGCATTGGCCAATCACCGGGGATCTTTGCTGGGGGAAAGGCCAGGCGGACAGCCCGCGCAAAAGGCGTTTGAATCGGCGTTGTCCGGCGCACTATGCGCTATGGACCCAGCGCGCCCTGTTGTGGTCGAAGCGGAATCTTCGAAAATCGGCAGTCTGATCCTGCCGCCCAGCCTTTGGACCGCGCTATGCGCGGCCCCCAGGGTGCAAATCACAGCGCCGATTGAAGCGCGCGCCGCCTATCTGGTGAGGGCCTATGACGACATCCTGTCTGACAGTGATCGTTTGCGGGATCGGCTTTCTCCGCTGCGTTTTCATCGCGGACATGACGTTGTCGATGGGTGGATGCACCTGATCGATGCGGATGAAAAACACGCGCTGACACAGGCGTTGATGGAACAGCACTATGATCCGGCCTACACCAAATCACGGCGGTCGCGGTCCGTACAGGTATTGGCCAACATCAACATTGCGACATTGGACGATGACGGCCTTGCAACGGCAGCGTCTCAAATCGAAAGCCTGTTGGATCAGCTTTGAAGGCGCATGCCCGGAGTATCAGTCAATTCGCCAATGATTGCGGCGGGGTACCCTGCGGCCTTCAAGCCCTGAATCAGGGCATCGGCTGCTGCCGCATCGACAGCCGCTAGTAAACCACCAGCCGTTTGCGGATCGAACAACAAAGCGGCTTTGCCTTCGGCGGGCAGGCCCATGGCAATAGCCCGGTTGTCGGCAAAGATCGTTGACCGCATACCTTGTTCAGACAGCTCCAGCGCACCATCCATCACCTCAATCGCGTCCAGATCAAGCACGGCACCGCAGCCTGAGGCGTCGCAGATACCTTGCAGGTGTCCGGCTAAACCAAACCCGGTCACATCCGTCATCGCATGGGCTTTGGCCAGAATACGTGCCGCCTCTCCCTGCGGTTGGGTCATCTGCTGATAGGCCGCTGCGACCCAGGCTCCGTTGGCTAGACCGGCCATTTCCGCAGCCATCATAACGCCGCTGCCCAAGGGCTTGGTCAGGATCAGACGGTCCCCCGGTTGCCCACCCGCCAATGTTACAGGAGGCGTTTCACAAAGGCCGGTTATCGTAAAGCCGATGGTCATCTCGTCGCCCATGGAACTGTGCCCACCCACAATTTCGGCCCCGGCCTCTTTCATCACCTTGCCCGCGACTGCCATGATTTCTGCCATGGTGCGGCCTTGAAGACTGGCGGACATACGAGGCAGGATGATCGTTGCCGTTGCGGCCTGAGGCGTAGCTCCCATGGCCCAGATATCCCCCAACGCGTGCACAGCAGCAATGCGTGCCATAAGGGCGGGATCATTGGTGAAAGCCCGCAGGTGATCCGAGGTCATGACCTGCTGAACGCCACCCGTCTGTAACAAAGCCGCATCATCGCCGGGCAGGGGGGTAATGTCCGAGCGGGTCGGGGCGGGTTGCGATTTCAGAGCGGTCTGCAACGCGTCGCGCCCGACCTTTGCGCCGCACCCTCCGCACATGGGTTTTTCCCCCAGCGACTCATCCAGCCCAAAGGCCCGGTCGCGTGGTAATGCTGGAGGCTTCATCTGCGGCAGGTTTCGAAACCTGTTCATGAAGGTTTGGTCGATGTGGTTCTTCCATTTCCACATGATCGGACCGCTGAAGGATGTCCCCAAACGTTCACCAAGCGCGGATTTGCCGCCCAAAGAAATCAGTTTGAGGTAATCCTTCTGCGGGACATACCTGCGAATCCGTCCCGCCCCCAGCGCGGCACGCAGATTATCAAAAAGAACGGGCGCTTCGCGCACCGCGTAAACGCCTGCCTTGGGGCGCGGATTATCCGACAGGTGGGCGCAATCTCCGGCTGCAAAAACAGCGGGGTCGCTGGATTGAAGATGGCCGTTCACCCGGATGTACCCGTCCTGCAGATCCAGCCCAGTATGTGCGATCCAGTCATAAGGGCGCGCCCCGGCGGCTCCGGTGACGAAATCTGCAGGTATTGCGCGGCCGTCCTTCAGTTCCACGTGATCCGCGTCGATCCGGGTGATCACTGCGTTTTCGATGACGTCCACACCCAGATCCTGCATGGCGCGGCGGATCGTGGCCGCCGCCTTGGGTTTGGTGGCCGTCAGGATCGAGGCATTATCGATCAGCGTTATCCGCCCCGCGCGCCCCTTTGCTTTGAGAGCATGGGCCATGGCCATGACCAATTCGGCCCCGGCAACGCCCCCGCCGATCACCGCGACTGACGCAGGGCCATCGTGATTAAGATAGTCAGCCCACCGCGCAGCAAATCCGCCCAGAGGTTTGGCTGGAATGGCATGTTCGGCAAAGCCCGGCAGAGCGGGCATGTCCGAAGTGATCCCGACATTGACTGACGCCACATCAAACCCGACCGGCGGGTGTCCGGGAACATGCACCTGATGTGCGTCGGTATCGATCCCCTCAACCGCACCCAGAATAACACGAGCGCCTGCGAAGCGCGCGAGTTTCACCAGATCAATGTCCAATTCCCGGCGATCATAATGTCCGGCGACAAATCCGGGTAGCATCCCGGAATATGGCGCGGTTGGACCGGGGTTGATCACTGTCACCCGTGCCCCGGGCAGGGGGTTCATCCCCCATTTCCGCAAAAGCAACGCATGGGTGTGACCTCCGCCAACAAGAACCAGATCGCGGGTTAAAGGTAGCGGAGGTGAGTGCATTGGGTTAATTCGCGCTATGGTCCGGGACGTCCTCGACCTGCTCGACCGCGTGAGTGGCCCAAAGCTCATCCTCACCCGCATCCGGCAAATCGCTGGGCTTTTCATGACGATGAATGTGCCATTTGGCAATGAACAGGGCCGTGATCGGTGCCGTCAGGAACAAGAAAAGCGTGATCAGAAGCTCATGCAATGACAGTTTGCCTTCCAGCAGGACGGAATGCGTGATCGAGGCCAGAAGCACACCGCCCACGCCCAACGTCGTCGCCTTGGTCGGCGCGTGCAGGCGGGACATAGGGTCTTTTAGCTTGATCATGCCGAAGGAACCGACAAAACCGAAGATGCCCGACATGATCAGGAAGACGGCGATCAGAATTTCGACGAGTAATGTCATGCCGCCCTCACTCGATAATGTTGCCGCGCAACATGAAGCGCGCGTAAGCCACAGTTGAGACGAAGCCGAGCATGGCAATGATCATGGCAGCTTCGAAAAAGATTTCGGTGCCCTGATCCAGACCATAGAGGATCATCAGGGCGATGGTGTTGATCACCATCGTATCCAGCGCGAGAACGCGGGTGCCAACGCCGTCTGCGGTGATGATCCGCCAAAGGCACATCATGATGGCAGCTCCGAAACAGGCAAAGGCAAACAAGATGGCATATTCCAAAATCATTCGAAAATCTCCTTCAACCTGCGCTCGTAACGCTGCTTGATCTGATCGCGCACCTCTTCAGGGTTGGGGGCGTCAAGACAATGCACCAAAAGGTTATGCCCTTGCGCCGACAGATCGCAGCTGACGGTGCCTGGGGTCATGGTTATGGTGCCCGCCAGAACGGTGATCGCCTCTGGCGTGCGCAGTTCCAACGGGACACAGACCCAGTTGGGTTGGCGGTCGGCATCGCGTTTGAACAGGATAATTCGGGCAACGGTGATGTTTGCTATCACAATGTCCCAAAGCACGACCAGCATGTACTCTGCCACCATCGGCCAATTGCGCAGCTTGGGACGATCCGGCCAGTAGGGCTGCGTAATAAAGGGGATGATGATCCCCAAAATCAGACCAAACACCAAAGAGTTCAAAGACCCGTTATTGGCCAGCAGCACCCAGACGAGCGTCAGCAAGAAAGTCAGATGAGGGTGCGGAAAGATCCGGTGGAGCAGTTTCATCATTCTTCCCTTCCCAATACGGCAGAGATGTAGTTTTCGGGCGCAAACAGCTGAGCTGCGGTCTTGCTTGTGTATTCAAGGGCCGGACCTGCAAACAGGGTCAGCAGGATCAAACCCGCCACCAGTCCAAACACGGCTGTGATCGCAAGGCCGAGTTGCGGTTCTGGGGCGACCGGTGCTGGGACCTCTTCGTCTTCGACAGGCTCTTCGATGGTGACGACCTGCGTGTCGTGGCTTTTCCAGAAGATCAACGTTCCCGCGCGCGCCAGCCCAACGATGGTGACAAAAGACCCGATCAGAATAACAGCCCAGACCGCTGTTGCATCCGATGCATCGCGGGACGCGTCCAGAACCAGCAGTTTACCGATGAAGCCCGAAAGCGGTGGCATCCCTGCCATTGCGATGGCTCCGACAAAGAACAGGGCCGAGATCAGGCCACTTTGGGGCATCGGAGCTGTGGGTGCGATGGCACCGCCGCGACGTTCCATCACCAGATCCGCCACCAGGAATAACAGCGCAGTCGCAAGCGTCGAGTGGAACACGTAGTAAAGTGCCGCCGCCGTCGCATCCGGCGTGAATTGCGAGATTGCGATCAGCAGGGTACCCATCGAAGCGATGGCGCAAAATGCCACCATGCGGGCTATGTGCTGAGATCCCAATATGCCGACGGCCCCAACGGCCAAGGTCAAAAGCGCGGCAGGTTGCAGCCAATCGCCGACCAATCCCTGGGTCGCTTCAACCTCTGGTCCAAAGGCCAGCGTGTACATCCGAATGATCGAGTAAGCACCGACCTTGGTCATGATCGCAAAAAGGGCGGCAACCGGTAGGGGGGCGTTGGCATAACTGGCGGGAAGCCAGAAATGCAGGGGCAACACGGCGGCTTTGATACAGAAAACCAAAAGCAAAAGCACAGCGCCGACCCGTAGCAAAGCCGTGTCTTCAGCCGGAAGCTCCGCCACACGCAGCGCAATGTCGGCCATGTTCAGCGTGCCGGTGACGCCATAAATCGTGCCCAGGGCAAACAGAAACAGGGTCGAGCCCAAGAGGTTGTAAGCCACATACTGCACGCCCGATTTCAAACGAACCGAACCGCCGCCATGGGTCATCAGACCGTATGAGGCGATCAGCAGGACCTCGAAGAACACAAACAGGTTGAACGCGTCGCCGGTCAGGAAAGCTCCGCAAACGCCCATAAGCTGGAAATGGAGCAGTGCGTGGAAATGTTTCCCGCGCTCGTCCCAGCCCGACGCTATGGCATAAAGCACAATGGGTAAGGCCAGCAGCGCGGTCAGCAGAACCATCATGGCTGAGAGCCGATCCAACACCATGACAATACCGAAAGGTGCAGGCCAATTGCCCAACTCGTAGACCAGAATTTCACCACCCGACGCTTGCGCGGTGATGGTCAGGGCAATGCCCAGCAGGGCAATGACACCGGCGACCGAGAAGATGCGCTGCAGGTCCAGATGATACCGCAGGACCATGATGATGAACGGGGCCAGGATCGCGGGAAGGACGATCGGCGCAACGATCCAGTGGTTCATGCGTCTTCTCCCGGCGCGTCAACGCTGTCCTGTGGGCTCATGTCTATATGGTCATCCTTTGAAGACAGGTAGGCCGACAGGGCAATCATCACGATCACGGCCGTCATCCCGAACGAGATCACGATGGCTGTCAGCACCAGCGCCTGTGGCAGCGGGTCGGTATAGGGTACGTCTTCGTATTTGTTCAGAACGGCTGGCGCATTCAGCGCGAGGCGCCCTGTGGCAAACAAGAACACGTTCACCGCGTAGGTGATCAGGGACAGGCCTAGAATGACCGGGAAAGTCCGACGGCGCAGGATCAGGAATATCCCGGCGGCGGTCATAATGCCTACGGCAGAGGCTACGAGCGCTTCCATCAGGCCTGCTCCTTCTCTTTATCTTCGTCTTGAGGGGCATCCCGCAGTGGGTTGATATCCATCGGGAATTCCTGCGCCATACCTGGCCGCCACGCAAAGCGCGACAGGCTATCCAGCGCCAGCATCACCGCCCCAAGAACGGCGAGGAAAACGCCCACGTCAAACAGCATGGCCGTGGCCCATTCGAACTCTTCCAGCGGTGGCCAGTTGATGTAACCGAAATCGCTGGTCAGGAAGGGACGTTCGTTGAACCAGGCCCCCAGGCCGGTCGCGGCTGCAATCAGAACACCCCAGCCGATGGTGCCGTGATAGTAGAACCTTTGTCGTTCGATGGCCCACGTATATCCGCTGGCCATGTATTGCATCAGGAAGGCAATTGCGACGACAAGGCCAGCGATGAAACCGCCGCCGGGTTGGTTGTGACCCCGGAAGAAAATGTAGGCGCCAACCATCAGGGCGATGGGCATCATCACACGCGTCGCAACCACCATCATCAGCGGATGAGAATCCCCCGATTGCGGCCAATGCGGTTTTCGGTTCAGAAGATAGCCGCGCACATTCGTGCTCAGAACCGCTTCGGTCAAGGCAAAGATGATCAGAGCCGCGATGCCCAGAACGATGATCTCGCCAAAGGTATCAAAGCCCCGGAAGTCGACCAGAATAACGTTGACGACGTTCGTGCCACCGCCGCCCTTGTACGAATTCGCCAGATGGAAGTCCGAGATTGTCGGGAAGGCAAAGTCCCGCAGCATGATCGCGTAAATCAGCGCTCCGGTTCCGATCCCGGCGACGACAGAAATCGCAGCATCTCGCCACCGTCGTGCGGCTGAACTGTCCCACGGCGTTTCCGTGGGCAGGAAGTTCAGCGACAGAAGCAGCAGGATCATTGTCACCACCTCGACCGAGATCTGGGTCAGAGCCAGATCCGGTGCAGACAGATAGTTGAAGGCGACCGACACGATCAGGCCGACGACGCCGATCAGGACAAGCGACAACAAACGGTTGCGGTGGAACCACATGATCGCCAAGGTCGCGCCAACCAGACAAATCCAGCCGATGATCGGGATGATCTGCGCAGGCAGCGGAACACGTGTTTCAACGCCAATCGTTCCTGTCGAATAGGCGTAGTAGCCCAGACCGACGGTAAAGGCGACGAAGATGATCGCGTAGCGGCTGAGGACACCGTTGTGCAGCTCATCCGTGATCCATTGGCTGAGGCGGGTGAAGGCGTTGATGATCGCTTCGAAAATGACCTTCGCCTCAGGGCGGGGCAGGGCGTTCCATAGCTGCTCACCGCGTTTGTGCATCGACAGCAGGAACAGGCCACCCAGCGTCGCGACAATCGACATGTACAGTGCCGGCACAAAACCGTGCCACAGCTTCAGCGAGTAGTAGGGCAGCTTTTCTCCGCCGATCACCGCGCTGGACACCACGGCGACCAAGGGGCCGACGATCGCAGCCGAATAGAGGCCGATCAGAATGACCAGCACGACCAGGAAGGCTGGTGCAATCCACAGACCGACGGGTGGATCATGCGGATGCGCAGGGTAGTCGTCGCGCTGCGGGCCGAGGAACACGTGGCTCACGAAACGGAAGGAATAGGCTGCAGAAAACAGCGATGCCAGCAAGGCCAATCCCGGCACCAGATAATGCGAGTTCAGCCATGTCGTGTGGACGGTCTCCTCCAGCATCATCTCTTTCGACAGGAACCCATTTAGCGGCGGCAGGCCCGCCATCGACAGGGCCGCGATGGTGCCGATTGTAAAGGTGATCGGCATCAGATGCCGCAATCCGCCCAATCGCTTGACGTCACGGGTGCCGGTTTCATGGTCAACGATCCCGGCGGTCATGAACAGGGCGGCTTTGAAGGTCGCGTGGTTGATGATGTGAAACACGGCGGCGACAGCTGCGAACTTGGTGCCAAAACCCAGCAGCATGGTGATCAGGCCCAGATGAGAAACGGTCGAAAACGCAAGCAGCGCCTTTAAGTCATCCTTGAACAGAGCAATCACCGCGCCCAACAGCATGGTCACCAGACCAGTGGTGGCGACAATATAGAACCATGCATCCGTCCCGGCCAAAACCGGCCACATCCGCGCCATCAGAAACAGACCGGCTTTAACCATTGTGGCTGAGTGCAGATAGGCCGAAACCGGCGTGGGGGCCGCCATCGCGTGCGGCAACCAGAAATGGAACGGGAACTGGGCCGATTTTGTGAAGGCGCCCAACAGGATCAGGATCAGCGCGGGCAGGTAGTAGGGCGAAGCCTGGATCAGTTCTTTGTTTTGCAGAATGACGCTCAGATCATATGACCCCACGATGTTTCCCAGGATCAGCATCCCGGCAATCATCGCCAACCCGCCGCCACCCGTAACGGCCAGCGCCATACGCGCGCCTTGGCGACCTTCGGGCAGGTGTTTCCAATAGCCGATCAGCAGGAATGAGCTGAGTGACGTAAGCTCCCAGAAAATAAGCAAAAGCAGGATGTTGTCTGACAGAACGATCCCGACCATCGCGCCCTGAAACAGCAGCAGATAGGTATAGAACTGCCCCATCGGATCTTCGCGCGAGAGGTAGAACCGCGCGTACAGGATGATCAGCAGACCGATGCCCAAAATCAGCAGGGCAAACAAAAACCCTAGCCCGTCCAGCATAAAGTTCGCGTTTAAACCAAGTCCCGGAATCCAATCGAACCGTGCAGTAACAACTTCGCCGCGCATGACCGAAGGGATGTGGATCAAAAGCCCCATCAGGGCGAGAAACGTCGTCAATGCCGCTGCGGATGCAGCCGCGTTTCTGCCTGCACGGATCAGAAGAGCAGGGAACACAGCACCAAGGAAAGGAAGGGCCGCGATAAGGAATAGGGACAAGTGCGATACTCCGGTCTGAGCGGTCAGGATGAAGCCAATTTTGTAAGGATATTTTCTTGACTGTCCAGATATTGTAACTTCTTCACAAAATTCTACTGAAACACTCAACTATACTGCAACTCTGCGAAAAAATGACGCGATCTTGATCTTGTTCAGGGGTTTGGTGGGCTCCGTTTTCCTCCATCTGTGCTAGATCAACGGGTAGCAATCAGGAGGCATCCCGTGGCCGAACAAGTGGACCGAACCCGCAGGTGGGTGTTGATCGGCGGTGGTGCCGCGGTCGCTGCCGGGTTTGCGATCCGGGAATATCGCTTGATCCCCGAAGATCATGGCGGTGGCCGGATCAGTGTAGCTGCAGCTCATGAACAAGCCCGCGAAGGGCACATCCTGCTAGTCGATATTCGAACGCCGCGCGAATGGCGCGCGTCGGGCGTTGGTGAGGGTGCTACTCCGCTTGATATGCGGCGTGAAGATTTCATCGAAGCGCTCTCGCAACTGACTGACGGTGACAAATCGGCACCCGTCGCGCTGATTTGTGCGCGTGGTGTACGCTCGGCACGATTGAGCAATCAGCTCATCGCGGCCGGTTTCGCCAATATTATTGATGTGCCCGAGGGCATGCTGGGCTCGGCGGCCGGGCCGGGTTGGGTTCGGGCCGGACTGCCGGTTCGTAGATATAGTGAGGATGCAGGATGATCCGAACACTCAGTCTAACGGCGTTTGTTGCCGCTGCCGGGCAGACCGCATGGGCCGGGTGCGCCGGTCAGGATGCTGTATGCGAAACGCCTATGGGCACCTATCACCTCGAATTGCCTGATGCAGATAATCCTCCGATGGTTCTATTCCTGCACGGCTACGGTGGCAGCGGATCGGGCACGATGCGCAATCGCGCAATGGTCGAACCTTTGCTGGAACGTGGCTATGCGGTTATGGCGCCTGAGGGTCTGGAACGACCTGATCGGGGCGGCACCAAAAGCTGGAATTTCTATCCCGGTTTTGGTGAACGAGACGAAACCGCCTTTCTGACTGAGGTTGTGCAAGATGCCGCCAACCGGTTCGGCGTCGATCCCGATCGTGTCCTGCTAGGCGGATTTTCGGCAGGGGGCTTCATGGTAAACTATCTGGCCTGTGAGGCCCCTGATACGTTTTCAGCCTACGTTCCCGTCTCGGGCGGGTTCTGGCGTCCGCATCCCGAGGCTTGCGAGGGTCCGATCCGCATGTTCCACACCCATGGCTGGACGGATAATGTGGTGCCCTTGGAAGGTCGTTTGTTGGGTGGCGGGCGTTTCCAGCAGGGGGACATTTTTGCTGGGCTTGAAATCTGGCGAGAAGCAAATGGATGCGTCGATCACAAACCGAGCGGCTTCAGCGTCACTGAAGATTTCATGCGCCGTCGCTGGACAGGGTGCGCCGAAAGCAGCGCGTTGGAGTTTGCTCTGTTCCCCGGGGGGCACAATGTACCTGCCGGTTGGGCAGACATGATCGTCGATTGGTACGAGGGGTTACCCGGCAGTTGATTATTCCGCCGGGGTCATGTTGCCTTTGCCTTCGACCAACCGCTTGAGCTCATCACGATAGCGGCGGGCCGAGCGAGTGATTGCAGGCTCGCTGAAATCCTCACGCATTCCGACCATTCTGCGTGCAGTGCCTGCAGACACACCGCTGAGGGCCGACAAAGGAATTGCAAGTGCCAGGCTGATGGCAATCGGAGCCAGCCAGATCGAAACCAGACCGGACAGGATACCCACGCTCAGCGCGATGCCACTGATCGTTTCCAGCGCATGGCATAGGACCAGAGTACCCAACCCATAGCTGCCGCCATCACGGGCTTGCGGAGACCAGCCGCGTTGGATGCCAAAGGCCGTACGGAAGACTGCAATCATTTGCTGCACCATCAGGATCGGGGCATAGAGGATGGACAGTAGAACCTCGGCCAGGAACGACGTCAGAAACTTGCGCGCTCCGCCAAAGTCGGAATAGCGCACACCGCTCAGCGGCAGGGCCAGAACACCAAGCACCTTGGGGGCCAGCAACATGGCATACATGACCAGAATGATCAGCACATGCCGGGTTTCCGACATTTCGGGCCATTGCGGGAACAAAGGATTGTCAGGGCTGAAGTAATGCAGGACAGATGCGTCCTGACCCTGACCAATCAGCGCCCACATCAACAGCAGGGCGAACCATAGCGGTGACATCAGGTATCCAACCGCTCCGTGGAACATGTGAAAACGCGATACGGCGCGGAACCCGGTCGAGCCCAGCAGTTTCAGGTGTTGCAAATTGCCTTGGCACCAGCGGCGGTCCCGCATGGCATGATCGATGAGGGTGGGTGGTGTTTCTTCGTATGATCCACGAATGCGTGGCAAAAATCGCACCGCCCAACCGGCGCGGCGCAGCAATCCAGCCTCGACAAAATCGTGGCTCATGATCAGCTTGTCCTGACCGCTGAATGATCGCAACTTGGGCAGGCCAGCGCTGGTGGCAAAAGCCTTGGTGCGGATGATCGCGTTGTGGCCCCAATAATTGCCTTCTTGCCCGCACCAACGCGCCAGACCTTCAGCAAAGGCGATGCCATAGACGCCGTTTGCGAATTGCTGCATCCGGGCAAAGACGGACTGTGCGCCTATGAGTTGCGGATAGCTTTGGATCAGACCCGCGCTGGGATCACGCGCGAGTGCATCGGTCAGTCGATAGATCGCGCGCCCAGTCATCAAACTGTCGGCATCCAGCACCAACATCGCATCCCAATCCGCGCCCCAGCGGCTGACCCAGTCGGCGATATTTCCCACCTTGCGATCGGTGTTTTGATCGCGGCGGCGATAGTACAACTCCAGCCCCGGTGCCAAAGTGGTACGCAGGGCCTCGACACTGGCCTGTTCCTGCGCCGCTATTTCGGGGTCCCGTGTATCGGAAAGGATGAACATGGCATAATGATGCTGTCCGCCACGGGTCTGCAAATCTTCCAGCATGGTGCGGGCATTGCCCAGCACGTTCCACGGCACCTCGTTGTAAACCGGGGTCAGCAAGGCCACGCGCAATGGCTGCGCGCTGTGGCTTTTCTGCGGGCGATCCTGCCGCGACAGGGACACCATACCCAAAAGAACCGTGCAAACCGTAAACGAGATCCAGAAGAAATTGAACGAGATCAGCGCCAATAGGATGGCTTCGATCAGGTTGATGCCTTCAGCGCTGAACCAATCGCTCATCACCCAGAGCAGGCCCAGCGTTGCCGCCATTGCCGGGGAAAACGCCAGTGCGCGCCAGAACCCAGCCGACGAGCCGCGCTTGCCGGAAGGTGCATCCGCATCGCGGAACCGCGCGCCGAAGTTCTGCGCAGGCATCGCCAAAGGGGCTTCTGGCGGCATGATATGCAGATCGCGGCTCATGTGGTCCAACGGTAAAGCCAGACCTCAGAGGCGGGCAGTTTGTCTTTCAGAAGCTGCGCGCGCAGCTCGACATGGTTGCGGTCTCCGGGCTGGAACGAAAAGGCCAGACGTAGGCCACCGGTATCGGGATTGCGTTGCAAAACACCTTCAGAAGTTTCGGCATGGGGCGAGTCAACAAAGATTGAGATCGCGTCGATGTCCTCGAACAGTTCACTGTCTTCAAAGTCAATGACAGCCAGACGGCCCTCGCCGAACGTGTTGTCCCCCATCGCAGTGTTGATGACCCGCGGCATCGGCGTGCGCTGAGGTTCTTCACCCCAGATCAGACGATAAGACATATCGACCTGACTGCCCGCCGCATAGGGCTCAGCCGGGCGCCAATAGGCGACGATATTGTCATAGATTTCCTGATCAGCGGGGATTTCCACCAGCGTCACAGTGCCTTTGCCCCAATCCTGATTGGGTTCGACCCATAATCCGGGGCGCTTGTGATAATTCGCTTCCAGATCGGCATAGTCCGAAAACTCGCGCTTGCGCTGCATCAGGCCAAACCCGCGCGGGTTCGTATCAACAAAAGACGATATCTGCAGGCGGGTCGGGTTGGCCAGTGGCCGCCACAAAACCTCGCCCGCGCCATTGCGGATCAGCAATCCGTCACTGTCATGCACGGCGGGGCGGAAATCGTCGAACCGGCTGTGGTTGGTTTGGTCAAACAGGAACATCGATGTGCCCGGCGCAATTCCGACATGGGGCAGCTCTTCGCGCGGGAACAGCGTGGCCTCAACATCCATGACGCAGTCTGCACCTGCCGTGACGTTGAACCGATAGGCCCCGGTCACGCTGGGGCTGTCCATCAAGGCATGCACAACCACGTTGCGTTGGCCGGGGTCCGGGCGCTCCAGCCAAAAGCGGATAAACTCGGGGAATTCCTCGCCATCGGGATCGCCGGTCTTCAGGGCCAGGCCTCGGGCGGACAGGCCGTAAACCTCATGCAGACCAATGGCGCGGAAATAGCTTGCCCCTTGCCAGACGCAGAATTCATCTGTCTTGCCGGGGCGGTGCATTTCGGTCCGAAGGCGCAGGCCCGAAAAGCCAAGCGTATCGTCGATGGGCAATTGCGGGACATCTTCGGACTTGTCGAACATCGCAAGGTCGAAAGCGACTGGCGTGGTCATGCCGTTTTCAACCGTTTCGACCTTTACGGTACGCGGGAAGTACAAACCAGGAGTGAAGAAATCCACGTTGAACGGGGTCTCGGTCTCGTACCAAAGCGCGCGGTCCAGCCGGAACCGGATCGAGCGGTATTGCTGATAGGTCAGGTCCTGCCATTCCTGGGGAACCATATCGCGTTCCGCATAGGGACGGCTGGCCAGATCACGCGCCATCTTGATCACATAGTTACGATCAAAAGGTACTTCGCCGCCCGTCGCATAGGCGGACGGGGCAAAAGCCAAAGCGGTCGTCGAAACGAGGAATGCGCGACGGGTAAAGTTCATTTCTTGGTCTTCCAGGGTTGTGACTTGAACCAAGCTGCCAAATAGGCAACGCCGATGATCATCGCAAAGCCAATCATGTTGGCGACAAAGACACTGGCAACATCTCGCCCAGATTGGTCCAGAGCAACGCCTATCAGGCGGGCTGCGGCCATGGAAAACACAAAGACTGCAAGGGATTGCTGGCCGACCTTCGTGATAACCGCCAGCAGGAATTGCCAGACGCGCGCGCCCATACTGTGTCCTGTTGCGATCAGGCGGTGGCCATGCTCGCCAGCAGCGACCCAACCCAAATAGGCCAGCGACAAGAAGTGGACATACCGCAGCAGGCCAAATTCGGTTTTTCCTCGCAGGTCTTCGGTTAGGGGCCAGCCTTGGCGGAGTACTGCGCCAAGATCGGGCGCGGCTGTGTTGATCCAGGTAAAGACCTTCCACGATCCGAACGGAGCTGACAGGACAACAAAGGCAATAGCCACCCAGATCAGGGTCTTCGAAACGGGCGGGGCGGGAATCCAGCCGCGCATGAAGGCAAAGCCGGTGAAGAACAGCAATTGCCATCCGAACGGGTTGAAGTACCACTGACGGTCCGACCATGGCTCGGCCGGTAATGCCAATGCGCCGGTCTGAGCAATAAACCAGATGCTGACCGATACTGCTGCCATCAGCCAGAAGCTGACACGATACAGCGCCATGTAAAGCGGCATCAGCGCCAGTACCACAAGATACATCGGCAGGATGTCAAAGTAGTTTGGCACGTAGGTCAGTGTGAAAATCCCAACCATCTGCGAGGCCGGATCGTTGAAAAAATGCTGCAGATTCAGAGATGAGATGTAAGTTTTCTCGAACGCACCGGTCTGGTCCAGCGCAGCCATGGTCATGGCCACAAAGAAGAACAGACAGATATGCGCCCAGTAAACTTGCCAGATGCGGAACGCCACACGTGCCGTTCCCATCCACCAGCCCTTGCGCAAAAACGCGCCGCCAAAAGCAATGGCAGAGGCCATGCCAGAACAGAACACGAAAATTTCTGTCGCGTCGGAATAACCGAACCGCGCTGGAATCCATTTGGCCCAGGGATCGTTTGGGATATGGGCGATGAGGATGATGAACATCGCAATACCACGGTAGAAGTCCAACCGCGGATCGCGCGTACGGGAAGGGGCCGCGGCAGGGGCCGCAGCTGGTGCAAAATCAGAAGCGGGCGATATGGTCGCCATACGTTTTCTGTCCTTCTAGATCGTCTTGTTATTCGGCGGGGACGCTTTGCACGTCGCCGCTATCGCGGGCCGCATCAATCAGGGCGCGGCGTGCGATGGCATAATTGTCTTCGCCTCCAGCACGCTTGGCACGACGGTCGTCCAGAATACGCTCGACCGCGTCCAGACGTCCGGCGCGCAGACCGGAATCGATGGTAATGCGTTCAAATACATCACGTTGCGCGTGGCTGCCACCGGCCAATTGCATCGATCCTCGCGCCGCCAGCAGGTGATCGAAGGCGGTGCCATAATGGCCGTCTCCGAAGGCTTCCAACCCCATGGCTGCGGCAACACCGGGATCAGCCATACGGCGGGTGGTGTCGTCTTTTGCGTGGGCTGCGTCACGGTTCATGCGGCTTAGCATCTTGGAGGTTGCGTCGGCACGATTGTCGCCGGTAAGAGCCAGCAGGTAATGCAGGTCCGCGAAGATCAGGCAGCCATCTTCGGTGCGCGCAGCACTCAGATCGGCCAGTTCTTCCCAGCGGTTGCCGACATCCACGCCCTCAAGCTCAAGCCGGGACAGAAGCGAGGTTGCGTTCGAAATGTCGCGGTAATCGTCGGTCTTGTCCTTGCGGATATGGGCGTCATACAGCTCCATCACCTGATCAACCTGACCCAGATCCAGATGCATCAGGGCTTTGTGCCACCAGACGTGATAGCGGAAATTGTTACAGTGCGCCCAGGCATCTTCGCGCCCTGCAAGCCAATCCAAACCCAGCTGCGCGTTGCCGGTCATCTCATGAACATGGGCCACCGCGTGCAGGCCCCAGGCGTCGTCCGACACCATCCACAGCGCCTGACGGCCTGCGATTTCTGCCTTTTCATAGGCGCCGGTTTCCTCCAGCGCGAAAGAATGACAGCCCAGCAGATAGCCACGGCCCGGATGGTCGGGCTCATAGGCTGGCATCACACGTTCGATCGACCGGCGCATACCTTCGGCATCGCCCAGAACAAATCGTGTTGCATGGCTCAGTTTCATCGCCAGTGTGTCCTGCGGATGATCACGCAGGACCGCTTCGAATTTCCGCACCGCCTGCGTTTGTTGCCCCGCCAAAAACAGCGCTAAAGCGTCCACATACAAACGCTCGCGGGCCGAGATCGGCTGACGTTCCATCGCGGCATTGGCCGCTGCCAGGGCTTCAACCGCGACAGCCATCATCTCGCGTCGGCCCAGCAGCGCCATGAACAGACCTTTGACTGCGTGACCCAGTGCAAAATCAGGTTCAAGCTCAAGCGCTTTGCCCAGATGTTGGGGCGTGACGGCTGCATGCGCCATGAACCCAAGCAGAACACCATTCCAGGCGTCGACCGCAGCCGGCTGGGTCAGGGTGTTCATCTGTCCAAAAACATCTTGTTTCATACTTGGGTCCAATCTGATTGCGGTATTTCACACTGTTCGATGTAACAGAGTGTGAGAGAGGGACGTAACAGTATCGACCCTGCTCTCGAATTGGTGAAATGCCGTGTGCGAAAAAGGCGAAAAAAACCGCCGATTCAAGAGCATGTTTCAGCGAGTTGCCGCCTAAATGTGCAAGTATTTCAATCCTCGAACGGGTTTTCGGCGTTCAGAACTGCTTCAGTATCCGCTCCACACACCGGGGGCGCACTGCGATATGTTACAGGCGTGCGTGACAGATTGAGCGGATTTCCGATCAGACTTACAGGGCCCGGCTGGGCTTGCATGTCGATCTTCATGTGCCGTGCGGCGACTTGTTCGGTGTCGAAAACCTGATCAAGCGTCTGCACCGGGCCAACCGGAACTTTCAGAGCTTCAAGACCCGAGATGACCTCTTGTGTGTCCAGCGCCTGCATCGAGGGCCGCAAGATAGCATTCAACGCTTCCCTATGTTCAAGGCGCGATGGGTTGGTCGCAAATCGGGGGTCTTCGGCCAGTTCGAATCTTCCTAAAAAGCTGCAGAACTTTTTGAATTGTCCGTCATTCCCAACGGCCAGAATCACATGGCCGTCAGCGGTTTCATAAACCTCATAGGGCACGATATTTGGGTGTCCGTTGCCGCGCCGCTGGGGGACATTGCCCGAGGTCAGGTAGTTTACGCCTTCGTTGATCAGCCACGCAATCTGCGCGTCGACGAGCGCCAGATCGATCTGCTGACCTTCACCGGTCAGGTCTCGGTGGCGCAGCGCGGCCAGAATCCCAACACTCGCATACATGCCACACATTACATCTGCGATGCCAACGCCCACCTTCATCGGTGCGCCCTCAGGATCGCCTGTCAGCGACATGATTCCGCCATAGCCCTGTGCCATCAGGTCATAACCCGGCTTGCTGGCGTTCGGTCCGGTTTGTCCATAGCCCGAGATCGAGCAGTAGACCAATCCGGGAAACTCTTTCGACAATGTGGCGTAGTCCAGGCCGTATTTGGCCAACCCGCCGGGTTTGAAGTTCTCGATCAGGATATCCGCGTGTGAGGCCAGGCGACGGATTTCGGCCTGACCCTCAGCGGTAGCGATATCCAGTGCGACGGATTTCTTGTTGCGGTTGGCGGACATGAAATAGGCGCTCAGGTCCGAGCGGTTGCCCTCGGCATCTGTCACATAGGGCGGACCCCATTGCCGTGTGTCGTCGCCGCCTGTGCCGGGGTTTTCGATCTTGATAACGCTTGCGCCCAGATCGCCCAGCAATTGCGTGCACGTGGGCCCTGCCAGAATCCGGCTAAGGTCCAGAACCTTAACGCCCTTCAAGGGGCCTTCAGATGCGGCCATCATAGCCTCCACGCTCAATCTCTGCCGCGATGACAGTAAAAGTGTCCGCCTTTACAGCAGCTTCCAACGCTGCGCGCAATTCTGTCCGGTTGCGAACGGTATGGCCATGTCCACCAAAGGCCCGACCCATGGCAGCGAAGTCGTGGTGGCCAAAATCGACGCCCTTGTTTCCCATTTGTCTTTGACGCTGTTTCAGTTCGATCAGCGCAAGACTTGCGTCGACAAAAACCAAAAAGATCGGATTGCCGCCCATCTCGGCTGCGGTCGACAATTCCCCGGCCACCATCAGAAAACCGGCATCGCCTGAAAAGCTGATGACCGGGCGTTGGGGTTCCGCCAGTATCAGGCCAATGGCCATTGGAACCGCACATCCCATGGTGCACAGCGCCGAAGACTGGATCAGTCCCCGCTCTTCGCTGCAATTCCACATCTGACTCAGCAAAATACGATGTGCTCCGCTATCTGCAGTTGCCAAAGTTTCAGGGGGCAATACTGCCCGCGTTTCAGCAATAACCGCCGCCGGTCCCCAATCTTCGTCATTCGGGAAGGCCTTTGCCAAAGCGGCTTTGACCTGCGAGGGCTCGCCCGCCGGCCACGTGGCCCGCGCCGGATTGCCCTTGGCGATGGCTTCCAGTGTCTCGCCTGTGTCGGCCACCAGATTCAGCCCCGCCTGATGCATGTAGTGATCATTGACCACTGCCGAGATATCGATAACGCGTTTGTCCTCGGGGTCCCAAATCTCGCGCCAACCGGGGCGCATTTCGATTGGGTCATAGCCCAAACATAGCACCAGATCCGACTGTTCGATCAGAGGCACCAGATGCTTGTCCGCCAGCGGCGACAGACCGGCAGCGCCCAGACACAAGGGGTGATCTTCTGGGACCACGCCCTTGGCTTTGTAGGTGGTCACAAACGGGATGCCGAAATGTTCCAAAAACGCCTGCACCACGCTGCGCGAGTCGTCGTACAGAACATCCAGACCGACAATGGCAACGGGACGTTCGGCCTCTGCCACCCAGCGGCGGGCCTTTTCCAAACACTCGCCCCCGGGGCTGACCGGCGCGATCTTGGCCAAGCGGCGGCGTTTCGCCCCGGTCACTGGCGTATCGGCGACCGAAATCGGAACATCGATATGAACCGGGCCGGGGCGCGGTTGATTGGCCAGCGACACCGCCTTGTCCGCGACGATATCCGCGCCTTTGGCCGTCAGGGTGAAGGTGCCCTTGGTGATCGAGCGATAGACCTGCGCGTGATCCATGACCTGATGTGTGTAAGTCAACGCTTCATCCGCATCGACACACCCTGTCAGCACGATCATCGGTACACGGTCCTGCAATGCGTTGGCCACCACGTTGATGCCATTCATCGCGCCGGGGCCAAGTGTTGCCACCAGTATCGCAGGCGCGCCGTCGCGGTGATGCACCGCCTCCGCCATGAACCCGGCGGAGTTCTCGTGTTTGGTCAGGTGAAAGGTGATACCTGCCTTTTCCAGCGCGTCGACCAGTGTCAGAACTTCGCCCCCCGGCATCCCAAAGGCGTGGCGGCACCCTGCTTCGTACAGGCGTTGGGCCAGAAGATCCGCGGCGCGGGGCGAGGGGTCCTGCATAAGTCATGCTCCGAAAAAACCGTTTCAAAGCAGATTGCGGAGGACGCCCCCGGACGCAAGGCGGTTCACGCCAGTGTGACTATTTGACTGCGTCTTGGGCGACAGATTGAAACTTTGTGTCAAGTTCTGTGGCGATGTCCGCCAATGCTTGCCCCCCTTCCGATGCGTAAGGGGCAAAGACAAAGCTGGGGGTTTTGTAGGACAGTGTGGCAGAGCCGTCCTCGTTTTCCGTGACATAAAAGCGGATGGGCGCTTCGATCATCGCATGGGTTGAGGTTTCAAGCACCCGCACGGCGTAGTCGTTGTTGAAAGCTCCGATCACCCGGTTGCCCGGAATGGTGATACCACGCGCGGCCGCTGCCTTGGTGGGGCCAGCCTGCGTCACGACGATCAACCCGTTTTCCTTGATGGCGGCTTTGGTGTCGTCAACCAATTCTGAATAGGGTTTGTCTGTCGGGTAGACGGCCCAGCCTTCCGGCGCGTCCTGCGACCAGACGGGCGAAGCGATCAGGCAGAGCAGGGGAATAAAGGCTTTCATGATCACGTCTCCGATAGAATGCTGAAACTTATGTGCCAGACTTAGGCGCGCTGCGCGGTCACAAACGCGTGTTCATCGCGTGTAACTAACCTCAGCGCTTCTTCAGCACATAGATGTCCATGATCCAGCCATGATCTGCTCGTGCTTTGGCACGCGTATCCAGGATCTGTTGGGCAACCTGATCCAGCGGACCGTTGATCAGCAGCTCTTCTTTCATACCCACATACGCGCCCCACCAGATGTCGAATTCCGCCATCTCAAGGGATTGAAACGAGCATTCTCCATCTAACATAACCGCTACTTTTGAGCCGGTTGCGGGCCACCCTTCATCTCGAATGCGGCGGCCTGTTGTGACGACATATGGCGCACCCAGATCATTAATCGGGATCGCATGGGCCGCCGTCAGCGCTTGCAATGCGGTAATGCCGGGGATCACTTTCGTGTTGGGTTTGGGGTCCAGCCGTGCAGCGATGCGCAGTGAGCTGTCGTAGAGCGACGGGTCCCCCCAAATCAGCAAGGCCACATGTTGTGCCGTTGGGTGGGTATCCATAGCCTCTTGCCAGCGCAGGGCAATGGCATCGTGCCATTCGTCAACTCCGCGCAAATAGCCATCGTCCGCGCGGCGTTTGGGGATATCGAAGTAAGCGATCTGAGGCGTGGTATCGGTGACTTCGGCAATGATTTCCTCGCGTAGCCCAGCCAGATCGGCTTTATTCTCTCCCTTTCGCGGGATCAGAATCAGATCCGCCACCCGGATCGCCTGCGCCCCTTGAAAGGTCACATGATCGGGGTTTCCCGTGCCGATGCCGATCAGGCTCAAGTCAATCATCTTCGAACTCCGCCAGCGGGCCATACAGGATCAACGCCGGAGCTTTGCCAATCTCGGACTTCAACTGATCCGCCAACGCGCCGATGGTAGCGCGCCGGAGCTTTTGATCCGGGGTCGACACGGATTCAGCCATCAACGCCGGAGTGTCCAGTGGCAGGCCATGGGCGTTCAACGCTTCAACCAGCAATGGGAAGGTGCGCTTGCCCATGAACACAACGGTGGTCGCTTGAGAATCCGCCAAAGCAGTTAGGTTCAGATCGTCCGGAAGTTCACCGCTGACGTCATGGCCGGTGACAAATTGCACCCGCCGCGCGGTCAACCGGCGCGTCAATGGAATGCCTGCCGCCGCTGCTGCTGCGATGGCAGAGGGGATGCCGGGAATGATTTCATAAGCGATTCCAGCTTCACGCAGGGCCACAAGCTCTTCTTCCAGACGTCCGAACATGCCGCCATCGCCGGACTTCAGCCGCACAACGTGCTGGCCGGTTTGGGCATAATCTACCAACAACCGGCTGACATGGTCCTGTTTGGGCGAGGGGCGACCAGCCCGCTTGCCGACACCCACAAGATCCGCATCCTCACGCGCGTGGCTCAAAATGGGCCCGCTGCTTAGATCGTCGAACAGAATGGCATCCGCTTTTTGCATCCGGTCCACGGCCTTCAGTGTCAGCAGTTCCGGATCACCGGGACCCGAGCCGATGAAAGAGACAAAGCCACTCATGCCGAGGCCTCTGCGATCAGGTGAAAGAATGTGCCGGTGACATTGCCGCGCACCGAGCCCGTCTGCGGGCCTTCTGCGCCTTCGGCATCAAACACACGCGCAAGCGGGGCATCAGGTTGGTCCACAATCGAAGAATAGTGAAATTCGTGCCCGCGCAGTGCAGCGCCTGCAGCAAAACCGGGCATGGGCGCAATAAGCTCGGCCTTGCGATATCCAAGGTTGAACTTGCGCTTTTGATAAGATGTCACCAGTCCCAGCAAACCTGCCATTTCATGCTGCACGCCATCCTTGTCGATCAGCGCTGTCCCAAGCGCCATATAGCCCCCGCATTCCCCATGAACCGGCTTGGTCTCGGCATGTTTGCGCAGACCCGTCAGGAATGTGTTCGCTGCCGCCAGCGTTCCGGCGTGCAACTCAGGGTATCCACCGGGCAGCCAAATCAGATCGGCATTCGTCGCCGGGGCTTCATTTGCCAGTGGCGAGAAAGGCAGGATTTCGGCCCCAGCCGCGCGCCAGCCTTCCAGCAGGTGCGGATAGGTGAACGAAAAGGCCGCATCCCGAGCCAGAGCAATCCGCTGAGCAGGAGGGCGCGGCAGCGCGGCTGACGATGGCCCGCCGGGGCCTGTGGAAGCCGCCCGCTTGATCGCCTCAAGATCAACATGTTCGCGCAGAAACGCCGCATAGCCAACGATTGCGCTTTCCAGATCCGGATGCTCAACGGCCTGGATCAGACCCAAATGCCGTTCGGGTAGGGTCAGGTCACCCCGGCGCGGCAACACGCCCAGCACCGGCAATCCTGCGCGTTCCATGCCCAGTCGGGTCAAACGCTCGTGCCGGGGGCTGGCGCAGCGGTTCAGGATCACTCCGGCAAAGGGCAGATCGGGGTTGTACATCTTGAACCCCAACGCCGTGGCTGCCGCCGATTGCGCTTGACCGCCGACGTCCAGAACCAGAACCACAGGCCACCCCATGCGCGCAGCGGTTTCAGCACTTGACCCGTGGCCCAGTTCTCCGGGTTTGGCGACACCATCGAACAGCCCCATCGAACCTTCGGCCACAACGATATCCGCGCCCTCGGCCTGCGCTGAAATCGCGCTCAGAAAAGGATCGCCCATCGCCCAGCTGTCCAGGTTGAACGAGGCACGGCCCGCTGCCGCCCGATGGAACGCAGGATCAATGTAATCCGGCCCGCTTTTGAACGGTTGCACGGTCAGACCATCCTCAGCCAGCGCCCGCAACAGGCCCAGCATCACCGTTGTCTTGCCGGTGCCCGACGACGGGGCCGAGATCAGAACGCCTGGGGGATTAGTCATCGCCATGGCTCCAGCTGGACCACGGGCTATCCGCGCTTTGAGGGCGGTAGCGGCGGTCATAGGTCTTGGAATACAGGCAGCTTTCGTCAAAGCCTTCGCCCGCCAGCGCCGGGCCGACCATGATCAATGCAGTGCGTGAGATTTTCTCGTCCAGCGCGTCTTTGAGTGTTTCCAACGTGGCTCGAATGATCTGCTCGTCCGGCCAGCTGGCGCGGTAAACTACGGCTACCGGGCAATCTGCTCCATAGGCTGGTGTCAGATCGGCGATCACCTTGTCCAGATTGCCGATCGACAAGTGAATGGCCAGCGTCGCCCCTGTGCGCGCGAAGTTTTCCAGCGTCTCGCCTTCGGGCATCGAGGATGCTCGTCCCGGCGTCCGGGTCAGCACCACGGATTGCGCCAGACCCGGCAACGTCAGCTCCGTACCCAGCGCAGCAGCGGCAGCGGCAAACGACGGCACGCCCGGTGTGACGCTGACCGGGATGCCCATCTCTTTCAGGCGGCGGATTTGCTCACCCATAGCCGACCAGACCGACAGATCACCCGAATGCAGGCGCGCCACATCCTGACCCACTTTATGGGCCGCGTCGATCTCGGCCATGATCTGATCCAGATCCATGGGCGCGGTGTTGATGATCTTTGCGCCCTCGGGACAGTGGCTCAGGATCTCTTCGGGCACCAGTGAACCAGCATAAAGGCACACGGGGCAGGATGCGATGATATCGCGCCCGCGCAGCGTCAACAGGTCGGCAGCGCCCGGTCCGGCGCCGATGAAATGAACGGTCATGTTTGTCCTCCGATGGCTATGGCGCAGGTCGCCAGCCGGTCGTCTGAAATCTGTCTGGGTGAGAGCAGCCGCGCGCCCAAGCCAAATAGCTTTTCGGCGGCGGCCAATGCGGATGCTTCGGCCACGCTTCCGGTGCCATAGGTGGCACGGCTGCGGGTCGAGCAGGTGAGTGTGCGTTGCCCGGCCAAATCGGCTGCGGCAATGAAATGCACGGGCAGAGACACCTCTTCTGCAAAAGATGTCAGTGCTGAATGGCCTTCCTTGTCGGTTACAGTCGCCAAGGCTGCCACATCATGGTTCGCAGTCGCCGCGTTAAATGCTTCACGCAAGCTATCTTCTGTTGCAGCAGAGGAGAAACCGAGGCCAGCAACGATCATAGCGTTACGCTCCACTGCACCACCGGATAGGCGGATTTCCAGCCGCGCCTCTGTCCCAGCGGGGCGGAATGTGCCAGTTCTATCCGAAGCAGGTCACCGCCCAAGTCTTCGTGCCAACGTGCCAGCAGGGCCTCGCTTTCCAATGTGACAGCGTTGGCTACAAGGCGCGTGCCTTTGGGAAGCGCATCGCGCAGCCACGCCAGCAGATTGGCGCTCAATCCTCCGCCGATGAAAACGACATCCGGCAGGTCGACACCGGACAGCGCTTCTGGTGCGGTTCCGTGTACTACATTCAATCGATCTTGCCCCAACGTATCTGCATTTCGGCGGATTCGCTCAGCCCGGTCGGCACGGGGCTCAATACACGTCGCGGAAAGGGTCGGATCACACATCAGCCATTCGATGCTTATTGAACCTGTGCCGCCACCGATATCCCACAGATGTTCGCCCCGTTGCGGGGCAAGCGCTGAGAGGGTCAGCGCTCGGATGGGACGTTTGGTGATCTGCCCGTCGGTTTCAAAGATGTCATCGGGTTTGCCAGACGCTTTGGACAGCGCAGGACCTGCGCCGGTGACGTCCAGGCCAACGCAGACGGGGTGGTCGAACGTGCCAAGAAGGGCCTCGGTCAGTGTGACGGTTTGAGAGTTTTCGCGCGGGCCGCCCAAAGCCTGCATCACGTGCAGGGAAGAATCTGCAAAACCGGTTTCAGTCAGGTATGTTGCCAGTTCCGCCACAGCCTTTCCGTCGCGCAACAACAGAATCGCGCGCAGACCCGGGGCCAGATGGGGGCGCAGCCGGGTCAGCGGCGCGGCGTGCAGGCCAAAGGTCAAAGTGCTTTCCAAGGGCCAGCCGAGCCGGGCAGCGGCCAGCGAAAAGGTGGATTGGCCGGGCAGGGCGGTCCATTCACCGGCATCGAAGTTGCGCGCAATGACAGACCCCGCGCCAAACCAGAACGGATCGCCCGAGGCCAGAACTACAGTTTGCTTTCCACGCAGCCCTTGCAGGATCGGCAAACCATCCGAGAAGGGCACCGGCCATTCAATGCGTTCCGCCCCGGTTTCGGGCAGCAGTGACAGGTGGCGTGGTGGCCCCATGATCACTTCGGCCCGGTCCAGCACTTGACGGCTTGTTGGCGACAGGCCATCAAGCCCATCTTCGCCCAGCCCCAGAACTGTCAGCCACGGAGCATCAGACATGACCAACCTCCTGATCCCCAATGTGCTGATCCTTGGCGGCACGACCGAGGCCAACGCCTTGGCTAAAACCTTTTCGGAACAACGGATTACGGCTGCCTATTCCTACGCGGGACGAGTGGAAGCGCCACGCCCGCAGCCTTTGCCAGTACGTGTTGGCGGTTACGGCGGGTCGGAAGGTCTGGCAGATTACATCCGCGACAACGCCATCACTCATGTCGTGGACGCAACCCATCCGTTTGCGGCCCAGATGAGCCGGAATGCGATCGAGGCGTGTCGGGCAACGCAGACGCCCCTGGCCGCGCTGACCCGCGCGGCGTGGACGCCGCAGACCGGCGATAACTGGCATCACGTCCCTGACATCGCGGCGGCTGTCGATGCACTGTCCGGGGACGCACAGCGGGTTTTCCTGGCCGTTGGCCGTATGCATCTTGAGGATTTTGCAGCCCAGCCCCAGCACAATTTTCTGCTGCGTCTGGTGGATGACCCCGACAGCTTGCCCCTGCCGAATGCCGAAGTTGTCGTTGCCAGAGGGCCCTTTACCGAAGCCGACGATCGCGCGCTGATGCAGCGCCATGGGACGCAGCTTGTTGTCTCCAAGAACGCAGGAGGCACCGGTGCGCGGGCCAAGCTGGACGCGGCGCGCGCATTGGGCCTGCCTGTGCTGATGATCGACCGCCCGGTTCTGCCACAACGGACCGAGCTTACGACTGTCGCACAGGTTCTGGACTGGCTTTCTCATCCCTGATCCTTATCAGGGGTGAAGCGTGGGGTGTAGACGATTGGTGCGCCTTTGCGCTCGATCACGCGGGTGCGGGACGAACCCACAATGACCACTGTCTGCATATCCGCCATCTCGGGTGTGGCTTCGGCAAGCGTCGAAATCCGGATCGCCTCGTCCGCCCGCGAAACCGCGCGTGCGAACATAATCAGGCGCTCTGGCTCACATTCGTCACGCAGGATTTCGAGTGTTTTTACAAACCCTTCCGGGCGAGACTTTGAGCGCGGGTTGTAGAAGGCCATTGAGAAATCCGCCTGTGCCGCCAGACGCAGACGCTTTTCGATTAGTGACCACGGTTTCAGATTGTCGCTGAGGTTTATGGCACAGAAATCATGTCCCATGGGCGCGCCTGCTCGCGCAGATGCGGCCAGCATCGCGGTGATACCCGGCAGTACATCGATCTGAAGATCGCGCCATTCAGAAGGGCCGCTCTCCAGCGCCTCAAAGACGGCTGCGGCCATGGCAAACACACCGGGGTCGCCCGAGGATACGACAACAACTTTCTTGCCCTCAGCTGCCATTTGCAACGCATGTTGCGAGCGGTCGATTTCGACCCGGTTATCACTTGCGTGCAAGGTCAGGCCGGGGCGTTCGGCCACACGGGCCACGTACGGGATGTAACCTACCACATCGGTGGCCTCTGCCAGCGCCGCAGTGACTTCTGGTGTCACCAGTGCCTCATCACCCGGTCCCAACCCTGCAATCTTGACCCAACCGCTCATGGCCGCCGTCCCTGGCCATGCACCACGATGATCGAGAAATACGGGGTGATCTTTTCGCAAGCCTCCGACAGTTTTGTCACCGTCTGGTTCGGCATTTGCGCGTATTCGACGATCCACGCCCGGTCATAAAGACCTGAGGTTTTCAAAGCCCGCTTCACCTTGTCGATGTTCCGCCCGATCTTCATCACAACCAGCGCATCGGTTTGCGCCATACGCTCGGCCAGAGTGTCTTCGGGCAAGGTGCCAACCAGCACGGTCAACACGTCATCACCCCATGTGATCGGGTCACCTGTCGCGGTCCACGCACCAGACATGCCGGTGATTGCGGGCACAACCTCCACCGGAGCTTCGTTGCGCAACCGGTTATAAAGATGCATGAACGAGCCATAGAAGAACGGATCGCCCTCGCACAGAACCACAACGTCTTCGCCCTGTTCGGACAGTGTTTTCAGATGAGCGGTGCAGTCTTCATAGAAGGCGGCGAGCAACTCATTGTAACGCGGGTCCGTGACGGGGATCTCGGTGGTTACGGGGTATTCCATCGGAAATTCCACCGCACCTTCAGGGATCATTCCGTTGACGATCTTGCGGGCCTGACCGCTGCGGCCTGGCTTACGGAAGAAAGCCACGTGCTTGGCGTTACGCAACAGGCGATCCGCCCGGACGCTCATCAGGTCCGGGTCGCCTGGGCCAAGGCCCACGCCATATATGGTGCCCATGCTCATTCTGCCCGGCTTGCGATGGCGTTGACGGCTGCCACGGTGATGGCGCTGCCGCCCAGACGACCTTTGACAATGCAGGACGGCACCGGTTGTGCCTCCCACAGCGCATCCTTGGATTCTACCGCGCCGACAAAGCCCACGGGGCAGCCAATGATCGCGGCGGGGCGCGGGCAATCAGGGTCTTCCAACATGTTCAGAAGGTGAAACAGGGCGGTTGGCGCGTTACCGATGGCGACCAATGCACCGTCCAGATGCGGACGCCACAGTTCCAGCGCGGCAGCAGAGCGGGTGTTGCTCATCTCGGCGGCCAAAGGGCGCACGCGTTCATCGTGCAGGGTGCAGATCACTTCGTTATCGGCGGGCAGCCGGAAGCGGGTCACACCTTCGCTGACCATACGCGCATCACACAGGATCGGTGCACCGTTTTCCAAGGCCGTGCGGGCAGCCGTCACAAAACCAGGCGAGAAATGGACGAACTCTTCCAGCCCGACCATGCCCGCGGCGTGGATCATGCGGACGGCGACCTGCTCTTCATCGGCATCAAAACGGGCCAGATCAGCCTCGGACCGGATGGTGGCAAAGCTTTCCTTGTAGATCGCCGCGCCATCGGTTTCGTATGTGTAGGGCATCAGGTGAAGTCCATAGTCATGAGTGTTTCGGGGTCGAGCCCGCGCTGGCAGGGCTCATCCCCTGCGCGGCCCTGTTTTACAAGATCAAATCGTCCGTTTGCGCCCACCAAAGTGATGTCGGCAGGCCCCATCCGGGCACAGCCCTTGGCACAGCCCGAGACATGCAGTCGTCCGGGTATGCGCGCAGCCAAGGCGCGGGCGATGTCGCGGGTTTCCACCTGCGCCTGTGGGCAGAACGGTGCGCCGGGGCAGGCGTCGGTGGTCATCAGCGGGTCAGAGGCGTCCGTGACAAACTCTGTTGCGGGTATCGCCGCCCCGCCTTCCAGTAAGATCAGCCGCCACGGCGTGACACGCAGGGCAGTCGCGCCGCTGTCGTCAATTAGGTCATAAAGCTTGCGCGCAGGCAGCGATCCAAAAGCCGCGCCATAAAGCGCGCCCAGATCACATGGGCCGGGTTGCAGATTTGCGCCAAGGGGGCCGGGCACATGTCCTTGCCATTCCTGCGGCAACGCGTCGATGACCCGCGCCATGCGGCGAGTTTCGGACGTGTATGTCGTTGAAAACCACATGGCTAACGCGATCACATGATCAATGGCGTCGGCCTCGGTCACGGGCCGCCCGGTTTCGCAGCCATCGGCGCGCAGGATTAGGCCGTCAACGCCCGTTTCCAGACGAATATCCGCTGAATCCGCGTTCAAAAGCCGCGTGGGTCCGGTGTCGACGGCAAAGCCGAACTTGGCGGGAAGGGCAGGCAACTCTGCCAACCGGTCGATCAGTTCCTGGGTGAGGCGCGCAGTCAAATCACCAGCCTGATACAGCGGTGTGACCAGAATATTGCGTCGCACCTCGATGCCGGGTTCCGCATCCAGAAGGTTTAGCGCTGCAAGCTCCTTAAGCAGCGGCTGATGGTCATAGTCCTCCACGCCCCGCAATTGAAGATTGGCACGGTTGGTCAAGTCGATCGACCCGTTGCCAAACCGATCTGCAAGGTCGCACAGACCCAATGCCTGATCAGCTGTCAGACGCGCCAGCCGGGGCCGGACCCGCACGACCAACCCGTCGCCGGACATCATCGGACGATGGGCACCGGGGCACCAACCCTGCACGATAGGAGCGCTCATGTCAGGCCCTCCAGATCCGCCCGGATCGAGTTTCGACGGGTGTTCCAAAGCCCGGCCTCCAGCAACGCGCGGAACCGGTCCTGCATTGCTTGATGGGCCAGGGGATTAGCCTCTTGCAGGAAGGCGTCCACTTCTTCGTTGCCCAAAGTGGCATCGTGGTAAAGATCGAAAAGATGTGGTGCGACCGTCCCGGACAGATGGGCGAAGGATGCCATGTGATCAAGCGTCGCCGCGATTTCAGCCGCGCCCCGGAATCCATGCCGCTGCATCCCTGCGATCCAGTTGGGATTTGCGGCGCGGGCGTGAACGACACGGCTGATCTCTTCCGGCAGGGTTCGGGCGCGGGGGTTTTCGGGGTTTGTGTTGTCCAGATGGTAAAGCTGCACGCTACCTCCGGTGATTTTCTTGGCTGCCGCAAATCCGGCCTCATGCGTAGCGTAGTCATTGGCCAGCAGCAGATCGGTCTCGGTCAGATCCTGCAGGTGAACAAAGCTGTCAGCATTGGCCACGCGCTGGGTGATACCGTCTTTGTCCTGTGCGATGTGTTCGCCTTCCAGCGCGAAAGAACTGGCTTCCAGCCAAGCCTCACCCGCCTGGGCGCGCGCTTCGTCGGTGTAGACTTCGGACAATTGGGTCATGTTGACGCCATAACTCCCGGGCGCCGGGCCGTAGACGCGGGCCGTAGGGGCCAAGCCTGCATAGGGGTTCCAGTCCGGTGCTTCGTCACGCGCAGACAGAGCACGAACGGCTTGGCCGTATAGCGCCGAAAGGGTCGGGAACACATCCCGGAACAAGCCCGACACGCGCAGAGTGACGTCCAGACGCGGGCGGCTGAGATCGGTAATCGGCAGGACTTCGACGCCCGACACCCGTTCGGAACCCTTGTCCCAAACGGGTTTGACGCCCAGTAGATGCAGCGCCATGGCAAATTCTTCACCCGCGGTGCGCATTGTCGCTGAGCCCCACAGGTCTACAATCAGCCCTTTGGGGTAATCGCCTTCTTCCTGCAGATGACGGCGCACAAGTTCTTCAGCCAGTTTGACGCCCTGCGCATATGCTGCGCGGGTCGGGACCGAGCGTGGGTCGGTAGTATAAAGGTTCCGCCCTGTCGGCAGCACGTCCGATCGCCCACGATACGGAGAGCCGGATGGACCAGCCTCGATCCGTTTGCCCGCGAGCGCGTCGATCAGAGCACTTCGTTCGGCATGGGCCGAAGCCGTTGGGTCAAAATTGCCTGTCACTTCGGGCACGCGACCAAAGATATGTAGCCCGTCACCGAATTGGCTTTCCTTGATGTCACACACAAAGCGGTCGATCCGGGTGATCGCCTCGGCTGTGCAGGTGGCTTGATCGAGGCCAAGATCGTTTTCCAGCCCGATGGCCTGCGCTTCGTCACGGATATCTTCTTGCAAACGGTCGCGGCGCTTGGGGTCTAACCCGTCTGCGTTCGAGAACTCATCCAGCAGCGACTCCAACCGCACCATTCTGTCCGGTGTCCCGCTTTCCTTCATCGGTGGTGGGATATGGCCCAGGGTGACGGCCCCGACCCGACGCTTGGCCTGCGCGGCTTCGCCGGGGTCGTTGACGATAAAGGGGTAGATCACTGGCAGGTCGCGGATCAGCGCTTCGGGCCAGCAATCGGCAGACAGGGCCACAGATTTGCCGGGCAACCATTCCAGAGTGCCATGCGCACCGATATGGATCAGCGCGTCCGCACCAAGACCTTTGCGCAACCACAGATAAAAGGCGACATAGCTGTGACGGGGCGTGCGCGACAGGTCGTGATAATCGTCATCGCGCAGTTCCGGTGTACCGCGTTCGGGTTGCAACGCGACCAGAGCTTGGCCCCGGCGCAGTGCTGTGAAGTGGAACGCGCCATCTGCAAAGGCCGGATCGTCTTCGCATTTGCCCCAAACCGTTTGAAGGTCGGCTTGCAATTGCTCGGGCAGATCGGTCAGCGCTTGCAAGTACTCGTCCAGCGGCCATGAAATCCGAGCGTCCAACAGTGTTTCAGTAATCGGTTCTGCTGACGCGGTGTCATAGCCTTCGTTCTGGAGATCGGACAGCATCGCCTCGGCGGATGCCAGCGCGTCCAGACCCACCGCATGGGCCATCTGCCAGTCTTTGCCGGGATAGGTCGACAGCACCAACGCCGGGATCTGATCCGCCTTCGGTTTGTCGTTCAGGCGCAGCCAGCCTGACACCCGATCGATAATGGCTTCGATCCGTTCGGCCTCGGCCCGGTGGGCAAAGCGGGAGTATTCCAGATGAGGATCGCGTTTACCCGGTTCCTTGAATGAAGCGATGCCCGCCGAAATCCGCCCGTCTACCTCGGGCAAGACAACATGCATGACAAGGTCGGCAGGTGAGAGACCGCGTTCCGCCTCAGCCCAGGCTTTGCGGCGCGAGGTGGCCAGAGCGACCTGAAACACCGGCACATTGGCGGCATCCAGCGGAGACGTGCCCGACGCGCCTTTGCCCGAAAAGGACGTTGCGTTGATGATGGCAGCGGGGGTCAACGCCCCAAGCGTCTCGCGCAACCAATCGGCAGCAGTTGGCGCTTTGAGCGAAGGCGCGAACAGGCCCACTGCCGCAAATCCGCGCGCACGCAAGCTGCGGATCAGAGCTGCGACTGGGGCAGTGTCGGCCGACGTCAGGTAGGCGCGGTAAAACGTGACGACGATACGTTTTGCGTCGCCTTCGAACGCGGTATCCGTTGGGATTACACCACGATCCGGGCACCATGCGCCGCATTCAGGCAGGGTCTTTGCGCCCATCACCGGCCCGGCATAAAGCCCGGCTGCCAAGGCCATCTGGGCCAATGCCGCTTGCGCCGCGACCTCGCCACCGGTGTCGCACAGATGGGCCAAACGGCGTAGCGTTGAAACGGGCAGGGTGGAATAGTCATCCAGCCGCGTATCTTCGCGCCCATCCGCGGGCAGAATGGCAAGCGCGATACCCTTGGCCTGCGCCAGCGCCAGAACCTGTTGCAAGCCGTAGGACCAGTAAGGCACGCCGCCGATCAGGCGGATCAGAATGCCCTTGGCGCCGTCCAACGTCTGCTCGACATAAGTGTCGACGGACAGAGGGTGTTTGAGAGCGGTCAAATTGGCCAGTCGAAGCGTTGGCATTCGACCCTCGGTTCCGCCGCCACGATGCCAGCCCGCCGCGAAAGCGCCGAGGTCGCTGTCCGAGAAGGACAAAACAACCAGATCCGCCGGGCTTTGGCCCAGATCGGTTGGGGTCTCGGTTTCCTCGAGCCCGTGGCTTTCGCGGAAGACGACGTGCATGGTTTACTCGGCAGCCTCGGTGACGCCCGCGAGGATCGCGTGGATTTCGGCCTCTTTGATGTCGTCATGCTCGGCGATAACAACCAGACGCGAACGGCGCTCTTCCTCTGGTCCCCATGGGCGGTCATATTGGTGACGGACGCGTGTGCCCACAGCCTGAACCAGCAGGCGCATGGGTTTGCCCTGTACTGCCGCATAACCTTTGACCCGCAGGATGTTCAGCTCGGTCGCCAGACGTTCGATCTTGGCGACCAGATCGGCTGGATCGGTTTGTTCCGGCAACTCGACGATGATGCTTTCGAAATCGTCATGTTCGTGATCGTGATGACCGTCGTGGTGCGACGGACGTGCATCCATGTCGTCTTCGGCTGCGGCTTCCAGACCCAGTACAACGCGGACATCCACAACGCCCTCGGCGACTTCGACAACAGGCAGGGGGCGCGGTGCTTCGGAGGCGATGACTTCCTTGGCCTTGGCCACACCTTCGGGTCCTGCAAGATCAGGCTTGGTCAACAGGATGATGTCGGCGCAAGAGATCTGATCCTCAAACACCTCGGACAGGGGCGTTTCGTGATCGATCGAGTCGTCGGCGAGGCGTTGGGCATCGACAGCTTCGACATTCGGGGCAAAGCGACCGGCGGCGACGGCCTCGGCATCGGCCAGAGCGATCACGCCATCGACAGTGATCTTTGAGCGGATATCCGGCCAGTCGAACGCTTTCAGCAGCGGCTTGGGCAGGGCGAGGCCAGAGGTTTCGATCAGGATGTGCTCGGGGCGCGGCTCCAGCGCCATCAGGGCTTCGATGGTTGGGATGAAGTCGTCGGCCACGGTGCAGCAGATGCAACCGTTTGCCAGCTCCATGATGTTTTCCGCAGGGCAATCCGGGATGGCGCAGGATTTCAGGATGTCGCCATCCACGCCCACATCGCCAAACTCGTTGACGACAACAGCCAGACGTTTGCCCTGCGGGTTCTGCATCAGGTGTTTGACCAGCGTTGTTTTTCCCGAGCCCAGAAAGCCGGTGATCACGGTGACGGGAAGTTTTTCGAGATTCGACATGTCAGGCTCCAATCGGGGGAATGCGCGAAGCGCAGTTTTTGCGGAAATGTTCAGGGCGCTCGCGCCATTTCACCAGGCCATCTTCGGTGGCCAGATACTTGGTTGCGCCGTCGACGATTACATCGACATGGTCCACTTCGTTCAGGTTTTCGTAAACGAAGGTCCAGCGATCGGGGCCACCGCGCAGCACGATAGAACAGCCCTGATCGCAGTTCGAAAGGCATTCGACAGGTTTCAGGGTGATGCCTTCAGGCAGTTCGGCTTGTTCCAAGGCCTGGTGCAGCAATGTGCCGGGGCGTTGCGCATCGTCTTCGATAGGCAGCCCGCGGCGGCAGGTCGTGCAGACCAGCAGCTCGACCGGTGTGGTCTCAGTCATGTCTCTCATCCCCCCAAATCCTCTTCGCGGGGGACGGGGTTTCAAGCGGGCCACGTGTTGCAACATGGACCCGATACCGGAACACCCCGCCCGGTTTCAACTTCGGGTGCTGGCAGGTCTCCCGGCTTGAGGATGTCAGAGGGCCGGTACGTCAGGGTCCTCTGTCGGATGTCCCGCCTTCCCGGCCTAGGCCAGTGGCATTGGGCACCCTCTCCGGTCACGGTCGCGGGGGCGGCTGCGTTTGGCGGAAGATCCGTTGACGCATTCCCTTTTCATCGGCTCTTGCCGACACCAACGAATGGGTCATGCGGCACCGCTGGCCCGCTTGTCAAGCGCGTTGCGCGTAACATCAGGGGGCGGGTGTGAAAAGCGACCTGTGGTTGTCGTTGGGCGGCATGAATGGTCAGATAAATCCGTGATCGCATGACGGGTACAAGCCAGCAGGGAGAGGCGACATATGAAAGTAGGATTCATCGGGTTGGGAAACGTTGGCGGCAAGCTTTCGGGTTCCTTGCTGCGAAACGGGATTGATCTGACGGTGCACGATCTGAACACGGATCTGGTGGCCGAGTTCGTCGCCCGCGGTGCAAAGGCGGCAGAAGGCCCGGCACAGTTGATGCGCGATTGCGATGCGGTCATCACCTGCTTGCCATCGCCTGCGGCATCAGATGCGGTCATGCAAGAGATGCTGCCTGAAGTGGGCCCCGGCAAGATCTGGATGGAGATGTCGACAACCGATGAGGCCGAGGTCAAGCGTTTGGGGGCCGAGGTGATCGAACGCGGCGGTGCGGCGGTGGACTGCCCGGTTTCGGGCGGGTGCCATCGGGCGGCCACCGGCAATATCTCGATCTTCGCGGGATGTGACCGTGCGACTTTTGAGCGGATTCTGCCGTTTCTGACCACCATGGGACGGCGTGTTTTGCACACGGGTGAATTGGGCTCTGCCTCGGTTTTGAAGGTGCTGACCAACTATCTGGCCACAGCCAACCTGATCACCTGCGCCGAAGCGCTGGTCACGGCAAAGGCGGCGGGCATGGATCTCAACACGACATATGAGGCGATAAAAATCTCGTCCGGTACGTCCTTTGTGCATGAAACGGAAAGTCAGGTCATACTGAATGGTTCGCGCGACATCTCCTTCACTATGGACTTGGTGAAAAAGGACATTGGTCTGTTTCAAGAGGTAGCGGACCGCGCCGGGGTGCCTCTGGAAATGAATCCGGTCATGATCAAGATTTTTGAAGATGGCATTGCCCGGTATGGCGATCGCGAGCTGTCGCCGAATATCATCAAACGTCTGGAAGAGGCGACTGGTTTGGACATCACAGCCCCCGGTTTCCCGCCGGAGATGGAAGATGATGAACCGGAAGAGCCGGGGTATGAGGTTGTCCCGCAAGGCCGGGGCTCGGCGTAGAGGTTCAAGCTAACCTTTCCAACAAAACTAATCGGCAATCGGGGTGGGCCAGCCCAGAAATCCGGCCCCGATTGCCGCGCTAGTACATAACGTTGATCATCACCAATGAAACGACAAGGAACAGCGCGGTCATGATGCCGCCTGAACGGACGAAATCCATGACCTTGTACCCTGCCGGACCCATGATCAGCGCATTGACCTGATGGGTCGGGATGATGAAGCTGTTCGAGGTGGAAATGGCAACGGTCAGCGCAAAGACTGCAGGGTTGCCTCCGGCAGCCACTGCAATGGACACAGCCAGCGGTACGAGCAGAACGGTGGCGCCAACATTCGACATGACCAATGAAAACGCCGTTGCCAGAACAGCAATGCCCGCTTGAAGCGACCAAAGCGGCCAGCCGTCGAGAATGACCATGATCTGCTGTGCGATCCATGCGGCTGTGCCGGTATTTTGCACCGCCTGTCCCAAAGGTATGAGGCAGGCAAGCAGGAAAACAGTGTTCCATCCAACGGCACGGTAAGCCTCATCCACGCTGAGAACGCGGCTCAGCATCATGCCAGCTGCCCCTGTGAGAAGACAAAGCGAAAGGCGTACGTCGGTAAACAGGATCAGGCATATTGAAATAGCGAAAAAAGCAAGCGCCCACCCGACTTTCTGCGGCCTCAATTCCTCCTGCGGGAAATCGCTTGTGACCACAACGAAATCCGGATCGCGGGTGATCCGCATCAGATTGTCCCACCGCGTGTGCGCGACCAGCATGTCCCCGGCATGGAACTTTTCAAGCCCAATCTGAGTGGATTCGTGATCTTCAGTCTCAACGTGGCTGAGCGTTTCTTCCCCTCTGTGAATAGCCAGAAGCGACATGCCGTATGTTTTGCGGAACAAAAGCTCGCGCGGGCATTTGCCGATCAATTTACTGTCGGGGGTAACGACAACTTCGGCGACACCGGCATTGGTGGGTGCGAACTCCTCAACAAAAACATCCAGATCGGGAAGAACTGTTAAGCCGAATTTCTTCGCAAAAACCTCTACCTCGCCACGCCGTCCAACAATCGCCAGCCGACAAGGGGCTGCGATTTCAGCGGTCAGAACCTGAACCATTGACGTTTTGCCGCGATAAAAAGTTGAAATGATGTACAGGTGGTTCTCATGGTTGATATCGGCCAGGATCTGCCCGACCAGCGGGCTGTCTGCAGGCACAACAACTTCGAACACATCTGCCTTTAGCCCATACACCCGCTGCAAATACTCTTGTGTGCCCTGACCGGTGCCCGTGTTGTCGGCCCCTTCCGCCACAGGAAGAACCCAGCGCCCGAGCAGCAGAAAATACCCGATTCCAGTCAAGATCAGCACCGCCCCAATCGGTGTTACCGAGAACAGCCCGAACGGCTGCATTTTCTGATTGTCCGGCAAGCCGTCATTGGCCGTTTGTATCAGGTCGTTGAGCAAGATCAGCGGTGAGGACCCCACCATCGTCATCGTCCCCCCCAGGATCGCGCAGAACCCCATCGGCATAAGCAGGCGCGACAGCGGTATTCCCGATCTCGTGGATATCCGGCTGACAACTGGCAGGAACAAGGCGGCAGCGCCGACGTTTTGCATGAAGGAAGAAATGACGCCAACAGTTCCCGAGATGATCGGCAGCACGCGGCTTTCCGATTTGCCGCCGTACTTCAGAATAACGGCCGCAACCTTGTTCATGATGCCGGTTTTGTCCAATCCAGCACCAACGATCATGACCGCAATGATCGAAATGACCGCGTTTGACGCAAACCCATCAAACAGACGCGGCACATCCGCCAGATTTTCAAGGCCGGGTGCGTAGCTGAGCAGACCAACGAGAACCAGAACCAGTATGGCGGAAAGGTCGATTCTGACGACCTCGGACACAAATAGGAAAACTGTGAAGGCGAGAAGGGCGCAAACGACCCCCATCTCGAAGGTAAAGGTTATGTGTTCCACTAGACGTCCAGAACTTATTACTTATTCTGAAATAAACCTTTAGTTCATCCCGCATTCATTGTCATGAAATTTCGATTACGACCCGATTTTGGACATAATATTACCCATTCGATTGTCTGCATGTTTTCTATTGAGGCAGTGTCGTTCCAGCAACCCAGAACTCATTCCGCCTCGATTGGACGCTCGCGGCCAAGAAATCCACGAATAGTCTGACCCGGGCCGTGTTCTTCAGGTCGCGGTGTAGCAATAGCCAGATGCTTCTGTATGGCATGGGTTTTTGAAACGGTGCTCTGATCAGGTTTGGGTGCCGGTCTCCCAAATTGCAGGCAAGGTACGCCATGCCCAGCCCGGAAGCCGCCAGCGAGATCAATGGAACAAGTTCAGATACACGGTGTTTCAGCGTGGCCTTGGGATAATAACTGTCTTTGACCCACTTCGCTGTGGTTACTTCTTCAGGCTCATGCCAGCCAATCAGGTGCAATCCCGCGCCTCCGTTGTCGCTAATACGTTCCGCGTAGTCGCGTGTGCAATAGGCGGCCTGTGACATTTGGACGAGTTTTCTGCCAACCACATCATCAGTCACCTCATTTGCTATGCGCAACGAGACATCCGCTTCGCGTCGTGTCAGATCGCGGATGTCGTTGGTGAAGTTCATGTTGAGGGTAATGTCCGGGTAGAGGTCAGCGAAGGCGGCGAAATCATCCATCAGCGAGGTCATCGCCAGACCATGGGGCAGCGTTACGTATACCGTGCCCGAAGGTTGCGCATCCCGTCCGACAATGACCCGAGACGCAGCGGCCATTTCGGCTTCTACCCGTTCGGCATGGGGCATCAGATCTTCGCCAAGCTGTGTCAGAACCAGACCTTGCTTGGAGCGATCAAAGAGGCGACTTCCGACACGTTCTTCCATAACTGAAAGTCTCCGGGTCAATGTCGTGTGGTTGACCTGAATGCTATCAGCGCCGCCCCGCAATGTTCCGGTGCGGGCAACAGCAAGAAAGTACTTCAGATCAACCCAGTTAAGTGAGTGGCTTTCCTTTATCGACATGAAGCCTGTGTTTCATAATTGAGGCACGGTGTCCACAATTGTCCATCTACAGTTCATTTATTGACCACCCTACCTTGGGCCTATCGAACTTAAACCCAAGGACCCTATCCGATGAACCAGATACAATCTGTATTGATCACCGGCGCAAATGCCGGACTGGGCCGAGAAGCGGCCCGGCAACTTGCGCTTCAGAAAGGCATATCCAAGGTCTATCTGGCCTGCCGCAACCCAACGAAAGCCAAAGCAGCGAAATCGTCGCTGGAACATGAAACCGGACGCAAGATTTTTGAAATTGTCCTGATGGACGTGGCCGATCCGGCCGCGGTTCGCGCCGTTGTGGCCGAACTTTCCACCCCGATTGACGCTGTAATCCTGAATGCGGGTAGAACGGGCGAGCAGAACCCAAACAGCCTCACCAGCGATGGCGTGACTAACATTTTCGCAACAAACGTTTTGGGCCACGTGGTGTTGGTAGACGCGTTGCTGGAACGCCAGTTGGTGACATCCACAATCCTATACGCCGGGTCCGAGGCTGCTCGTGGTATTCCCAAAATGGGTATGCACCGCCCCGACCTGTCCGATGGAACAGTCGACGAATTCAAATCAATCGCCGACGGCAGCAAGTTCGGACCTGAGGGCGACCCTATGCAGACCTATGGCTATGCCAAGCTCACCGCGACCCTGTGGATGGGGGCGATGGCGCGCCAGCACCCCCATATTCGCTTTGTCACCATGAGCCCCGGAGGCACCGCAGGAACCGCTGGCTTTGACGACCTGCCACTTATGAAACGCATTGTCTTCAAACACGTGGGCGGAGTGTTGATGCCCTTGTTCGGCATGATGCACAGCGTTGAGGCCGGGGCAAAACGGTATCTCGATGGTTTGCTAAACCCGGAATTCAAAACCGGCCACTTCTATGCCAGTCAAACGGGTTATCCCACCGGGCCAGTCGTGGATCAAGCCAGCATAGACAGGGCTCTGTCAGATATCACCACTCAGGACAACGCGAACCAGGCACTGCGACAGTTCGCTCAATTTAAGGGAGAAATGAAATGGATACCACATTGAACATCTTCGTCATCCTCGCAACCATCATGCTGTCTGGCCTCGGCATCATGTCAATGTTTGCTCCTCGGCGCATGGTCGCCAACTTTGCCATCGAGCCGGTCGGCACCGCCGGACTCAGTACGATCCGTTCGGTGATTGGCGGGCTGTTTCTGGCCTCAATGGTTTTGCTGGTGATCGGTCTGACCACCGGTCAGACACTGGGCTATGTGGCTGTTGCGATCCTGATGGGTGTTGTCGCTGTCGGTCGTATTGTTGGAATATTGGCGGACGGATTTGACAAAGCTGTTCTGCCCCCGCTGGTCGTTGAACTTGTGATCATCGCGGTGTTGCTGTTAGCCTACTACCAGCTCTCCTTCTAATCGACTTCGAAGCAGATGGATGGCGGCGAGCTTGAAGTTGCCGTCCAATCAGCCAACCACCAAATCCATGAGTAAATTTCCAGCAGTTTCCGCGTCGTCCTACTTTATGGACTTGGCAGAACTGACCAACGAAGGGCGCTCAGCTCAGGCCCTGAGCGGGTGGTTGTTTCGGCAACGATCTCAAATACTCACGATGTTTATCACTATCATCGGCGCTATCCGCTCCTCTAAGTAGCGATCAGCGCGCAGGTGATGAGTGACGCGACAGGGAAACTTGGTGGTCAGGCCGATTTAGAACGGCAGGTTTCTCTAGGGGTCAAGACTCATAGCCAATAGATAACGTTTGCCGTGAGAGCGATGGCTGAGAAGAAGACCTTGGGACAGCGGTCATATCGGGTTTCCGCGCGCCGCCAATCCTTAAGACTGCCGAAGATAATTTCGATCCGGTTGCGCCGATTGTAGCGACGCTTGTCGTACTTCACTGGTTTCTTCCACTGTTTCCGGCCAGGGATGCAAGCGCGTATCCCTTTGTCTTTCAATGCGTCTCGGAACCAATCGGCGTCATAGCCACGGTCGCCGAGTAGCCAGTCCACCTTCGTCAAACTGTTCACCAATGCACGGGCTTCGATATAATCGCTGACCTGTCCTGAAGTCGCAAACAGGTTCAGCGGACGTCCTTGGCCGTCGCAGATGGCGTGCAGCTTGGTATTCAAGCCGCCTTTGGTCCGCCCCATCAGGCGTCCACGCCAGTGTAAGTCATTACGATTGATGAAGATAATCCCACTCAGTACACGTCGATCATCAACGCGAGCTTTGCCATGAGACTTCGGAAAGAAAGGCTCAAGCCGCGCCATCTGCGCGTCTGTCAACCAGAAAAGATCAGACATGTTCATCGCTCGTTTTCGAACCGTGAATCACGCAACCAAGCGGAAATCAATGGGTCCTGACCATAGGAGCGAGGCGCGAGCAAATTGGGCTTTTACCTATCACCTGACGCAATAGATCATGCTTTGCCACGCCTGAACATGGCTCAAGGTCAGGTGTGTGGACAAAACTGCCTTTGCTGAAGGCGACCAATGCTAAGGCAGTTGTCAACCGCCGCTTGCAGCTGTTCATCTGTGCATCACTGTTCTTTGCCAATTACGCGTTCGAGGAACTTGGCAATCCGCCCTTCCACGGACATGCTTACTGCGTCGCCACCCAAGCTGGCTGCTCCGGCAGGATAGAAATGGCCAAAGCCCGGTACCCACGCAAACTCATGCTCCACGCCGACTTTTTCGTAGTGAGCGACAAGGAGGGGAACTGAAGACAACGCGCCCGGCAGATCATACTGACCCATGAACATGAGTATCGGCGGTCTGTTTGACGAAGCTGTAACCGCCTTGTTCACGTCAAACCCGGCGTCTGTGCCCGAGAGGAGAAAAACACCAGAGACAGGAACTCCCATACCATGTGCAACATTCCAGGACGTCACTGCGCCTGCGGAAAACCCTCCAAGTACAATACGGTTCGGATCGATGTTGTAAGTGGTCGCGGAGTCCTGGATATGCAGTACCGCTTCGCGCAAATCCTCGGCAGCCGAGATCACACCATCAACCATTGCCTTCTCTTGTTCGGGGATGCTGAAATCAAGCGGCGGCAGGTCCATAGTGCCCCGAATGTGGTTGGCTTGGGGCAATAGTGGCAACAGACTGTCTGGCGCGATCCAATCTGTTTGATAACCTTCACCCGATGGCACAGGCCCTTCGGGTGTCAGCCGATAATCGATTGCAAAGCAGGTATAGCCCCGCGCGGCAAAACGGCGGCAATAATTGCCCATCGAGGTATCCTGAGCACCACCCGATTGAAACGTAAGTCGCGGACTGCCGCGATGGAATGCGCCGCCGAAGGTGAGGATTAAAGCAGGTCGCGGCGGCGTGTCTGTGCCTTTGGTCGGATGATAGACGTCCATCCACAAATCGCGCGAAATCTCCTTACCCTCTTTCGTCACGACCCCCTGTCCATAAACCACGTCTGCTTCCAGCGAATAAGTCACCGGGGCTGCCTCCTGCGCGTCAAGTGGAGCGGCAATCAGTACCTGCGAAAGTAAAACAACGGCCAAAGCACTGCAGTTGAATTTGCTAAACCTACGCAATTTGGAACCTCGCTGAAGTGGTTAGACAGATTTTCTTTGAAAGAGATCATGTAATGGCTACGCGACGGGCTTTGAGCGTAAACGCTCGGTTGGACAAAACTCAACCTTTGTATGATGGGTGAATTTGCCGGCCGCTGTAGGCTGGCGCAGTGTGTCTGTTACACTTCCGCTTTGCGTTCAAAGCAGTCTTTCGCTGTGTAGTGCATCAATTACCCCAGCGCGGGACCAAACGGGCATGAAGATGTTGCACCCCTATGGCTGCTTCACGAAAGATAGACGAAAATGCTCTTGAGAGGCGTTGTCATAAATTTCAGACCATTGGTTCGCTCAGTGAAGCAATTTAGAATGCAAATGCGAATATCTGAACAACCATGATCGCCAGTACATGAAGCATCGGCTTAGGTAGAAGCAATAAATACGCGCCCACCTACACCTTTAATTTTCAGGTCAGAGGAACAAAGGCAAAGCCTTCGCCAGCGCGTTCGACGCGCCCGGTGCCCGGATAGCTAAGATGCGTTGCGGAAAACACCGTTTCGTTTTCCGCCAACTGGACCAACAACTCTGTCCGTGTTGCAATCGCCTGCGCTGGATCGGAATCAAGCGCGCAACTCACGTTCGGATGCGCGAATTGCAAGGCTTCTGAAATGACCGCGTCACCGACAATGAAGAGAGCTTCGCCATCTACCGCCGCAACGCGGACGCCGCTGTGACCTGCCGTGTGTCCGGGCAGCGGAACAAGTGTGACGCCTCCACCAAGATCAGCTTCTCCCACATATGTAGTGACCCGATCCGCCAAAGGTGCGGCGATGGATTGCAGCAATTCAATCATCGGTTTGTCCGCCTCTGGCGCATTGGCAAGCAACGCGGGATTTGTCCAGAACGCCCATTCGGCCTCAGCCACATGGATTTTTGCATTTGCAAACCCACCCGCGTCCGGACCCATCAAACCACCAATGTGATCTGCATGCATATGGGTCAGAACGATATCGGAGATGGCGGTTTTTTCGATCCGTTCAGCAGCAAGGAGCGCGTCCAGTTTGCCGACGGTCGGAAACATTCCTGACAGGGCCTGACCGGATCCCGTGTCCACAAGAATGATGCGGTCGTCATCTCGCACCAGCCAGGCTGTGGCCCCGATATCAATGGGATCGCCTGCGGCGGCTAAGGCTTCTTCGTCAGCTCCCTGGAAAAAGGCGGAAGGAAGGCTGAAATGACCGTCCGACAACATCGAAACTACCTTTGTCCCAATGTTCAAAGAGACGACTTCTCCCGCAAAGACAACCGGGGGGAATGCCACAGACGCTGCAGTGCCAAGAAGGGCTGTGGAAAATGTCCGGCGGGATAACCTGAGGTTTTTCATGGTCATGTCCTTTCATGTTACTTGCAACCAGATTGATTTTTCCTCGCCATTTCGCTACTGGCACAAATGACAAAAACTATGCAGATAATGACAAGATGAGCCAAGCCAAACGCATCGCCGTCATAAGCTATATGGGCGCTTTGACTTCCGCAGTGCATGGCATCAAAGAAATGCTAGAGCTTGCCGGAACCTTGAAACGCGATCGCTCTTTGTGTGTGGAACTCACAGACGCCGTTGAGCCTGGATATGATGTCTACATTCTGCCACCCACGGGCCAAGAGATCGACGTCATAGCGCAGCCTGACATCCCTCTGTCACTTCGTCGGGAACACGCTCGCGGAGCGCTATTGTGTTCGGTATGTGCTGGATTGATTTGGCTGGCAGAAGCCAATGTTCTGGGCAATCGACCGGTGACAACGCATTGGGGCTTGGAGACCCAAATGAAAGAGCACTATCCCAGTGTCGCGACCGATGTGGATCAAATCCTGATTGAACATACGGATCTTATCACCGCAGGCGGGATGATGGCTTGGGTTGATCTTGCTCTCGCATTGATCGAGCGCCTGATCGGCCGTGATGTGATGATTGAAACATCGCGCTACTTTGTCGTTGACGTTGCCCGGATCGACCAACGGCGCTATCGCAGCTTCACCCCAAACCTGTCGCGTCAGGATACAGCCGTGCGAAAGGCACAATTGCATATCGAAAGTAATTATGCGGACAACCTGTCGGTGGATGATCTGGCCAAATCTGCCGGGCTTGCAGCGCGCACATTCATCCGACGCTTCACCTCCGTAACCCGACTGACACCAATGGCCTATGTAAATGCAGTCCGGATTGAGAACGCCAAAGAGTTGCTGATCCATTCAACAAAACAAATTCAACAGATCGCTTTTGAAATCGGATATTCTGACCATTCGGCCTTTGGCCGAAAGTTCCACGAAGCAACAGGGATCACACCTCGGGATTTTCGCGTGAAGTTTTCAACTTAAGCAATATCGCCAGCGACTTAGATTTCCTCACTTACGAAAAAGCTACTGATTTACGTGACTTTCCTCTGGCTTTCATATCCGGACCGCGAAAACAGCCATTCATTCAGGTTGCGGCATCGGCCAAACAGGGCTCGGAGCAGCCGTGCGCCGCAACCCTTACAAACGACTGCTTCGCGGACACAGCGGAAGTATGGACTCAGCTGCGAGAAAACCTACGCACGCATCTGGCAAACAGGCTCAATGCTGCGATCAGAACCTAACTCTAAATGCCAGACCGACCAATGGCGCTGTTTCATAGCTCTGACGACTAATTTCCGCTCCATTCGCATCATCTAGCGTCAGGCGGCCGTCAATTTCTGCGCCTGCAAAGACGCTCAATGAAACCCCGGGATTCGGGTTGTACCCAACAGAAAGAACTACAGGGATACTCTTATCTTCACCTACGCCATCCGGGGCAAGGCCATCCCCATCCAACCTGAATCGTATCCTTTCCGATCGCGCGGTCAACGAAAGGTCTATCGTGTCATTCAACGAGTAGCTCAGTGTCAATCCGGGACCTTGCGTTGCTCCTAAACCAGAGCCAGTGTTCAAGTTCCAGCGATCATTTATGTCCCAGTCGATCAGCAAAGCCGGAAAAAAATCAGTACTGTCATCGTCAAATTGAGAATACGCACCAAAGGCCGGGCCTATCGTCAGGCGCTCGCTCAGTTTCCAAGCAAGACCAGCAAAAACACCATAGGTTCTGCCGTCAGATGACGAGGCCCCGCTTTGATAGTCCCACCTGATTTGTGGCGACACAAAAACCGTAGCTGTATCACCCACACGAAACCGGACAGGAACAGCAATGCGAAGGTCACGGATGTTTTCCCAAGGCTGGTTGTTCGGTTGGCTGAAGTTATAATCCAGCTTGCCAAAGCTGGTGGAAAGCCCAACGGAATTTCCTTCTTCCAGATTGTAAAGTGCGGTGACACGTAGAAATGATCGACTTGCAGAGAACTCGCCACCGCCGCTCAAATCCGCGTCCCCTTGAAACGCGGCAAGCCCATCAATCTGATACGCCCAACCTAGCCGGGGCTGTGCAGCAGATGGAAACGCCGTGAACCCTAGGGAAATAGCTCCAAACCAGCACGTTAGAACAAGGTTTTTCATGTGACATTTCCTGCGTGACGCTGGATTCCCTTTGGGTTGCCATTCCTTAACGAGCGGTTCAAGTCCGTTAGAGTCTGATTTGCGAACAAAGCTGGCGTGTGCATTTTAACGCTTTCTGCAGAATCTTAGCCTGAAAATCAATAAACTACGAGTATTTGTCCGATCCAAATGGCTGACACATAGGTTTCAATAGTCAGCACTGAATGCCTTGCCGTGAAAACCGGTTTCCAGAAAAACAGCCCAATGATAGGCTGCGAAATTATGGAAAGCCGACCAAAACGTCGATTAGCAGCTATCTTAGCCGCCGATATCGCAGGCTATTCAAGATTGGTCGGTTTGGATGAAGAAGGTACCATCGACAAGCTGCGTGAGATCCGTTCCCAAGTCATCGAACCATTGATTTCCGGGTATACCGGGCGCATTGCGAACACAGCGGGTGACAGTTTTCTGATTGAATTCCACAGTGCGGTCGATGCTGTTCGCGCGGCCGTAGAGATACAATCTGAACTCTCGAAAAGAAACTCAGAAATCGAGCCCGACCACGCTATCGTTTTTCGGATCGGTTTGAACGTCGGAGACGTTGTCTCGAACGCTAATGACATCTTGGGCGACGGCGTCAACGTGGCCGCTCGGCTTGAGGCGCTGGCGGAGCCAGGGGGAATAATTGCGTCACAGTCGATCGTCGAATACGCCCGCAACAAGGTACCTTTCAACTTTGCACCTATTGGCCCTCAGGCAGTCAAGAATATCGCGGAGCCGGTTGAGGCTTTCCGCATCGAAACCGATGCGACGCGGTCGTTATCGAAGCCCGAAACCAAGCTAACGCCACGTTTCATGAAGTTGGCTGCAGTCTTGATGGTGCTAGCTGTGTTAGGGTATTTCGGGGTAAAGACATGGGAAAAGGGTCAACTGCGCGCCTCAGAAGCGCAAATGGTCTACCCGCTACCTGACTTGCCTTCGATTGCCGTGCTTCCGTTGACAAATTTTACCAGTGACGCTTCCAACAAGATGCTGATCGATGGTGTATCTGAGGACCTGATAACGGATTTGTCTCGGATTTCCGGGCTATTCGTCATCGCTGGAAACACATCTTTCGCTTTTCAGGACCGCGACATTGATGTTGCTAGCTTTGCCGAGAAATTGGGTGTTCGCTACGTAGTCGATGGTAGCCTTAGGCGCACCGGCGATGGTTTTCGGGTTAATATCCGCCTGACCGACACATTGGACGGTAGATTGATTTGGGCAGAACGTTTCGATGGTGAAATTGATGACATTTTTGACCTGCAAAACAGCATTGTGCTGGCAATTGCGCGGGAGTTAGATGTTCCGCTTGACTCTCAAAGTCGGACTGCAATCGAAAACGTAGAAACTGAAACGATCGAGGCGCGCGAAGCCTTCCAGCGTGGTTGGGAACTCTATTCGCGCTTCAATGAGCAGGACAACCTGGCTGCGATACCGCATTTCGAACGCGCGGTTGAGCTGGATCCTGATTATGGACGCGCGTGGGCAACACTTGCTCTGGCACATTTACGACCACACATTTTTCACCATTGGACTGGCTTCGCGGACGCCGAAGAGCAGATGCACATTGGCCTGTTCTACAAGTACTATCGTGAGCTTACGCAGCAGGATACCTCACTGATCCACGTGGTCAGAGCAATTGTCAGTTTAAATCTTCCGGATTGGGACAGTGCTACTGGTAAAAGCCGAGGAACGGATGAAGCCAGACAGGAAGCGGCAAAAGCCATTGCTTTACAACCCAGTGACCCCGAAGCGCACTTGACGATGGGATGGGCTCTGATTGCGGGCGGTAAACCTGAGGAAGGTCTTGCATTTGTTCAAGCTGCGATGCGTCTCGACCCTGCGTACCCCAGCCATTATGCGTTGTTCGAAGGTGCTGCGTATTTTGCAATGGATGATCTGGTAGGCGCTGAGGTAGCCATATTGCATGAACTGGAGCGAAACCCTCAGGCAATTGAATTGATGCCTTTTGCCGCCTCGATTTTGGCATTGAATGGCGACCGGCGGGCTGCGCGGGCATTGATAGATCGATGGCGTAAAGGTGAAAAAGAGAGTGGTCTGAACGAAGTTGTTCGCGAGTATTTCTTTATTGTGCGTTGGATTGGCGAGCAGAAATACCTGAACAACCGATTAAAAAAAGGCCTGCAAATGGCAGCGCTTCCGCCGAGCACGACAGTCGCAAGCCTTAGAGCCGATTTGTCACGCGGGGATGCCAAAGAACAGCGTGACGCAGCTCAATCTTTGGCGCTATTTGGGTCCGAAGCAGCACCAGCAGTTCCGGAATTGATCATGCTGCTGGACAGCCCTTCGGTCTTTGTCAGAAAAGAAGCGGCCATAGCCTTAGGGGAAATCGGCGAAGGAGCATCTTCTGCGTTGCCTGCGTTAGAAGCAAACGTCGACGAGTCTTTGTCGGGCAGTGTAGCCGCTCGAGCTATTGAACAGATACGCGGATACTCACAAAAGCAGTGACCGCAGTGTCTACTTTGGGCTCAGAGCAGCCTTGCGGCAGTACAGCATCATCGAATTGGACGATGTTTCGAAACCTGCCATTCAGTATTCTGCTTAGACTTCACCGGTCAACAAGGTGTCGAAGCATGGAGCGGGAGGGATGGATGGAGGAAAGCTCATGTCCAAAATTCAACTTCCCGCAGTCCAACCAAATCGCGCCTTCTGGAACAAAGGGCGATTGGTCGGTCAGAAACGTCCATTGCTTCTAAAGTAGGTCTGGGCCATTCGCGCCCGGCTCGAACTGGCCGGCAACTTGCGGGATCTGGCGATGTTCAATCTGGCGATCGATAGTAAGTTGCGCGGGTTGCGACCTTGTAAAACTAAAGGTCGCCGATCTTGTAAGCGGAGATCAGGTGCGCGAGCACGTGACCATCACTCAAAGCAAGGCGAAGCGGTGGTGCAGTTCGAGGTGTCTGAAAACACACGCGAAACCATCTGGAATTGGGCACGGAGCCCCAAGATGGTCGGGTGTGCCTGTCTCTTTCCAAGCCAGCTCACATAAGACCGGATGTCTAAACGCGGCAATATGCACGCCTGGTTCGTGAACGGATTTCCGCCATAGGTCTCGAGCCGAGCGTACAGCACGCATTCGTTGAGACGCACAAAGGCAGCTCAGATCTATCGCAAGACGGGCAATCTGCGCGCCGTGCAACTTCTGCTCGGTCATACGAAAGTTGACAGCACGGTGTGATACCTTGGCGTTGAGCTTGAGGACGCCCTCAGAATTTCGGAGAAAACAGACATCTGAACATTGAGCGAACAGCTTAACCAGCCGTTCGTCTTTTGAAAGCAGTCATCTGCCAGATGCCCTGCGAAAGGCGGCTCTGAGGCCATATTGACCGATGCTGCGCGATCAACCGACGGCGGCTATGCGCAGTAATCAAGCGTAGCAAATCTGCAAAGTCTACCCGTTATCCACACAGGGCGAGGTCCAGATTTATCGCGGGTTTTGTCAACCGCCGTACACTTTCTAAGCGGAGATAATTTGAATGGATTGTGACGCTCGTCTCGAAGCTAAGAAGCATAGGGCCTTTGCTTTTGATAGTAATAAACTCAAAAAACTTCTGGCTATAAGTGAATTCATTCGACGATCTCCACCATGAGACCTTCCGGAGATCGAACCACTGCTTCATAATATCCGTCTCCCGTTCGCCTCGGTTCGGACACTAGCAGCCCAGCGTGTTTGAAGCGATCTGCGACCGCATCAACATTCGATACACTACCTACTGAAAAGGCAACGTGTGCCCAGCCACCTTCCTCGTGAGAGCAGGGCTTCACCCATGGCCCTTCCATCAGTTCGATGCGGACGTCTTCGTTTGGCAACGTGGCGAAGCGGGGGGCAAAGCTGAGGCGATTCACACTCTCAAACCTGTCGCTGAGTTCCGCTTCGAAAAACTCTACCCAAAATTTCGAGGAGCGCTCCAAGTCTTTTGTCCAAAGAGCAATGTGGTTCAATTTCATCCCAGTCTCGCTCACATACTTTTCAGTATTGACGGAAATCGCATAATAGCCTATGCGGTTTTTTGCAATATTCTGAAAGTTTCTGCATGAATCTGAATGTCCCTGACACACGACAACTCGAACTGGCTCGGCGCTTGCAGGAAGGGCAGCAAGTCATTGCGGTCGAAGCTGCTCAAGAATTTGACGTGTCAGTTGATACGATCCGGCGGGATATTCTCGCCCTCGAAGCAGAGGGAAAGGCCCAACGCGTTCGCGGTGGCGCTGTGCCTTTGTCCACTCCGGCAACGCCGTTGCATAAAAGACTGTCGAGAGATGTCGCGCCTGACACGAAACTGGTATCGGCCGCTATCCGAGAGATCGGCAGTGCAGCGACACTTCTGATCGATGGAGGCACGACAACACTTGCCATAGTCGAACACCTGCCCCAGGAAGAGGTTCGTCTTGTGATCACACCGTCGCCCTGGATTGCGATTGCCTGCCAGCAAAAGAACGTCCCGGTATATGTTTTGGGTGGTAGCCTAAGGCCGCAAGGCGGCATTGCGACAGGAGACACCGCAATCGAACGGGTTGGGGATGTCGCGGCAGATGTTGCCATTCTGGGAGCGTGCGGACTGGAGGCAGAGTTCGGTTTAAGCTCGGACGATGCAGAAGAAGCCATGATGAAGAAGGCAATGCACCGCGCCGCAAGCCGCACTATTGTTGTGACTAGTCACGCGAAAATCGGCCTAAGAGCCTGTCATCGAACAGTAGCGCTCTCAGAGATAGATGCCGTTGTCACAGATTCACACAACGCGACAACAGATTTGATCGCGTCTCACACGCGTGTGGTGACCAAATGACCAACAGTTCTCATGTAAGTGAATTGACCTGGAGTATTGGCCAGCCGACTGATCATTCGGCTACAAACTCGGCGCGTTTAGCCACACGTTTGGCCTTTTTTACGGCGGGTTTTTCCCTGGCCTGCTGCGCGCCCCTTTTTCCCTTTTTCAAAGAATCCGTTGACGTAGACAAAACTCAATTTGGTTTACTCCTGCTTTGTCTTGGATTTGGATCCATAGTCGCCATGCCGGCTACCGGCGTCTTGGCAGCGCGCAGTGGAGCGCGTCCACTTATTTTGCTTGGAGGTTATGGCTTGATCGCCATGCTTCCATTACTGGCACTATCGCAAACGCCAATAGCATTGGGTGCAGCTTTATTCGTTTTCGGAGCATCACTTGGGACCATCGACGTCGCAATGAACGTTCATGGCGCGGAAATTGAAGCTATCGAAAATCGCCCCCTTATGTCGAACTTTCACGCCCAGTTCAGTATTGGTGGGTTTTTCGGAGCTGGTTTGGTTACACTGTTGTTGTCGTTATCCATCCCAGTTCTGGCTTGTGCCATGGTGGGGGCTATCGTGGCATTGGCTTCGATGCTGTTGGCCCGCTCCCGGTTTTTGGAGGTCAGTGGCAAGGATCCGGAACCCATTGTCGTTCCGCGTGGGATTGTTCTGCTCTTAGCCATTTTGGCGGCAATCACGTTTTTGGTCGAAGGTGCCCTGCTGGATTGGGGCGCTCTTTTAATCATTGATCTTGAACTCGCCGAACCCGAAAGCGCCGGCGTCGGCTACATATTGTTCTCAATCGCAATGGTATTAGCCCGCCTGAATGGTGACCGAATTGTCGAGCGATGTGGGGAATATCTTGTGTTGCTGGTTGGCGGATCAATCGCAATTCTTGGGATCGCGAGTTTTTTGCTATCGACCAACTCGGTTGTTGCCATGCTTGGGTTTGTCTTGATTGGGCTCGGAGCCGCGAATGTGGTGCCGATCTTATTCAGCGCTGCTGGACGTCAAAACTTGATGCCACCGGGGATTGCGATCGCCTCGGTTACTACAACGGGATATGCAGGCATACTTATGGGGCCAGCATTGATTGGTTTCATAGCTGGGACATCGACATTGGCGGCGGCATTCTGGATTCTCGCGCTGCTTTTGGTATCAGTTCCGATTTCCGCAAGTCTGGTGGCGAAAGTCTGAAACCAACATAGGCAATAGCCGCAATAGGTTTCGTCAGTATCTACTCAGCGTTTCCAGTATCAAATTCCGCGTATTGACGTCGTTGTGGAAAATCCTGTCGGCGAGAAACTCGGACGGAAACTCAGGCCATGTCCCGCGCATTTCAGCAACGAGCCGTCGTGCTTCTTCTGAATTTCCTAACTGATCGTGCGCAACGGCTTGGAATAAGAGCGAAGGAGCACTGACTGGCGCTCCGGCAGCTGGCGCTCCCTGAAAGGCTTCAACAACATTTTCGTAGTTCCCGAGCATAAGTTGCGAAACGCCCCAAATGTTTCTCGCACCAAACCTGCCAGATCCTGATTTGGGTCTCTCCGGGGTGCTAACCTCGGCAGCAAGTTTCGGGGCGTTAGCCAAGATGGCGGTGATACCTGCAAGGTCGAGAATATGGCCATCATTCGGTGCCAGTTCGACGGACATTCTTGCGTATTTCAATGCCTCGTTTGGCTGGTCTTGAACAGCCAGCACCCAGCCATTTGCGCCGTTTGCCCACGCATCAGCAGGGGACAATTCAAGCGCTTTTCCTGACATTTCTGAGGCTTGATTGAAGAAATCATCCCTTTGTGCTTCATCCGGCGACAACACCGCCAGGATCGCCAGGACCTGCGCTGATCCGGCATAACCGTCAGACAGGGCCGGGTCGAGTTCCATCGCGTGCTGGAACATTCCCAGTGCTAATTGCTGACGCTTGACATCAAAAACGGGAAAAAACATGCCTCGGGCTTGGTCTGCAAGGTTGGCCGCCTGGAGTCTTGTCAACGAATGCTCTCCCAGTGCTGCACGTTCTGCTTTCTCGATGGATTGAGTCGTTGGAACAACCTCCCTGTAATCCTGGCTCATCCAGGCGCCAAGCACAGCGACTAATGCAAGAACACCCAGTCCGGCTGGCAGCAATTTCAGCGAACGCCAAAGGCCAACTGGATTGTCGATCTTCAGTTCACTTGATGTTCGGTCTTCGATTGTAGGTTCGTATGAAAACCGCGGCTTGTATCCGCCAGGGTCAACAAAAATGCGAACACCGTCACCGTCCCATTGTTCTTCGTAAAACGCGTGTAGCAGTCGACGTAGCCGCCTGGCTTCGACGCGAACGAGGTTTTGACCGCCAGTGCCATCAATGCGACGCTCATAGACCTCCACAGCGATAGCTTTACCTCGTATCTGGGGACCACGACCCGCGATAGCTTCCTCGACTACGTATGTAAGAAACTGCTGGAGACGGGGCGAAGCTTGAAACTCGTCGCTCGATACAACGCGTTCGAGTGCTTCCCGGACAAGATCCGGCGACGGCTGCTCAACATGTTGATCTATCGGCAATTCATTGGCTTTGTTCAAGGCAAACTCACCCCCAACTCACGGTGACTCACTTGGCGTGCGCGGTCAACCGCACTCATTTCGATGTGAGAATAGATAGTGGGAGCCGGGATTTATCCAGTGGCGGTGGACCTGACAAAAGAAATTGCAGAATTGTCCGAGGCGTTGTCAGGGCGTATCGAAACGGATGCTTTGCTCAAAGAGGTTATCGAAGACCTTAAGAAAGCTTCCGAGCTGTTGGATGACGTTTCGACCCCAGCCCAAGAGCGCGCGGAATGGGCCCACATCAGATCTGAACTCGTGAACGAGCTTCGCCGGATGGTGAAGCGCAATCTTCGTAACACTTTTAACTGAGGACCGAACCATGACCAAGGAAGACAATGGTAAAGACCTGGAGCACAAACAAGTTCAGGCGACAGAGCAAATTGAAGACCCCTCACGACGGAGTGTTCTTAAGGGTTTAGCCACTGGAGCCGCCGCGACAGGGGCGGCTGGGTTTGCGGCGGGGAGTGCCGAGGCCCACGAAGGAGACGGCCCGCTGGGAGAAACTCTCAAGAACCCATACGGTGGGCGACCCGCAGGTGGTATCTCTTTGCCAGAGTATTTCCGTCCGACGAAGTACATGACAGGTTCAAATGCGAACTATTTTCCGCTTAGTGAGGAGTTGGGACCAGATGAGATGCGCATCTCATTCTGTGGCTCGACCCCCTATCCGCCGCGCGAAGATCAGGCGGGTACGTGTATCATGGTAGAGTTGGGAAATGGAAAACGGTTCTTCTTCGACTTTGGATCCGGTTGTGTCCGCAATATCATTGCCATGCAGGTGCCGGGGCAGCTGATCAACGACATCTTCATCTCTCACCTGCATGTCGACCACTATGCCGACATCCCTTACATCTACCCATTCCGGGCCTGGTCAGGAGGGTACACTCCACTTCGTATTCACGGCCCGTCCGGTCGGACACCCGAGCTTGGCACAGCTGGGATGGTCAAAGGCATGCAGCAGATGCTCAAATGGCACCTTGAAGCATTCGATGTGTTCCCAATTGGTGATGGCTATGAGATCGAAGTCAACGAGTTCGATTTCAGCCAGGAAGGTGGCATCGTTTATGACCAAGACGGTGTGACTGTTCGGTCCTGGCCGCGCAGCCACGCCAAGGACGGCGCAGTTGGGTATCGGCTCGATTGGAATGGTCTGAGCTTTGTATGGACAGGCGATGGTCGCCCGGATGAGCTTTCACGGAAATACGGTGAAGGCGTGGATGTCTTTGTAACCGAAATGTCGGGACAGGATATTGGTCAGTTGATGACCTACAAATACGGTATCCCACAGGATCTGTTCAACTACACCATCGATACGCATCATACCTCCCACTATGCCGTGGGTAAGCTATTTGCTGACACAAGGCCGCGGTTGGGAATGGTAACGCACTATACACAGGACGAGGATATCGATGCTGAAATGCTGGCTGGTATTCGCGCCCACTATGACGGTCTGTTCCAATGGGGTCTCGATGTAGCCGTTGTGAACGTGACCAAGGATGCCATCTGGTACAGGAAAGCTGCACTGCCCGGAAAATCCGGTACTGTGCCACCATTTCGTGAACTGGCTGCGGCAGCCGAGGCCGGGCGTATTGAGCTCCCGGATGAAATCACATTGCCGAATCCGAGGCTCACTCGAGCAGATCAGCAAGACCAAAAGTACCGCGATATGGAGATCGATCCACGCGAATACTACCCAACTGACGTTTTCCGAGCACCCGGCGGGGACTGGCCGCAGGACTTTACCATCAAAGTTTCGGATGTAATCGGCCCGCGTGATGAAGACTGAGAGGAGATCGAACAATGATTGAATTTGGTTCGACTTCTGCGATCCCCGTAACGATCCTTACCGGCTTTCTCGGCGCCGGTAAGACAACGCTTTTGAACCGCATCCTGACAGGCAATCACGGGTTGCGGGTTGCAGTTCTGGTGAATGACTTTGGATCAATAAACGTTGACGCTGACTTGGTAGTCGGTCTCGAAGATGATGTGATGAGTCTTGCGAATGGCTGTGTGTGCTGCTCGATCCGAGATGACCTGATCGAAACGGTAGAGGCCGTTCTCGCCAGGCCTGAGAAACCGGAATATATCGTTCTTGAAGCAAGCGGCGTGTCGGACCCATCGTCAATTGCGATGACGTTTACGGATCAACGGTTCCGCGACATGATCCGCTTGGACAGCCTCATGTGTCTTGTCGATGCGGAACAATTGTTTGCCGCGCCGGAACAAATGGAACTGAAACTCCGACAAATTGCGTTTTCGGACATGGTAATTCTGAACAAGGTTGATCTTGTCGACAGGGCCACAGTTCAGAAGGTGCACGATTGGCTGGGGTCTCGATTCCGTCGATATCGATTGGTCGAAGCTGTCAATGCGGACGTCCCTCTGGACATACTTCTTTCTGTTGGTCGCTTTGCCGCCGAACAGCTCGAAACAGAAATACCTGATCATCGTGAACATGGGACAGATTGCGGTTGTCACCACTCTGATCATTCAGACAGCTTTTCAACTACCATGATGAAAGCTGACCGACCGATAAGCCTATCCTCTCTTCGTAGCGCTATTCGGAAACTTCCCGGAGATGTCTATCGTCTCAAGGGTTTTGTCTTCAGTGAGGAGGATCCGGATCATCGCATTCTTGTACAGGTTGTCGGAAAACGCATGGACATCGCAAGGGATGGTGCATGGGGCCACCGAAAACCCGAAACAAGGCTTGTTGCAATAGGTGCACCGGGAGCCCTTTCGGAGTACGAGCTTTCCGAAGCGTTGTTGGAACCTGCGTAGCGGCAAGTTCGACCAAATGTGTTTGCGTGTGTTATTTTAATTCCAACACGTAACAGCGCGGAAGCCCGCGGCACCGGAGACCAAATGGGGAGAATAACCTTATTGCTGAAGCAGTTTAGGAATTGGATTCAAGCGATCACACTGCTTGCACCTGCCACTGCGTTTGTGTTGTCAGGTACAACTGTATGCGCGCAAGGCGTCTCAAGTCGAGAACTTGAAGATACAACCCCAAACCTCGGATTGCCGAGTTCAGCCGGAGGACAAGAAGCCGAGTTGCTTTCTGCTTTCCATGGGCTCGAGGCGTTGCCCCGAGTGGCAAACTTCATTTGCAGAGGTTCCAGAGGCAAACACGGGATGCCTGTCATTTTTTCTACCCAGGTAGATCTGGAAACTCTGCAGGCAGGTGACTTCAGAGTTGAAACAAAGTCAGGCCAGATCGGAGCAATGCACTGCGCGTCTGTGTTGCCCGCTACCGACCCCGGGGAATTGCGCACGGTGCTTCTCATCGGGGATTTTGGGAACCTTCCCGACGATCCCCCCATCGAAGTCGAAGTTATTGGACACCTTAATTCCATCGACGGGACACTTGATTTTCGAGGTGCTACGGTAGCCGTAACTCCGCTGGAAGACGGGCCCTCAATGATCTTTGCCGAGGTTGTTGAGGATTGGACTTTGGTCGGAAACTTGGGGCCACGCCGAACCAGAGGAAGCCTTTGTCCAAGTGACAACACTGTTCAGGCCATTCGGGTAACTTGGGCGGGTGGCGTTACGCTGGCCAACGGCAAGGAACCGGGCGAGGTGGAACGTGATCTGTACAGTATCCTCGTAGAGGCCGAAGATGGATCTCAGCGCATTGTGACGCCCGCAGCGCTTGCTGATCTGGGCGACGGAGACAATAACCACATGCTCTGCCTCGATACAATGGATCGACCTATCTCGGTTTCCTTCCCAGCTGGCATTTTGACGGATCCGAATGATGATCTGAACCCTGAAACCAGCGTGTTTCTCACAAAAACCAATTAAGAAACCGCTTTAAATTTGTTCGATTGGACTCTTAGCTGAAAATGCTTGGCCGGGCCGGTTGCGGGCATTCCAGTGGTGAATGCGAATGAATGGATTTGTTCGCTAAGTTGCCGTTGTAAAGTTCGGTTTTGAAGGTCTGCTTCGGGCTGACTGCGGTCCTTTGAATTAAGAATGCGGTTGGCTGCAAAGTCCGCAAAGCTGTCACTCAGGCAGAACGTAGCGAACGGCTGCTCTGCGTCCGAAGCGGTCACTTTTCAACTCAGCGCACTTACAAGTCGCGGTTCAAGACGAAATTGGGCTCATCGGTTATTGTCAGGTTAGAGCAGCCTCGACTTAGAACCGCAGACCGAAGCCTATAGAAAAACCGGAAAATTCTTCGGCAACTATACCGTTTAACATTAAACGCCCCGCTTGCACGGCCGGTAGGCCGGTCAAGCGAGTATCAATCTCAAGTCCGAAACCAGCCGTTGCTAGCCAATCGGTATCAAGAACGGTTGCGCTGTCACCGTGATACAGCACGACACCGGCATCCAGAACAAGTTGCGTTGGGAGTTCGAAGAGTCTGACGTTGTCCAACGGATAGCGATGACGTGAGAACAAGGTTGTTTGATTGGAACTCGCACTTGCGTTCCCAGCCTGCGGCTCATTGATCGGGTTAAATTCCAAGAATGTTTGACGGACGCGATATTCCACTTGCCAGGGCCCAAATTGCGCCTCTCGGAAAATGCCAAGCGAAGCACCGATCCCGAATGCGTTTAAATTCCCATCGATCAATTCGTTGGAGTTAGATCTCGGGCCCAGCAGTGGAAAGTCGGCAAAAATGGCATCTGCAGTCACTTGGCCAAGTGAGAGATGTCCGACCGGCCGAATCTTCCATTCGTTAATCAATGGAAACTCCCAGCCGACGCCAACCGTTGCTGCCACGCTTGACCAAGTTACATCCAACTCAGTACCGGCAGCAATCTCTGGGAAGAAGATAACCGGGTTGTACTTTTGGTAGGCAACAAGACCCTCTAAATAAAGTCCGTTTTCAAATGGCTTGTACCCTCCTCGCAGCTGGGTCGAGCGTAGACTTTTGGTACCTCCGGAAGCATCAAGAAAAGAAAACGAGGATAAAGTCTCATTTGGAGTGGCAGCGATACTCAAGACAGACAAAGCCGCCCGTGCAGCAGCCTCGGAGGCATCAGGGTTTATACTTTGAGCAAAGGTTGGACTGGTCGTATTTGCAGCCGATAGTGCAGCGAAAGCAAGAATTCGTCTCAAGGTATTGGCTCATTTACCAGAAAAGAAAACCAAGCGATATCTCTTCATCTTAGCACTACAAGAGCAAGAATACCGCGCCTTTTGCTGTAAATATTTTGTTGTTAGACAATTTTGTCTGGTTTGTGACGCGTTTAGATAACCCGTTCGAGTTCTTTCTGGGTTGATGGATTGATGGGTTGATGGGTTGATCTCCCCAATTGATCGTTGCCGAAGCAAACGACGGCTTTGTCCGCAAAGCGGATGCTCATGCCAAGTGCAGCGAATGACCGCTACGAGCCCTGAGCGGTCATTACCGTGCCAGTTGAATGCTGCGGATGCATTCGGCAGCTGCGCCTCCAGAGCAGACTTTAGATTATTCTGATTAAATTCCCGGTAATTGATCTGTACTCCAATCTCAAAGCCCGGTGGTTTAGCCAAGTCTGAAATGATGCCTTTGAGAAAATTCCAAAGCCTCAAGTCAAATTGGTTTTCTTGATTTCAATCAGTTATATTCGAATGTGATCACTTGGATGCGGGGGGAAGACAGGTGAACAGTTCTATTTCTGATGAGGCAATGGGAAGGCTCCCGTTTTGGGTAACACCTCCGGGAGAGACAGACGGTTTTCTGATCGTTGTTGGATTGGTTCTAGTGATAGTGCTGCTGGGTTTTGGTGCACTCTACTTTACCGTACAGGCCATTCCCGACCGCATGGCAGCAGGTGCTCATAAGGTCCAAATGCAGTTGGTCGGTGTGCTTGGGTTGATCTCTCTCTTCACCCTGAACAACGCCTTTTGGATCGCGGCAATTCTGATCGCCGCCGTGCCGTTGCATGAAATCTTTCCACTTAAGACCGAAGTAGACGTCTCGGAGAGCGACGATGCTTGAGTTGGTCTTCTCTGCGCTGATCACAATCGTCCCGGATTATTTGTATCGCCGTTACAAACAGGGCAAGCGGTGGGGCCGCGAAATAACCCTTTTCAACGTCTGGTATGAGTTGCGGTGGGGTTTGACCGCCTGTGCAATACTGGCTGTGACGCTGATCACGGTGATCTTCTATTTCCATCCCTCAACGCGGAATGTCTCTGCTGCGTTTCGTACGGTTACCATTCTGTCGGATCGCGCGGGGCGGGTCGCGGAAGTCTACGTTGCCAATAATGACGACGTGAATGCTGGTGAGGCCATTTTCCGATTGGACACCACACGGCAGGAGGCAGCAGCGGAAACGGCTCAGCGTCGTATTGAGGAGATTGAGGCGGCATTGGGCCTAACTGCAACGGAAGTCGCGGGCGCCACCGCGCAGGTCGAGGCAACAGAGGCCAATCTTGCTCAGGCAACGAGCGATTTGGAGCGGCGTTTGGAGCTTGCGGAACGAAACAACGCCGTTGTTAGTGAGCAGGAACTGGAGCGCTTGCAAACAGCAGTGACCGGCGCAGAAAGTCAGCGCGCAGCCGCTATTGCCTCGCTAGACGGTGCCAAATTGCGCCTATCCACCCTTCTCCCTGCACAGCTTGAAACTGCGCGTGCGGTTTTGAGAGAGGCTGAGGCCGAGATATCAAAATCCACCGTGTTTGCCGAGGTGAACGGGACGGTAACGCAGTTTCTCCTAAAGCCCGGTGACATCGTTAATCCAATTCTACGCCCTGCCGGGATTTTGGTGCCAGAGGTCACGGGGCAGGGGCGTTTTATTGCGGCTTTCGGTCAGATTTCTGCCAGTGTGCTAAAGCCGGGTATGCTGGTGGAAATTACCTGTGCGTCCAAACCGTTAACCATAATTCCAATGGTTGTGGACGACGTGCAGGACGCGATTGCTGCGGGGCAGTTCCGACCGGGGGATGCGCTGCTGGATCAGCAGGATCGAGCGCGACCTGGTACAGTTACAGCGTTCCTAGCACCTATTTTCCCAAAGCATCTTGAGAGCATCCCGCCCGGTAGTGCGTGCGTTGGAGTTGCTTATACGAGCCGAGCAAAGGAAATCGACGCCGGTGAGATCACGGGCCTGTCTGCTTTCATCGCAAGGATTGTGGATGGCATGGGTATAGCAAATGCAATTGTCTTGCGGGCACAGGCCATTCTGCTTCCTGTTAAGACATTGGTATTCAATTAGGCCCCCAACTGGCAGAGAGGTAGAGTTTCGCCATGGGTTGCGACGCTAGCTACATTTGCACGTTTTTGTCGGTTTTCCTTTGGGACATGATCTATCTGTCACCGATACTTGTATTCTTGTTGGTCTTGGTGTGCATGCTGGGGGTATCAATTGGTCGGATCGAAGGCTGGTCGACCGGGCCGAGCGTTTACCATGCTTTCATTAACGCAACTACAGTTGGCTACGGAGACCTTAGGCCGGAGAAACCCGCAAGCCGGGCTTTGGCGGTTATCAACGCTTTTGTTGGGCTTATCTTTGCAGGCATTGTCGTAGGTATAGGTGTACATGCAGTCGAGACCTCGATGAATGTCGAATTTTAATTTGTGTAGGTTTCAAAAAACGAGAATGACCGGTTTGTCCGCGACTCGGACATTGGTCCAGCAATTCTCGCTGCACATTCCACCAACGTCCGCTTTTCCTTCTGCAGCGGGGCAGGTGGCCAATGTTGAAGGCGAAGCGGTACCACTGATCGTCTGCGATTGGGCAACGCCCTTATGAACCAGCATTGGTAACTGACTGAGTTGACTCCCGTTCCTTGAAGGCTCGCTCGTCAGCGTCGGTTTTTCGGACACCCTTCGGACGCAGCAGCCAAGGAGACCCGGAATGCAGATGCTCCGCTGGCTATTCGGCTCACGTGAGCCGGATTGTGAGAAACTGCTGGAGCGGACCGACGCCCATATTCGCATCGAGCGGGCCGGAGGCGATGTGATGGAGATCACGCCGAACTCTAGCGCCCGTCAAAAGAACGGTGGCGGCCCGCAAAAGCAGCATCACCAGAACGGCAACGGCCAGAGACCGAACGGCCAATCCGAACGCGACAACCAGCTCTTTCGACGTTGACCAGACCTGCTCCGGCCACTGTGCCGGGGCGGGTTTTTCGGACACCCGCAGGAAACAGGCAAAAAAGGAAAACACCATGTGTCTGGAAACTGGCGGCTGGCGCAGCGATACGTTCCGTGTCTGCGACATGGACGATTTCACGCGGTGGATCAGGCTCTGGCCCGAAGTGGATTTCGAGATGAGCAACGATGACACTGTTCGGCTCTACCCGGCCTGGGATCTCGACTATGCGCCGAACCTGCCCGACTATCGCTATGACGCGCGGGCAAGAGACTACGTCATCGATGAAGAGCGATACGAAGGCCTCTTTCTCGAAGAGCTATCGTGGTGTTTCGCTGTGGGCGAGACCTGCGTTCTGAAAGTCGCAGGTACCTCTTTAGGGGACGTGCATGTCTGCAGCATCGCGATTGCGGGCGGGAACGAACCACCGTAACTGCGGATCGTCAGCCTGAGCCTGAACGAATTCTATGGCCGCGCCGCAGATGAACTCGGGCAAAGCTGGCTGATGTTCACCTATGTCGCTGAATGAAGTTGCACCGCCGATGCTAGGCGGTGTAATACTTTTAATTCGCGTTCGCGATAGCCGTTCTGGATGCCGAAGTCTTTTGCGGGACCAGCCTCCACCTTCTCATGCGAAGGCCAGCGCAAGATACCCCCTGAAAACTACAAAAGTTTGTTCAGAGTGTGCTCGGGTTGAAAACCGGCGATAATGGTGAATGCCGATCGGGTGGGCATCTGCCAAAAAAATGTTCAATATTTATAGTTAGAGTTTTGGAGGCGAGTACCGGAATCGAACCGGTGTACACGGATTTGCAATCCGCTGCGTCACCACTCCGCCAACTCGCCTTTTCAAGTAAAATCAAATACTTGCCGTGGTGTGCTTGGGGTTTTAGCAGCTTTCCAGGAGGGCGTCCAGTGGATTGCGTACAAATTTGGCGACAAGAATGAATTTCGGATGAGCTGGTGCCGGATTATTTCGACACCTTGGCTGGGTTGCGGCAACAGGGCCGTTGCTGGTCGGGTCAGGATGTGGCACAAGCCGGACATCCATGGGAATGAGACGAGATATCCAATGACAGATTTCGCAGCCCGGCGCCGCACAATGGTTGATACACAGGTCCGACCCTCTGATGTCACCAAATTCCCGATCATCGAAGCAATGTTGAGCGTGCCACGCGAAAATTTTGTTCCAGATGCTCAGCGTGAAGCTGCCTACGTCGACGGTCTGATCGATATGGGCCAGGGGCGCGCTATGATTGAGCCGCGGACACTGGCCAAGATGCTGGATGCGTTGAACATTTCGAATGATGAGATGGTTCTCGATATCGCGCCGGCCATGGGGTATTCCACGGCGGTGGCTGCGCGCATGGCGCAGTTGGTCGTTGGAGTGGAAAGTAACGAAGCACTGGCGGCTGAGGCGCAAAGCCTTCTGGCCGAAGCAGATGTTGACAATGCCATCATTCATGTGGGCCCGCTGGAACAGGGCGTTGCCGAACATGGCCCCTACGACGTGATCATGGTGCAGGGCGGTGTCGAGCAAATCCCCGAAGGTTTGCTTGATCAGCTCAAGGAACACGGCCGAATCGCCTGTTTGTTTGTCGACGGCAACTTGGGGACGGTGCGGGTTGGTCGGAAGTCTGGCGGTCAGGTCAGCTGGCGCGACGCATTCAACGCCAGCGCACCGGTCTTGGAGAGTTTTTCGGCTGAGTGTGCATTTTCGCTATAGTCCGCCGATAGATTTTTCTTCCGCCTTGATTAGTTGAAAACAAGGCCGCAAACTGCCTGTAGGGCAGTGTAATTTCGTTTTGAGAGGATTTCGGTATGCGTGGTTCAGCGACAGGCAGGCTGGTCAAGGCATTCGCAGTGACCGCAGGGCTTGCCATGAGCGTAATGCCAGAGCGTGCAGCGTGGGCTGATAACATAACAGACGCCTTCATCGGTGCGTATAACACAAGCGGTTTGCTGGAACAGAACCGGGCGCTTTTGCGGGCTGCGGATGAAGATGTGGCCATTGCGTTGTCGGCGTTGCGGCCGATCATCAACTGGACGGTGCAGGTTAGCCAGGATTATACCCGCAGTCGGACCAGCAATGTGGTCACAACCAATGAGCCGTCGCGGTTTTTTACGGGTCTGACCCTGGGTCAGCTTCTGTATGACGGTGGGGCTTCGATTCTGGGCAAGCAATCTGCGCAGGAAACCGTGTTGTCGACGCGGCAAACTCTGATCGACATCGAACAACAGGTTCTGATCCGTGCGGCAAACGCCTATCTGGGCGTGTTGCTGCAAGAAGAAACCGTGGCGATCCGCCAGAACAACGTCGAAGTTTCGGCCGAAGAACTCAGAGCATCGAATGATCGCTTCGAGGTTGGCGAAGTCACGCGTACGGACGTTGCCTTGTCCGAAGCGCAGTTGGCGAGCTCGCAGGCGGATTTGGCGGTCGCGCGTGGTGAGCTGAGCATCGCGCAGGCAGAATATGTGAACGCGGTTGGCAAGGCACCGGGGCGTACAGCGGGACAGCCGAGTCTGCCCAACCTGCCGCGGTCCGAGGCTGAGGCCGTCAGTCTGGCGCAGCGCAACCATCCCGCGATTCTGTCAGCACAGCATCAGGTGCGCGCATTTGATCTGATCGTGCAGCAGCAGCGGGCCAATCTTGGACCGAACGTCAGCCTGAACGCTGACGCGGGGGTCACAGAAAGCTACGACAACGATGATTATATCAACGATGCGACTATCTCGCTGAACTTCAACCAGCCCATCTATGCTGGTGGTCGGTTGGCTGCGAATATACGTCGCGCAATGGCGACCCGGGATGCGTCGCGCGCGAACCTGTTGAATGTCCAAAAAAACATCACACAGGGCGTGACTGATCGTTATGCGGCGTTCCAGGCGGCCAGCGCCAGCCTCAGGGCATCGACTGAACGGGTTCGTGCCTCGCAAGTGGCGTTTGACGGGATTCGCGAAGAGGCAACACTGGGCGCGCGGACAACTCTGGATGTGCTGAACGCTCAGCAGGACTTGCTGGATGCGCAATTGGCCGAAGTTGCTTCACGCACTGAACGCTCGCGCGCGGCTTACCAGTTGTTGCAGGCTCAGGGTCTGCTGACGGCTGAACGTCTGGGTTTGGCGGTGCAGATTTACGATCCGACCTTGTATTACAACCTGGTCAAAAAGGCACCGGCACAGGTCAGCAAACAGAGCAAAGATCTGGATCGCGTCCTCAAAGCGTTGCGTCGGGACTGATCGGTCATACTATTTGTTGTGAGGTTGAGATTGTTTGGCTACACTCGATCCAAGGATAGAGCGGTAGAGAACAATGACTGATAACGTCGTAAAAGCAGGGATCGAAGACGTTCTGTCTTCGGTCAAACGTCTGGTAAGCGAAGACAACCGCGATAAATCCGTCTCGGATCAACAGCCTGTATCGAGAAAGCCGGGGCGGCTGGTTTTGACGGATGCTTTGCGTGTCAGCACGCCCAAGCAGACCAATGGGGTTCCCATCCAGACCGACTCGGACCTTAAGATGTCCGACTCGGCGAAACCCATGTTGCTGCGGGCCTGCGATATTGTGCAGGCCGGCGAGCCGGCCAACGCCGCAGAGGACGCGGCCGATGCGCCTAAACCTGCTCAGTCTGCGGATGCTGCCACCAGCTTAAGCGCTAAGATCGAAGCGCTGGAAGCGGCCATTGCACAAACAGAAGATCAATGGGAACCGGATGGCGACAGCGAAGATGCTTACTCGGGCACACCGTCGCAATCTTTGCCGTGGAACGTAGAAGCAGAATTTGCCGCAGCCGAGGCCGTCGGTTCCATTGACATTGAGCAAGCTGACGCGTCCGACGATGAGGGCGAAGCACACGTTCAAGCTGAGTTCATCCGCGCGCCGAGGACCGAGACCGAGGTGATCGCAGAGCCTGCAGTCGATGACAGAAGTATCGACATGGATGAAGAGGATCTGCGCGCCCTGATTGCCGAAGTTGTCAGGCAAGAGCTGCAGGGCACGATGGGCGAGCGGATCACGCGGAATGTGCGCAAGATGGTCCGGCGCGAGATTGCACGTGCCCTAGCCGCAAAAGATCTGGAGTAACGCCTAGCTGCGCCTAGGGGATTGGGAGAGGCTCAGCAGCAGATCAAGATCCATGTGGCGTTCCAAATGGTCTGCCAAGTCATCCAGAACCTGTTCGACGCCATCCTCATAAGCGACGTCCGAGGTCACGCCCAGCGTTGAAAGATAGCGCGCCCGGAACGTGTCAGACGAAAAGATACCGTGCAAATAGCTGCCCTTGATCCGTCCGTTGGCGCTGGCGGCACCTTCTGGTTTGCCTTCGACCTCCAGCCATGCACGGTCACAATCAGGTCCTTCAGTGTGTCCCATATGGATTTCATACCCGCTGACCGGATCGCGGTCGGGCAGGGCATGGGCCGAGCGTAAAATGACTTGCTTTTGTCCGCCCATCACAGTGTCGACATCCAGCAACCCCAAGCCTTCGACCTTGCCGGGTCTGCCGTCGACCCCATCCGGGTCGGAAATGGTTTTACCCAGCATTTGATAGCCGCCGCACAGGCCCAGAACGTGCCCGCCACGCCGCACGTGGCCGTAAAGGTCGATGTCCCAACCCTGCGCTCGAAAATAGGCCAGATCCCCGATGGTGGATTTGCTGCCCGGCAGCAGAACCAGATCGGCATCACCGGGCAGGGGGCGTCCGGCTGGGATGATCTCGACACTCACGTCTGGTTCAGCGGACAGCGGATCAAGGTCGTCAAAATTGGCCATCCGTTCCAGCTGAGGCACAACCACCTTGCACGTGCCGCCGGTATGAGAGCGAATGTCCATCATATCCTCAGCAGGCAATTTCCACGCGTCATGGAACCAGGGCACGACACCCAAGCAGGGCCAACCAGTACGGGCGGCGATGTCGTCACGCCCTTCGTCGAACAAAGACACGTCCCCTTTGAACCGGTTAACAGCAAAACCCCGGATCTGCGCCAGGTCGCCGCCGTCCAGCACAGCCTGAGTGCCGACGATCTGCGCGATCACGCCGCCACGATGAATGTCGCCGACCAGAACCACGGGAATACCTGCGGCGCAGGCAAAACCCATATTGGCGATGTCACCGTTGCGTAGATTGGTTTCAGCGGGGCTGCCCGCACCTTCGATCAGAACCAGATCCGCATCCGCACAAAGCCGGTCAAAGCTTTCCAGCGCGGCCCCCAGCAGCTTGGACTTATCCTTACGGTAGTCCCCGGCCTTCATCGTACCCGCGCGCTGCCCTTGAACGATGATCTGAGCACCGGTGTCCGTCTCGGGCTTCAGCAATATGGGGTTCATATCTGTATGGGTCGCCCGCTTCGCTGCACGGGCCTGAAGCGCCTGCGCGCGGCCGATCTCGCCCCCGTTTTCGGTGACGGCCGCATTGTTTGACATGTTTTGTGGCTTGAACGGAGCAACCCGCATACCCCGGCGCGTAAAGGCGCGCGCAAGCCCGGCCACAAGAACCGATTTTCCGACATTGCTGCCGGTGCCTTGAATCATGATGGCGCGAACCATGGGTTGTCTCCTATAAGTCAGGGCGCAGATGACTTGATTTGAGCGGGAAGGGAAAGCCCCCGATGAACACTCCAGCGCATCTTTTGATCGGGGCTGCCGCTTTTGCCCGACCGCCGCAGGGCCGCATCCTGTTGGCTGCAATGCTTGGGGCAGTGCTGCCGGATTTGTCCCTGTATCTCATGGTGGGAGTGTCGTTGTTTGTATTGGGCATTCCGGAACAGGTGGTCTTTGGGCAACTGTACTATTCGCAGGCCTGGCAAACCGTCTTTGCGATCGACAACTCCTTTATCCTTTGGGGGATTGTACTGTTTTTGGCAGTTTGGCGTGGCTGGCACGCCGTGGCTGTCGGAGCAGCGGCAGGTTTGTTGCACCTAGCGACAGATTTTGTGCTGCATGCGGGCGACGGGCGACCTCAATTCTGGCCTTTGAGCGATTGGGTGTTTCACAGCCCGGTCAGTTATTGGGACAGCAGTCACCACGCTTTGTGGGTCGCTCCGGTTTCTGCTGCAGTTTGTCTGGCTGCTTACGTCATGTTGTGGCAGCGCGGTCTGTCTGTCTGGGGCAAGTCCATGTTTGGCGTCATGCTGCTGGCCGAAGTTTGGGTGGCACGGCAGTGGTTGTTGTTTTTCTAGCCTTTGGGACATCGCGGCAGAGCATAGAAAAACGCGCTCTGGCGGACAGAGCGCGTTTTTTCTGTGCGAACTCGCTTAAGTTCAGGCGGCTTCTGCGTGCTGAGCGGCGTTGCGGCGCTCGCTTTCTTCACGGGACAGTGCGACCGAGGTCCGTACACCGCGACCAACGAACTCCATCAGTCCGCTGACAACCCGCTCGTTCGGGTCAATACCCGCGCAGGACAGAACTTCGCGCCCATCGCGCGAACGGGCCCAGCGGGCGATTTGTTCGGGGCCATTGCCGTATTTCTTGTCATCGGCGATAGCGTCATCGAGTGCAGCCAACACAACGGCCGCGAAAAGTTTGCGCGCACGATTGCCTTGCTCGTTGTTAAAGGCAGTGCCGTCAACGAAATCTCTCATCTCGTCTTCCTTGTTGTTCTTGCTCTTGCATTTTCGGCGTGAGGGTCCTTATGACCTATTAGGTGCGATTCGGATACAGCTAAAATGCATAGTTGCGTTGCGTCACTTGCATGGCTTGCTGCAAGTGCAGCACTAGGTGTCGTTGTCTTGTCAGGTGTGATCCCGCCAGATATAGGGACCGCAACTGATGCATCAACCGTTTGTGAAGGATTTATGTAATGCCCAAGATAAATGGGAACGAAATTCGCCCCGGCAATGTGCTTGAGCATAACGACGGCCTGTGGGCAGCGGTCAAGGTTGACCACGTAAAACCGGGCAAGGGTGGGGCGTTTGCTCAGGTCGAACTGCGCAACCTGCGCAATGGCTCAAAACTCAACGAGCGTTTCCGGTCTGCGGACAAGGTCGAGCGTGTTCGCCTTGAGCAGAAAGATCAGCAATTCTTGTACGAATCCGATGGGATGCTGGTGTTCATGGATGCAGAAACCTACGAACAGATTGAATTGCCGGCAGATTTGCTGGGCGAACGTCGCCCGTTCCTTCAGGATGGCATGACCATTGTCGTTGAATTCTACGAAAGCGAGGCGCTGAACGCGACGCTGCCGCAGAAAGTGACCTGCCAAATTGTCGAGACCGAGCCGGTCGTCAAAGGCCAGACCGCTGCAAACTCGTTCAAGCCTGCGGTGCTGGACAATGGCGTGAAAGTCATGGTGCCTCCTTTCATCGGTCAGGACGAAATGATCGTCGTGAACACCGAAACGATGGAATACTCGGAACGCGCGTGACGTTCCGTCACTTTGTGAAAGAGACCGCGCAGGCACCCGCCGCGCGGTTTTTTTACGCGTTAGGGCGGTAACGATAACGTGTTGGGTCGGGGCCAAACAGTTCCAGCATTAGTTCATACTTGATGCGATTGGCGCTGACCTGGCGATAAAAAGCGATCAGAAATGCGGTCGGCCCCTGAATTCGGCTAAGGCCACTGGTGGCGGCCACAACGGTGCCCACATCCGTTTTCCCCTGTAACACCAGATAACCGCCCAGCATCAGAATACCGACGGTACCGGCCCCATTGATCACGCTCAGCAGGAATTTGGCCGACAGTTTCCACAGGAACATACGTCGCCGTGTGTGGTAAATTTCGTCAAACATGGTGTTGATGTCCCGCTCGACCGCTTCGATATCCTCGGTCGTCAGCCGGTCTGTGGCACCGCGCAGGATGCGGACGCGCTCTGCCACGAAAGTGTTCACTTTGCGTTGCGACACCAGAACGATGATGATCTGCGGCACAATCATCGAAAAAGCGATCAGCCCAAGCCCCGGTTGCGTGGATGAAATATAGCCGATCACGCTGATCAACGTTCCAATCTGAACCACCGGATCCGAGAAAGCGCCGCCCGCGAACTTTCCCAACTCTTCAGCCTCGGCTGAAATGGCCGTGGTCATGGTGCCTTTGCGTAGGTCCTCGCCCGTTTCCTTCAGATCGGTTGAACGCCATAGCAGGCGCTGCCGGATCAGTCGGATCATGTCTTCACCCAAAGTGCCAGCACGGTATCCAAGGATCCATTTCAGCCCAAGGCTCAGCAGGATAACGGCCATCATACCAATACCCAATTGGATCAGCTTTTCAGTGCCGACATCATCTGCCGTCAGGTGGTTGACGATGTCGCGCTGAAACTCCAGCGGAACGGCGGCAAGCGCCGCAATGGCGATGGACAGCACGATGAGGATGATCTGCCGTCCGGCACTGGCGCGCCAAATCGCGGAATATAGTCGAAACATGGGTGTATCCGGTTTGACCTGTTTCCCTCAGTTTGGCAGGGCTGAGGAACAGGTTCAAACTTGGCGATATGTGCCGACGTGGAGTTCGTGCTGATTAGGCAACAAGCGGTACTTAGTCGGTCAGTCTCACCGTGGCCTCGCCCGCCTGCATTTCACCGCTTGCGCGGTCAAAACGCAGATAGGCAATCGCGTGGCCCCCGGATTGAGTGAACAGGGTGCCTGCCGGTTTGCCATTAGCTGTGATCTCGGTCCCCACGGGCGCGGTGCCGTCGACAGAGACCCTACGCAGACCCTTACGCAATTCGGTCTTGTGTTTCATGCGCGCGGTCACTTCCTGACCTACATAACAACCCTTTCTGAAATCCACGCCATTCAGCGCTTCGAACCCAGATTCGAGGATATAGCTGTCCTGGGTCAGCTCAGTACCCGCTTCAGGAATACAGTGTTGCACACGCAGTGCATCGAAATCTGTGCCATCATCCTGTTCGGGTGCCGCAGAATACATGCGCCAGCCCATGTCAGGGTGCCGCGGGTCGGGCAGGGCACTCTCGGGCGAGGAGCCGGTTCCGCGCTGCAGGTTCATATCGGTGCTTTCGATGGCCACGTCTGCTCGCAGTTTGTACATGTTCAGACGTTTGATCAGATCATCGGCAAGGTGCTCGGCCGCGTCCAGCAGAATGCCATCGCCATCACGCTTGAGGAAAAAGTCCGCCAGATACTTGCCTTGCGGCGTCAACAGCGCGGCATATACCAGCCCGTCATTCAAACCCTGAATGTCATTGGTGATCAGGTCCTGCAAAAAACTTTCGGTGTCCGAGCCGGTCAGGCGCAGGATGCGGCGGGTGGGCATGGCTTGGTCCTCGTCATTTCCCTTGGCCTCGTGATATAGGAAGATCCGCCGCCAAGACCAGAGGGTATCAGACGTGCCAGCCCCGATCTCTGTTGTTATTCCGACCCTAAACGCTGCCGATGCCTTGCCCGAGTGCCTTGGCGCATTGATGGAGGGACTGCATGCCGGGCTGATCCGGGACCTGATCATCAGCGATGGCGGGTCTGACGACCTGACACTGGAGATCGCGGAAGAGGCCGGAGCAAGGGTTGTCACAGGCGCGCCGTCACGCGGTGGGCAATTGCGCCGAGGTTGCGCAGAGCCCAATGGAGATTGGTTGCTGATCCTGCATGCTGACACTGTATTGGAAAGCGGCTGGAGCGAGGCGGTGAGCGCCCATCTATCCAGCAACGGACCTGCGGCCTTTCGATTGGCGTTTAAAGCGCGGGGTATTGCGCCGGGATGGGTCTCGGGCTGGGCCAATCTGCGCAGCCGGGTGTTCGGGCTGCCATATGGGGATCAGGGGCTTTTGGTGCCGCGTGATGTCTACCATGCCGCAGGCGGTTTTCCGGACCAACCCTTGATGGAAGACGTCGCCCTAGCGCGTCGATTGCCCCGGATCACACTTCTGGATGCACGGGCCTTTACGAGCGCGGAGCGGTATGAGCAGGCGGGCTGGATTCGGCGGGGTAGTCGGAACCTGTGGACTCTGCTGCGTTACTTTCTGGGGACGGATCCGCAGGTGTTGGCACAGGCGTATCGGCGATAAGTGTCGTACGTAGCTCGACCAGCGATTTCCCCAACCGGAACGGGGCTGCAAAGCTGACAAGGCACAAAGCTACGATTTGCAGAACCAGAATGTGGGCGTTGGCCTGCAAATATTCCCATTCGTCTTTCAATTTACCAACCTGTTCAATCAGGTCATCATAGCTTTGGGCCAGGATCAGGTAGTCCCCAGCAATGGCCGGTACTTTCCGGCGCATGTTGTTGATAGCTGTCTGCGTTTCGTCGTCCAGCGAGGTGAAGACCAGAAACTGGTCGATATCGAAGGCGTCAGCCTGCGCGGCAGCGCTGCGCATTTCATCCATGTCATCTTTGGCTTGGCGTCCGAACAGGAAATGCAGCCCCTGCAATGGGGCGACCTCATTGGTGACGGCAATGAACAACGGCAGTTCAGAATTGCTGGCGGTTGAAGCCGAGAGGAACTCGACTTTGTCGCATAAAACAGCCGTATCCGGGTCAAAGGCCGGATCACAAAAGCGCAGGCGAAACCGTGCCGCATCGCGATCAAAGGCCAGAGTGGCCGCATAGGCCACGTCGATCTGACGATCCAGCCGAGAGCTGTCGGAAGTGTAAAGCCCGGCCATAACCGCAACCAACGCCCCGATGCCGCCCAGAACGACCCAAACCAAGTCGGCCAGTTTCCACGCCCGATGCCCCGCTGGTTTTCGGAACAGAAACGCCGTACCGATCGATCCTATCACAAAAAACAGGATCAGCAGGGGCAGTTGGTTGTCGGTTACAAAGCTCATAGTCCCGATCTTAGGACCTGGCCTGCGTCCTGCAACAGGGATCACGGGCTGTTGTAACATCTTACCGGATGTTCATACTGATTGCAGAGCCACAGGAGATTTCGATGCCAAAAGAAATTGTTCTGATTCATGGGGCGTTTGCCGGACCCTGGTGCATGCAGGATTACGCAACTTTCTTTCGGGATCGGGGATGGACCGTACATACACCAGCCTTGCGTCACCATGGCGGTGATCCGAAAGCAGACACTGATCCCGGTCTGACGGAAACCAGCGTGTTGGATTATACCAATGACATAGCTGAATTTGTGCAGGGCCTGGGCAGCAAACCGGTTCTGCTGGGTCACGCCATCGCGGGTGTGGTTGCGCAACAGGTGGCCTCACGCGGTTTGGCCAGTGCTATTGTGTTGATTAACCCCAATGCACCCTGGGGCACTTTGCCGGAAACCGACGACGAACGCGCCGTGCCGCGGGCGTTGATGGAAGGTGGGGCCTTCTGGAAACAGCCCATGCGTGTCGAATTCGACCTGATGGCGCCTTTTGCGCTTAATAAAATGGACGAGGCTCAACAGCATGCTGTGTTCGATCAACTGGGGGCCGAAAGTGGGCGCGTGATGTTCGAAATGTTCTTTTGGATGTTCGACGACGATCACGCGATAAAGGTCGATTTCGAAAAGGTCGACTGCCCGGTTCTAGTCGTTTCGGGTGCAGAAGACCGGGCGGTTAACCCCGACACCTGCCGCGCCTTGGCAGAAAGGTACGGGGAACGTGGAACCTTTTTGTTGGTTCAGGACCACGCGCATTTTCTGTTTATGGAGCCCGGCTGGCAAGGGCCGGCGGAGCAAATCGTGAACTGGCTTGGTCAGCAGCCTGTGTGAAACCGGGTTGACAAAAATCGGCGTTTTGGCCGAGATCGTGCCAAGTGAATAGGGCCACAGACCCTTTTTACGCATAATATCTGCGGGAAAGGTCCGGGCATGACCCTGTTTGTCATCCTTATCATTCTGTCTGCGGCACTGCTGCATGCGGTTTGGAACGCCATCGTCAAGACAGCGGCGGATCGCACGACGATGTTGGGCCTTGTCGCTTTGGGCCACGTGTTGCCAGCAGCCGTGATGGTGATGGTCCTGCCATTGCCCAGTGCTGAAAGCTTTGTCTACATCCTGATCTCGACCGTTGTGCATTTCGGGTATTACTTCATGCTGGGCAAAGCTTATCAGCATGGCGATCTGAGTGTGGTCTACCCCATTGCGCGGGGAATCGTTCCGGCGCTGGTTTCGCTTTGGGCGATGGTTCTGGTGGGCGAGGTGCTGCCATTGCAGGCATGGGGTGGCATTGCACTGATTGCATTTGGCATTCAGCTGAGCAGCTGGAAAGCGCTGCGCTCGGGGGTCGGACGCAGCGCGCTTGGCTTTGCGCTGGGCACCGGGTTCTGCATTTCGATCTACTCGGTTGTGGATGGGATCGGCGTCCGGCTTTCGGGCAATACGCTCAGCTATTGGGCCTGGGGGGCTTTCCTGCATCTGTTCATTGCAGGCTTTGTCGGAATTAAGAAACGCGATACCCTCAAATTCTTGCCGACCAAGGTCTGGATGACAGGCATTCTGGGCGGGCTGGTTTCGATGACCGCCTATGGGCTGGTGCTGTATGCTAAGAACTTTGCACCACTGGGCGCGGTCTCGGCGCTGCGGGAAACCTCAGTCATCTTTGCTGCGCTGATCGGGTTCATCTTCCTGAAGGAAGGCAACTGGATACGACGGCTGGGGGCCGCCGTACTTATGGCCTTAGGCGTTGCCTTGATTGGGCTCGCCGTCTGATCGCGTTAGCAGGGCTTAGTTGTTGGTCGAGAACGTGCTCTGCGGTTTCCATTTCAGGGTCCCGTCGCTGTTGCGGTGGCAGCGCAGCAGGCGTTCCTGAACCGTGGTGATCGTCGAGGTAACAGTATTATCGCCGACCATCAGGACAAACGCGTCCTCGGAATAAGCCATACCATCATAATAGCAAAAACGGGTCTCGGCCCCGTCCGGAATCGGGGATGCAGTGCTGAGCATCTGCTGCGCAGGGGCTTGTGAGGCCAGCAGGGTCAGAGCCAGTCCGAAGGTTAGTGCTTTCATGTCGTCCTCCCGTCTAAAAATCGTAGTCGGTAAAAGAAATTGGACGCCCGGACCTCAAGCAATTGTTGTTATGTTGCGGTAAGTGTGAACGAGATCAAAGGTTTAGGCAACGAGAAATTGCCATCGCCCCTGCGTGCCAGCCTGTTGATGCCTGGGCGCAGACCTGAGCAATCCTGGCCAATTGGGGGAAAGCAGCCCCTTGTTCAGTGGGACGCGGCTTCTGACTGTAGCTCTCTGAAATAGCTGATTGTGGACGACAACCCTTCTTTCAACTGCACCTTGGGTTCCCAGTTCAGCACGCTCCGCGCCAGAGTGATGTCGGGCTGGCGTTGCTTGGGGTCGTCCTGTGGCAGGTCCTTGAAACTGATCGGTGTGTCGGTGCCCACAAGCGCCTGCACCTCACTGGCCAGTTCGTTCATCGAGAATTCATTGGGATTGCCCAGATTGACCGGGCCTGTGACATCCTTGTCGGTGTCCATCAGGCGAATGAACCCTTCGATCAGATCATCCACGTAACAGAATGACCGGGTCTGCGTGCCGTCGCCAAAGATTGTGATCGGCTGACCGGTCAGCGCCTGCATGATGAAGTTCGACACGACGCGCCCATCGGCGGGGTGCATTCGCGGGCCGTACGTGTTGAAGATGCGGGCCACCTTGATCTCCAACCCCATCTGCCGGTGATAGTCGAAGAACAACGTCTCGGCGCAGCGCTTGCCCTCGTCATAGCACGAGCGCGGACCAACCGGGTTGACGTTGCCCCAATAATCTTCAGTCTGCGGATGAATAGTAGGATCGCCATAGACCTCAGAAGTTGAGGCCTGAAAAATCTTGCATTTCAGCCGCTTCGCCAGACCCAGCATGTTGATCGCGCCGTGAACGCTGGTCTTGGTCGTCTGCACCGGGTCGTGTTGATAGTGCACGGGCGAGGCCGGGCAGGCGAGGTTATAGATCTCGTCGACCTCCACAAACAGAGGGAAGGTCACATCATGGCGCATGAACTCGAACCGCGGGTTGTTGTGCAGATGGTCGATATTGCGTTTGGTGCCGGTGAACAGGTTGTCGACGCACAAAACCTCATGCCCCTGATCCAGAAGCCGGTCGCACAGATGCGAGCCCAGAAACCCGGCCCCACCGGTTACGAGAACACGTTTTCGACTGTCATAAAGGCGGGCCATTGCAAATCCTTAATCGTTAAATCCAAGCCAGCTTGTCACTGGGAAGCCGGGTCTTGGTTTGATTAGTAAACCGAAGATGTTTGAATTGCAGTAGATTTTGGTTTTTTGAGGGCGCGTGTGGTGTCGGTGCGTTTCTAGTTCACGCAAGATATTAGGAGCGGCTTCATGCACGTTTGACCCGCTCACATGGCTTTGCGATAGGTTTGTACCGCGGCAGCAGAAGAGCTGATATCCTATTTACTTTCCAATCGTATGCGGTGAGAAGTTGTTTCACCCTCGTAGTGGAGAGTATTGAAAATACTGGTTCTTCTTACAAGTTTTCACGTTTTATCAATTTAGATACGCTTTCAGTGCGTTGCTGTTCCAAAACGCTACAAAGGCCAGTGCTATCGGTGTAAGTACTTGCGCAAAGAAAAAGTACTGCATGTCGGCATAGCTGGCGATATTTCTAATCCTCCTGAAACGCTTGGTTAGACTATGTAGAAGCTCCTCCGAACTAAGGTTATTTGGCCTCAACATAGCTGGTACCAAGTCAGTTTCCGCGACGGTGTAAGTCTTTGATGAGGCCATGTCATCGTAGATTTTTTTCAATCGCTCAGATGGGGTTCCAGACTCATAGCGAGTCAGTAAAGTGCTTTCATAAACCGAAGCTCCCTCTGCCAGCAATTTCAATAAGAAAACAGAGAAAAAATAAAGCAAGCTCAGCTTTAGAAGAACAATTAAATTCGCAATGTCGAACTTTGCTTCAAGTCCCAGAATTTTCAGTGTTTGGTTGGAGAACTCAAAAGTCGACGCTAACAAAATTGACACCGAAGTGATGATCACTGCTTTTCTAGATTTCTTAAAGTCATCATGGTCTAAATATTGTATCATAACTACTGTTTCCTAAACATCCAACTCCTCCACGAACCGCGCGTTCTCCTGAATATACTGGAACCGCAGTTCGGGTTTCTTGCCCATCAGACGCTCGACCAGATCGCCGGTCTCGCCGGGTTCGTCCTCGTCGATGGTGACCCGGATCAGTTTCCGGGATTTGGGGTCCATCGTGGTCTCTTTCAGGTCCTTGGCGTCCATCTCGCCCAGACCCTTGAAGCGCGACACGTCGATCTTGCCCTTGCCGCCCAGACCTTTCTCAAGCCACTCGTCGCGCTCGGCCTCGTCCAGACAATAGACGCGTTTGGCGCCTTGGGTCAGGCGATACAGAGGCGGGCAGGCTAGGTACAGGTGGCCCGCGTCGATCATCGGCCGCATCTGGGTGAAGAAGAACGTCATCAGCAGCGAGGCGATATGCGCCCCGTCCACATCCGCGTCGGTCATGATGATGACCTTGTCATAGCGCAGGTCGTCGACGTTGAACTTGGTGCCAAGGCCGACACCCAGCGCCTGGGTCAGATCGTTGATTTCGGCATTGGTGCCCAGTTTCGAACTGGCCGCGCCCAGCACGTTCAAGATCTTGCCGCGCAGGGGCAGCAGGGCCTGTGTTTTGCGATCGCGACCCATTTTCGCAGACCCGCCCGCAGAATCGCCCTCGACGATGAATAATTCCGTGCCGTCCCGTGTTGAACTACTACAGTCCACCAGCTTGCCGGGGAGACGAAGTTTCTTAGTGGCGGACTTGCGTTGTGTTTCCTTCTCGGCCCGTCTGCGCAGGCGTTCTTCGGCTCTCAATATGAGGAAGTCGAGGATCGCCCCTGCAGATTTCGTATCCGCGGCCAACCAGTTGTCGAAATGGTCGCGGACCGAGTTTTCGACCAGCCGTTGCGCTTCGACCGTGGCGAGGCGGTCTTTGGTCTGGCCCACGAATTCCGGTTCACGGATAAAGCAGGACACCAGCGCGCAGCCGCCAGTGATCAGGTCATCGCGAGTGATCTGACCGGCCTTCTTGTTGTTGATCAGCTCGCCGTACGCCTTGATCCCCTTGAGGATCGCGGCCCAGAACCCCGCCACATGGGTGCCGCCTTCGGGCGTGGGGACGGTGTTACAGTAGGACTGGATGAACCCGTCGCGCGAGGGCGTCCAGTTGATCGCCCACTCGACCTTACCGGGGGTGCCGAATTTTTCATTGAAATCCACAGTGCCCGCAAAAGGTTGCTCGGCATAGGTGGACGAGCCGTTCATCGTCTCTTTCAGATAATCCGACAGACCGCCGGGGAAGTGGAAGGTGGCTTCGGTCGGTGTTTCACCGTCGTCGATGGCGGATTTCCAGCGGATTTCAACGCCCGAGAACAGGTAGGCTTTGGAGCGGATGGATTTGAACAGGCGTGCGGGTTTGAACCGGTGATGGCCGAAAATGTCAGGATCGGCGTGGAAGGTCACCATGGTGCCGCGCCGGTTGGGGGCCGCGCCGACCTTTTCCACGGGGCCCAGCGGCACACCGCGCGAGAACCGCTGTTCGAACAGCGTCTTGTCGCGCGCCACCTGCACGACCATCGAATCTGACAAGGCATTGACCACGGATGCACCCACACCATGCAGACCGCCCGAGGTCTGATACGCCTTGCCCGAGAACTTACCACCCGCGTGCAGGGTGCACAGGATAACCTCAAGCGCGGATTTGTCGGGAAACTTGGGGTGCGGATCAATCGGAATGCCGCGCCCGTTGTCGCGCACGGTCAGCGCGTAATCCGCGTGCAGCTCGACCTCGATCCGGTTGGCATGGCCCGCGACTGCCTCGTCCATCGAGTTGTCTAGGATTTCAGCCACCATATGGTGCAGCGCGCGCTCATCGGTGCCGCCGATATACATGCCGGGGCGTTTGCGGACCGGTTCCAGACCTTCAAGCACCTCGATCGAGGAGGCGTCATAGGTATTGGTCGCTTCGGGCGTCAACAGATCGTCGGGCATATGGGCTGCTCTTGTTTTTGAGTTTCCCCCATTATGGCAGGTGATGTGGTCCGGGGGAAGAGGGGCGCGAGGTGTTGTGGGATGTTTGGGTGCGCGTGCACCCAAACGAAACCTTCGCTGTACTGGTGATGTTGCGTATTTCGTTCGTCGTTTTGGCGGACGACGAAGCTGTCATTGGCATTCCGTACTTGGAGCGCGGCAAACTGAATGGATCGTGCCCGGTTCTTCGTGGGTGCAAACTGGTTCAGCCCGCAAGATACGTTCTGAACCAAGCCACCATGCGTTCTTCGGCCAGCTTTGCCGCAGCTTCGTCGTAACGCGGAGTTGTATCGTTGTGGAAGCCGTGGTTCACACCTGGATAGATGTAGGCCTCGTAAACTTTGTCGTTTTCCACCATCTCCTTTTCAAATGGAGGCCACATCGCATTGATGCGTTGATCAAGCGCGGCCAGCTGAACCATCAGCGGCGCTTGGATGTTGGGCACTTGGTCAGCGTCTGGAAACGAGCCGTAGAACGGAACGCCTGCCGACATTTCCGGGTAAGCGGCTGCCAGCCTGCTGACCACTCCGCCTCCGTAGCAGAAACCAGTTGCCCCGACCTTACCATTTGTTCCATCCAACGACTGAAGATACTCAAACCCCGCGAAGAAATCGTTCAGGAGTTGTCCCTGATCAAGCGTGCGCTGCATCTCCCGACCTTCATCATCGGTTCCCGGATACCCTCCGAGTGAAGACAGCCCATCCGGACCCATCGCGACGAAACCTGCCTTTGCGAGGCGACGCACGACGTCCCGGATGTAAGGGTTCAGCCCGCGGTTTTCATGCACGACAAGAATTGCAGCAGGTGGTCTGTCAGGGTTTATTTCTGTTGGCCGGACGAGATAAGCCTTAATGTCACCAGTGCCGTTCGGGCTCGGATAGACGATATCTTCACCTACAATATCGGGGTCGTCCTCAGCCACTTGCTGCGCAAGCGCGTAATTTGGCGAAAGCGTGCTGAGAATAGTCGCCGCCGTCAGCCCGCCGACGGCCCATTTACCAGCGCGATCGAGAAATTCGCGTTTCGAAATCTTACCATGCGCATAGTAGTCGTAGAGATCTAAAAGGTCTTGGTCAAAGTCCGCCGCCGTCAGCCGGCGGGATGGCGTTGAATCGTTCATCCTTAAACTCCCAGTGCTTCTGCGTGATGCTGTTTCGTGTTTGCGATCGCCCATGGTTACCTTTTGCCAACCCTGCAGGGATCTGAATTGTTGTTCGCTGCTCAGCAGATAACGAACTGCTGTCTAAAAGAACGTACCATGCGCCTGTTCATTCAAACAATAAATGTTTGCCCGGGTGAACGCCGGGCCACGCGAAACAGAAGTCAATTTACGTGCGTAACATAGGTTCAAAACGCGCAGCAGTGCGGCGGACATCATTGACGGCTTAGGGCTAATTGCCGACATACGCTGAATTTTATCTCGCCACCAATTCAAAGCGCTCATAGTCTCTGGCTATCAAAGAACTACTACAGCAGGACCCCAAATGAGCTGGATCAAAACCATCCCCTTCACTGAAGCCACGGGCAAACTGAAGAAACTCTATGACCGGGTGACAGGCCCGGACAACAATGTGGACAACATCATGATGGCGCACAGCCTGCGGCCGCATTCGATGGAAGGTCACATGGCGATCTACAAGGCAGTCCTGCATCATTCGGGCAACAAGATCCCTAAATGGTTCCTTGAGGTGTTGGGCGTGTGGGTCAGTTCTCTGAACCGGTGCGGGTATTGCGTTGAACATCATTTTGCCGGCTTGCAGCGGTTGCTTGGCGAAGAGGCGCGGGGCAATGCGATCCGGGCGGCGATTGAGACGCGCGATCCGGCCGCCGCTCCGTTGGATGCAGCGCATCTGGCTTCCATGATCTATGCCCGTAAACTGACCGAAACGCCGGGGGATATGGTTGAGGCGGATGTGATCGCCCTGCGCGAGGCTGGATGGGACGACGGAGAGATCCTTGAGATCAATCAGGTCTGTTCGTACTTCTCTTATGCAAACCGGACAGTTTTGGGGTTGGGATGTTCAACCGATGGCGACGAATTGGGTTTGTCGCCGAACAATTCTGACAACCCCGACGATTGGGGCCATCGTTAATGGACCTGACAGGTCAGGCCGTTTGAATCCATTCCTGAATGGCCTGTGCAACGTCCTGCGGTATTTGGTGATGCAGCCAGTGGTCAGTGCCAGGGATCGTGATGCGGGTCAGATTGGGCGCGAAGGTTTCCAAGCCTTCAGTTGCCTCGGGCAAAAGGGCTTTGTCATCCGGTCCCCAAAGCAACAGATGCGGGCATCGGACATGCAGCCGATCCAGCGGCAGATCCGGCAGGTCTGTTGCGGGAAGCCCTGGCTGCGCGACAACCAGCGGAGAGGCGCGATACCAGTTCAACATCGCCTCTAACCGTCCTGGTCGCGCCCATTCCGCTCGGTATTCGGCCATGCGGCTCTCGGTCAGCCAATCCAGTCCCATGCCGTGGCGAAAGAACCTTTCGAGCAATGCAAAGTTGTTCTCGGACAGTTTTTGTGCCGCTTCGGGCGCCCGCAGTTGGTTGATGTATTGCGAGGCTTCTGATTGCGCACCGCCTGCGGCCATGGCGCGTTGAAACGGAACTGGGTGGACGCCGTTTGCAATTATAAGCCGGTCAACAAGATCAGGGCGGAACATGGCAAGGCCATAGGCCACCGATGCACCCCAATCATGACCCAGTACAGCAAAAGGTGCACCGTGGGTCTCAATCAAAGTGGCCATGTCGGACACCAGTTGGGACAGGGTATAGTCCTGTACCCCTTCAGGGCACCAGCTTTGGCCATATCCACGTTGGTCCGGAGCAATGCAGTAAAAGCGATCCGCCAGATAAGGGGCGAGATCTGCCCACGCACCGCCGTATTCCGGGAAACCATGCAGCATCAAAAGCGGTGGCGCATCAGGTTCGCCCCATGTTCGGAGGCAAAAGGACTGACCATTCAGATCGGCAAATGACGTGTGCATCGGAACCTCTGATCCAGAGTGGAATTTATGGGTTTTTGAGGCATCAATTTGACACCAATCAAAGCGGATTTTCGACGTTTCTGCTAGCCCTCATTCAGGACAGTTGAAAAAGGATAAGATGTATGGAAGCCATTGCTCCGGTCGAAGCAAAATCCCCTCAGATCAAAGTCGTAGAGGCCAAGGCGGCAAACGCGGCAGAGCCAAGCCCCGAGAAGATCCGGCAGGCGTTCGAAAGCGGAAAATACCCCTATGGCCGCAAGATGGCGCGGTCGACCTATGAGGCGCAGAAGGCAAGCCTACAGGCGGAGCTTTTGAAGGTTCAGCTGTGGGCGCAGGATACGGGGCAACGGTTCGTTCTGCTGTTCGAAGGCCGTGATGCCGCTGGCAAGGGTGGCACGATCAAACGGTTCATGGAGCATCTGAATCCGCGTCAGGCCCGCGTGGTTGCACTGAACAAACCGACCTGGGAAGAGAAGGGGCAATGGTATTACCAGCGCTATGTTCAGGAACTGCCGACCGTTGGCGAAATGGTGTTCTATGACCGGTCCTGGTACAACCGCGCGGGTGTCGAACGTGTGATGGGGTTCTGCTCGCCCAACGAGTATCTGGAATTCATGCGTCAGACGCCGGAACTGGAGCGGATGCTGGTGCGCTCGGGTATTCAGCTGTACAAGTACTGGTTCTCGGTCACGCAGGAAGAGCAGCAGCGCCGTTTCAAAAGCCGCGAGACCGACCCACTGAAGCAGTGGAAGCTGTCGCCGATCGACAAGGCCAGCCTTAGCAAATGGGACGACTATACCGAGGCGAAAGAGGCGATGTTCTTCTATACTGACACCGCAGACGCGCCATGGACGATCATCAAGTCGAATGACAAGAAACGTGCGCGCCTGAATTGTATGCGCCATTTCCTGTCGACGCTGGATTACCCGGGCAAGGACTTGAACGTCGTAGGGGACCCTGATCCATTGATCGTTGGACAGGCCCACCACGTCATCCACCGGTCCGAGCATATTCTGGGCGCAACATTGCATCCGGATGCCCGCTAATCCTCAACGCGCCCGTTCTTAATGGTGAGGCGGGCGCCATAGTCTCAAAGTGAAATTTTACTGATCCGCTCTTGTCCCGCACCAAGCCCGCGCATATGGCTGGTGCAATGACAAAAGTGATGACATACCCCGCCCATTTTCGGGCCATTGCCGTGCTTGGCTTGCCGCTGGTCGGTGGCCATCTGGCGCAGTTTGCCATCGGTTTGACCGATACCATCATGCTGGGTTGGTACGGGGTCGAGGCACTTGCTGCGGTCACGTTGGCCAGCAGCTATTACTTTGTGCTGTTTTTGTTTGGGGCCGGGTTCGGCTGGGCGGTCATGCCGATGGTTGCCACAGCTGCGGCGGAAGGGGACGAAACCAGTATTCGACGCTCGACCCGCATGGGGCTTTGGCTGTCGTTGCTCTACGCAGTAGTGGTCATGCCGTTGCTGTGGTGGTCTTATCCAATCCTGATCGCCATGAAGCAGGAGCCACAGGTTGCTGAAACAGCATCCGAGTATTTGCGCGTAGCTGGTTGGGGGTTGTTTCCGGCCCTTATCGTGATGGTGCTCAAATCCTACCTTGCGGCCTTGGAGCGCACGCAGATTGTGCTGTGGATCACAGTCGCGGCGGCATTTGTGAACGCGGTGACCAACTATGCGCTGATCTTCGGCAATTGGGGCGCACCGGAATTGGGTGTGATGGGTGCAGCAATCGCCTCAATCGCGACGCAGGTCGTTTCGCTGATCGCTGTTGTCATCTACGTGGTTCGAACGCTGCCGGAACACAGCCTTTTCCAGCGTTTCTGGCGACCGGATTGGGAGATGTTTGTCAGTGTGTGGAAGCTTGGGGTCCCGATTGGCCTGACCACGTTGGCCGAGGTGTCTTTGTTTGCGACATCAGCTGTGATGATGGGGTGGCTGGGACAGGTTCCACTGGCGGCGCATGGGATCGCGCTGAACCTCGCTTCGGCCACGTTCATGGTGCATCTGGGGTTGTCAAATGCGGCCACTATCCGGGCCGGTAATGCGCTGGGACGTCGGGATCGCGCGCATCTGGAGAAAGGCGCAATTGCGGTGACAGGCATGTCGCTGGTTATGTCTGTGTTCACAGTCATCCTGTTTCTGACCTGTGCCGAACCATTGATTTCCCTGTTTATGGAGGCGGACGATCCGCAGCGTGGACAAATCCTTGCCATTGGAACCGGGTTGCTTGCCATGGCGGCGTTGTTTCAATTGGTGGACGGCGCGCAGGTCATTGCGCTGGGCCTGTTGCGCGGGTTGCAGGATGCCAAGATTCCCATGGTCATGGCAGCGCTCAGCTATTGGGTTGTGGGTATCCCGGCGTCGTACTATTTCGGTTTCGTCCGGCAGATGGATGGCATTGGAATCTGGCTGGGGCTCGTGCTTGGCTTGGCATTTGCTGCCGTGCTCCTCATGGCCCGGTTCTGGATGCATTCGGTGCGGCAAATGCCAGCAGCGGCTGAGCCTGCTTAGTCTTTACTCAGCCGATCTGCTTTTTTCCGAACCAGAACTGTGCGCAGGTCATGCATCGCCATCAGCAGCCTGTCAGTCACATCCTCAAGCTGGGCGTCGGTTGCCTTGGACTGAACCCATTGAGTAGTCAGGTTCAGATGATCGACGGCACGGTGAATGTCGTCAATGTCGCGCTGCGCCAGCAGTGCCCGGCGCTCTTCCATCCAACGGTGGATTTCGGCCTGATCCCGCTCTGAAAGGGTCCGCTGTCCTTGCGGTTTGACGTCACCATTGCGGATGTTGATGACCGCGATCTGGTCCATCTCAATCCGGCGTTGGCGATTTTCCGTATCGACCCGAAACACTGCAGCCCCGTTTTCACGGATGCGAAAGTAATATTCGGGAAGATCGGCAGACATGGTCACCTCAGTGATGCACAGAAACGCTGAATGCGGCTGCAGGCCTCGGTCAGCGCCGCATCGGACGTAGCGTAGCTGACCCGGAAATTCGGCGAAAGTCCAAAGGCAGCGCCGAAGACAACGGCAACATCTGCCTCTTCCAACAGGGCATTAGCAAAAGCTTCGTCCGTGTCGATGACCGTTCCGGCAGGAGTTGTTTTACCAATCAGCCCGGCGATTGAAGGGTAAACATAAAACGCACCCTCCGGCGTCGGGCAGGTGATGCCGTCGATCTCGTTCAGCATGCGCACAACCAGATCGCGGCGGCGTTTGAACATCTCGTTATTCGGGGCCAGAAATTCCTGCGTGCCGTTCAACGCCTCAACTGCGGCCCACTGGCTGACCGTACACGGGTTTGAGGTGGATTGAGACTGGATTTTGCGCATTGCCGCGATGATCTCGACCGGACCCGCTGCATAGCCAATGCGCCAGCCGGTCATGGCGTACGCTTTGGAAACCCCATTGCAGGTGAGTGTACGGTCATACAAGCCGGGTTCCACTTCGGCAGGCGTGCAAAACTCGAATCTGTCATAGGCGAGGTGCTCGTACATGTCGTCCGACATGATCCAGACATGCGGATGGCGCATCAGGACGTCGGTCAGCGCTTTCAACTCGTCCCGGCTATAACCGGCACCTGTCGGGTTTGAGGGTGAGTTGAAGATGAACCATTTTGACTTTGGGGTAATCGCAGCTTCAAGCTGTTCTGCGGTCAGCTTGAAATTGTTCTCCAGCGTTGTCGCAACCATAATCGGCGTACCGCCCGCAAGCGTCACCATGTCCGGGTAGCTCACCCAATAGGGCGCTGGGATGATGACCTCGTCGCCGTGGTTCATTGTCGCCATCAGGGCGTTGTACAGCGTTTGTTTGCCGCCGGTTCCGACCGATATCTGAGCAGGGGTGTAGTCCAGGCCATGATCGCGCTTCATCTTGGCGCAGGCCGCTTGTTTGAGCTCGGGAATGCCGTCTGGCGCGGTGTACTTGGTTTTTCCTGCCGCAATAGCTGCAACAGCGGCATCTTTGATGTTCTGAGGCGTGTCGAAATCCGGTTCTCCCGCGCTCAGGCGGATGACATCGCGACCGGCGGCCTGCAGTTCGGCTGCCTTGGCTGTCATGGCGATGGTGGGCGAAGGTTTGACGCGTGACAGTGTCGCAGACAGGAAACTCATGGTCGGCCTCGGTTTGTATGTTCAACCTGACTGTCATAGGGTGCGCCCGAAAGACGTTCAAGCCGTATAGAAACTCTGAGTTGGAGATCCGAATGACTGATGAAAACGACTGGTATGGTCCGGATTCTGCAACATTTGGGGACCGTCTGGCTGGCGCGCGTGAAGCCGCCGGAATGACCCAGGCGCAATTGGCGCGACGCCTCGGTGTCAAAAAGGCGACCGTTGCTGATTGGGAAAACGACCTGTCCGAGCCGCGCGCAAACCGCCTGTCGATGATGGCTGGGATGGTCAACGTTTCGATCATGTGGCTTTTGACTGGCGAAGGCGAAGGAATGGACGCACCGGTGGACGAGGGCGAAGGCGGAATGGAGTTATCAACCGCCGTGGCTGAATTGCGCGCCATTCGCGGTGAAATGCGCGCCTGCGCCGAGCGCGCGGCGCGGCTTGAAAAGAAAATGCGTCTGATGTTGGAGCAACGACATTGAGCGAACAGCGGGATGTGCGCATCAAGCGTATGAAAATGCGCTCGATGCGGCGTGGGATCAAAGAGATGGATATTATTCTTTCCGCTTATGCGGATCGTAATCTCGCGGATATGGATGACGCCGGATTGGATATCTATGACGCGCTGCTTCATGAAAATGATCAGGATCTCTATCAATGGGTGACCGGACAGGTTCAGCCCCCCAGCCAGTTTGCCGATCTCGTTTCGGACATCGCACAAACATTTCAAAAATAAAGACAATTCAAGCTTAACCGATTTTTCGGATTTTCGGTTCATCGTGTCTCAAACAGCACGACTGAATCGGAGGGTCGGATGAGTATGGAAATGAAGGTCTCCGGACCGGAAACCAAGGGGTTCATGACCAGCTACCTTGAGGCGCTGGCCCTTGTGGAGCGGTTGCACCGGTTGCTGCTGGACGTCATCAAGGATGAGTTTGAACGCGTTGGCGTTTTGGAAATCAACGCTGTGCAGGCGCTTTTGTTGTTCAACATCGGTGATCATGAGGTCACAGCCGGTGAACTGAAAAGCCGTGGCTACTATCAGGGCAGCAATGTCAGCTACAACCTCAAGAAACTGGTTGAGATGGGATACATGCACCACCAACGCTGTGAGATCGATCGCCGCTCGGTGCGCGTGCGCCTGACGCCCCAAGGCCGAGAGATCCGGGATATCGTCTCGGATTTGTTTGCCCGCCACGCCGAAGGCTTGCAGGGACGAGGCGTGCTGGAACTGGATGGCATCGAGGATATCACAACCTCTCTGCGCCGCGTGGAACGGTACTGGACCGATCAGATCAGGTATATCTATTGATCAGGGGCGTGCATCTGACAGAACGAGGCTGTCCAACTCTCGGATCAATTTGCGGGTCATGGCCTCTGCGTAGGCCTCAAACCCCAGCGCGACTTCAACGAACGCGTTTGGGCCGGAAATAACCCAGGCATTGTAATACGCCGACAATTCCCCAACTTGCACATAACGCCGATCACCTGAACTTGGATCATCCGCACCGATAACAAGCCCGTTGATCGTAATGCCACTGCCGCGCAACGCTGTTCTGACATCTCGGGGATGGGGCCCAAGGTTGTGTTTGCCATCGCCTGACAGATCCAGAGTTCGCCGCCAACACGTCTTTTGCTGATTCAACAACTCAGCACCAAATTCCATCGCCGCCCCCACCGCCGTTCCTTCTGCGGTTGATCGCCTCGATGTCTGGATGAGACGCGTACTTATGGCGTTCAGATCGGTCGAGGTTTGGATATCAGTCCAGTTGAGCAGAACCCTCTCGTGCCCTGGTTCTGTCCATTCATAAACGGCCAACCTCATGGATGTTGAGCCATTCGCCACCATCAGTTGACTGACCTCAGGATCGCGCAGAGCAGCGGCCAGGCCCTCAAGCTGCAATCTGTATTCACCGCTATCGACAGATGCCGACACATCCAGACCCAAAGCCAAGGCATGGCGGCATTGCGCAAGGGCAGGCCCTGACAGCAGGAAGAGCAGAATGACCAGCAAGCGCGTCTTCATTGGTCGTACACTTGTACTGCACCAATTTGCAGCCCGCTCAGTTCCCGTTCAAGTTTTCTGCGCATCGCGCGTTCGAAGTCTTCAAAACCTTGTGCGACTTCCAGAAAAGCGCCCGGGCCATGCAGGACGTTGTTTTCGAAAAAGGGGATGAGAAAAAGTTCTCCTTCAAAATCAGCGGCGTTTATCACCAGACCATTAACGACGATGTCATGACTAAAGAACCGCTGATATGCGATCTGTGGTCCATAACCGTCGTTGTTGGACCCGTCTCCTGAAAGATCGATGGTGCGAAACAGACACGAAGGCGCGGTTTGGAACAGTTCGGCCCCAAACCGTAAGGCGTGGCCCATAGCCGTGGCCGAGCCTTCATTGGACCGGATCGACTGACTTATCCGGGTCGCCGCAGCCACCAGATCTCCGTGATTTTCGATCAAGCGCCAGTTCAGGATAACGTGCTGGGTGCTTTGCCCGCTCCATTCATAAACGGCCAACGCAACAGGTAGCGGAGATGAGAAGAACGCTTCTTGCACTTCAGGTGCCAGCAGTGCCGCGGCCAGTCCCTGTCGCTGCAAAATGTCTTCCGCGTCGTCGACCGAAACCGAAATGTCCAACGCAAGCGCAAGGGCCAAACGGCATTGTTCAGCCCGCAAAGGGCTGGCCAACAGGGCCAGCCCCATCTTTATGATCCAACGGATCACCAGTGGCCGGTGCTCTCCATGCTGGCCCAGGGCTCGGCTGGTTCCAGCGCGTCGCCATTTTGAAGCAACTCGACCGAGATGTTGTCCGGAGAACGGACAAAGGCCATGCGACCGTCGCGTGGTGGGCGATTGATGGTCACGCCGTTGTCCTGCAAATGCTGGCAAACCTCGTAGATGTTGTCGACACCGTATGCCAGATGGCCAAAATGGCGGCTGTCGCTGGGTAACTTGTCATCGCCATCCCAGTTGTACGTCAGTTCGATTGGGGCGTCTTCCTGCCCCGGAGGCGCCATGAAGATCAGCGAGAATCGCCCGGCCTCGCTGTCATATCGGCGTGTTTCCTTTAATCCCAGCAGTTCATAAAACGCCATGGACTTTTCCAGGTCTTTCACGCGGATCATAGTGTGTAGATATGTCAGCGCCATTTTGGCCATCCTTCATTGATTTGTTTTGCCAGCAACTTAGCGCACTGGTTTGGCCTGTCGAGGGCACTGCACAGCCCAAATCGAAATTAGAGCAGGTTGCGGCATATATCGCGGTTCCGATGGCGGGGTTAGCGATATATAGTAGGGGGCGACTCATTGCCAGAAAGGAAGATTTGATGCCGCTGTCCGCTGACCAACAGGCCGAGATCGAGGCGCAACGCGCGCAATCGCATCCCACACGTCGCGTCGTTTCAGCGGGAATGGAAGACCATTTGTACACCGCACATCAGGTTCTGGATCACGGTTTTGTCCGCGTGATCGACTATATGGGCGATGACGCCGCGATCTGTCAGGCGGCCCGTGTGTCTTATGGCAAAGGCACAAAATCGGTTCAGAACGACGAAGGGTTGATCCGGTATCTGATGCGGCACTGGCACTCGACCCCGTTTGAGATGTGCGAAGTCAAACTGCACGTAAAACTGCCGGTTTTCGTGGCCCGCCAATGGATTCGGCACCGGACGGCAAATGTGAACGAATACTCCGCCCGGTACTCTATTCTGGATCGTGAGTTTTACATCCCCGCGCCCGAACATGTGGCGGCGCAGTCAGAGGTGAACAATCAGGGCCGTGGATCAACGCTGGAAGGTGAAGAAGCCGCGCGTGTTTTGGAGATACTGAAGGCCGACAGTACCCGCTGCTATGACAATTACGAAGCCCTGATCAGCCAGGACGGGCAACAGGGGTTGGCGCGTGAGTTGGCCCGGATGAACCTTCCCGCCAATATCTATACGCAATGGTACTGGAAGGTTGACCTGCACAACCTGTTCCATTTCCTGCGCTTGCGCGCGGACCCTCATGCGCAATACGAAATCCGCGTATATGCCGATGCGATGTGCAAGATTGTCGCCGACTGGGTGCCGTTTGCTTACAAAGCGTTCGAGGATTACCGGTTGGGCGCAGTCAACCTGTCTGCTCAGATGGTAGAGAGTCTTCGGAACATGCTGGCGGGCGAGACGGTCACGCAGGAAAACTCGGGCATGACCGCCCGTGAATGGCGCGAGTTTGAAGAGATCATCCGCAAGTAACGGCTGTCAACGCATAGCGATTGTCTATACATTCTGTCATGGAACCGTTACATTGGTTCCATGATGCGTATTTTGAAACCCGCTTTACTGTGTCTTGTATCAGGCATGGCTTTGCCCGTGCAGGCGCAGTCACCTATCGCTGAAATTCTGTGTGAACCCACACCCAGGTTGCACCAAAAGCTCAAGGGACAGTTCCGCTCCGAGCGCGTGGCCACCGGTATTCGTGGACCTGAGCAAATCATGGAGGTCTGGTCTAACCCACGCGGCGACTGGACGATGGTCGTGACCTACGCAACCGGGACGTCCTGCATCGTTGCCATGGGCGACAACTGGACTGCTCATGACAAGCCGAAGCCCGCGCGAGGGTAATGGAACAAATCCGGTGGGGGGCGGGTGACGGCCGGAAATTGGCCGCCATCCTAAGATGTTTCAACCCCGCGCAGTGCGGGGGTGTCGTTACAACGGCTTTAAATCAGCTGCCATTTGGCGGCCATCGCGTCCGTCCTGCAACTCGTACGAGACTTTTTGGTTGTCTGCGAGTCCGGTGAGGCCGGACCGTTCTACGGCCGAGATATGAACAAACACATCTTTGCCCCCTTCATCAGGGGCAATAAATCCATAGCCTTTAGTGGTATTGAACCATTTCACGGTGCCGGTTGGCATGTCCCGTGTCTCCTTCTACTTACGCATTGTCCCACAAATTGGTGGGGGCTGTGGTGAGCGTCATCGTAAACCCCACTGTTTCGCGTTTGCAGAACAGTCCAATTTACATGTTTCGCCTTTTTCAACATTGCACGGTGAAGTAAAAAATCAAGAATAACTGCCAAAAACTGGCGTGATTGCACAAAATCGAAGCACGAGCAGGAGTATCCAAGAAATGAAACTTTATGGGCTAAAGACCTGTGACACCTGTCGTAAGGCGCTGAAATCTTTGCCAGATGCGGTCTTTCTCGACGTTCGAATTGATGGCGTACCCGAGCCGGTGCTGTCGCAGGCTTTTGCCGAATTCGGCAATGCTCTGCTCAACACAAGATCAACCACTTGGCGCGGGTTGGATGAGAGTCAGCGTGCAAAAGTACCGTTGGAGCTTTTGAAGGAACATCCGACGTTGATGAAGCGCCCGTTGATCGAGGATAACGGTCGGCTGCTGTTGGGGTGGACCGCTGAAACGCGGGGTCAGCTTGGCATTTCTTAAACGGGTGCTTATCTGCCAATGGTCAAGAATGAGGATTACCTATGCGCAATGCCGCAATGATTTTGGGCGTTATTGCCGGACTGATCGGCATGATCGTCGGGTTCTTCGGGTATGCCAGGGTGGTTGTGGTTGACCATGTTGGCGAGATAGATGGCGTTCTGAGCCAAGTCGACAACCCCGGCCTGATCCAGGCCCTTTCGATCGTCGCGCCTTTGTTGGCGATTGCCGGTGGCGCTATGGCGCCTGCGCGGGCTCTGATCGGTGGGGTTTTGTTGCTGATCTCAGCAGGGGCAATGTACTACGCGTTTGGGTTTGGTGTCTTTACCATGTTCCCGATTGCCTTCGCCGGTGTGGCGGGCGTGCTTGGGCTGGCGGCAGGAAAACCGGATCAGCCCAAGGCGCATTTCTAGATCACTTCAGGTGCAGGATCCGGTCAACCGAGAGCGGGCCTGAACCATGAATGACAATCACCGCCAGCAGGAATGTCCAGATTGTTCGGTCGTCCAGTAAGGTTGGGGCGTTGGTGAAATAGCTGCCCAGTTCAGCACCGTGACCAGTCACGTCCACAATGGTCTGGACCCAGACAAACCCAATCATACCCAAGGCGGCAAATCGCGACAGCAGACCGATGACGATCAAGGCTGGCAGCAGAAATTCGGCCCATGTGCCTGCGACGGCCACAGCCCAATGGAAGACGCCCAGTTGCGAGCTGTCATAGCTGACGGCTTCCATCGCCTTGGGGAAAATTTGCACGTAGGCTCCATCCGATGGGCGCAGAAACCCAAAGATACCGCTGCCCAGTTTGGTTGTTGCCGAGTTCCAGTAGTACACAAGCAACGTCGCGGCAAAAACCAGCCGGGCCAAGCTTGGTGTGAGCCAGCCGGAGGTCACGCCCAACCGTCCCAGGGTGTTGTTGTGCAATGAGATCAGCGCAGTCATGTCTTCGGCCTTTCGATAGTCACAGAGGTTATTGCACCGCCCTGTAAAAGCAGTGCCAGAGTGGTTCCGAGATCAAATTCGGGGGTTTCAGCGGCGGTTTTCTCAAACGCCGATCCGATCGTGTCCCCAATTTGCACATGCGTGATCCAGTTCGCCCCGCCCACTGGCAGCAAATGAGGTTCAGGGTCGTATTCGGCGCGCGTGACCAACACATCCTCAGCTTGCGCTTGAGGTTTCGGGGCGTCAGCCACAGAGTTAAAACGCCAGATCGCATGAATGGGCCATGTCGACCGGATCACTTGCATGGATGGGGCAAACTGCAACCTGGCCTGCATGACCTGTTCGGGGTCTACGGCCAATGCCTCGGTCGGTGCAGGTTGGCTGTCGGCTGCGTGATAAGACCGGCGCAGCGCCAGTTCCAACCGGGCTATGTCGGGCAGGTAGCCAAGATGCGAAAGCTGCTTCATCCCAGCCAGAAATTCGGGAAACGCCTCACCGTAGAACATCATAAGCGGTGAGGATGGCGGATGCTGGCGCAAGAAAATCCCGGCCAGCCCGTCCATATTCTGAGTACCCAACAGTTTAGCGATCACAGGGAACGCCTGATGCATCGCTTCGGTCAGAGAAACGGCAACATTGTTGCGATAGACGCTGAACCTGCGCCCAGCCGGTTGCGCGTCGGCGTCCAGCAGACCGGATGGAACCGGCGCGGAAGCATCCATCATGGCGGCGCGAAACTCGGACTGAGATACGCTCATGCCGGTACCCGGTCCAGTGCGGTCTGAGCGCGAACTGCTTCTTCGCGCAACACCGGCCAGTCGGGTACATCGGTGTCCCACTCGACCAGCAGCGGCTTGGGGCCCGACCGTTCCAGAACATAGTCGAGCAGGGCCCAGACCGGATCGACCACTTCGCGCCCATGGCTGTCGATCAGCAACGGATGGCCGTGATCATCTTCGTCCTCATCATGGCCTCCAAGATGGATTTCACCCACCTTTTCAAGCGGGTAGGCGTCGATATAGCCTTGGGGCGAGAAGTCGAGGTTGGTGGCCGAAACAAAGACGTTGTTCACATCCAGCAGCAAGCCACAGCCAGTGCGTTTGGCAATCTCTCGCAGGAAATCGGGTTCCGACCAGGTGCTTTCTTCAAAAGCCAGATAGCTGGACGGGTTTTCAAGGAGCATCTGCTGCCCAACGGTGTCCTGCACCTGATTGATGTGCTCGCAGACTCGCGTCAGCCTCTCGTCCGTGTAAGGAAGCGGCAGCAGGTCGTTGTAAAAATGGCTTTCGTGGGTGGACCAGGCCAGATGTTCGGAAAAGCTCGCGGGTTTCAACCAGCCGATCAAGTGTTTCAGTCGGGCAAGGTGGTCTGGGTCCAAGGGGTCTTCGCCACCTATGGACAGTCCAACGCCATGGACTGAAATCGGAAAATGTTCGGACAGGTGGCGCAGCTGTGCCAAGGGGCGCCCACCATCGCCCATATAGTTCTCGGCGTGAATTTCCAGCCATGCAACAGGCTGCGCGTGTTCAAGTATCTGAGCGAAGTGTTGCGGCTTGTACCCTACACCCGGCGCTGCGGGCAGGCGATTCGAGCGGAGCGCATCATCCAACATGGGTCAGTTCCTTGATCACGAAAAGGAAGGGGCGGGCGATCTGGCCCGCCCCTCTGAATTCGTTTGGTCGACCTTATGCCGGCAGGTCGCGATCCAGTGCTTCCAGCGAACCTTTCCGCGGGGTGCCGTCTGCTTCGGCCGGCAGTTCGATGTCTGCACATGTTCCGGCGTCAACCAGGGTCCATGCGTTGCCCTGATAGTCAACGGTCGAGGTGCCCGCGCATGTGGTGCCGGGGCCAGCTGCACAGTCGTTCTGACCGGCCAGCGATACGCCATAGCATTTTTCTTTGGCTTGCGCGGTTGCTGTGGTTGCAGCGCCCGATACGGCGGCTGCGACTGCGGTTGCGATAACCAGGGACTTAGCTGTGTTCGACATCTCGGTAATCCTCTTGATGACAGGGTATGTCTGCTTGTGACACTGACAAAACTAGTGGCTTGTCGGCCAGAGTTGAATTCACGAGCCCGTGTCTCACAAGCGCGTCAGGGGGCGGCACGCCCTCTTGAAGCCTAATGCATTGTTTTTGATGAAGAAAGAGTGAAATGTTACAATCCGGCCCCGTTTCAAGGGCCGGATTTCCAGCGATATGCCGCTGATTGTTACAGCAGATCTGGTGGTGTGGCTGCTTGCGACAGCTCATTTGTTACAACATCAAGCGGTTGAACCTGCGTCTGTTTTTCACCCAGACGCCGGACGCTGACGGTGCGTTCCTCAACTTCACGGTGACCAACGGCCAGAATCACCGGCACTTTGCCAACCGAGTGCTCGCGGACCTTGTAGTTGATCTTCTCGTTGCGAATATCTGCTTCGGCCCGCACACCGGCGGCCCGCAGGGTTTCAACAACTTCGGCAACATAGGCGTCGGCCTCGGACGTGATCGAGGCGACCACGACCTGACGCGGGGCCAGCCAGAGAGGCAGCTTGCCTGCGTGTTCCTCGATCAGAATGCCGATGAAACGTTCGAACGAACCCAAAGTTGCCCGGTGCAGCATCACAGGGCGGTGTTTGCCGCCGTCGGCTCCGATATAAGTCGCATCCAGACGTTCAGGCAGAACAAAGTCCACCTGATGCGTTCCGCACTGCCAGTCACGGCCGATTGCATCGGTCAGAACAAATTCAAGCTTCGGGCCGTAGAACGCGCCTTCACCGGGGTTGAGTTCCGGTTCGATCCCCGCCGCACGGGTCGCGCTGAGCAGGGCAGCTTCGGCCTTGTCCCAAACCTCATCCGATCCAGAGCGCTTTTCGGGCCTATCCGAAAATTTGACCGAGAAGTTTTCGAACCCGAGGTCTTTGTAGATTTCGGAAAGGAAGCGAATGAATTCGGCAGTCTCGGATTCAATCTGATCCTCGGTGCAGAAGATGTGACCATCATCCTGCGTAAAGCCGCGCACGCGCATGATGCCGTGCAGGGCACCTGACGGCTCATAACGGTTGCACGATCCGAATTCTGCCATCCGCAGCGGCAGGTCGCGATAAGACTTCAGACCCTGGTTGAATATCTGTACGTGGCAAGGGCAGTTCATCGGCTTCAGAGCGTTGATCGCCTTTTCACGCGCATGTTCCTCGTCCACTTCGACGATAAACATGTTTTCCTGATATTTGTCCCAGTGCCCCGAAGCTTCCCACAGTTTGCGGTCAACGACCTGAGGGGTGTTGACTTCGACATAGCCGCCCTTGCGCTGCTGGCGGCGCATGTAGTCCTGCAATTGCGTGTAGACGGTCCAACCGTTGGGATGCCAGAAGATCTGGCCGGGGGCCTCTTCCTGCATGTGGAACAGGTCCATTTCACGACCAAGCTTGCGGTGGTCGCGTTTGGCAGCCTCTTCCAACATGTGCAGGTGGGCTTTCAGCTTTTCTTTACCTGTGAAGGCCACGCCATAGATGCGCTGCAACATCGCGCGGTCACTGTCGCCACGCCAATAGGCGCCAGCGATTGACATCAGCTTGAACGCGTCGCCCGGCACCTGGCCGGTGTGTTGCAGGTGCGGGCCACGGCATAGGTCCTGCCAATGGCCGTGCCAGTACATGCGCAGCGGTTCGTCGCCAGGGATGGATTCGATCAACTCGACCTTATAGGGCTCATTGTTGGCCTTATAAAATTCGATCGCGCGGTCACGGTCCCAAACCTCGGTGGTCACGGGATCGCGCTTGTTGATGATCTCTTTCATCTTTTTCTCGATCAGGCCAAGATCTTCGGGCGTGAACGGTTCCGCTCGGTCAAAGTCATAGTACCAGCCGTTTTCGATCACGGGGCCAATGGTGACCTTGGTGGCGGGCCAGATTTCCTGAACGGCGCGCGCCATTATGTGAGCCAGATCGTGACGGATCAGCTCATTGGCTTGTTCTTCATCCTTCATGGTGTGGATGGCGATCTGGGCGTCAGCTTCAATGGGCCATTGCAGATCCCAGTGTTGGCCATCTACCGTGGCCGAGATGGCCTTTTTGGCCAATGAAGTTGAAATATCTGCAGCCACCTGCGCAGGTGTAACGCCTGCGTCATAGTTGCGTGCATTGCCATCGGGAAAGGTGAGAGAGACGGATTTTGAATCCAGGGCCATATCGGCTCTCCTCGTCGGTTTGGCGCCCACTGAACGCCCGGTTGCGGGTTATTTGCGTTCGGCTCGTTTGGCAGGTGGTTGATCCTGTGTCAAGGGCAGGAGCGAGGGGCCAGCCCCTCGCGCACCCCGAGGTATTTTGAGCCAGATGAAGAGGGATCCGGGAATTGCACTTGGGTACGTGGCGTGCATGATGCTGCGAAAGGAAAGAGGATTTCATGGCAGCAACAAATTTTCTGGAGACGGCGCAAAGCCGCCGGTTGGCCTATCACAAAAGTGAGGGTGCGGGCCCGACCATCGTTTTCCTGGGCGGGCTGATGTCAGATATGGAAGGCACCAAGGCGGTTCATCTGGAGGCCTGGGCACAGGCGCGAGGGCAGGCCTTCTTGCGGTTTGACTATTCGGGGCACGGTGAAAGCTCGGAAGCGTTTACCGATGGGTGTATCGGCGATTGGCACGAAGATACTGTAGCGGCCGTGACGGCGTTGACTGATGGGCCGTTGATTGTTGTGGGATCCTCCATGGGTGGGTGGCAGGCGTTGTTGTTGGCTAAAGCGATGCCGGACCGGATTGCGGGCATGGTCACAATTGCTGCTGCGCCGGACTTCACAGAAGACGGCTACTGGGCGGCATTCAGCGATGAACAAAAGGCGGAGCTGGACAAAGTTGGTCAGGTGGAACTGCCTTCTGACTATATGGAACCCTACATCATCACCAAACGAATGATCGAAGACGGGCGGCAGCGGTTGGTTCTTCGAGATCCGCTTCATCTGCCTTTCCCGGTGCGTTTCCTTCAGGGAACGGCGGATACGGCGGTGTCGACGGAAACCGCGGTGCGGCTATTGGATCACGCAACCGGGCCGAATATGCGCCTTTTGCTGGTCAAGGATGCGGATCATCGCTTTTCGGACGGTCCCTGTCTGGGGCTGATTGAAGGCGCGGTGCTGGATGTGGTGGGAGGCGTCTGATGCAGCGTTTGGGCTGGTTGCTTGGGCGGTTTCTGTTGGCGCTGATTGTCGTCGGCGGCCTCCTCTATTGGTTTGGGCCGCGCGAGGAAGTGAATTTGCGCCCGACATTCGACTCGCGCAAGTTTGGTGAAGGTGTTCAGGTCTATTTCGAAAGCACTGAATCAGCCTTTGGCGATATTGTTCCGGGCGTTGAGAAGCGTGTGGACTGGCAGGAAGGTTTCAAGGAACAGCGCACACCTTATTCTGTGCTCTATATCCATGGGTTTTCTGCAAGTTCCGAAGAAATCCGTCCGGTGCCTGATCTGGTCGCCGATGCGCTTGGGGCAAACCTTGTCTACACGCGCCTGCAGGGTCATGGCCGAGATGGATTTGCCATGGCGGAAGGCACGGCCTCAGGTTGGATGCAGGACACTGCCGAAGGGTTGGCTGCGGCACGGGCGGTTGGCGACAAGGTGATCGTCATCTCAACCTCTACCGGTGGTACTTTGGCAGCGGCTGCAGCGCTTGACGCGGATCTTAGCAAAGATGTTGCCGCAATGGTCTTTGTGTCGCCGAATTTCGGTGTGAATACTGCCGCGGCGTGGGTGCCGACGCTGCCTTGGGCCCGGGATTGGTTACCGATCCTTATGGGGCCAGAGCGTGATGTGTCCGGACCGGATCCAGAGAAGAACACGTATTGGTCCGCCGTCTATCCTTGGGAAGCCGTCGTTCCGATGTCCGTTCTGGTTGATGTCGTTTATGCGTTGGATTTTTCCGAAGCTCTGGTGCCAGCCTTGTTTTGGTTTTCGGACGATGATCAGGTTGTGCGTCCCGACAAGACACATAAAGTCGCCGAGGCCTGGGGCGCTTCAGCAACGGTCGAGTTGGTCACAATGGGGCCAGGAGACGATCCCGCATCACATGTCATTGCCGGGCGGCTGATGTCGCCGGGGCAGACCGATGCCGCCGTTGAGGGTATCCTGACTTGGTTGAAAGAACTGGGGATAGAGTAAAGCCCAACCGGAATTGAGGAGGCAAAATGCGAAAGCCGGGCAGCATGTGGAGTCTAGAGACCTTGGGTCGCGTTCGCTTGTCCCGGCATTTCTTCATGCGCGATTTTCTGTATTCGGAGATCGGCAATTTCCACCAAAAACAGAATATTCCCGACAATCCGGACCTGGCGATCGAGACGGGGCGCGCGTTTTGCGAAACACTGCTGGACCCGTTGGAGGAAACCTTTGGCCGTGTCGCCGTGCGATCAGGGTACAGGTCGCCGTCTTTGAACCGGTTCGGCAATGAAAACCGGCTGAACTGCGCCCGCAATGACAACCCGCTGGAATGCCATATCTGGGATCGCGGCGAAGGCGATGCGCGAATTGCAGGAGCTTCTATCGTGATCCCTTGGTTTGCAGATCACTACGCACAAGGGCGGGATTGGCGGGATCTGGCGTGGTGGATGCACGATCATCTGACCTATTCCGAGATCTGGTTTTTTCCCAAGCTTTGTGCATTCAATTTGGTGTGGCGGCCCGAGCCGCTGCGCAGGATTGACAGTTATATCGACCCGCGGGGCTGCCTGTTGAAGCCGGGGGCCGAACCCGATGAAGACAGGGCCAAACGTCAGCTCCGGTACGCGGATTTCCCTGCGTTTCGCGGAATCGCCTATCCATAAGGTTTCCCTTGCTCGATTGTAGCAAACCTTTCATCCTGACAGAAAAGGGAAGGGCTCGGAAAACCGAGTAAATGGAGGCCCCGCGTGATCGAGCCGCTGGTGTTCTTGCCTGGGTTGATGTGTGATGCCCGACTGTTTCGCCCTCAGATCGAGCTGTTGTCGCGTGCGCGGTCTGTGACTGTCGCACCTGTGTCTGGCGGCGAGCGGATTGAAGAAATCGCATCGGGGTTACTCGACCAACTGCCGCATCGTTTTGCCCTAGCCGGGCACAGTATGGGGGGCGTGGTGGCCTTGGAACTGGTGCGCAGGGCGCCGGAACGGATTTCTCGGCTGTGTCTGATGGCCACTGATGCGCAGGCCGATACACCGCAAATGGCGGCCAGTCGGGAAGATTTGATCATTGGTGCGCAAGGCGGTCGTCTGGAAGAGATGATGCGCAAACTTGTAGGATCCGATGCCTTGGCGCCGGGGCCTCGGCGCATCCCCATCCTGAACGATCTTTTGGCGATGGCAGAGGGGCTGGGGGCCGAAGTGTTCGTGCGCCAGATGCGAGCCTTGCAACGCCGCCCTGATCAGCAAGCGGCTTTGCGGAAAATCAAGGTGCCGACACTGGTGCTATGCGGCGCACATGACACTCTTGCACCGGTCAGACGACATTCGTTTATGGCTGATTTGATACCGGAGGCCGAAATGCTTGTTCTTCAAAACGCAGGTCATCTTTTGACCCTTGAAGCGCCTGACCACGTGAACGAAGCCCTGCAAACTTGGCTAAATGCTCAACTGCGGTTCGACTATGGATAGAGCGCTGCGCGTTCGTCTTTCGTTATCAGCAAGGTCGTCGCAACGGGTTCGCCGGATTTCGGGTCGAAGAACGGTGTGTTCTTCCAACGCCCAGACAGACGCGAAGCTGCAACGCGACGTATCAGACCGAAGGCCGCAAACCTGATTTTCTCGTGTTTCTGTTTTCCATCGGGTTGGGGCACAAATCCGCGCGTTGTGACGGGACCCAGGACCGAAATGTCGTCGGTGATCCTGCGAACCAGAAATCCGGCAAAGGGAAAACTTGCGCGTGGTGGCGTTGTTGCCAGCGGGGCATTGCAGCAACTGGCGTACCATCGCAGCATCCCGTTGGGGCCAAGCTTCATTGCGGCCAAAAATTGACTGCCGGTAGAGATTTCGATCTCTTCCGGTGCCATCTGCAGTATGTCGACAGGTCCGGGGGCTGGGTCCGGTTGTTTGAAATACAGCTGTGCGGCGCGGCAATCGTGGCAAAAACAGGAGACATGAGTCCCTTGCCGAACGCCCCTTGCGGAAATGTGCCCTTGCAACTTTCCGCACTGGCAGGAAAAGGCGAGGCCGCTATGCGCAGGCTCGCTCATTCCGTTTTACGCGACTTTGTTGGTGTTGGCAGCGCGGCGACGTGGCTTGCGGCTGTTTTCATTCATGAAATCAATCACAAGCGGGCGGATGTTGTCACGCCAGCTGCGGCCTGCGAAGATGCCGTAGTGACCTGCGCCGGGTTCCACATGGCTTGCCTTCTTGCTGTCAGGCAGGCCGGTGCACAGTTCAAGCGCGGCGATGCACTGACCGGGTGCTGAAATATCGTCATTTGCCCCTTCGACAGTTTTCACTGCAACATCCGTGATCTTGGACATGTCCACCTTGTGACCGGCGACGACAAACTCATTCCGCGCAATCTCGCGGTTCTTGAAGACACGCTCGACAGTCGAAAGATAAAACTCGGCGGTCATGTCCATGACGGCCAGATATTCATCATAGAACCGGTTGTGGGCGTCCATGTCCGAGGCTTCGTCCCGGATAACGCGTTGAATCTGATCCGAAAAAGCCTTGGAATGGCGTTCGGCGTTCATCGACATGAAAGATGCAAGCTGCAACAGGCCGGGATAGACCATGCGACCGACGCCTTTGTATTTGAAGCCGACACGCTGGATCATCGTTTCTTCCAACTGACCCATGGTCACGCGCCGTCCGAAATCGGTCACGTCGGTGGGGGTCGCATCCGGGTCGACCGGGCCGCCAATCAAGGTCAAGGTGCTGGGTTGTGCTTTCGGTTCCACTTCGGCCAGGTAGGCTGTGGCCGCAAGGGTCAGAGGGGCCGGTTGACAGACTGCAACAACATGCGTTTCTGGGCCCAACTCTTTCATAAAATCGACAAGATAGAGGGTGTAATCCTCGACATCGAACTTGCCCGCAGACACAGGGATATCGCGCGCATTATGCCAGTCGGTGATGTAGACTTCGCAATTGACCAGAAGGCTTTTGACGGTCGAACGCAGCAGCGTTGCGTAGTGGCCCGACATGGGCGCGACCAGCAGCACCTTGCGCGGCTGTTCTTCGCGGCCGTTGACGCGGAAATGGACCAGATCGCCGAATGGGCGTTCCAGAACAGTTGTAATCTCAACCAGGTGGTCCTTGCCGTCTTCACAAGTGAAGGTGCGAATACCCCAGTCAGGTTTCACAATCATGCGCTGGAAAGTACGCTCAGTCACCTCACCCCAGGCGGCCATCCAGTTGAAAGCCGGGTTGGGCACCATCGAAAACATCGGGTAAGAGGCCATCGCGCTGGCCGTCGCACCAAGCCATTGGTTGGTGTTGCGCATGGTTTCCATAAGGTCGTAGGTCATCATGTAGCGCATAAATGGGGCCTCCTGAGTGTCAGCCTGAAAGTTCGGACCATTCGTCGCTTTGCCCCCCAGCACCCACGACGTTATTCTGCATAGCAGCGAGGTTAGGGGGGAATTGTTAAAATGACAACTAGCGAAGACCAAATGCCAGACGTATCAGACGAACACATTGAACGCCTTAAAGAAAATATGGACAAGGTCGAGCAGCTCTCGAAGCGATTGATTGAGGTCATGGCTACTAAAAAGCCGCATACCCCCGCGCTGGATGGCCCGAATCAAGAGCTTTTCGCACGAGCAGCAACGGCATATTGGGCCGAAGCTTGGCAAAATCCCGCCAAACTGTTGGAACAGCAAATAGAATTCTGGGGAAAGTCTGTTCTGAACTTTGCCGAAGCGCAGCAGGCATTGACCCAAGGTGAAGTGGAAGACGAAAACCCCGCCCCCGGAGACAAGCGTTTCTCGAACCCCCTATGGGAAACCAACCCTTATTTCCGTCTGATCCGACAGCAATACCAAACCAACGCGCAGGCCATTGCACAAGCTGTCGCCTCGGTCGACGATCTGGATGCCAAGGACAAACAGCGTTTGCAGTACTTTTCGCAGCAGATCATCGACATGATGGCCCCCACCAATTTTCTGGCAACAAACCCTGATGCCCTGCAAAAAGCGGTTGAGACCGAAGGCCAGTCCTTGATTCAGGGATTGGAAAACCTTGTTTCCGACTTGGAGGCCAATGATGGCGAATTGGTTGTAAAGCTTGCGGATGAAAATGCGTTCGAGGTTGGCGGAAACCTGGCAACCACACCGGGAGACGTGGTGTTCCGCAACCGGATGATAGAGTTGATCCAATACAAGCCTGCAACGGAATCCGTATACGAGACGCCGATCGTCCTGTTTCCGCCCTGGATCAACAAGTTCTATATTCTGGACCTGAAAGCGCAAAACAGCCTGATCAAATGGATCACCGATCAAGGCTACACCTTGTTCGTCGTCAGTTGGGTCAATCCAGACGAAAGTTATGCCGAAACCGGCATGGAAGATTACATTCAGGACGGCTTTTTGACGGCAATCGACGTCGCCAAGAAGATCTGCAAGGTCAAGCAAGTCAACGCGGTCGGCTATTGCATCGCGGGCACGACGCTCAGCCTCACCTTGTCGTTGTTGAAACAGCGCGGTGACAAGTCGGTCAAATCGGCCACGCTGTTTACGGCGTTGACGGATTTCTCTGATCAGGGTGAGTTCACGCCTTTCCTGCAGAACGACTTCATCGACGGTATCGAGGAAGAAGTGAACAAGGAAGGTGTCCTTCGCTCGTGGATCATGGCGCGTACCATGTCGTTCCTTCGGTCGCGCGACCTAGTCTATGGACCGGCCATTCGCAGCTATATGATGGGAGAGGTGCCTCCGGCGTTTGACCTGCTGTACTGGAACGGCGATGGTGCGAACCTTCCGGCCAAAATGGCCGTGCAGTATTTGCGTGGCCTGTGTCAGCGCAATGAATTCGCAACGGACGGTTTTGAGTTGATGGGTCACAAGCTGACGTTAAGCGACGTCGACGTTCCCTTGATGGCCATCACCTGCGAAACCGATCATATCGCTGCCTGGAAAGACTGTTATCGCGGTGTCCAAAAGATGGGCTCGCGGTCGAAGACTTTCGTGGTTTCAGAGTCGGGCCATATCGCCGGTATTGTGAACCCGCCAAGCAAGAAGAAATATGGGCACTACACCAATCCGGACTTGAAAGCGGACTCTGATACTTGGCTGAAAGAAGCAGATTTTCACCAAGGATCGTGGTGGCCCATGTGGGACGCTTGGCTGAAGAAACGGTCCGGCAAACAAGTGCCAGCACGCGATGCAGGCGATTCGGACCATCCAATCCTTGCGCCCGCCCCGGGGGCCTATGTGTTGGCAAATCCAAACGCCTGATTTCATTTTGAAACTTAACTTTTTCTGCGCTGCAGCAAGAAAAAACTTGCAATGCTGCGGCGCAGCAATCATATTGTCCTCAAGCTGATGAAGCCCGGGGTGGGCCCGGACCGGCTAAAAGGATTAGGACAATGGCAAAGACCCAAGACTTTAGCGCGATCATGAAAGACATGATGGGCGCATTCCCGGTGGACACCACCGCAATGGAAGACGCATTCAAATCGACCGCTTCGCTGAACGAAAAGCTGTCGGGTGTTGCTCTGGAAGCTGCTGAGAAATCGGCTGAGATCTCGAACAAATGGACCAAAGAAACTCTGGCCAAACTGACCGAGATGTCGAAAGCAAAGGCAGAACCTGCTGACTACGCAAAAGCGGCAACCGATTTTGCAAGCGCGTCGGCTGAAGTTGCAGCTGAAAACCTGGCTGCTTTCGCTGAAATCGCGAAAAAAGTTCAGACCGAAACCGTCGAGCTGCTGATGGCTGCTGGTAAAGACGCTGCAGAAGAAGCAACTGCTGCTGTCAAAAAAGCAACCAACGACGTGACCACTGCTGCTAAGAAAGCCGCAGCGGCCAAGTAAGAACGTCCGCGAAGCGCACCCAATCCTCCCATGAGGTGCAATCGCGTTGGGCAGGTCGATTGACCTGCCCTTTCTTTTTGTGCTGCAGTCGCATAACCTGTGCTGCAACGCATCATCCTTGGGGAGGGTACCCGGTGTCGGACCAAGAAAAACCGCTGCTGATCAAGCGCTATGCCAGCCGTCGGCTGTATAACACCGAGACCAGCGACTACGTGACGCTTGAAGATATTGCGGGCTTTATCCGCGACGGGCGTGAGGTGCAGATCATTGACCTGAAAACCGGGGATGACCTGACGCGGCAGTATCTACTGCAAATCATTGCTGAACATGAAAGCCGGGGTGAAAACGTACTGCCGGTGAACGTACTCAACGATTTGGTCCGCAGCTATATGGTGCCGGGCGGGGGTATGATGCCGCAATTCCTACAGAGCTCGTTCGAGATGCTGCGCGAAAGCCAAAGCAAGATGATGGAGAACATGAGCGCCATGAACCCGATGTCTCAGATGCCGGGTTTCGACGCGCTGCAAGCGCAGCAACAAGCGTTCTTGAAAGCCATGACCGGGGGCTTGTCCGGCGGATGGTCTGCGCCTGACGCGCAAGAGGAAAAGGCCGAGCCGAAAGAGGATCTGGATGATATCAAGAAACAGCTGGCAGAGCTTCAGCAGAAACTATCCAAGCTGAACTGATATCGAAAAGAAAAGGCCCGCAGCTAAGCGGGCCTGCTTTTTTAGGTGCCATAGACCGGCATCGGGCCGGTCACTTCACCCACCGAGGCCAAAATAATATCCGCGATCACATCCAGTTCCTCGCGCGTCAGTCGCACAGGCAGGCGGACGTCACAGGCTTTCATCAGCATGGCGCGGGTTTGCGGCAGTTCGAATGTTTCAGGAAGGAACTGCCAGTTCCAGAAGGCGCGGGCATTGTCCTCGCTCAGACCAAAGACCTGAACTTTTACGCCGCGTGCCTCGGATGCGGCGGCAAACGCGCGAATCTCGGCCTCGTCCATCCCAACAAGATTGAACTGGATCGAGTCGGGTGCACGCCGTTCAGGTGCCAGCGGTGCGGGAACATCGATATAGGGTGAGGTGTTCAGGCGTTCAGCCACATAGTCGTGGTTCGCCAGACCGTCGCGCACACGGCGCGCAAGTTCCGGGATCTGAGGGCGGATTACTGCCGCGCTCAGATTACTAAGACGTAGGTTATACAGGGGCAGTTTGTTCTGCCAACGGGCAAACGCCTCTTCCAACTCGGGCGAGTTATCGCCGTGCGGGGTTTTGTGCTTCTTCCAGTTATGCTCATACGCGCCGGACATGATGACAGCGCGGGCCACCAGATCGGCATCGTCTGTGACCAGAATGCCGCCTTCGCCTGCGTTGATCATCTTGTAGGATTGGAACGAGAAACAACCGACCTTGCCGATCGTACCAATATTGCGGCCATGCCACGTGGTGCCCAGCGAATGCGCAGCGTCTTCGATCACTGGAATGCCGCGCGCGTCGCACAGGTCCATTATTGCGTCCATGTCGGATGTATGTCCGCGCATATGGCTGATGATCACGGCCTGTACGCCGTTCAGCTTGACTTCGAAATCGGCCATGTCGATGCGATAGTTTTCGCCCACTTCGCAGAGTACGGGGATGCAATCTGCATGAACGACGGATGACGGCACTGCTGCGAAGGTAAAGCCTGGGATCAGAACGCGCGCGTCGCGGGGTAAATCCAGCGCCTTGAGCGACAGGAACAGAGCGGCCGAGCAGGACGACACTGCAAGCGCGTATTTCGAGCCCAGCAATTCCGCGAACTCAGCTTCCAGCAAGGCCACCGGGGCGTCTTGCGCTGCGGTATAGCGGAACAGATCGCCTGATTGCATCAAGGCGTCGATGGCTTCGCGGGCTGCTGCGGGGATGGGTTCGGCGTCATGGACGTTTGGTGGAAGCGTCATATTTGGATTTCCCGAATTCTATCTTTGGGAAAGATAAAGGTAATCACATGGCAATCCAAGCCCTCAATCACAGGGTTGGCAAAAATTCACCAATCTGTCGTAATTTACGTGGATCAGACCCCAAGCCGGTCGCGCAGAGCGAACCAGGTCATCGCAAGCACCAACAGCGGGTTGCGCAGCGCGGGTCCGCCGGGGAAAGGTAGGGCAGGCACGCGCGCCATTGTGTCGAACCCTTCAGCCTGTCCTTGAATGGCCAATGCCATGAGCTGCCCGGCGTGGGTCGCGGTGCCAACTCCGTGACCGGAATAGCCCGAAGCGGACAGGATGTTTGGCGCGACGCGGGCCAAATAGGGCATCCGCCGCATAGTAATGGCCAGCGTTCCCCCCCAAGCATAGTCGATTTTGACATCACGCAGGTGGGGGAAAATTTCGGCCATGGGTTTGCGAACCTTGGCGGCAATGTCCGAAGGGAAACGGTAGCCATAGCTTTCTCCGCCCCCGAACAACAGTCGACCATCCGCACTTAGGCGGAAGTAATTTACCACAAACTTGGTGTCCGCAACCGCGACATCCTGTGTCAAAACCCGCGCCGCATCGCTGCCCAATCGCTCGGTGGCGGCAATGAAGTTGTTGATGGGCATGACCCGAGAAGCCACGGAGCGATTGAGGTCGCCCAGATAGCCGTTGCACGCCAGGATCACATGCTCGGCCCGAACAGTACCGTCAGAGGTACAGATAACCGCAGGCCGGGAGTCATCAATCCCTGTGACCTCGGTGCTTTCAAAAATCCGCACACCCGCTTTTGCCGCCGCGTGCGCCAACCCCAAGGCATAGTTCAAGGGATGCAGGTGCGCCGCGCCCATATCCAGATAGCCGCCTTTGTAAGCTGGGGACGGGCAGAGCGCGCGGCCTGCGTTTTCGTCCAACAGCTCAATCTGATCATAGCCGTACCGGTCAGACAGGTGACCGGCATGGTCGTGCAGTTCTTTCTGCTCTGAGGTGCTTAGCCCCAAAACCGCGACGCCGGGTTTCAGGTCACATGCGATCTGGTGTTTGGTGATCAGAGACTTGACCAAATCCTTGGCGTCTTCGGCCAGACTCCACAGTTTGGCGGCATCTTCATCGCCAACAAGGCTTTCGAGATCCTCTTGATCCATCCGTTGTGCGCTGCCCAACTGACCACCGTTGCGGCCGGATGCGCCAAAGCCGACGCGGTGGGCCTCAAGCAATACGACGTCGAACCCGGCTTCGGCAAGATGCAATGCTGCGGACAGGCCGGTATAGCCACCACCAACAACACACACATCTGCTTTGACGTCTTCTGACAGTGCGGGGAAACGATCCGTCGGGTTTGACGTCGCAGCGTACCAACTGGCAGGGTATTCGCCCTTGCGGTCATTAGAATAAAGCAGGTTCACGGCGCGTCTCAGACGTTGACCAAAAGATGTTCGCGTTCCCACGGAGAGATGACCTGCAGGAATTCCTCGTACTCGGCCCGTTTTACAATGCCGTAGACGCGGGCGAATTCAGGTCCAAGGACCTCGTGCAGGGCAGTGGCCCCGTCAAACAGATCCAGCGCTTCCCCCATGATCTGAGGAATATCCCCTTCGCCTTCATAAGCGTCGCCATAGAATTGGCGGCGGGGGCGTTCCTGTTCGACCAGTCCCAGATAGCCGCAGGCCAGTGACAACGCGATGCCCAGATACGGGTTGCAGTCCATTCCGGCGATGCGGTTTTCGACACGGCGCGCCGCCGGGCTGGATAGGGGCACGCGGATACCGGTTGTACGGTTGTCGCGGGCCCATTCCAGATTGATCGGCGCGGCGTGGTCTTTCACATAGCGACGGTACGAATTCACATATGGTGCCATCACCGCCAGACCAGCAGGCAAGTGGTTCTGCAAGCCTGCGATGAAATGGTAAAACGCGTCCGTCTCACCGCCTTGCGGACCGGAGAAGATGTTCTCACCGGTTTCCATGTCGATGATCGAATGGTGGATGTGCATGGCCGATCCGGGCTCTTCCTCGATCGGTTTGGCCATGAACGTCGCGAAACAGTTGTGGCGCAGCGCGGCTTCGCGGATCAGGCGTTTGAAATAGAACACCTCATCCGCCAGCTTGATCGGATTGCCGTGACGCAGGTTAATCTCCAACTGTCCGGCTCCGCCTTCCTGCGTGATGCCGTCGATCTCGAACCCCTGGTGTTCAGCGAAATCATAGATGTCGTCGATCACCGGGCCGAACTCGTCCACCGCAGTCATGGAATAGGCCTGTCGCGCGGCGGCTGGGCGACCAGAGCGCCCCATCATCGGCTTAATGCCCTGTGCCGGGTCGACATTGGGGGCGACCAAGAAAAACTCCATCTCGGGCGCGACAACAGGTTTCCAGCCCTTGTCGTGATAAAGCTGTACAACACGCTTCAGGACGTTACGCGGGCTGTACGGGATAGGGTTGTCCTCTCGGTCATAGGCGTCGTGGATCACCTGCAGCGTCCAGTCTCCGGTCCAGGGCGCGGCGGAGGTGGTCGAGAAATCGGGCTTCAGGATCATGTCCCGCTCGATAAAGCCATCTTCACCCGCAGCTTCACCCCAGCCACCAGTGATGGTCTGGTAGAATATGCTGTCGGGTAGGTGGAAATACGACTGCTTTGCAAACTTTGAGGCAGGCACCGCCTTGCCCCGCGCAATACCCGGCAGGTCTGAGATGATGCACTCAACCTCGTCCAGCCTTTGCCCATGGAAATACGCTTTGGCGGCGTCCGGCAGTTTATCGGTCCAATCAGCCATCAGGCTCTCTCTTTCTTTAGAAACTCGGCCATCTGGCGCGCGATTCTGGCATTGTCATCAGGTGCAGTTTCACGGTTTGCGGCGGCTTGCATAAGGGTGTCGGGAACCACGCCTTTGCCCCGTGTTCGCATCAGGCCCGAAACGAAACCGTTGGAAAACTCTGGATGCGCCTGAACGGTCCAGATTGTGTCCCCATAAGCCAGCATCGCGTTTTCACAGAATGCATTCCGTCCCAGAACACGCGCCTGTTCAGGAAGGTCTACAACCTGATCCTGATGCCAGGCATTCAGCCAGACCTTATCCCCGTTATAGTCGTATTCGGTGCGCCCTACGGCCCATCCGCCCGAGAATTTTTCGACCTTGCCGCCAAGGGCCTGCGCGATGATCTGGTGACCAAAACACACACCAATAAGGGGTTTGCCGCTTTGGTGGATCTCTCGGACCAGTGCTTCCAGCGGTGCAATCCAAGGCAGGTCTTCATAAGCGCCATGGCGCGAACCGGTGATGACCCAACCGTCTGCGTCATCAGCATCCTTCGGGAAAATGCCGTCCACCACGGCGAAGGTTTCGAAATCAAACCCGTGCCCATCAAGAAGTTTGGGAAACAGAGCATCGTAATCTCCGAATTCACCCTGCAGCACATCGGGGGTGTGGCCGGTTTGTAATATGCCGATTTTCATACGTCACCAAATTTGATCAAATTCATACTAGCCGAGTCCATACAAGGCGGCAAGAGGGTCAAACCGCCTCAAGGTAGCTCAGCCAGTGCGCCTCTGGTGGGATGCCCGAAAACCGTTTGACTTCCTGTCGTTTGGTCATGGCCAGATACCGGATCAGATCGGTAGGGAACAGGCGAGCGATCATGGGGTCTGCTTCAAATCGGTCTATTGCCGTTGACCAGTCGGGCATCAGCTGCGGCAAGTCTGTCAGATCATACGCATTTCCGGAAATCGGAGCAGGCGGTTGCAGCCCGTCTTCTATACCAACCAGTGCCGCCCCCAGAACCGCAGTCAGCATGAGGTAGGGGTTGATGTCCCCTCCTGCGACGCGGTGCTCGATACGGCGCGCGGATGGGTTTCCGCCCGGAATACGAATGGCAGCAGTTCTGTTCTCGTAGGCCCAGCACGCCCCCGTCGGCGCATGAGCGCCCGGCACCAGCCGGGTGTAAGAGTTGCCGTGCGGCGCAAAGATCAGTGTGCTTCCCGGCATGGCCGCAACACAGCCTGCAACGGCAGACTTCAGAACCTGAGTACCTTCTGACCCGTCGTTGTCGAACACGTTGCGCCCGTCCTGATCCAGAACCGAGAAATGCACATGCATCCCGTTGCCTGCATCATCGGCATAGGGTTTCGACATGAAGGTAGCCGCAAACCCATGTTTGCGGGCCAGCCCACGCGTCAAGGTCTTGAAAAGCCACGTATCGTCAGCGCATCGCATAGCGCCTTGGTGGTTCAGGTTGATCTCAAACTGGCCGATACCGCTTTCTGAGATAGCCGTCTGTGCAGGGATGCCCATGTCGGCACAGCCGTCGTACAGGTCGGTGAAAAACTCCTCGAACGCGTCCATTTCAGCGACCGACAGAACGGCTTCGTCCGACATACGACGTCCGGTAATAGGGTTTATCGGAGGTTGCGGTTGCGGGCCAGAGGCATCCACCAGAGTAAACTCCAGCTCGGTTGCCGCCATGACCGACCAGCCGCGTTGCGCATAACGGTCCAGCGTGGCTGACAACGCGTGGCGTGGATCTCCGGCAAATGGAACGCCTTCATCATCATAAAGGCTCATTGGCACCAGGGCTGTTTCACTCTCAAGCCATGGTACAGGGACTGCGCCGCGTTCGGTCGGACGCAACACGCCATCAGCATCACCGGTTTCAAAGACAAGCGGGCTGCCGTCGATATCGGCGCCCCATAGATCGACGTTCAATGCTGAAAACGGCATTCGAACAGCGCCTTTGTCCAATTTGTCCGCATAGGCAGGGGGAACGCGCTTGCCACGCATCTGGCCATTCAAGTCACATGCGGCAACGCGAAAATTGTGCAGGGCGCTCAGGTCCATAGGGGGCTCCGTCGGTGCTGGTTCCCCGTGATGTACTTCAATGAACCTGTTTTGTCACCAAATTTGATCAAATTCTAGATCAGGAGACCAAGGCCAAGCCCCGCGCTGGTGTGACCCGGCGCGGGGCGAAGCTATTTATGCAAAACTAACGCCGTTCTCTTCCATCGGCAGTTGCGCAACAAGAACGCCCGACAAGGCGTGGATCGCGTTGGCCAGCGCCGGCGCCGAAGGCGGAGTGCCGGGTTCGCCAACACCAGTCGGTGCCTCGGCGGACGGCATGATATGCACGTCGATCGCGGCAATATCGCCAATGCGAAGCGGTTCATAGTCAGGGAAATTACTCTGATCTACCGCTCCGCTGGTCAGTGTGATCTGGTCACGCATCACATGGCCAATGCCGTATCCAATGCCACCTTCCATCTGGGCGCGCACAGTATCGGGGTTCACGGCAATGCCACAATCCACGGCGCAAGTGACCTTTTCGATCTTGATGCCGCTTTCCGGATCGCCCGAAATCTCGACCACTTCAGCTGCGTAAGACCCAAAAGACTTGTGAACCGCAACACCTAATGCCCGGCCCTCACGAGGGGTTCCCCAGCCAGCCTTTTCCGCAGCCAGCTTCAACACGGCCGCCTTGCGCTGCTGGTCAGGATTGCTGCTGTCGCACAAATGAGCCAAGCGGAACTCTACCGGATCGCGTCCCGCGCTCTGAGCGGCAAGATCCATCATGGTTTCCATGACATAGGCCGTGTGGGTGTGCCCCACAGACCGCCACCACAGAAGCGAGGTTGCTTTTGGTGTGTCCGTTAACCCCAAGGCCATACCGGGAATTGCATAAGGGCTGTCCGCGATACCTTCGATCGAGCTGTGATCAATGCCGTCATGAACCAATACCGCTTCGAAGGGTGTACCTTTCATGATGGACTGGCCTGCGACCTGGTGCTGCCATCCGACGATGTCGCCTTGACCGTCCAGTCCAATCCGAACCTTGTGGCCGAACGCCGGGCGGTAATAGCCGCTGCGGATATCATCTTCACGTGTCCAAACCAGCTTCACCGGGCGGGTGCGATCTGTGAGCACAAAGGCCAACGCCGCCTCGACCTGATAGTCTGCGTCCGGTGTTGCGCGGCGTCCAAAAGAACCACCGGCCAACAGGGTGTTGATCTGGATTTTCTCAGGCGGCAATTCAAAGACTGCGGCCAGGGCGAAATGTACGATGGTAGGAATCTGCGCCGCGTCGTGCAGCACAATCGTACCGTCCTCTGCCTGTTCGATGGTGCAGTTCATCGGTTCCATCGGTGCATGTGCTAGCAGCGGGAAGTAGAACGTTTTCTCCAGAACTGTGTCGGCACCGTCGATCTTTGCTGCAACTTCGGTCGCGTCCGCCCCGTTGACGTTGTACTGAGGCGCAGCGTCCAAAGCGGCGCGGATTTCTTCCTCAATTTGCTGAGAACTGCGGGTTTCGGCAGCGGAAACATCCCATTCAACCTCAAGCGCTTCACGCGCCTGAATAGCCGCCCATGTGTTTTCGGCATAGACAGCCACACCGGCCTGGTTCGGCAGGGTCGCTGCGTTGATGAAACCTTTGACTTGCTGTGACCCGCTGTCGTCAAAACTCTTGACCGTTCCACCGCGAGCGTCTGGACGTTTGATCATCGCAACCATTTGGTTGGGCAGGTGCAGGTCCATGCCGTAAATGGCCTGGCCATTGCCTTTGATCGCCGAATCCTTACGGCGCACGGCTTCGTTGCCGATCAGGCGAAACTCTGACGGGTCTTTAAGCTGCGGTTCGGCTGGCGCTTCGAGTTGTGCAGCAGCAGCAACAAATTCAGCAATCGGTGCCGACTTGTCGCCCGCTTTGACGATGCCCTCCTCGATGGTCACACCCGATGCATCCACGCCCCAAGCCTGAGCGGCTGCGTTGATCAACATTTCGCGCGCTGCGGCTCCGGCCTGACGGTATTGTTGCCAAGAGTTTGCCATGGCGGTCGACCCGCCGGTGCCTTGTGCCTGACCGAACGCCAAGTTGGCGTAGACCTGTGCATTGGACGGCGCAAATTCATACTCGATCTGGTCCATGCGTAAGCCGATTTCCTCGGCAATCAAAGTGGGCAGGCCGGTCGCTGGTCCTTGACCCATCTCAAAGTGCTTTACGATAGCGGTCACTGTGCCATCGGCGTCAATTTTCACAAACGGATTGAACTGTGCGCTTTCCGTTGTTGTGGCAGCAAGCGAGCCATCAGGACGAGCGCCAACCAGCAGGACGGCACCAGCAGCGGCAGCACCTTTCAGAAATCCACGGCGGGAAGTGTTGATAGTCATGAATCAGGCCTCCAGGATTTCAGACGCGCGCTGGATACCGGCGCGGATGCGTTGATAGGTGGCGCAGCGGCACGCGTTGCCAGCCATGTAATCGTCGATCTCTTCCGCAGAGGGATTGGGATTTTCCGAAAGCAGCCCCACTGCCGACATCACCTGACCCGATTGGCAATAGCCGCATTGAACCACATCCAGCTCGACCCATGCCTGTTGAATAGCAGCACCGATCTTGTCGTCGCCAACCGCTTCGATTGTGGTTATTTCGGCGTCTTCGACGTCTTCGATGTAAGTCTGGCACGAGCGGACAGGCTCGCCATTCAAATGCACGGTACACGCGCCGCACGACGCAACGCCACATCCGAATTTGGTTCCGGTCAGCTTCAACTCGTCCCGGATCACCCACAGCAAGGGCGTGCCGGGTTCGGCATCAACCTCATGGGTCTTGCCGTTTAGTTTCAAAGTTAAGGACATTGGGGACTCTCCTGTTAGCGCTGGTTCCCAGAGTGGTAAACTGGCGGGTTTACTAGTGGCACAGATTTGCGCCCTCGTAAACTCTTGCGTTTACCTAGGGTTTGACCGCTCCCCGTCAATGGGTCTATAGCTCTGATATGAACGAATGCAGCACACCGAATGCGTCCAAATACGCACAGATCATCGAAGCTGCTGTGGCCGAATTCCAGGAAAAGGGTTTTGCTGCGGCCAGTATGGATCGAATTTCAGCTCGGGCAGAAGTGTCCAAGCGTACGCTGTATAAGTATTTCGAAAGTAAGGACAATCTTTTTCGCTCTATCGTTGTTGAGCTGTCCAGCCGTTTTGCCGAAGTTCTGGAAATCCGGTATGAAAAAGGCCGCGATATTCGTGAGCAATTGACTGAACTGGCCTGGGCCGAGGGGCGGATTCTGATGCATCCCGACGTGATCGCCATGGCGCGGATGGTGGTCAGCGAAACTTTGCGCAACCCTGAACTTGCGGCGAAGGTTCAAGGGAAACTGGACAAGACCCAGACCTTTATTGCGATGTTGAAGGATGCGGCCCAGGACGGGCAGTTGCAGGTCGATGATCCCGAACGCGCGGGGATCGAGTTTGTCGGTCTGATCAAGGCGCGTGCTTTTTGGCCGCTGATGTTCACGGGTGGAACGCTTAGCGAATCGGAAATGGCGCAAACGATCGCAAACAGTGTTGAAATGATGATCAGCAGATACGGCGTTTCTTCAGCTTCAAGCGGTGATTGATCTGACGTTTTTTTACGAGGGCAGGGGATTTTTCGAGGGCAGGGGATTCTGCTCGCAAATCTGTTTTACGCCTGATGCTGCCCATATCAAAGGCTTGTGTTGCGATACGGTGTTTCGCCCCCATGTGTCCGCTATAAATTCGTGGACCAACAGCGATGTGGCTAAAGGTTCTCCAGCAGTTTGAGGCATTTTCGAGCGATAGGGTTCTGTTGCCCGTAGCGGGTCAGCCTGGCATAAATAATCGTCTCTCTTGAATACCAGTCATCGGGCATTTCAACCAGATCGCCACGGTCCAGATAGGCATCGACAAAGCTACGCCACCCAAGGCCAAGCCCCTCACCGGAAGCAGCGGCTTCCAACAAATAGACATAGCTATCGAATTCTTCCGAAATCGGCCAATTGGCATAGTCGGGATGCGCGCTTTGCCAGTCGGACCAGTCCATCCAACCATAGTTTTCCTTTTGAAGCTTCAAAAGCGGTGGCGGATCGCATTTGCCCTGCAAAGCGTCTATCGCTCTGGCAACGTTCTCGGGCGTTCCAATGGGCTTAATTTCTTCCTTGCAAACAACGACATGTTCGTGCTCCGGCGGTGATGCAGAGTATTCAAAAACGATATCACCGCCTGTCTCAACAGCAGCCTGAACCAGATTGTACGCCGATGTCATAAAACGTAGCTCGACATTGCGACCCAACGCCTGCCGGAGTTTTCCGAAGCGGGGCATAAGCAACAGATGCGATACTGAATGTGAACACACCAATGTGACCCGGTTCTCGACGCGCTCAAGATCCCGAACCGCGTTCTGTAATGCGTCAAATCCCTGAACGACTCCGGCATAGAACAAGCTTCCTTTAGCCGTCAGGCAAATCGGTGTTCTGTCCCGATGAAAAAGATCCGCCCCAAAACGAATTTCCAGATTGCGGATGTGACGGCTGATTGCAGGCTGAGAGGTATTAAGTTCTTCGGCTGCTCGCGCAAACCCCTGTAACCGCGCCACCGCCTCAAACGCAATCAGAGAACTTGTTGATGGCAGGTTATACATACGGGACGTCATATCAATTTCGATATGAGTAGAGGCACAAAAAAGCAATAGGAAAATTAGGCGAAACAGGTCTAACTCTCGGCTAGAATTCTCCAATGGAAAAGAAGAGCGATGAACACCTACGTAAAGCCGCCCAAGTGGGAAAACCCCAAGGTTAAACTGTTCCCGCATCAGGTGGGCTTCACTTGCCCTCCGCATGACTTTGATGCAGCCCCGTCGGACTTCCTGCGCATGGCTCCGCGCAGTGTGGGCGTTCACGGGCGTATGCTTCACGTGCCGGACTACGCCCATCGCCTTGATCAGCGTAAAAAGAACTTTGGCCTGCTGGAAGAATACATGGAATGTATGGCCAACAACGGCGCTGACGTCTGCGGGCAGGTCGGTTCGAACTGGGTGCACGCCAGTGGTCTAGGTGTTGAGGGCATCCGCCAACATATCGAAATGCTGAGCGACAAGTACGAAACGCCGTTTCACATGTCTGGCTATTCGATGGTCGAGGCGCTGCGGGATCAGAATGTCGAAAAGGTTGCGCTCAACGCCTGCTATCACAGGGACACATGGTATCAAGGAACTGTAGGATTTCTGAAAGAAGCCGGGTTCGACGTGGTCTGGGCCGGCAACTTCTTTGATCAGGGTTGGTTCGACAGCCAAGAGGCGGTCGATGATTGCATTTGGTGTTTTGACGAAGAGCTGATTTACAAGTCCTTCGATTATACCGCCGACAAAGCCCCCAATGTGGATGCCTATCTGATCAACGGGATGAGCAACTACCGCCGTCCGTCTGACGGAATTGCGCAACGTCCGGTTCACTATGAGGTCGAGTTGGAAGAACGCCTCGGCAAGCCGGTCATCGGCCATGACACTGCGCTCTACTGGCGCATCTTCAAAACCCTGGGCCTGGCCCCGGAAACCCAGCAGGGCAGCCTGCTCTCCTCACTGAAAGACTGAAGCGAATGCACAAGATTGTAGCTCTTTGGGCGATACCCCGCTCTACCTCGACCGCGTTTGAATGGATGATGCGCCAGCGTGGCGATCTGGATTGCCTGCACGAACCTTTCGGCGAAGCCTGGTACCAAGGTGAAGACCCAATGTGGCCGCGCTACAAAGAAGGTGAGGTCACGACCCCCGGCCTCACCCTGGAAAGCGTGTCGGACGACATCAAAGCCCGTGCCGAAAAAGGCCCCGTCTTCATCAAAGACTTCCCGCATTATATCAACCACATGTGGGATCCTGAGTTTCTGTCGCATTTCACCCATGCGTTCCTGATCCGCGACCCGGCCAAGACGATTTCGTCCATGTACAACAAATGGCCGGATTTCGATGAGCTGGAGGTTGGCTTTCCCGAGCAGCGCGCGCTGTTCGACCTGCTGACGGCGCTGAACGACGGCAAGACCCCCCCGGTTGTTGACAGTGACGACTTGCTGGAAAACCCCCATGACATGACCAAGGCGTTCTGCGACTCCGTTGGCATTCCCTTCATCCCAGAGGCGCTGACCTGGGAAGCGGGCGGCGACCCGTCCGAGCACAGTTGGTGGGATGGCGGCTCGTTCCACGCCAATCTGGCGCAATCCACCGGCCTGACACCACAAAAACGTAAATATATCGAAGTGGCTGATGCTCCGGAACGTGTGCGTCGCGTCCATCGTCGGATGAAGCCTCACTACGATCACCTGTACAAGCACCGCATCCGCGTGTCGGAAACCGTCTGAAAGTCTTTGGAAAATGAACAAGCAAGTGAAAACTGAGGCGGCTCCGCGCCCTGCAAAAGTCATGCCCTATGGCCCGATCCCCGAGCTTTATGTGTCGTATGACTCGGCTGCGAAACTGAAGGTTGAGGCGGCGGATCTGACCAGCCATGACCTGAGCCCACGCCAGATCTGCGATCTGGAACTGCTGATGAATGGCGGCTTCAATCCGCTCAAGGGCTTCCTGACCGAGGCCGACTATGACGGTGTGGTCGAGAATATGCGTCTGTCAGATGGTACGCTCTGGCCGATGCCGATCACGCTGGATGTCAGCGAAGAGTTTGCCGATAGCATCCAGCTGGGCCAGGACATCGCCCTGCGCGATCAGGAAGGCGTGATCCTTGCCACCATGACCGTGACCGACCGCTGGACGCCGGACAAGGCGCGTGAGGCCGAGAAGGTGTTCGGCGCAGACGACGACGCACACCCCGCAGTCAACTATCTGCACAACGTGGCCGGTAAGGTCTATCTGGGCGGTCCGGTGACGGGTATTCAACAGCCCGTTCACTATGACTTCCGCGCCCGCCGCGATACACCGAACGAACTGCGCGCCTATTTCCGCAAGCTGGGTTGGCGCCGCATTGTGGCTTTCCAGACCCGCAACCCGCTGCACCGCGCGCATCAGGAACTGACCTTCCGCGCCGCGAAGGAAGCACAGGCCAACCTGCTGATCCACCCTGTGGTCGGCATGACCAAGCCCGGAGACGTGGATCACTTCACCCGTGTCCGTTGCTATGAGGCTGTGCTGGACAAATATCCAGCATCCACCACATCGATGTCGTTGTTGAACCTGGCGATGCGCATGGCTGGCCCGCGCGAGGCGGTCTGGCACGGGCTGATCCGCGCCAACCACGGCTGCACACACTTCATCGTCGGGCGCGACCATGCCGGTCCGGGGAAGAATTCAGCCGGGGAAGATTTCTATGGCCCCTATGACGCGCAGGACTTGTTCCGCCAATACCAAGATGAAATTGGCGTCGAGATGGTTGATTTCAAACACATGGTTTATGTGCAGGAACGCGCTCAATACGAGCCGAATGACGAGATTCTCGATAAAGATGATGTCACCATCCTGAACATCAGCGGCACAGAACTGCGCCGCCGTCTGGCCGAGGGTTTGGAAATCCCGGAATGGTTCTCGTTCCCCGAGGTTGTGGCCGAACTGCGCAAAACCAAGCCGCCACGCAGCCAACAGGGCTTTACCGTGTTCTTCACCGGCTTCTCAGGCTCGGGCAAATCGACCATCGCCAACGCGCTGATGGTCAAGCTGATGGAAATGGGTGGCCGTCCCGTGACGCTGCTGGATGGAGACATCGTGCGTAAGAACCTTTCGTCAGAACTGGGTTTCTCGAAAGAGCACCGCGACCTGAACATCCGCCGCATTGGCTATGTGGCCAGCGAGATCACCAAAAACGGTGGTATCGCCATCTGTGCACCGATCGCACCTTATGCGACCACCCGCCGGGCGGTTCGGGAAGAGATCGAACAGTTCGGTGCCTTCTGTGAAGTGCATGTTGCGACCTCGATTGAGGAATGCGAACGCCGTGACCGCAAGGGGCTGTACAAGCTGGCGCGCGAGGGCAAGATCAAAGAGTTCACCGGCATCTCTGACCCCTATGACGTACCACAGAACCCGGAGTTGTCCGTCGAGACAGAGAATGTCGACGTCGATAACTGTGCCCATCAGGTTCTGCTGAAGCTGGAAAGCATGGGGTTGATCGCTGCAAACTGACGCCAGCGCACCAAGACTTTTCGGCCTCCGGTTTCCGGGGGCCTTTTTTGTTTGTCCTGATTGACAAGCGCTGCTTGGGTTGGTGCTGTGTGGCGGGATGCCGGGTAGACACGAACCATGACTCGCACTTTGCCAACCATTGCCAGTTTCTGGTTCGGGTCCGATCTGACCTGGCTGGAGCAGATCTGCATTCGATCCTTTCTGGACCAAGGGCATGCGTTTGTTCTGTATCTCCCGCACGAGACACAAGGCATCCCCGCAGGTGTCCAGACGCGCCCCGCCAGCGACGTCTTCTGGCCCTCGCCCTATCCCCTGCAACCCGGAGACCGACAGGGCGTAGCCGTATTCTCTGACATCTTCAGATTGCATCTGATTCAGCAAAGCGAGGTTATCTGGGTCGATCTCGACGCATATTGCGTGAAAGCCTTCGACTTTTCGTCTGATTGGGTGTTCGCGCGCTCCAAAGCCGACGACTTTCCAACCGGGGTTTTACGCTTGCCCAATAACTCCCAAACACTTGGGCTGATGCAAGATTTCGTGATGTCGGCAAACCCAACCCAACCGTGGCGTGGTCGGCGTGCAAGACGGCATAATCGTGAGCGTATCGCAAACGGTGAAAGTTGGGGTATAGAAAGCCTGCCCTGGGGCAGCTCTTGCCCAAAAGCCTTTGGGCATTTCTTGCGCCAAACCGGTGAAGACAAGTACGCGATGGCGGCCGAGACCCTCTATCCGCTGGCACCGGCCGAGCTTTGGAAATTGCATGACCCGAACGTGGCGCTGGAAGAGATCGAGGGCGAAGTTACGCATTCGGTCCATGTCTACGGTCATCAGAAAAAGCTGTTGGCAACCCAACTGGCCGGACTACCGGTTCCGGGATCATATCTCGATACGCTTTGCGCCCGACATGGAATCGACCCTCGGTCCGCGCCGATCAAACCACTGGACTGGATGCGACCTGCGCCAAGGCGGTAAAGACAGTATAGTGTGCGATTTCACATCGCGGCGTGGCCACACGCGGCCAGTTCAGCGGAAGTTCTGTTTGTCAGACGTTCCGCGCAAAATTGCGAAATCCCGGTCCTTGTCTATTCGTTCGTCGGCAGATCGACCTGCCCGCGCATCAACACATGCCCTCGTCCAGCGACCTTGATCCCGGTCATTCCATCTGTCGGGCCGACACGCGTGACAGTCGCCTGTCCGGGACGTCCCATGTCGTGGCCCTGTTCCGCGATGAAACTGTCTTTGGACATCAATCCATATTTCCAAAGATACGCCGCCATGGCGCCCGTAGCAGACCCAGTGAACGGGTCTTCGGGCGGGCTGGGAGGGGCGAGCAACAGACGCGAGAACGTATCACCTGCATCGGTGGCTCCTTCCAGCGTGACCAGAAAGGGTTCAGCCATATCCGAACCCGAAAATCCGGCGGCCTCGGCCACTTTTCTCAAAGGACCCTCGACCAGTTGAGCCGCTCGCAAGGCCTTATGGTCACGCAGAACGGTGATGCAGAACGGCAGACCGGTTGAAACAAACTGAGGCGGAGAGATTATGGCGCTTTCAGGAAGGCCGATGGTCGAAGCCACCAGATCCACAGGAACATGTGCACCAAATTGAGGTGCGACCTGGGTCATTTCGATCTCATCACCTGTCAACCGAATCGAGACGACCCCTGCCCCGGTTTCCAGTGTCAGGCTTTCGCCTTCGATCATCCCACGCGACCGCATGGCAGCGACAGTGGCAATTGTTGGATGCCCGGCAAAGGGAATTTCCCGGCTGGCCAGAAAATACCGTACGCGGATATCGGCCACGTCAGATGGGCCGGTAAATGTGCATTCGACCAGAGAGGTTTCGCGCACATAGGCCATGCACACCTGCTCGGGCAGATGTGCACCGTCATGAACCACAGCACATCCATTGCCACCAAAGGCGCGGTCACTGAAGGCGTCTACCCAATCGAATTCGAACCAGCTCATGCGATTAGCTCCGGGGAACAGGTGAAAGCGGCATAGTCCGCCAGTTCGTATGTGTCGCTTGTGTTGCGGGAATTGTCACGCCCCAATAGGCGCAGAGAGGCCGTTCAGTGAACGGCCACCGGGGACAAGTCATGCTGGCGGGCCAGCACAAAAGCCAGCTTGCGGTCGGCCACCAGCGCCAGCTGCTGCCCATCGGAATCATGCACAGCGTAAAGCTGGTCCAGATCCCCTGCCTGATCGCGCAGATCACGCGGCAGATCGGCAACCTCGACCGTTTTGACATAAACGATACGGTCGCCTTCGGTGTCGAGTTCTATCGGTGTATTCATTGCTCTTACCCCTTCCGTATGTTGATGGTCTGCACCACAGCTTCCGGCACGGCGCGGGTCAGATCCACGTGCAGCAGACCGTTTTCCATGATCGCCTCGCCCACTTCGACACCGTCAGCCAGCACGAACATGCGCTGAAACTGGCGCGCCGCAATGCCGCGATGCAGGAATATTCGCCCCTCGCTGTCGTCGCGTTGACGGCCCCGGATCACCAGCTGGCGATCCTCGATCGTGATCGACAGATCCTCTTCGGCAAACCCGGCCACCGCCAGAGTGATGCGATAGGAAAAGTCCGAAGTCTGTTCGATATTATAGGGCGGGTATCCTTCGTTGCCAGCCTTTGCAGACCGTTCCAGAAGGCGTTCCAGTTGCTCGAACCCCAAAAGATGCGGGTATGAGCCAAGAGTAAGTTTCGACACGTATTTTCGTCCTTTATTGTCAAAGCGACGTGGTGTGCGGCCCCGTTCTGGCAACCGCCTGTAATAGAATATGGGAAGAAACCAGGATGTCCACAAGGTCTGGCGCGATAACGTCTGACACACTATCTTGTTGGGCAAGCACCACAACAACCCCGAGTCGCCAATGAACGCGCCCACTGATCTTTCCATGAAAACTGACGAAGTTCTGCGGGTTGAGCTGGAAGTTTTCCGCCGTCAGCACCGCGATCTGGACGAAGCGATTGAAGCGCTGCATGACCGGGGAACTGCGGATCAGTTGACGCTACGACGACTGAAAAAAGAGAAACTGCGTCTGAAAGACATCATCCGCATCATCGAAGACCGCCTGACCCCCGATATCATTGCCTGAACGCCCTGTAGCGCATTGCCAGAGAACCGGATTTGGCTATAGTGCGCGCTCTTTCTGAGCGCAGGGACAAAAGCGGATGAGCGAAGTGAAAGTCGGGATCATCATGGGCAGCCAATCTGACTGGCCCACGATGAAAGAAGCCGCAGATATTCTGGACGAACTGGGCATCGCTTATGAAGCGCGCATCGTGTCCGCCCACCGCACACCAGACCGGCTGTGGGACTATGGCAAGACCGCCGTATCGCGTGGATTGCACGTGATCATCGCGGGCGCTGGCGGCGCTGCGCATCTGCCTGGCATGATGGCATCGAAAACGCGGGTGCCGGTGATCGGAGTTCCCGTACACACCCGCGCCCTGTCAGGCGTGGATTCGCTGTATTCCATCGTGCAAATGCCCAAGGGTTTTCCCGTTGCGACCATGGCAATCGGGTCCGCTGGAGGAGCCAACGCCGGCCTGATGGCTGCCGGTATTCTGGCTCTGCAAGACGAGGCTTTGGCCGAACGGCTGGACAACTGGCGCGAGGCGTTGTCAGCCTCAATCCCTGAGGAACCGCAGGGATGAGCCGCATCGGCCTCATCGGCACAGGCCATATCGCCGCCCCAATCGCGCGGCTGATGGCAGCCAAAGGACATGAAATCTGCGTGACCGAGCGCAATACCGATGTTTCTTCCGCCTTGAAAACCGAGCTGGGCGTGAAGGTCGCTGCCCCCCAGGAAGTGATTGATGCCTCGAACATTGTGTTCCTGTGCCTGCGCCCGCATATCGCCGCTGAGGTTCTGGCCCCTCTGAATTTTCGTTCCGATCAGCAGATCGTTTCGGTCATGGCGGCGGTTTCCGCCGAACAGCTTTCCGAGTTGTGTTCGCCAGCATCGGATTTCGTGCAGACCATTCCGCTGGGTTTTCTTGAAACCGGCGGCTGCCCGATGGCTGCTTTTGGCAACGATCGGTTGCTGGCCAGCTTGTTTGAGCCCGAGAACCCTGTGGTCAAGGTTGCGGATGAATTCGCGCTGAACGCACATTTCGCTATCTGCGCCATGGTGCCCGGCATTCTCGATCTGATGGCCACCGGCGCCAAATGGCTGGGCGAGACGACCGGCGATGCTGACAGGGCGGAATTCTATACCACTCAATTGATGTCAGGCTTCCTGGCCACGATGGAAAAAGGCAACGCAGGTCGGCTGGCGCAGGAGCGAGACGCGCTTGCGACAGAGGGCACATTGAGCTTGCAGATGACAGACACCCTGAAGGATCAGGGCGCGCATGACGCGCTGCGTTCGGCGTTGAGTGCAATTGGCAAACGTTTGGAGAGTTGAAGATGGCAGAAATGCTTGCCCAAGGTGCGGTGATCGGAATTCTTGGGGGCGGTCAACTGGGCCGGATGCTGTCGGTGGCGGCGTCAAGGCTGGGCTTTGTCACACATATCTATGAACCGGGCGCAAACCCGCCCGCCGGGCAAGTCGCGGATCGTGTCACGACGGCAGCTTACGACGACATCGATGCCTTGAAAGCATTTGCCGACGCGGTGGATGTCATCACCTATGAGTTCGAAAACATCCCGACCGAGGCGCTGGACATTCTGGAATCCCACCGCCCGATCCGCCCGGGGCGCGAAGCGCTGCGGGTCAGTCAGGATCGTTTGACCGAGAAAAATTTCCTGCAAGACCTGGGTCTGAAAACGGCCCCGTTTGCGGATATTTCCAATCTGGACAGCCTGAACACGGCAATCGAACAAATCGGGACACCGGCCATCCTGAAAACACGCCGCTTTGGCTATGACGGAAAGGGGCAGGCGCGGTTGCGCATCCCCGAGGACGCCGAGGCTGCTTTGGCCGACATGGCGGGCGCGCCTGCTATTCTGGAAGGGTTCGTAGACTTCTCACACGAGGTGTCGATCATCGCAGCACGCGGGTTGGACGGCCAGGTGGCCTGTTTCGATCCGGGCGAGAATGTACATCGCGACGGCATCCTGCGCACCACCACGATCCCTGCCCGCCTGTCCCCTGCCCAGCGCACAGATGCAATCCTGCTGGCCGCCAACATTCTCAATGCCTTGGAGTATGTAGGTGTCATGGGGGTAGAACTGTTCGTCACGCCCGCTGGTCTGATCGTAAACGAGATTGCACCGCGCGTGCACAACTCGGGCCATTGGACGCAGAATGGCTGTGCTGTGGATCAGTTCGAACAACATATCCGGGCCGTGGCGGGCTGGCCATTGGGCGACGGGCAGCGTCATTCGGATGTGGTGATGGAGAACTTGATCGGCAACGACATGGATCGCGTGCCCGAGCTGGCCCGCGAGCGGGACGTAGCACTTCATCTATACGGCAAAGCCGAGGTCAAAGCCGGACGCAAGATGGGGCATTTCAACAGGATTAAGCGATAAAGTAATACTTTATCTACGGCATCGTTGCGTTCAGAAAGCGTGCCGCAATGTCCCCTGACATGTGGCTGATACGCCCACCGGCCATGGTCGATGCGACCCGGTGGGTAGCCGCATCGAGAATGACCAAATCACCCCGTTTGCCGGGGGTAAGTGTGCCCCGGTCCGGCAGATCAAGCACTTTTGCAGGACCCGAAGAAATCAGGTTCCAAGCAGATTCGAAATCAAGCAAACCGGTTTTGAACAGCATCAATGCAGCCCGGCGCGGACTGGGATAGTGGTAGTCTGACGCCAAGGCATCGCAAAGGCCCATAGCGATCAGTTCGACCGCACTGGCGTTTCCTTTATGCGATCCACCCCGCACTACGTTGGGTGAACCAAGGATGATGTGATCCCCGGCTGAACGTGCCGCCTCGGCAGCCTCCAGCGTTTCCGGGAATTCGGCAATACGGACACCTCGATCACGCCACCATGCCCTTGCATCAGCGGTGGCGTCATCATGGCTGCCCAGACGTACGCCAATTTCCCCCAGGTCAGCACACAGCGCCTCGACCGCCGCTGGCACCTCGTGACGACGCGCATGCATGTTGAGCAACATCTCAAAATGCGCATCTGGATTGCGCCCGGCCTTCAGCGCCTGCCCGGTCAGGCGTGGAGGCTTTTTACCCTGCGCCAAGCGATCATGCGGCAGATGATCATTAAACACTACGTAAGGCACCTGCCAGTCAGCGATGCGACGGGCCAATCCGGCATAGTCCTCCAACATATTGGTCTCAAACCGCAGTTGAGGGATCAGATCCGTGACGGTGCTGTCTTTTACGGCGGCAATGGCCTGAAACACCTGCGCCGCAAAGTCCGGTCCTCGCACGCCGCCTTCCCAGCTGTAAAACTGAGCCAGCACTGCGGTGGTAATGCCGTTCGCAGCTAACTCGGCCTCGACCGAAAGAATGCCTTCGTTCATCTGCTTCATCGCACCGCGACGTGGGGCGATATGGCGTTCGAAACCGTCCCCGTGCAGATCGATAATGCCGGGCAAGACAAGATAGCCGCTCAGATCAACCCTGCGCCCGGTTGGCTCTGCCTGTATCGCACCTTCTGCTATGGTCAGATCAGCACGAGACAAACCCTCACCCGGCAACAGAACCTCTGCCCCGGTCAATGTCAGGTTCAAAGCAGTCATCGTGAACGCTCCGAGTCCGGGTCTGGGCAGTCCTGCCCGATACAGATCTCGTCTATTATGTCCATCACACCATCGAGCCAAGTGATCTGCGGATCAAACCGACCGAATTCGATGAAATGCAGTGCCTGTGCCATGACCTGCGGGTTGTTCATCATGAAAGTATGCGTCACCGGTAAGATAAGATGATCGGTCATACCTTCGACCTTGGTGCTTTCAATCGAAACCTTGCCATCGTCGGGACCATCGATAATCGAGGAAAACACAAGGTTCAGAGATTCACTTCCTGCGATGACACCCAGTTCGAAATCCACCGGGGGCAGACGACGAGGGATGCCTTCGGGCCCTGTGCTCAGTTGCAGCCCTGCTGGGCCGTTCAGATACCCGAACACCTCCCACGCGCTGAGCTCGTCAACCAGCTGGCTGCCTTGGTTCGGAGGGCCAAGCATGACAGCGCGGCCCATGTTGGCGGGGTGGTGATCCTTTAGCCAATACCGCAGCAGGATGCCGCCCATGGAATGCGCAACGACATTGACTTTATCCTCTCCGCAAGCGGCGAAAGCATCAGGCAGGGTCTGTTCAGCAAGTTCCGGAATGCCAATTTCGGTCGATGGGTACCCGGGGCGCACGACCTTATAGCCATGTGCCTCGAACAACTCCTCCATCACGGCAAACGAAGCCTCAGTCCGCGCCAGCCCATGCAAAAGGATCACGCATTTCGCGCTGGCGGCAGCAGGGAAAATGAAAAACAGCAGGGCAATCAATAGTCTCATACGCGCCAGATAAAGCCTATGAGACGCCGATGAAAGCCCTAGCTCCGCTGACGTTGCAGCACAGCCAGCGCAATACCGCCCAGAACCACTGCCGTGCCAAAGACAAGCCGGGCGCTTGCCGTTTCACCAAGCAGCACAACACCCCCCAGGATCGCAATGACAGGCACACTGAGCTGAACCACGGCCGCCACTGTTGGCGCAAGGTTCGGCAGCACGCGATACCACAAAGCGTAACCCAACCCTGACGTAATACCCCCGGACACAACTGCCAGCACATAGCCCATACCAGTCATGTTCCATTCTGCCCCTGTGATCAGCAGCGTTAATCCGGTGACAGGCAAAGCGATAAGGAAATTTGCAGCCGTGCCCTGCAAAGCATCTGGTTCGGATCGCCCTGCCAAAGAATAAGCGGCCCATCCGACACCTGCGGCAATCATCAGGGCGGTGCCTGCCGGGTCAACCCGCACCGTGCCCGATGGCCACAGGACATAGGCCAACCCCGCCAAGGCCATGGCCGCGCCCGCCAACTGTTGCCGGGTTGGAAGCGTACCCTTGACGGCAGTGAATGCAAACATCGTGATTTGCACCACGGCAAACAAAACCAACGCACCAAGACCTGCATCCAGTGTCAGGTACGCCAGGGAAAACCCGATCATGTACAGAGACAATGATCCCGCCCCAATGACCCGCCGACGGTTGAGCAAAGGCAAGTGCCCGCCACGTGCCAAAACCAACGCGGTCAAAACCAGCGCGCCCGCCAGCACTCGCATAACCGCGAAACCGGCCGGATCACTGGCGCCGCTGTCGATGGCCAACCGGTTCAGGATGGAATTCGCCGCAAAGGCGCACATGGTCAAGGCGGTCAGAACAAACAGTTGCATGGAACCCGCATATCCGGTTGCAAGCGATATGGACACTCACAATCCTTGGACATGCGGCCCGTTCTTCATCTTTTCCAAAATACTCCCGCCGGAGGCATAGCCGCACAGCGGCTATTGGCAACAAAAACGGGGCCGCCCGAAGGCGACCCCGAAAACAAGCACTATGGCACCCCCTCTTGGTAGCTCGGCCATTCAGCCAATCACCTGTCGGGGCTGTCAGAATTCGCCGCAGCGAATTCGACGTGGTTACATCATGCCGCCCATGCCGCCCATGTCGGGCATGCCGCCTGCAGCAGGTGCGTCTTTCTGAGGCTTGTCAGCAACCATAGCTTCGGTGGTGACCAGCAAGCCAGCAACCGATGCCGCATCTTCCAGAGCGGTACGAACAACTTTGGCCGGGTCGATCACGCCGAACGAGAACATGTCGCCATATTCTTCGGTCTGAGCGTTGAAGCCAAACGTTACGTCGCCGGATTCACGAACCTTGCCAGCAACTACCGCACCGTCAACACCTGCGTTCTCGGCGATCTGGCGCAGCGGCGCTTCGATGGCTTTGCGAACGATGTTGATGCCTGCGTTCTGATCAGCGTTTGCACCTTCCAGAGCGTCCAGTGCTTTACCGGCCTGAACCAGAGCAACACCGCCACCCACAACAACGCCTTCCTGAACGGCAGCGCGTGTTGCGTTCAGAGCATCGTCCACACGGTCTTTACGCTCTTTCACTTCAACTTCGGTCATGCCGCCGACGCGGATAACGGCAACACCGCCTGCCAGTTTGGCAACGCGCTCTTGCAGCTTCTCACGGTCGTAGTCGCTGGTGGTTTCTTCGATCTGAGTGCGGATCTGGCCAACGCGGGCTTCGATCTCGGCTTTCTCGCCAGCACCGTCAACGATGGTGGTTTCGTCTTTGGTGATTTCGATCTTCTTGGCGGTGCCCAGCATGTCCATGGTGACGGACTCGAGCTTCATGCCCAGGTCTTCGCTGATGACCTGACCGCCAGTCAGGATCGCGATGTCCTGCAGCATGGCTTTACGACGATCGCCGAAGCCCGGTGCTTTGACAGCAGCAATTTTCAGGCCGCCGCGCAGTTTGTTGACAACCAGAGTTGCCAGCGCTTCGCCTTCAACGTCTTCCGCGATGATCAGTAGCGGTTTCTGCGACTGGATCACTTGTTCCAGCAGCGGAACCATCGGCTGCAGCGAGGACAGTTTCTTTTCGTGCAGCAGGATCATGCAGTCATCGAGTTCTGCGATCATCTTGTCTGCGTTGGTGACGAAGTAAGGCGACAGGTAGCCACGGTCGAACTGCATACCTTCGACAACATCGGTCTCGGTTTCCAGACCTTTGTTTTCTTCGACGGTGATAACGCCTTCGTTGCCAACCTTCTGCATCGCGTCTGCGATTTGCTGACCGATTTCTGCTTCGCCGTTGGCCGAGATAGTACCAACCTGAGCAACTTCTGCCGAGTCTTTGACTTCGCGCGAGGCCGACTTGATGCCTTCAACAACCTTCGAGGTTGCCAGGTCGATGCCGCGCTTCAGGTCCATCGGGTTCAGGCCCGCTGCAACCTGCTTCAGACCTTCGCGAACGATGGCTTGGGCCAGAACGGTTGCGGTGGTGGTACCGTCACCGGCTTCGTCATTGGTGCGGCTGGCGACTTCTTTCACCATCTGCGCGCCCATGTTTTCGAACTTGTCTTCCAGTTCGATTTCCTTGGCAACCGAAACACCGTCTTTGGTGATGCGCGGTGCGCCGAAGGATTTGTCCAGAACCACGTTGCGGCCTTTGGGGCCCAGGGTCACTTTAACAGCATCGGCCAGGATGTTCACACCTGCCAGCATGCGGTTACGGGCATCGGTGTCGAACTTGACGTCCTTTGCAGCCATGTCGTTTCTCCTTGAGAAATAAGTTTGTGATGAAGATCAGAGAAAGCGCTTTGGCTTACTCGATGATCCCCATGATGTCGCTTTCTTTCATCATCAGCAGCTCTTCGCCGTCGACCTGAACCTCGGTGCCCGACCATTTGCCGAACAGGATCTTGTCGCCAGCTTTGACCGCCATTGCGATCAATTCGCCGCTGTCCTTGCGCGCGCCTTCGCCGGTTGCGACGACTTCGCCTTCGCTGGGCTTTTCTTTTGCGCTGTCAGGAATGATCAGGCCGCCTGCGGTTTTCTCTTCGCTTTCGGTACGGCGAACCAGCACACGGTCATGAAGCGGTTTCAATGCCATCTTTGCAGCTCCTTGGGCTCAAAGTTGTTAATCCTCCCCTCGCCTTCCGACGGGGCGTTAGCACTCGGGGTACGTGAGTGATAACGACGCATAGCTAGGGAGTCTAAAACCCCGAGTCAACAAGTTGTGAGGGATTTTTTTCGCGGATCGGATCAGTCCTGCTGTTCCCAGCTGTAAGCCCAGTGCTTCAGCCCTTCGCTTCCCTGAGAAGTAAGGCCGTAGACGCCTTTTTCAACCTTCTCAAACCACCCGTAGTGGTTTTCTCGCATAAGCCGGGTCGCAGCCGGAACGCCTGCCGATTTGGCGACCTCTGCACCTTTGGTTGCGCCATGTTCGGCCAGAAAGGCCGCGCATTTCAGCGCGTCTTGTCGATAGGCGGTCACGATGCCATGACGCGTGGCGCCACCCGCGTTCGGGTCCCCTTCCAACCGGTCGAATTCACGCAGCAGCCGCGTGGTCCTGGCTTTGTTCTTGCGCGGCGCATAGGGGCCGGGATCGCACTGTACTTCGACCGCATTGTCAGCGCGCACTGTGATCAGGCCCAAGCCCAAACGTCGGCACAGCGCCAGATTATCTTTGAGCGCCCGTCGCGCGCTTCGACCCGTGGGCTTACGAACAGCCACATAAACCTGATCTGTCAATTTCAGCCGTGTGACCGCCTGGTGGAACAGCGACAGCGTGAACCTTAGTTTCAGTTCGACGATCACGGGTTCCTCACCCTCGCGCACCGCAACAACATCAGCCGCACCCACCTCGCCCTTTACGGTGTACCCCTGGCACTCCAACAGTGCTTTGATCGGGGGATAGAGGTCCTGCTCGCGGGTCATGGGTTTATGCTACGCAAACTGCAGTGGATTACCAGCCCGCCGATCGGAAAACGCAATCGAACTTGCAACATCCCATCCGCCAGTACAGTGTTGCAGCAACTCTGATTTCAAAGGAAATTCAACGATGCGCGTGCTTCTTTTCTTCCTCGGTCTTTTGTGGCCCGCCATAGTGCAGGCTGGCTGCGAGGGACGCGACCTGAGAGGCGATTTGTCCCCTGCGGTCCAAGCCGACCTGCAGGACGCTTTAGCAGACATTCTGTATCCCGAAGGCAATCATTGGATTGCGACCAAAGACGACACTGTGCTGCATCTTGTGGGCACCATGCACCTGAACTACCCGCAGATGGACGCAATCGTCGAGCGTCTGACTCCAACGCTCACGCAGGCTGATGCGTTCTATTTCGAAATCCTTCAGGAGGAAATGAAAGATTGGGAGCGGAAACTTGCAGCTGACCCAAGCCCTGTCCTGATCACATCGGGGCCCACACTTGTGGATCTGATTTCCGAAGAGGATTGGGCCACTCTTTCATCAGAGATGGCTGATCGCGGCATTCCCAGCTGGATGGGCGTCAAGATGCGCCCATGGTTCCTGAGTATGACTTTGGCTTTGCCGGCTTGCATCATACAGGATCCCAACGGAACCAACGGATTGGACGCGCGTCTGACGCAGTTGGCAAAAGAGCACGGTATCCCGCAATACTCGCTGGAAAGCATCGAAGACCTGATGACCATGTTCGACGCTTACTCGATCGAAGAACAGGCTCAATCACTCGCTCGAATGGCTGGAACCTTCCAAAACATCGAAGACCAGATCGCCACCATGGCGAGCTCGTATTTCGAAGAAAAACACGCGGAAGTCTTTGTATTGGGCAGAATGCTGGGGCAAGAGCTTTCAGGTCTGACCGAAGCAGAATTTGAGGCCGAATGGGCAGAGTTCGAACAGCAGTTGTTGATTGAACGCAATGCCAATTGGATGACGCATATTCTTGAGATCAAAGATCAAACTGCCGTCATTGCGGTAGGCGTCGGCCACTTTAGCGATGAACATGGTCTGCTGAACCAGTTAGAGCAGGCAGGATACAGCCTGACGCGGGCGGAATTCTGAACCGCTGGGCCATTTTCAGACCAACGGTCGCACATTATCGACTGTGTCGTGACAACCGCGTTTGCTCGCCCTATAAGGCGCGCAAATTTCCAATCCGCAGGACGCTGACATGACAACGCTAGTTTTTGGCCACAAATCCCCTGATACCGACTCCACCGGCTCGCCGATCCTGTGGTCGTGGTATTTGAACGAGATCAAAGGTGAGCAGACCGAGCCGGTTCTGCTGGGTGAGCCCAACACCGAAGCGGCCTTTATGCTTGAAAACTGGGACCTGCCCAAGCCACGCATCATCGAAGATCTGGCTGCGGACACCCCCGTCGTCATCGTCGACACCAACAACCCGGCAGAACTGCCCGCCAGCATCAACGACGCTGATATCCGCGCCATCATCGACCACCACAAGCTGGTCGGTGGCTTGGAAACTAAAGGTCCGATCGACATCACCGTGCGCCCGCTGGCCTGCACCGCGACCATCATGGTCGACCTCATGGGCGACGACGCTGCCAAGATGCCCGACGCCATCAAGGGCGCGGCCCTGACCTGCATTCTGTCGGACACGCTGGAATTCCGCTCGCCTACAACCACAGCGCATGACCGTGCGGTGGCGGAAAAGCTGGCTGCTGAGCTGGAGCTGGACATCTCGGCCTATGCCGCCGACATGTTTGCCGCGAAATCAGACGTCTCGTCCTTTTCTGACGCCGAGCTGATCCGCATGGACAGCAAGGAATACGAGGTCGACGGCACCAAGTTCCGCGTCTCGGTTCTGGAAACAACAGCCCCCGGCGTTGTGCTGGATCGCAAAGCCAGCCTGGCTGCATCGATGGTTGACGTGGCCGCTGAAGACGGTGTCGACCAGGTTCTTCTGTTCGTCGTCGACATTCTGAACGAAGAGGCCACGCTGCTGGTTCCGAACGATCTGGTCAAATCTGTTGCCGAGAAAAGCTTTGGTGCCGCCGTTGATGGCGATGCCGTTGTTCTGCCGGGCATCATGAGCCGTAAAAAGCAGATCATTCCAAACCTGAAGGTTTGATCGGCACCTGAAGCCAAAAAGAAGGCGTCCAATCGGGCGCCTTTTTTTCTTTCTGTTCGGCCATTTGCGGAAACGGTAACGATTGTTAATCTGTCTTTGGGTACGGAACTCAAATTAGGTCAGGCACACACCATCGTTATTCGAAGCCTCAGTACGACCAAGGGCATCCTTCGATTTGAGGGGACAGACAAAGCCGCATATTGGCGACGCTTTGCGATGCTGCTGACCCTGTCTGTTGTGATTGCCACCATGGGATTGCTGCGCAATTCCGGGGCTGTTGTCATTGCGGCCATGCTTGTCGCGCCCCTTATGACGCCAATCCTGGGGGTGGCTGCCGCGATGGTCATGGGCTGGCTAAAGCGCGCAGTTGCTCTGGCCCTAACGGTATGCTTGGCGGCATGTGCCTGTGTGCTGATGGCATGGTTTATGGTCTATGTCGCAGACGTCCCACGCGGTATTTTGATCCCCGATCAGGTTCTTGCACGTACAGACCCCGGAACCGAAGACCTGATCGTCGCGCTCGCCGCTGGCGTTGCCGGGGCCTATGTTCAAATCAACAAATCCGAGCTGAGCCTTTTGCCCGGCGCAGCCATTGGCGTTTCTCTGGTGCCGCCTCTCTCAGCAGCAGGTATTTTGTTGTATTTTGGCGAGCCTGCCGAGGCCTACGAGGCGGGCTTGTTGTTCGCAACAAATCTTGGCGCAATTATTCTTTCGGCCTGTGCCGTTTATCTGGTCTACGCAGCACGGTCCGTGGTTTTCAGCAAGGGCAAGCGAAAACTGAATTTTACAGCAAGCGTGTTTGTTGCGCTGGCATTCCTGGTCGTCGTGGTGCTGCAACTCGGGAAGTCCACATACAATCGATATCTTGAAACGCGCACCGAGGCGCAACTGGCCGAAGCCATCAGAGAATGGGCCGATCCTGTTTCAGTTGAAATCATTCGGGTAGATGTCAACGCCCAGCGCAAACGGGTCGAAGTCTGGCTGATCGTCGACCTGCCTGTCGAAGCACAGTTCAAAGTTTCTTCCGTTGCGGGGATGCTGCCTGAAAACCTGCGTGATCCCCCCCTTGTTGATGTATTGCAGGAGGAACTCGGGCCCGGATATCTGGCCGTTATTCGGTACCAGACCCGAATTGGAGCACAGATCATTTTGGGAACTGAAAACGTCCAGCAGGCCCCGGATGTTACGGACGTTACTGAAGACGACTAGTAGATTCACCAAATCCTCGGCGCAAAAGGGAATGCGGGATGGTGTTTGGGTCTCAGCTTTGCCATAGCTGTCGCAACCGCGAATTTACTTACAGAGGCCCCAATGACCCAGATCGTTTCCTCGCTTGCCGAGATCTCTGACCGCTATAAGGCGCTGTTTGTCGACCTTTGGGGCTGTGTGCACAACGGCATCACCGCCTTCCCCGAAGCCGTTGCGGCATTGCAGACCTATCGTGCAAAAGGCGGGGTTGTTGTACTTGTGACAAACTCACCGAAGCCTCGGGCTGGCGTGGCTGAACAGTTGGGTCAGTTCAATGTGCCCGCCGATGCCTATGACACCATTGCGACCAGCGGAGATTCCGCGCGCTCAGCGATGTTCCGGGGCGCTGTCGGACACAAGGTTTACTTCATGGGTGAATGGCAGCGGGATGCGGGCTTTTTCGAACCTTTGAAGCTTTTGCATCACCCCGTTCATATCGAACGTGTGCCGCTTAAAGAGGCCGAAGGCATCGTTTGCTGTGGCCCGTTCGATCCAATGGCAGACCCGGATGTGAACCGACCCGACTTCCTCTATGCCAAGCAGATGGGAATGAAACTGCTTTGCGCTAATCCCGACATTGTTGTCGACCGAGGAGAGGTCCGGGAATGGTGCGCGGGGGCGTTGGCAAAGCTCTATACCGAAATGGGTGGTGAAAGCCTGTATTTCGGCAAACCGCATCCGCCGATTTATGATCTGGCCCGCCGCAGGTTGCAGGAGCTGGGGCATGATGTTCCAGATGGTGACATTCTGGTGATCGGCGACGGACCCCATACAGACATTCTGGGCGGCATGGGAGAGGGCATTGATTCCCTGTTTATTTCAGGCGGTCTGGCCGCAGCCGAGACAAAAACGTCGCACCACCCGCATCATGAATCGCTAACCGATTATATCAAAAGGGAAAAGATCAACCCGACCTTTACGATCGGTCGCTTGCGGTAATCAGAAAAGACTTGATTTTCTGCAGTTGCGAAGTAATAAAGTTGCCAACCTTGGCCTAAAGATGGTTTTTTCTTTCACGGCCGATTTCGAGTGAGGGCAACATGTTGGACAATCTTCCACGCGGAACGATCTGTATTGAAGACATCGAAATGGGCATGTCCCGCTACCTGCGCAAAGTGGTGACGGACGAAGACATCGAGATGTTCGCGCAGGTTTCAACTGACCGTAATCCGGTGCATCTGGATGACGATTATGCCCGCGACACAATCTTTGAGGGCCGTATCGCCCACGGGATGCTGACAGCGGGTCTGATCTCGGCGGTGATTGGCGAACAACTGCCCGGCCATGGTACTGTCTACATGGGTCAGTCGCTTAAGTTTCTGGCACCTGTGCGCCCCGGCGACATGGTTTACGCCGAAGTAAAGGTTGTCGACATCGATTTTTCCAAGCGCCGGGTCAAGCTGGATTGCCATTGCTCGGTCGAAGGCAAGAAGGTTCTGATCGGAGAGGCCATGGTCCTGGCACCGTCGCGCAAGTTCGACTGATCTGCGTGCCAACTCAGACCAAAGAAAGGCACCCACTGACGGGTGCCTTTTCGTTTTGGAACTTACCAAATCTAGCTTTCTGCACGAAGTCCTGAAGAAGGGCGCGCGCGCCTGCGCCCTTTCAAAGCACCGGATTCCAGAATGATTTCTGACACCACGTGTTCGCGTCTGTAGGCCATCACATGAACGCCCGAGACGCCAGCGATCTCACGGATCTGCTGGATCAGCTCGATACAGATTTTTTTGCCTTCTTCAGCAGGTTTTTCGGCCTTCTCCATCCGCTCAATAACCTGGTCCGGGATGTGAATTCCAGGCACATTGCTGCGCATCCAACGCGCCGCGCGCGCCGAAGCAATCGGCCCCACGCCAGCGATTATGAAGACTTTCTTGTCCAGACCGACATCCCGCACCCGATCCATGAATTTCTCAAAAAGCGGAATGTCGTAGATATAGTTGGTCTGAATATATTCGGCCCCTGCCTCAACCTTCTTCGCCAGACGATCAGGACGCCAGTCATAAGGCGGAATGCAAGGGTTCTCTGCCGCACCTAAGAACAGCTGAGGGGGACGTGTGATCTTGCGGCCCGAGAGGAATTTTCCCTGATCGCGCATGGTTCGGATTGTTCGCAGCAAGGTCAGGGAATCAAAGTCGAATACCGGTTTTGCCCCCGGTTGATCCCCCACGCCAACGCCGTCACCGGTCAGACACAGAACATTGCTCACGCCCAGCGCTGCAGCCCCAAGCACATCGCCCTGAATGGCAATGCGATTCCGGTCCCGGCAGGAAATCTGATACACCGGAGAATAGCCAGCGCGCGTCAGCAATGCGCAAATTCCAATCGAAGACATATGGCAATTCGCGCCCGAAGCATCGGTTGCGTTTATTGCGTCTGCCACCTCTCCAAGCGGTTGCGCGGCCTGAAAAACATCCTCGGGGTCAGCGCTGTCGGGTGGGTTCAACTCGGCCGTCACCGCAAACCGACCCGAGCGCAAGACCCTTTCCAACCGACTGTGCGATACATACCCGTCAGGAACAGGAACATAGCCGATTGGCTCTACATCGCTGCGATGTGGATCGTTCATTTCTTCAGTTCCCGGTTCATTGCATTGGGCGGCTCGGTGGCCAGCGGCGCTGAGGAAGGTTCGTTTTCACGTGCCTCCGGGAAGGCTTCGGCAAGGGTTACACGCGCGGCATCGCGGGCCTCGCGTTCCTGTGCGGCAATCTCGCGGCTGACCCGCAACCACGATGAGGATCCCTTCAAAGTGTGTTCCACTGGCGGCAGAACTTCCTTTATCTTTTCGCCCCCGTGCCGCATGCGGCTGGCTCCGTCCCAAGCCAAGGCCCACACGCATTTCATGTTAGGCTTCACTTCGCAGAACTCGCCTGGACGCACGCCACCACACGGACCATTTCGCAACTGCTTTGGGCAGTTCATCGGGCAGGACATGCCGGTCGATGACAACACGCATTGACCGCACATCTTGCAGTCGAACAACAGGGTTTTGACGCCCTTTTCGACCAGCGCTATGGGGCGTTCGACGCGGTTGTAGCCGATCTTTGCAAAAAGCGGATCCATCGCGACCATGCCGCGTTCGACGCACTTATAAATCCACTCGAATGTGCGGGCATTGCGAATCGCGAACAGTCGCAATCGATACATGGTCTGCCTCCTGTGCTGGGTTCCATTGAACCTGGCCGGGCCTGAACCGGGTCGCAGCGCATCCTGAGATCCGGATGTTCAGTCTACACGCAGGTATTTTTTTGAATCAAGCAGTTGGCTTTGCGCATAATGCCATGTGGTGGACGCTTTGGCGCGGTTGTTCGGCGTTTTGTCGGGTTCGGGGGAATTCAGACCGAGGCGTTTGCAGAATTCAAACTGCCGCTTGAACTCATCGCGACGCAACGCTACGCAATCGCTTATGCACATCATCCGGGATTTCCAGTTTGTCGAGCCAGAAGATCGCGGCGCCAGCGTAGCGATCGGGAACTTTGACGGCGTTCATGTGGGGCATCAGTCGGTCATCGAAATGGCCCGCCAAGCAGCTCCTGACGCGCCGCTGGGTGTCATGACCTTTGAACCGCATCCGCGCGAATACTTTGCGCCGGATTCGCCTCCGTTCCGCCTGATGCGCGGTAATGCACGAGCGCACCGTCTGGAAAAACTGGGTGTAGAAAAGCTCTACGAGCTGCCCTTCAATGCAGCGCTGGCCGGGCTTTCACCGGAAGAGTTCGCGCGCACCGTGATTTGTGACGGGCTGGGCCTGTCGCATGTGGTGGTGGGAGCTGATTTCTGCTTTGGCAAAGGCCGCAGCGGTTCAGCCGATGACCTGGTCCGATTTGGGAAAGAGATGGGGTTTGGCGTGACAATCGCCCCACTGATGGAGCGGTCCGAGAACGTGGTCTCGTCAACTGCAATTCGGACCGCGTTAAGCGAAGGTCGCCCGCGTGATGCAGCCGCAATGCTGGGCCATTGGCACAGGATCGAAGGCGAAGTTGTCGGCGGCGAACAGCGTGGACGCGAGCTGGGGTTTCCCACTGCAAACATGTCCATTGAAGGTCTTCACCTGCCGAAATTTGGTGTCTACGCCGTTCTGGTCGACGTACTGGATGGCCCGCATCAGGGCAGTTACCACGGTGCGGCCTCGATTGGGGTTCGACCAATGTTTCAGGGTGAAGTGCCCAATATCGAAACCTTCCTTTTCGACTTTTCGGGCGATCTTTATGGCGCGACCTTGTCTGTCGGCCTGATCGATTTCCTGCGCCCTGAACTTACCTTTGGTGGGCTGGACGGGCTGATTGCCCAGATGGATGCAGATTGCGAAAAAGCCCGTGGCATTCTGGCCGCCTTATGAGCAGGGATCCGATCGAACGCACCGGCCTGCCCGCCCGGTTCTGGGAACGCAAACCCCTGCGAAAGATGAATCAGCGCGAATGGGAAGCGTTGTGTGATGGCTGCGGCAAGTGCTGCCTGAACAAGCTGGAAGACGAAGACACTGGCGAGGTTGCACTGACATGTGTCGCCTGCCGGCTGCTGGACGATGAAAGCTGCCGCTGCACGCAATACGATATCCGGCACCAGTTTGTGCCTGAATGTATTGTGATGACCCCCGACAACATAGACGAACATGCCTATTGGCTGCCGCAAACCTGCGCCTATCGCCTGTTGTGGGAAGGCAAGCCCCTTTACGACTGGCATCCTTTGATATCTGGTACGCCCGACAGCGTGCACGCGGCAGGCATGTCGGTTCAGGGACGTACAGTGTCCGAGTTCGAAACCCCCATGGAAGAGTGGGAAGACTATATTATTGAGGAGCCATCCTGATGTATTTCGCCTCTGACAATTCCGGCCCGGTACACCCTCAGGTCATGGCAAAACTGGCCGAGGCCAATCAGGGCTATCAGATGGCCTATGGTGCTGACGCGCTGATGAACGAGGTGCGCGACCGCATTCGCAGCATTTTCGAAGCACCGGGCGCTGCTGTGTATCTTGTGGCCACCGGGACCGCGGCGAACTCTCTGGCTCTTGCGACGCTGTCGAACCCGTGGGAGTCGGTCTTCTGCTCTCCGGTTGCCCATATCCACGAGGATGAGTGCAACGCGCCTGAATTTTACAGCGGTGCCAAGCTGACCCTTGTGCCTGGCGGTGACAAGATGACACCCGAAGCATTACGCGGATCGATCCTGGGTGAAGAAACACGCGGTGTGCATGGACCGCAACGCGGGCCTGTGTCGATCACTCAGGTCACTGAGCGCGGATCAGTCTATTCGTTGGAGGAACTGCAGGCACTGTGCGGGGTGGCAAAGGAATACGGCCTTCCGGTGCATCTGGACGGTGCGCGTTTTACCAATGCGCTGGTCGCGTTGAATTGCTCCCCGGCTGAGATGACCTGGAAATCGGGCGTGGATGCTGTCAGCTTTGGCGGCACAAAAAATGGCCTGATGGGGGTCGAAGCGGTTGTGTTTTTCGATGAAAGCAAGGCTTGGGAATTTGAACTGCGACGCAAGCGCGGGGCGCATCTGTTCTCGAAACACCGTTATCTGTCAGCGCAGATGGCCGCCTACCTTGAAGATGATCTGTGGTTGAAACTGGCGCGTCAGGCCAACGCCAACTGCGCCCGTCTTGCCGACGGGTTGCGCGCCAAGGGCGCTGAATTCCTGCATGAACCGCAAGCCAACATGGTCTTTGCCTCTTTCTCGCGCGCCAAGCACAAGCAACTGCATAACGCCGGTGCGATCTATCACCTTTGGGGGGATGAGCTGGAGGGTGAGGATGACGGTGAAAGCCTGGTGTGCCGGTTGGTCTGCGACTGGTCTATTGGAACATCCCAGATCGATCAGTTTCTCAATCTTCTGTAGGACTGGATTGCCAGAACGCTTGAAGCAGCGCCGCTGTTTCATGAGGGTGCGAAATGGGCAGCATGTGCCCTGCGCCCGGAACCACCGCATGGTGCGCTTGCGGCAGGCGATGCTCCAAACCCGCGCAGATGGCGGGGATTACGGGATGGGTTTCTGATCCGCTCAGGATCAGGGTCGGCATGGCGGCACGTTCCAGCGTCTCGGCTTTGAGCAAACCGGCCTGATCATCATAAAGCACCGAGTGCACGGCTGGAACGGCATGTATCCCACGCACCATGTTAGCGCGCGTCCGTTCGGGTAAATCGGGCCATTTCGGGCTGATGCCAGTGCTCCACATCCGGTTGAACAAACGTGCGGCCAGAGCGTTTTCGCCCTCATTAAAGGCGCTGTTTATCGGCTCAATATCTTTCTCATGCTGATCGAACAAATCCGGCGCGTCCCGGTATGCTATGGCAAAAAAGACGGGTTCGATCAATGTCAGGCTTCGGACGCGTTCGGGATGCTCCAAGGCCAGTCTCAGTGCAATAATCGCCCCAAAAGAATGGCCAACGACGTCCATCTGCCCCGTCAGTTCAGCCGCAGCGTTATTGGTGACGTGATCAAAGAAGTTCCCCTGCCCGTCCCAATCTGGACTGCGCCCATGAGACAACATATCTGGCGCGACCAAAGAGACTTTACCGTCCAACGCCTTGGCCAATCCCGACCACGCCCCGGAATGCGCAATGGTACAATGGAGGGCGAGCAATTTGCGCGCGCCCTCTCCCAACCGCCTGACGAAGACGGATTGCGGTGAGACAGCCGAAGCTGTCATCCCTTCGTCTCAGCCAGATGCTGGTCCAGATCATCCAGACTATCCTGTCCCCAGAACCGTTGCCCGTCCGGCGTGATGTAGAATGGTGCACCAAAGGCTCCTTGTTCCACGGCCTCTTCCAGATTGGCAGCGTAGGTTTCCGCCCCAACAAGCAACCCGCTATTTGCCAATTCCGGATCAAATCCTGCATTTGCCAGGCAATCGCGGATCACGTCATCCTGGGCCACGTCTTTCTCTTCGGCCCAGCAAGCGCGCAGGATCAATTGGCACAACTTGCCCACATCCCCTGAACCGTCCTTGGTCGCAGCGATAACCGCATATGAAGACGGGGCCATATTGGTTGGCCAATGCGCCGGTTTCAGATTAAATTCCACCCCGAGACGTTTGGCTTGACGCAGCAAGTCCTGTGCACGGTATTCAATGCGCGAGGTGTGGCGGTCTTTCGGCGGGGTGCCCCCTGTGCGCGAAAATAAGGCCATGATGTCCAGTGGTTTGTAGTTGATAGTCGCACCATGTTTCGCCGCGATCTCTTCCAGCCGGTTTCCGGCCAGATAGGTGTAGGGCGAAATTGTCGCAAAATAGTAGTCAATCTGGGTCATGTTCACTTTCTCCGCTGCGTTGCCTTTGCGGGACGTTAGACCCGTGCTAAGCGGTGTCAACATCACGAATCTGTCACATTGCCAAAGCTGCCCGGGGACCTCAGCCGATGCCGACACTCCACGAACCCAAGCTTATCGCTGGGAACGCCAATCTTCCGCTTGCAGAATCCATTGCCCGCCGCATGAGCCTGTATCGCGGCGTCGACCAGGGTCTGGTCGATGCGCGGGTCGAGCGGTTCAATGACGGCGAGATCTTTGTCGAAGTGTTCGAAAACGTCCGGGGCGAGGACATGTTCATCGTCCAGCCGACATCGAACCCGGCGAATGACAACCTGATGGAACTGCTGATCATTGCCGATGCGTTGCGCCGTTCGTCAGCGCAGCGGATCACCGCTGTAATTCCCTATTTCGGCTATGCCCGCCAGGACCGCCGCACCAAGGCCCGCACACCAATCAGCGCCAAACTGGTGGCGAACATGCTGACCGGTGCCGGTATTGAACGTGTTCTGACCATGGACCTGCACGCCGCGCAGATTCAGGGCTTTTTCGATATCCCGGTGGACAACCTCTATGCCTCGCCAATCTTCGCGCTGGATGTGAAACATCAGTTCAAGGACAACTTGGACGAGATCATGGTTGTTTCGCCAGACGTGGGCGGCGTAGCCCGTGCTCGTGAGCTGGCCAAGCGGATCAGTGCACCGCTGTCTATTGTCGACAAGCGCCGCGAAAAAGCAGGCGAAGTGGCCGAGATGACCGTGATCGGCGACGTGAAGGACAAGATCTGCCTGATCGTGGACGACATGTGCGACACCGCCGGAACGCTGTGCAAAGCGGCGCAGGTGCTGTTGGATAACGGCGCGAAAGAGGTTCACTCCTACATCACGCATGGCGTCATGAGCGGCCCTGCGGTTGAACGCGTCACCAATTCAGTGATGAAATCGCTGGTTCTGACGGACACGATTCAACCGACCAAAGAAGTTGCCAAAGCCAAGAACATTCGCATCGTACCAACCGCGCCGATCTTCACCCAGGCGATCCTGAACATCTGGAACGGCACCAGCGTGTCTTCGCTGTTTGAAGACAAAACGCTGACCCCGATCTACGAGTCCATGTACCAGATGGATTGAGTTCCAACGGGCGGCCAAACAAGCCGCCCTTTTGCTTTTTGAAACACCGATCTGCTCTGCCTTGCTTTCGCTGGCATGAGCTTGGATCCGCGAAAGAGGAAAGTGACCTCCGATGTCCGCAAACAAACGCATTGTTCTGTCCAGTGATCACGCCGCGATCGATCTGCGTCAGGCCGTGGCGAAACACATCGCCCAGCAAGGCTGGGAGGTGGTCGATATCGGCCCGACAACACCTGAAAGCACCCACTACCCTAAGCATGGGAAAGCCGCAGCCCAGGCTGTTGCGTCCGGTGATTGCGGTTTGGGCATCATCCTATGCGGTACCGGTCAGGGTATCATGATGGCGGCAAACAAAGTGCTGGGCATTCGCTGCGGCGTTTGTTCAGACGCCTTTTCGGCCCGGATGATCCGCCAGCACAACAACGCCAACATGCTGTCCATCGGCGCGCGCGTTGTGGGCGAAGGTCAGGCGCTGGACATCGTGGATGCGTTTTTGGGGGCCGAATTCGAAGGCGGCCGCCACGCCACACGTGTGGATATGATCGAAGCACAGGACAACTGATGACTGCGCTTCCAAAAAGCGCGATGGTCTGAACCCGGATCAGGAGATATTCCAGTCATCCGGGTGCGCGACCTCTCCTATCGCGGTCCAACTTGCCCGGATGCGGGCAATACGCGTGTCGGACCATGTGCGAAACACTGCTTCGAACCCTTCGGTGGTAATGTTTTCAGCCTGCACTTCAGCACGCAGCGCTGACGACGTGTCGACATCCCAAAGCGAAATTCCGATCTGAACAATTGGCGGGGTCCGAAACGGTTCTTTGAACTGAATGGGCGTGCGACGCTCACGAGGGCCCTGGCCCGTCCACATCTCACCGCCTTCGGCAAATTCCGAAAACAGTACATCTTCGCCCTGATCAATGCCAATTGGATGGGTTAGGAACTTTTTCATTTTGTCATCATTATTCTTGAATTCCCGCAAGTTATCCCTGCAATTCGGCAAAAGCACGACAAAAAAACGGCCCCGCAAATGCGAGGCCGTTCAAATCTTTGACTATAGAGCTGATTACAGGCTCATATGCGTCCCAAGCGCTTCCATATCCGCCAGAAGCTTGGCGGCATCGTCGACGATGGTCTGATCATCGCCACCCTTGGCCGCCTCATGCGAGGCGCGGGCGTCTTCGATCAGCTCGTCCAGATGCGCGCGGGTCACTTCTGACACCGGAATGGCCTTTTCGGCCAGAACCGAAAGGCTGTCGCCGTTGATCTGGGCAAACCCGCCGGTGACCAGGTATTCGCTGGACCCTTCGGGTGCCTCAACCTTCAGCAGACCGGGGCGCAGCGTGGTGATGGTAGGGGCATGATCGGGCATCGCCGTCATGTCCCCGTCCGCGCCGGGAATCTGGACCGCCGTCGCGCTGAGCGAAGCAAGGCTCCGCTCGGGGCTGACGAGGTCGAATTGCATCGTGTTTGCCATCAGGGATACTCCTTAGGCGGCTTCTGCGGCCATCTTCTCGGCTTTGGCGATCACTTCTTCGATACCGCCAACCATCAGGAAGGCCGCTTCGGGCAGGTGATCGTATTCGCCAGCAACAACCGCTTTGAACGACGCGATGGTGACATCCAGAGGAACCTGAACGCCGGGCGAACCGGTGAAGACTTCGGCCACGTCGAAAGGCTGCGACAGGAAGCGTTCGATCTTACGGGCACGGGCCACGGTCAGTTTGTCTTCTTCCGACAGTTCGTCCATGCCGAGGATGGCGATGATGTCCTGCAGCGACTTGTAGCGCTGGAGGATCTGCTGAACGTCGGTCGCAACCGCGTAGTGCTCTTCACCAACGATGGCCGGGTCGAGAAGACGCGAGGTCGAGTCGAGCGGGTCAACCGCAGGGTAAATACCCTTTTCCGAGATCGCACGGTTCAGAACGGTGGTCGCGTCCAAGTGAGCGAACGAGGTTGCTGGCGCAGGGTCGGTAAGGTCGTCCGCAGGCACGTAGATCGCCTGCACCGAGGTGATCGAGCCCGATTTGGTCGAGGTGATGCGTTCCTGCAGCGCGCCCATGTCGGTCGCCAATGTCGGCTGGTAGCCCACCGCCGAAGGAATACGACCCAGCAGAGCCGAAACCTCGGAACCCGCCTGTGTGAAGCGGAAAATGTTGTCGACGAAGAACAAAACGTCGGTACCGGACTGGTCACGGAACTGCTCGGCCAGGGTCAGACCGGTCAGAGCAACACGTGCACGCGCACCCGGAGGTTCGTTCATCTGACCGTATACCAGGGCCACTTGGCTTTCCGACAGGTTGTCCGGCTTGATAACGTTCGATTCGATCATCTCGTGATACAGGTCGTTCCCTTCACGGGTCCGTTCACCAACACCCGCGAACACCGAGAAGCCCGAGTGCACTTTTGCGATGTTGTTGATCAGTTCCATGATCAGAACGGTTTTACCAACGCCGGCGCCGCCGAACAGGCCGATCTTACCGCCTTTGGCGTATGGGGCCAGCAAGTCAACAACCTTGATGCCGGTAACCAGAACTTCCGATTCAGTCGACTGTTCGTCGAAGGTCGGTGCAGGTTGGTGGATCGCGCGGGCCTCAGATGCTTCAACCGGGCCCTTCTCGTCGATCGGCTCGCCGACAACGTTCAGGATACGGCCCAGAGTCGCGTTACCAACCGGAACCGAGATCGGCGCGCCGGTGTCGGTTACTTCCTCGCCGCGGACCAGACCTTCGGTCGCGTCCATCGCGATGGTACGTACGGTGTTTTCACCCAGGTGCTGAGCAACTTCCAACACCAGGCGCTTGCCGTTGTTGGTGGTTTCCAGCGCGTTCAGAATTTCAGGCAGCGCGTCATCGAACTGCACGTCGACGACGGCCCCGATGATCTGTGTGACTTTGCCTTTTGCATTCGCCATGTTTCGTCTCCGGTTTTCTTACAGCGCTTCGGCGCCGGAAATAATTTCAATCAGCTCGTTGGTGATCACGGCCTGACGCGAGCGGTTGAACTGGATCGTCAGCTTGTCGATCATTTCACCCGCGTTGCGTGTCGCGTTGTCCATCGCGGACATCCGTGCACCCTGTTCAGACGCTCCGTTTTCGAGCAGAGCCGAGAAGATCGCGGTCGCAACCCCCTTGGGCAGCAAGTCGGCCAGGATGGCCTCTTCGCTGGGCTCGTAGTCGAAAATTGCACCGCTGTCGTCACTCGCCGCTTCGTCTTCGAACGACGCGGGAATGACTTGCTGTGCCGTCGGGATCTGGGTCACAACGTTGACGAACTTCGAGTAGAAGATCGTGGCAACGTCGAACTCACCCCCGTCGAAACGAGACAGGATCTCCTTCGCGATGTCTTGCGCGTTGGAATAACCCAGACGCTTGACCTCGCTCAGATCCACATGTCCGACGAACAGATCGCCCAAATCACGCTTGAGCGCGTCGCGGCCCTTCTTGCCAACGGTCAGAACTTTGACCGTCTTGCCTTTGCCTCGCAGCTCTTCTGCTTTGGCGCGGGCAAGCTTGGCGATGTTCGCGTTGAAGCCGCCGCACAGGCCGCGTTCAGCTGTCATCACAACCAGCAGATGGACATCATCACTGCCCGTACCACGGAGCAGCTTGGGGGCGCTGTCGCTGCCCCCGACCGAAGCCGCCAGCCCCGCCATCACGGCATTGAACCGTTCGGCATAGGGGCGCGAGGCTTCGGCAGATTCCTGGGCGCGGCGCAGTTTTGCAGCCGCGACCATCTGCATGGCCTTGGTGATCTTGCGGGTCGATTTGACCGACTCGATCCTGTTTTTAAGGTCCTTCAGACTAGGCATCGGAACCTCCTATCAAGCGAAGGTTGCGGCGTATTCGTCGATCGCTGCCTTGATCTTGTCGGACGCATCACCCTTGATCTTCGGATCTTCGTCGGTGAGCCACTTCAGCAGGTCCGCATGTTTGCCACGCAGGTGTGCCAGAAGACCGGCTTCATAGCGGCCAACATCCGAAACTTCGATCTTGTCGAGATAACCGTTGGTACCTGCGAAGATGACGCAGACGATTTCCGCGTTGGTCAGCGGCGAGTACTGGGGCTGTTTCATCAGCTCGGTCAGACGCGCACCACGGTTCAGCAGCTGCTGAGTTGCGGCGTCGAGGTCCGAACCAAACTGGGCAAAGGCCGCCATTTCGCGGTACTGAGCCAGTTCCAGCTTAACCGGGCCAGCAACCGATTTCATCGCGTTGGTCTGAGCCGACGAGCCCACACGAGAAACCGACAGACCGGTGTTCACAGCAGGACGGATACCCTGGTAGAACAGTTCGGTTTCAAGGAAGATCTGACCGTCGGTGATCGAAATCACGTTGGTCGGAATAAACGCCGAAACGTCACCACCCTGAGTTTCGATAACCGGCAGAGCAGTCAGCGAGCCTGCGCCGAAATCTTCGTTCAGCTTCGCCGAACGCTCCAGCAGGCGCGAGTGGAGGTAGAAAACGTCACCCGGATACGCTTCACGTCCGGGCGGACGGCGCAGCAGCAGGGACATCTGACGATAGGATACAGCCTGCTTCGACAGGTCATCATAGATGATCAGCGCGTGGCGGCCGTTGTCACGGAAGTATTCAGCCATCGCCGTCGCGGCGTAAGGTGCCAGGAACTGCATCGGTGCCGGGTCGGACGCGGTCGCGGCCACAACGATCGAGTATTCAATCGCACCGGACTCTTCCAGTTTCTTCACCAGCTGCGCAACGGTCGAACGCTTCTGACCAATCGCGACATAAACGCAGTACAGTTTCTTCGACTCGTCGTCGCCTGCTGCGTCGTTGTAAACTTTCTGGTTCAGGATGGTGTCCAGAGCAACGGCGGTTTTACCAGTCTGACGGTCACCAATGATCAGTTCCCGCTGGCCACGGCCAATCGGGATCATCGCGTCAACCGATTTCAGGCCGGTTGCCATCGGCTCGTGCACCGATTTACGCGGGATGATGCCGGGCGCTTTGACGTCTGCAACGCCACGCTTGGACGCGTTGATCGGACCTTTTCCGTCCAGCGGGTTACCCAGACCGTCAACGACGCGGCCCAGCAGCTCGTCACCGATCGGAACGTCCACGATCGAGTTGGTGCGCTTAACGGTGTCACCTTCTTTGATGTCACGGTCAGAACCAAAGATAACGACACCAACGTTGTCGCTTTCCAGGTTCAGCGCCATACCCATGATGCCACCGGGGAATTCGACCATCTCACCCGCTTGCACGTTGTCCAGGCCGTATACACGGGCAATCCCGTCACCGACGCTCAGCACGCGGCCGATTTCGGCCACTTCGGCTTCCTGACCAAAATTCTTGATCTGGTCCTTCAGGATTGCAGAAATCTCTGCAGCTTGGATTCCCATTTATCCGACCTCTTTCATTGCATTCTGTAGGGAGTTCAGCTTCGAACGGATCGAGCTATCGATCATCTTCGAGCCCACTTTAACGACAAGACCGCCGATGAGGCTTTCATCCACGGTCGCATTGATAGTCACGGTCTTGCCAACACGCTCGGACAGCGTCTTGGACAGTTTTTCCAGTTGTGTTTTGGTCAGCGCCTTGGCCGAGGCAACATCGGCAGTCACTTCGCCACGCTCGTCAGCCAGCATGTCGCGCAGAACCTGAACCAGCTGTGGCACAACAAACAGGCGGCGCTTCTGCGCCATCAGGCCCAGCGTATTCCGCAGAATCGCGTTCAGACCCATTTTGTCGGCAATAGCGGTGATTGCACCTTCCTGCTCGGCGCGGGAAACCAGCGGCGAGGCGATCAGGTCGCGCAACTCGGCGCTGTCGCCCAGTGCTACTGCAAGATCATTGATGCCAGATTCCAGACCTGCGAGGTCTTTGTTCTCTTTTGCGATCTCGAAGATCGCCGTAGCATAGCGCTCGGCAATGCCCGTGGAAATCGAAGCTGGTTCGGACACGTCCACCCTTCCGATATTTGAGGCCCCGAATTCGCGTGCGGCAGCTACCCGGGGGCGTGAAGAAACCCCGTCCATAAAGGGCGGGGATCAAAATCACCGGGGATGTAGCAGAGGTGTTCGAACCAAGCAATACGCTATAGCGGTAACATATTTATCCACAAAACGTTACTTTTCATACACTTAGCCCAAGTGCGACCGTTTGAACCCGTTGGCTCAGTTGAAAAATGTTACGAATATGCAGGTTTTTGCGATTCCTGTGACTTTTTTCTCGCATTTTCACCGCGTCGGAAAGCCCGCGATTGTCACGCAGGCTTCAACAAGCCGTCCAGTGCCTTAATCGGCTTTTTGACTGCATCTTTGGTCACGCTTCCGCTGGGGGGTCGGATGTGCTTGCTGACCTCAACCATCAGCACACCGCCTGCCATCACAGTGGGAATTCTTTGTCCGGTTTTTTCGATCAAACTTCCGGATTTCAGCCAAAAGCGGCGGAACGAAGGTGGCCGGTACAACGCCGAACAGTGCGCCTCGGGCAGAAAGTGATGCGCCTTAAGCTGGTTTTCCAGCTGCGTGGCTGTGTAAGGACGCCCAAAGCCAAATGGTGTCTTGTCAGTACGCGACCACAGACCACCCCGGTTGGGAACGATGAACACGGCCCGTCCGCCGGGACCCAAAACACGCCAGCATTCATCCAGCAACTGGTTCGGCCTCTCTGACGTTTCCAGCCCATGCATCACAACAAGCTTGTCCACATGACCCGTTTCGATTGGCCAAAGCGTTTCTTCGGTCAGAACAGAGACATTCGGCATCCCCGCAGGCCAGGGCATTACGCCCTGAGGTCCAGGCATCAGCCCAATGACGCGGCGCGCATCTGCCAGGTACGGGCGCAACAACGGCACAGCAAAGCCGAATCCAGCCACTGTCTGACCTTTGGCCTCGGGCCAAAGCTCTATCAAACGCCCACGAATGGCCGCCTGCGCTGCACGCCCCAACGTGCTACGATAGTAAAAGTTCCTCAGATCCTGCACATCAAGATGCATTGCGAACATCCGGTCAATCGGCTTAGCTGGGCGCAGTCTAGCAATGAAAGGGCAAAAAGCCATGCCTCTTGAGATCGTTACAATCCCATGCCTGAGCGACAATTACGCCTTTCTGGCCCACGACGCCGCAAGTGGCCAAACCGCGCTGATCGACGCCCCCGAGGCCGCACCGATTTTAAAGGCGCTGGAGGCGCGTGGATGGACCTTATCTCATGTGCTGCTGACCCATCATCACTGGGATCACGTCGATGGGCTGGCAGGCATTTTGGAAAAACACCCTGCACAGGTTATCGGAGCCGCGGCGGATGCCCATCGCTTACCACCACTGGATCTACAGGTGACCGAGGGCGACAGCTTTGAAATCGGGGGGGAACCAGTTCAGGTTCTGGATGTATCCGGCCACACTGTGGGGCATGTCGCATACTACATGCCTCAAAGTGCCGCGGTATTCACCGCCGACAGTCTCATGGCGCTGGGCTGTGGTCGTTTGTTCGAAGGCAAGCCGGAACAAATGTGGGCATCTTTGAGTAAACTGGCGGCCCTGCCTGATGACACACTGGTATGTTCGGGACACGAATATACACAATCCAACGCAAAATTCGCGATTACCGTCGATCCGGACAACCCGGACCTAAAGGCGCGCATCGCTGACATTGACCGGGCGCGAGCAGCCGGAGAAGCCACGGTTCCGTCGATTCTAGCGTTGGAAAAGGCCACAAACCCGTTCCTGAGGGCGACTGACCCGGCGATTCAAGCCCATTTAGGCATGACAGGCGCGAGGCCCGAGGCCGTATTTGCAGAGATCCGGGGTAGAAAAGACGGGTTCTGATGCCTATTTGACCCTCTTCACGGCCACGGTCACAACAAATGTGACTGTCAAGTGAAAGAAAACCCTTGAAGCCGGACGCCGATCAACCAAACTCTAATAGTATGAGGACATGGTTGGGATGGGGTTCCGGCCGCAAGCCCGCCCCCTTCTGACCCAAGACAGAGGAGCACCCGCGTGCCTTCATTCTCGAGCACACTGGAACAAGCCATCCACGCGGCCTTGGCGGCTGCGAATGAACGGCGTCATGAATTTGCAACGCTAGAGCATCTGCTGCTGGCGCTTCTGGAAGAACCCGATGCGGTGCGCGTCATGAAAGCGTGCAGCGTCGATCTGGACGATTTGCGCAGCACTCTGGTGGAATTCATTGACGAGGATCTTTCGAATCTAGTCACGGATATCGACGGATCAGAAGCCGTTCCAACGGCCGCGTTCCAACGCGTGATTCAACGCGCTGCGATCCATGTACAAAGCTCGGGCCGGACCGAAGTGACCGGCGCCAACGTACTGGTCGCCATTTTCGCCGAACGCGAAAGCAATGCCGCCTATTTCCTGCAAGAACAGGACATGACCCGCTACGACGCGGTCAATTTCATCGCCCATGGCGTGGCCAAGGACCCTGCTTATGGCGAAAGCCGCTCGGTTTCGGGCGCAGATCAGGTGGAAGAAGACGCTCAGACAACATCTGGCGAGGCCGAGCAGAAAGAAAGCGCGCTTGGGAAATACTGCGTCGACCTGAACGCGAAATCCCGCGCAGGGGACGTTGATCCGCTGATCGGACGCTCGGCAGAGGTAGAACGCTGTATCCAGGTGCTGTGCCGCCGCCGCAAGAACAACCCTCTGTTGGTTGGCGATCCGGGCGTGGGTAAAACCGCCATCGCCGAAGGTCTTGCGCACAAAATCGTGGCAGGAGAGGCACCTGATGTTCTTGCCAACACCACGATCTACTCACTGGACATGGGCGCGCTGCTGGCCGGAACCCGCTATCGCGGTGATTTCGAAGAACGGTTAAAGGCCGTTGTCACCGAGCTGGAAGATCATCCCGACGCGGTTCTGTTCATTGACGAGATCCACACCGTGATTGGTGCAGGTGCAACATCAGGCGGGGCGATGGATGCCTCGAACCTGCTGAAGCCTGCGCTTCAGGGTGGCAAACTGCGCACCATGGGATCGACCACGTACAAGGAATTCCGTCAACACTTCGAAAAAGACCGCGCGCTGAGCCGACGGTTCCAGAAGATCGACGTGAATGAGCCTTCGGTCGAAGACAGCGTGAAAATCCTGCGGGGTCTAAAGCCCTATTTTGAAGAGCATCACGCGATCAAATACACCGCTGACGCAATCAAAACCGCGGTGGAATTGTCGGCGCGTTACATCAATGACCGCAAGCTGCCGGACAAGGCGATCGACGTGATCGATGAAGCCGGTGCCGCGCAACATCTGCTGGCGGAAAGTAAACGTCGCAAGACCATTGGCGTGAAAGAGATCGAGGCCGTTGTTGCCAAAATTGCCCGTATCCCGCCAAAGAACGTCACCAAGGACGATGCTGAAGTGTTGAAGGACCTAGAAGCTTCGCTGAAGCGCGTGGTCTTTGGTCAGGATTTGGCCATCGAGGCCTTGTCCAGCGCGATCAAACTGGCCCGTGCCGGTTTGCGCGAACCTGAGAAACCCATCGGCAACTACCTGTTCGCGGGTCCGACCGGTGTGGGTAAGACCGAGGTTGCGAAGCAGCTGGCGGATACGCTGGGTGTGGAACTGCTGCGCTTTGACATGTCGGAATACATGGAGAAACACGCAGTCAGCCGCTTGATTGGTGCACCTCCGGGCTATGTCGGGTTCGATCAGGGTGGTCTTCTGACCGACGGTGTCGACCAGCATCCACATTGTGTATTGCTGCTGGATGAGATCGAGAAAGCACACCCGGATGTGTTCAACATCCTGTTGCAGGTCATGGACCATGGCGAGCTGACGGATCACAACGGACGCACGGTGAACTTCCGCAACGTGGTGCTGATCATGACCTCGAACGCGGGCGCGCAGGAACAGGCCAAGGCAGCCATCGGTTTTGGTCGCGACCGTCGCGAAGGCGAAGACACCGCAGCGATCGAACGCATGTTCACGCCGGAATTCCGCAACCGTCTGGATGCAGTGATCTCGTTCGCACCGCTGCCGAAAGAGGTCATCTTGCAAGTGGTCGAGAAGTTCGTCTTGCAGCTTGAGGCTCAATTGCTGGATCGCGGCGTGACTATTGATCTGACACCCAAAGCCGCCGAATGGCTGGCCGACAAAGGGTACGACGACAAGATGGGAGCGCGTCCGCTGGGCCGTGTCATTCAGGAACACATCAAGAAACCTCTGGCCGAAGAGCTGCTGTTTGGCAAGCTGGCCAAGGGTGGCGTGGTTCGTGTCTCGGTCAAAAAGGGCGACCTGGATCTGGAGATTCTGGGCCCGGATCAGCCGCGCATCCCCGGTGACAAGCCTCCGCTGCTGACGGCAGATTGACCCGAAAACAAAGTGTTAAATAAGCCCGGCGGTCCAAATCGTCGGGCTTTTTTCTATTATTCCCTTAAAGTTCGACGGAACTTCGGTCTTGCTGCGTGAAACTCTCAATAACGAACGCAAAAAGCAGGGTTTTATTCATGAGCAAGATTTCAGTTATCTGGGGCGCTGCCTTTGCGCTGTCTGCAGTAGCGGCAATTGCAACAGCACAACACAGGTTCCGCTATCACGACGAGACGGCAACTGAACCTCTCCGATTGGTACCTGCAACTGTTGATCCCGGGGAAAACATTGCCTCGGTGAAAGAGAAAGGCAGCAAGATCAAAGTGACAGGCAACGGAATTCCCGATCATCTGGTTGGCCAGTTTCCAAACCGGGGAAATCCACACCAAATTGAAACGCAGAAGGTTAAGCTCAAGCTTCCAGCGAACCCTACTGCCAAAGGAACCTCCACACCGCTCCGCATGGGTTGGAATTTTGGCGTCTCTCTCAACGGGGTCGTGTTCGACCCACTGGCTGCCGAGTTCTGGCATGGTGACCCGGGATCGGGGTGGTCCTACAACGCGTTGGGCGGTGCTATTGCGCTGGGTTTGGATGCAAATTACGCACATGTTCAGCCGAACGGAAAGTACCACTATCACGGTGTGCCGACCGGGCTGATCGAACTATTGGGATGGTCCCCTTCAGATCATTCACCCCTGATAGGATATGCCGCTGATGGTTTTCCGATCTATGCGATGACTGGAAAAATCGATGGCAAAGTAACTGAAATGAAATCGTCTTATCGCCTGAAGTCCGGAAACAGGCCCGGAGGTTCCCAGCCGAACCGTCGATACGACGGCACTTTTAACGAAGACTATGCATATGCTCAGGGTCACGGCAATTTGGACCAATGCAACGGCGCTTTCACCGTATCAGCCGAGTATCCCAGCGGAACTTATGCCTATTTCCTGACCGAGGATTATCCTGTGGTGCCTAGATGTTTCATGGGCACACCGGATCAAAGCTTTAAGTTTGGACGACAGTAACGCGATCTGTCACATCCGTCACCGAATGCGCGGGTGACTGTTTCGCACCGGCACAGGATATGGCACCGGCAGCGCTTTTGGTTTCCTGCCCCGCGCCGCAACGTAAGCGGACAGCACACTATAGGCGTAGTATAAGCCCATACCGCCCTGTGCCAGAGATGACAGGGTCGCAATACCCAGGTCGCGGGCTTTGCGAAGCCGACCGGCTTTGGTGGGCGTAAAATACTCAAAATCAATGAAGCGAATTTGACGTCCATCCCAGCACATATCCCGAAACGCCGGGCGCCCATGGACCAGATCCATCGCATGCAGCCTTGCCAGCGCCTGACCAGCAGCACGACAGGCTCTGAGTTTTTCAGTGCTCGTAACTGATTTGTCAGCGCAAACCTTTGTCAGGCTGGCTCCGGCATCTTGGACAGCGAAGTACCCTTTGCCTTCCGCCACAATTCTGGGGACCGGTGCACCGTAGCTCCACAGGAACCGGTGAGAAGATCGGTCTCTGTCGAAGGCTTGTTCAGGTTTGCCCTTCACCAGCCAGAGATGGGGCGCGAAGCGTTCGATGCGTTTCAGCCAAAATCTGTTTCCTTGTGGGGTTTGGCACAAGGCTATGCGCTGATAAGGGGCTCGCAGGGCGTTACGGACCGCTAAGTGTACATCTGTCGCCTTGTTTGTCACGCACAACTCCAATCAACCTATGGTTTGATATAGGGTTCATGCGCCAATTTTCATCGGCCATAAGATGAAATCCCATTAAGACAGGCCCGTCTAAGTCAAGGATTGGCCGGATTACCGCTCGGTCAGTTTTAATTCGATCCGGCGGTTCTGCGCGCGGGCTTCGGGTGTATCAGCCGGATTGACCGGCTGAAACTCGCCAAACCCATTGGCGGCCAAACGGTTTGGCGGGATGCCCAGCGCGTCGACCATGTAGCGTACCACCGAAAGCGCGCGGCCCTGGCTGAGCTCCCAGTTGTCGCGGTATCGGCCACTGCCGGCAAGCGGGACGTTATCGGTATGACCATCAACGCGGATCACCCAATTCAATCCGGTCGGAATCTCAGCCGCAACGCTGCGCAGGATGTTTGCGACTTTGGCAACCTCCAGGCGTCCTTCGGTGGACAACACGGCCGAACCCGTCGGGAACAGAACTTCGGACGAGAAGACAAACCGATCGCCTTCGATCCGTACGCCTTCCTGATCTCCAAGGACATCCCGCAGGCGACCAAAGAATTCTGAACGATAGCGCTGAAGGTCTTCCGCCTGCGCTGCCAGTTCTTCATTCTGACCGGCCAGTGTTTCGGCTTCGGCCTCAAGGCGCAGGCGTTCGGCTTCTTCCAACAGGCGACGGCGGCGTTCTTCAGATGCGGCACGGGCCAGCGCCGCGTTCAGATCCTGCCCCAAAGTTTGGATCTGAATCTCTGCGGCCTCATTCCGCTCTTCAAAATCGTCGAGCAAGGCCTGTAACGACCCCAACTGCCCGCGCAGGGCGGCGATTTGTTGGTTCAACAAGGCCGCCTCGCGTTGTGCCTCGGCCGAGATATCTTTTTCATCAGACAATGTCGACTCGGCCAATGCCAGAAGAGCCTGACGTTGTTCAGCCAGAGTGCGTTGTTCGTCAGCATCAGCTTGCGCTTGCGTCTGCGCCTGCAACGCGGCTTCAAGCTGAGCCTTCAACGCGTCCGGATCCTGATCGCCGAACCTGCGCTGCAACTCGGCCTGCGCAGCTTGAGCGGCGGCCAGCAGGGTCAGTGTGTCTTCGGCCTCTTGGCGTTGCGCTTCCAATGCAAGGGTCATGGCCGTCAGCTCAGCATCCGCGTCTTGCAGCCGATTTCGCAACGCCTCAGCGGCGGCAGCTTCGGCCAGGCGGGCGGCTTCTTCGTCGCTCAGTTGCTGTTCAAGGGTCGTGATTTGCGCTGCACGTTCCTCACCGCTTTGTTCCAGATCCGCGACCAAAGCTTCCAGCGCTTCGCGACGCGCAGCAGCCAGTCGGGCGGCTTCGGTCTGCGCATCAATTTCTTCACGGCTTTGGGCCAGAGCGAGGTTCAATGCCTCCTGCTCGGACAGCAATTGCTCGCGCTGTGTCTCAAGCGCCGCAATATTGCCCAGCGCCTGTTCCTGTTCAGCCAGCAAAGCAGCAACCTGTGCTTCGAAATCGGTGATCCGCGTCTGAGCTTGGTCTAGCGCCACGGCCTGCCGGTCGCGTTCGGTGGTCAGCGATGCGATCAGCGATTGCGCTTGGGCCAAATCGTCCTCGGCTTGCGATAAGGTTGTGTTGAGCGCCCCGAGGCGGGCCTGCAGACGGCTGTTCTCACGCTCTTCCAAACCCAGAGCACCAGCAAGCGCCGCAACTTCGTCGGCCAACGTGGTCAGTTCGTCTTCCTGACCCGAGATGGTTTCGCGCAGAACAAACTGGATCACCATGAAGATGGTCAGGACAAAGGTCAGCACCATCAACAGCCCCGTCATCGCATCCACGAATCCGGGCCAGACCGAGCCCTGGAACCGTTGACCGGTGCGGCGGGACAGCGCCATGGATTATTCTCCTTCCGGCGTGGTGCGCACCGCACCGCGCGGCAGAGTCAGGGCCTTGACAAGAAGTTCGATGTCCTTGCGGAACTCGTTCATGCTTTCCTGTCGACCCGCTGAAATCTCTTCGAGAATCCGCAGCAATTGCACATCCATCGAACGCAAGCGCATCCGGCTTTCGGCATCGATGCCTTCACCTGCACCGTGATCGCGCATGTGATCCAAAAGCGCATCCTGCCCAAGGGCTACGCGCTCCAAAGCCGAGGTGACACTTTCGCTATTGGCTTGGCGATTGTTCATCTCACCGATCACATCAACCAGTTGCCCAAGCTTGGCGGACACCTCCGCCCTCTCGCTTTCCTGAGCGGAAAACAGATCCTGCAACGCGTCCATCTGTTCGGACATGGCATCCAGAACAGGTGTCAGCACGGCGATCTCGGCACCGCCTTCTTCGCCGCTGGCAAATCCAACGCGGGTGATCGATGACAACCATTCCTCAAGCTCGCGGTAAAATCGGTTTTGCCCGTGACCCGCGAAGACTTCCAACAGACCAACGATCAAAGACCCGGCCAGACCCAGCAGCGACGATCCGAACGCCACGCCCATGCCCTGCAACTGCGCCTCAAGCCCGGTCATCAGTCGGTTGAAGACGGCCAGACCTTCTTCGCCCTCCTGCGGGTTCAGGCTGCGGATGGTGTCGACAATGGCTGGAACGGTCGTTGCCAACCCGAAGAACGTGCCCAAGAGACCCAAGTAGATCAGGACGTTGGTGATATAGCGGGTAATTTCCCGCTCTTCCTCGACCCGCTCAGCCACGGAATCCAGAATGGATCTGGTCGAAGTAGAACTGATCTGAGACCGGGCACCCCGTTCGCGCAGAAGTGACGCCAAGGGGGCCAGCAGTTGCGGTGTGCGGGCGTCTTCGCGTACCACGCCACCGACAAAAGCCTCGATCCAGCGGACGGACCCAATCAGCTGTGTCACCTGATAAAAACACGCAAAAACGCCGATCAGGAAGACCAGCAAGATGAATCCGTTCAGATACGGGTTGGCGAAGAATACCGGCAGCACGTAAGGCAGCGCCAGAAATACACCCAGCCCGGACAGGCCGATTGCCATCAACATCAACAAGATTTGTCGTGTTGGATGCGAGAAATGGGGTCTCGCGCCCTGATGTGCCTGCGCCATGCGCGTGGTTCCCGGTCTTTGCCTGCTCTGCGGCGAATCTAGCGAAATTCCGCGGGTGACGCCAAGAGTTTATGCGGAGATGCTGCGCACCCGTTGCGCCAACCACTCAAGATCGGGGTCGCGCAGACCGATCTCGGCCAGATGTTCGGCGGTATTGTACAGGTATTCGTCGTTGGGACCGCGCCCACCAATCGCGTGGGCGATGATCTGGGCCTGTTCCTCTAACGGCATCCCACCGCAATACTGTACGTGGTCGGCATCGATCACATAGGTGACGGCATTGACGATGTCTCCGGTTTCCAGATGCACATCCAGCATCCGCTCGACATAGGCCGAAGAAATCAGTTCGCGTTCGCGCAACTCGTGCAGGGTGCGGTCTTCGTGGCCAGTTTCAACCGCCAAGGCCAGACCCGTGCAATTTGCGTTTGCCTGCTCGTCCAGCGCCAGCACCAGACCCGGATTTTCTTCGGTCCCGCGATGGTGGATGGAACTCATGCAGAAGGACCGGGCAAAACCGTGCAACGTTGCGCGTTCGCTGCGCGCCACCGGAAAGCCCGGATTCCACAGCAGCGATCCATATCCGAATACCCACATCGTCATTGCACTGGTCCTTGCCTGTTTCGGCCTATAAACATCAAATCCGAGGCAGGAAAAAGGGCCAAAGCTCATGCGTCATCTATTACGAGTGTTCATCTTTATCGCCGTTCTGTGGAGCGCCTATTGGTTCATTGCCGGATATGGGTTGCGCAATGCCATCACCGGTTGGTTTGATCAACAGCAAGAGCTGGGCTGGCAAGCGGACTTCTCGGATGTTGCAACGGCGGGTTATCCGACCCACCACACGACACGGTTGAACAATCCAGCCCTTGCCGACCCAGTAACGGGCACCGCCTGGAGCGCAGATTGGATTGAATTTGAAAGCCCCGCGATCTGGCCCGGACGTCAGATCCTGCGCTTTGCCGATACACCGCAGCGCCTGTCTTACTTTGACCAGACCGCAACGATCGAGGCAAACGCGCTGCAGGCGCACTTGCAATTGCGGCCCGGCGTTGCGCTGGTTTTGGAAAAAATGGCACTGACAGCAGGCCCCTGGTCCATCACCGAGAACGCGCAGGCGTTGGCCGCAGGCGAAACGCTGGAACTGCTGATGGAACAAACCGCAACGCCCGAGGCTTATAGCATGGTTGTTCGCGTGGATGGCTTCACGCCCGGTGATGACCTGCGCAACCTTATGGAAACCGCCACTTCGCTGCCGCAGTCCTTCGATACGCTGGAATTGGATATGGTGGCAGCATTCGACAAGCCCTGGGACCGGTCTGCGCTGGAACAGGGTCGTCCTCAGCCGGTCAGGATCGATCTAAAGCTCGCCGAGGCCAAGTGGGGTGGGCTCAGGTTGTTCGCGACCGGTGCGCTGGATGTGGATACGCAAGGAATCCCAACGGGAGAGATTGCGGTCAAAGCAGAAAATTGGCGGGACATGATCGCCATGGCTAATGCGGCGGGTGCCTTGCCGGACCAGGCCGTCGATCCGGTTACGCGCGCGCTGAACTTTATGGCTGGGCTAGGTGGGAACCCGAATGCACTGGACTTGCAGTTAAACTTCCGCGACGGGTTTGTGGCACTTGGGCCTTTGCCCTTGGGACCTGCCCCGCGCTTGATCCTGCGCTAGCGACAGTAAGGTCCGCTGCGATAGCGGGCCGTGTCCAGATGGAAATGATCCCGGTGATAGCGATCAGAATTCGGCCCCAGAACGGTGCCAAATGGCCCACACGCGCCGCGCCAGATTTTCTTGAGTTGTTTCTGCGAGGGGTTCTTGCGCCAACCGTTTAGAACGGTCACCACCTCTCCATCTGCCATTTTGAACCCAGATATATCGATCGCGCGCCCCTTGCCATGCTCAGATATCCGCGCGCCTTTTCGATTGTTACGCGTCCGACAGGCGTAATGGGCAGCCACTTGCAATTCGATCACAGGGCCACGACGTTTGAAGGTAGGCTTGACCGTTTTGTCGACCCATTTGTTCAGCGCAATCGCGGTGCCGCAATCCATTGTCGAAGGACGGCTGAGCACGACGCCCGAAACCGACGTGATCTGCACCGCATCTTTAACGCCACAAGCTGAGCTCTTACTGCCGACCCGACCCACTGGTTTGCCCTGAATGGCGATGTCGCCACAAACCGAGCTTTTCCACAGCTTGCGCTTTTTGAACAGCACCTCTTGTTCCAGCCATTTGGGGCGCATCAAGGGTCTGAGCGGCACATCCGACGGGCGTATTGCGGCGGCTGTGACCTGCGGCGCGATCGGGCGAGGCATCGGCCGCACTGTGGGTTGAGAAGCGGCTGTCAAAGCGGTCTGGTCCGACGCCGGGCGCATCAAAGGCACAAGGGATTGTTCCAAAGGCGCAGCCTGTGACGTCATAGCCGCAGCGGCCAAAACCCCGATCAGAACGTGCCTCCAGCCTAGCTTCATGAACCAGCTTTCCCTCGTCCGAAGTCCGGAGCATCCGTGTCCTGCCCCGCATCGATGATGCCGCGACGAATAGCACGGGTGCGGGTGAAGTAGTCAAACAAATGCTCTCCGTCGCCGGTCCGGATGGCCCGTTGCAGCGCAAACAGCTCTTCGGTGAAGCGGCCCAGAATTTCCAGCGTCGCATCCTTGTTGGACAGGAAAACATCCCGCCACATGGTCGGGTCGGATGCTGCGATGCGGGTGAAGTCCCGGAAACCGGCAGCCGAATATTTAATGACTTCGCTGTCGGTTACGCGTCGCAGATCGTCCGCCACGCCAACCATTGTATAGGCAATCAGGTGCGGCGCATGAGAGGTTACGGCCAACACCAGATCATGGTGATCTGCATCCATCTCATCGACGTTTGACCCCATTCCTTCCCACAACGCACGTAGGCGGGCAATCGCCTCGGGGTCCGAGTTCTCGACCGGGACCAGCAGACACCAGCGGTTGTCAAATAGTTCTGCAAAGCCAGATTCCGGGCCGGAATGTTCGGTCCCTGCCAACGGGTGTGCCGGGATAAAATGCACGGCTTCGGGGATGTGCGGCTGCACAGCGTCGATCACGTGGCGCTTGACCGATCCGACATCCGATACTGTCGCGCCGGGTTTCAATACGGGTGCAATCTCTTCTGCGACAGCCCCCATCGCCCCGACCGGGACACAGAGTACAACCAGATCGGCGCCCTCAACGGCCTCTTGCACGGTATCGCACACGCGGTCGCAAAGTCCGATCCTGCGCGCAGTGTCTCGCGTGGCCTCGGACCGGGCATAGCCTGTGACTTCACCGGCCAGCCCTGCCCTTTTGATGGCCCAGAACATGGACGAAGCAATCAGGCCCAGCCCGATCAGCGCAACACGGTCGTAAATCTGGCTCATGCTGCGCCCTTCTTAAATGCAGTGATCGCCGCAACCACTCGGCGGCAGGCTTCTTCGTCGCCGACGGTGATCCGCAAGGCGTTCGGCAGGTTGTAGCCCGCAACCCGGCGGACAATCAAACCCTGCGTTTTGAGGTAGTCGTCGCAGGCTTCTGCCTCGGCCTGATCAGCAAACCGTGCAAGGATGAAATTGGTGCAGGACGGGTCAGAGGGCACGTCGATCTTGGCAAGTTCCTCTGCCAACCACACACGCAGACGTGCGTTCTCCGATTGGCAAAAGGACAGAAACTCGACATCGTTCACCGCAGCCTCTGCCGCTGCCAAGGCAGTCAATGAAAGGTTGAACGGTTGGCGCACCCGGTTCAGCACGTCGATGATCGATTGGTGCGCATAGCCCCAGCCAACCCGCATTCCACCCAGCCCGTACACTTTGGAAAAAGTCCGGGTCATGATGACATTCTCATAGGCGTCCACAAGCGACGCACCGCCGTCGAACCCATCCACAAACTCGGCATAGGCCCCGTCCAGAACCATCAGGCAAGTGTTAGGCAGACCCTGTGCAAGCCGTTCCAGTTCGTCATTCGAGATCATGGTCGAGGTCGGATTGCCCGGGTTGGTGACGAACACAATCCGCGTCTGCCCTGTCACTGCCGACAAAATGGCATCCACATCCACCTTGCGGTCGCGCTCGGCCACCATGACCGGCGTCGCGCCCGCCATGCGGGCGATGATCGGGTACATCGAAAACCCGTGCTCGGTATAGACCACCTCATCCCCCGGCCCCGCATAGGCCTGAGCGATGAATTGCAGCACCTCGTCGCTGCCGACCCCGCAGATGATCCGCGCCGGATCCAACCCGTGGCGTGCACCGATGGCCGCGCGCAGGCTTGCATGATCCGTACTTGGATAGCGGTGCAAAGTTGCGGCGCTGTCGCGTACCGCCTCAATCGCCTTGGGGCTTGGCCCGAACGGGTTTTCGTTCGAGCTCAGCTTGATCACGTGCTCCACCCCGGCCACATGCGACTGGCCGCCCTGATACAGCGCGATGTCCATAATGCCGGGTTGTGGGGTGATCTTGGTCATTGAGAGGCTCCGTTGAATGGGCCTCTCATACCTGTCTCAACGGGTTGAGAAAAGCGGCAATTCCATCATGCGGCTTTGAAGCGCGCGGTCGCCGGGTCTGCATCGTAATGCGGCGCAAATGCCTCGGTCCGGCGGGAAAGATCATTAACGCTGTCGACAATGAACTGAACCGTTTCCTCGCTCATCAGATACGAAAAATTCAGCCGCACCCAGCCGGGCTTCTTCATCTCTTCACCCGCAGACAGGGCCGCGTGCAACGCCTCTGAAGCTTTACGATCAATACCCAGCAAGCGATGCGCGTACGGCCCTGCGCAGGCACAGCCACCGCGCGCCTGAATACCATAGATGTCGCTGAGCATCCGGGTGAACAGCTGCTGATGCACCGGTTGTCCAGCGTTGTCGCGCACAAGGAACGAGAAGATCGGCAAGCGATGCGGGTTATCGACCCCAAGCAAAGTCAGGTGCGGGTTGTCCTGCCAACCTTCCAGAGCCATCCGGTTGAACTGCGCCTCGCGCTCGGCAATTTCCTTTGTTCCGACGACATCCTTCACGATGAACGCCAGCGCCGCACGGATATCTCCGATCACATTCGGCGTTCCGGCCTCTTCCCGCGTTGACAGATCGGCGCTGTAATCGTGGCGCCAGGGCGATACAAAACTGACGGTGCCACCACCGGGCCAGCTTGGGCAATCGCGCTGCACAGCAGTTTGATTTACGACCAAAACACCCGATGCGCCCGGACCACCCGGGAACTTGTGCGGCGACACCACGATCGCATCCTTGCGTGCATCTGCTGGCCCCATATCCATCGGCAGATACGGCCCACCGCCGGCATAGTCCCAAACGGCCAAAGCCCCATGTGCCTTGAGCACGCGCGTTACGGGATCAGGGTCGGTTATGATGCCGGTCACGTTGGACGCCGCTGAGAATGACCCGATTAACAGATCGGCATCTGCATGAGCCTCAAGAGCAGATTCCAGCGCTTGCAAATCCACACCCCCACTTTCGTCTTCAGGGATTTCGATGACCTGCGCCTTGCTCTCGCGCCATGGCAGAATGTTTGAATGGTGTTCGTAAGGTCCGATTAAAACAACCGGCTGGTCAGCCTCTTCCACTCCCATCAAACTGACCAACCGGTTGAGCCCCGCCGTGGCACCGGACCCGGTGAAGATCACCGCGTCTTCTCCCCTCGCACCAATAAGGCGGGCTATCTCATTGCGCGCCTCGCGACGCAGACGTGTCATGTAAGAACCGCAGTAGGAGGCCTCGGTATGGCTGTTCGCGTAGAACGGCAACACATGCTGCGCGACATAGTCTTCGACCTGCCGCAAGGCACGGCCCGAAGCGACGTAATCCGCATAGACAAGCGGTACGTCCCCAAGCAGACCCGGGATCAGAACATTTTCTCCGATCAACCCATCGCGCAGGTTGGAATTGTGAGTGGTCGAACAAAGATCCGCACGAAATTTGGACAGGGTCATGGCATGGGCTCCTAACTACCCACCCAATGTGATTTATTCAGGTCGGGAAAACTTCACCTATATTTGCGTGGATTTCGAATATTTTGTGTCATATGATCAGGTATGACTTCGAAATTAGATCAAATTGACACGCGCATTCTGAAAGAGCTGCAAAAGGACGCCACCCTATCCCAACGGGAATTGGCAGATCGCGTTGGTCTTTCTCAAAATGCCTGCTGGCGGCGATTGAAGGCCCTCAACGAAGATGGCGTCCTGATTGGGTCCACCGCTCGTATCGCACGCGAGAAACTGGGGTTGAGCCTTGTGGTCTTTGTCATGCTGCGCACACGGCATCATTCGGCCGAATGGCTTCAGGCGTTTCGCAGCCATGTTCTGACAATCCCAGAAGTCGTGGATTTTCACCGCATTGGCGGCGACTACGATTACCAGTTGAAAGTCGTCACTGAAGATATGGCGTCTTACGACAAGGTCTACCAACGCCTGATCGAAAAGGTCGAACTGGACAGTGTGACCTCGTATTTTGCGATGGAAGCGATCGCCGAAGGGCGACCACTGCCGATCTAGACCTCAGGCCAGCCCGAGCATCGTTTTCATACCACCGATGAAGGTTGCATCGTCCAGCGCCTTACGGTTGTCGAGATATTCGACCGCATCTTCGCCCGCGCGATACCGCAAGGTGTCAGTCCCATCGGTCACCGCTTCCCAGATCACCTCGGCCACAACGCTGGGTGGTGAGGTGCGCGATGCCATCTCTTCAGAACCCCAGGTGCCGAACAGGGCCTGAACCACCGGCTGGTATTCCGTCATACTTTCATCATTAACGAAATCAAACGAGCGGCCGCCGAAATCTGTGGCGATCAGCCCGGGCTCGACAATCTTGACCTTGATGCCAGCCGCAGCGAGTTCGTAGTGCAGCGACTCTGACAGACCTTCGACTGCGAACTTCGTGCCGTGATACAGCGCCCCAAGCGGGAAGGTGATCTGACCGCCGATGGAAGAAATGTTCACGATGCAGCCAGACCCGTTTGCCCGCATATGCGGCAATACCGCTTTGGTTACGGCCAGCAGACCGATGACGTTGGTGTCGAATTGCCGACGAATGCGGTCCATCGGGAACGCCTCCAACGGCCCGTAGGCCCCATACCCTGCATTGTTCAGCAGAACATCGATCTGGCCGAACCGCGCGATCCCGTCTGCAACGGCCGTTGTGATTGAGGCTTCGTCGGTTACGTCCAGACGCGTAACCAGAACGTTTTCCAATTGCGATAGCTCGGTTTCCTTTTCCGGGCTGCGCATGGTGGCAATGACGTTCCAACCTTGCTTATGAAACAGTTGAGCCGTGACTTTGCCGATACCAGACGACGCGCCGGTGATGAGGATGGTCTGTGCCATGATCTTTCTCCGAAGTGATTAGCCTGCCCGAGACATATGCTGTTCTTCCATTCCGCGCCTGCCAAATTCTCCGCATTACTTGCCTAATTCTCCAGCTTTTCGGAATTCTACTGGCCGCCAAGTTTTCCGCTAAGTATACTGAGCACATGAGACAGACCAACCTGAGTCAATCCGAACTGATCACGGAAATCTGCAATTTTGTGGCAAAAGAAGCAGAAGACGCGCCGTTTTACCCGACTGCGCTCGAAGGCTTTGCGCTTCTGCACGACGTTAAAACCAAGTCCATCGACGCGCAGGTTTATGAACCTATTGTCTGCCTTGTTCTACAAGGACGGAAAGAAACACGAATTGGCAATCGGCTTGTCCATTTCGGAGCCGGGGACTCCCTGATCGTCAGCCATTCAGTTCCCGTCATGGCAGCCGTCACTGAAGCCAGCCGTCAGGCACCCTATGTCGGCCTCGTTCTTTCACTCGATCTGTCCACCTTGCGCAGCCTTTACGATGAGGTCGGATCCACCCCCGGAAAAATTGAAACGGCGCATAGCCTGGCTGCATCCCAAGCCTCACCCGATTTGATCGACGCTATTACCCGCCTGTTTCGCGCCAGCCAGAGCCCAACAGAGGCAAAGGTTCTGGCCCCGATGATCAGCCGTGAGATCCACTATAGGTTGCTACAGGCCGATCACGGCGGAATGCTGCGGCAAATGCTATGGCGCGACAGTGCAGCCAGCCGGATCGCGCGGGTCATTGACGTTATCCAGACGGATTTCAAAACCTCACTGCCCGTGTCCGAGCTTGCGCAAATTGCAGGCATGAGCGTTTCAGCTTTTCACACGCATTTCAAAGAGGTGACCGCCAGATCACCACTGCAATACCAAAAAGAACTCAGATTGCTGGAGGCGCGCCGCCTGCTGTCGTATGGATCGCTTAGTGTATCTCAAGCAGCCTTTGACGTGGGATATGAAAGCCCGACCCAATTCAGCCGCGAGTACTCCCGCAAGTTCGGTGTTTCTCCACGGCAAGACCTTAAAGCGCAAAGCGCGGCATAAAAAAAGGCCGCGCAACTTGCGCGGCCTCGAAATTCTTGGTGTCGGCGAAGATTAGTTCTTCGCGTAGAATTCGACGACCAGGTTCGGTTCCATCATCACCGGATAAGGCACATCGCTCAGGCCCGGTGCGCGAACGAAAGTCGCGGTCATTTTCGAGTGGTCAGCGTCGATGTAATCGGGCACATCACGTTCCGCCAAAGCAGCGGCTTCCAGAACGATGGCCAGTTGCTTGGACTTGTCACGCACTTCGATCACGTCGCCCTCTTTGACGCGGTAGCTGGGGATGTTGACCCGCTTACCGTTCACTTTGACGTGGCCGTGATTCACGAACTGACGTGCAGCAAACACGGTCGGGACGAACTTGGCACGGTAGACAACGGCGTCCAGGCGGCGCTCCAGCAGACCGATCAGGTTTTCACCGGTGTCGCCTTTGACACGCTCGGCTTCGGCATAAATGCGGCGGAACTGCTTCTCGGTCAGGTCGCCATAGTAGCCTTTCAGCTTCTGTTTCGCGCGCAGCTGCAGACCGAAGTCCGACAGTTTGCCCTTGCGGCGCTGGCCGTGCTGGCCGGGGCCGTATTCACGACGGTTGATCGGGGATTTCGGACGACCCCAGATGTTTTCGCCCATCCGGCGGTCGATTTTGTACTTGGCAGACGTGCGTTTGGTCACGGCTGATCTCCTTCGTTTTGAACGAAGCCCTAAAGGGCCACTATGAAGGGCGTTGTCCTCTTGAGGTTTCCCCCATGACAGGCATCCCCTTGCGGGGGCCACCAACACCAATGAAGCCGCGCTTATATCCGCAGAGTTCACAGAGTCAATAAGCGAAATCAGAAAGCGATGTAGCTAAGTGCAAACGCATCAAAAGAGTGCGGCTCGTAACCGGCCAGCGGAAAGCCGGGTGGCGATTGGGCTTAGGTCTGCCGCGATGCGGCCTGACTTGGAAAGCTTACAACTGTCGAGTCATAAGTAGGCTGAGCAAATGTTGATGCAGCGAAGTCATTTACTTCGCTGACCCAAAATGCCTGATCCCGTGGCGGACATCCGTCGACAAACACAAATGTCGGGTCAATTTCGCCCTCTTGTACGACCAGATCCGCTCTGAACCGCTGTGCACCGTTGGTCAACACGACTGAGCCGCACACGTCTCCGGTAACATCACGAACAACGGCAAACCGATCCTTTGTCACAGATGTGATCGCACCTGCACTGCCGGATCGCTCAATTGCCTGCTCGACGTCATTCGTCAGGAAAACGGCCTGACCCCGCCAGGACCACGCTGCTCCAACGACCAGAAACGCCCAAGGCGGCGCTTCGAGCTCATCAAGCTCTGTCTGCTTCCATGAAATGGCTATTTGACCGTTTGCACCGGCTCTCATCTGCCCACTCGCACTTTTTACCACCCCAACACTAATCCAACGCTTATCAGCACAAATTTCGGCGGAAAAGAGACAGAATTGCAGCATTCACGAGAATGTTGCATATGTGAATCACAACCCTGTGAAGTGCACCCAAAGTTTTGCTGCAGCGTTAAAGGCTTCATGACAATTTCCCTTTGCAAGCCGAATTGCATAGATGTTTCCAGCAAGTATCCAATTGATACTCGAGCCCCCGAAAAACGCTGATCCACGCGCGCGGCAAGCGACATCACAAAAACCGAAGCGACCTACAAGACTGCGCTGGAATGGCCTAAGACTATTCTAACGATGATCGTTTCGGAGAAGGTGCATGCGGAACTGGCTCAGGTATGCAACCATGGCCGCGCTGGCCTTTGCAACGCAACCCTCGGTCGCGGCATCCGGAATTGCGCTTGAATGGTCTGACCTTCCCGACCCCTCCGCGCAGGTGTTTGAAGACCCTTTTCGCGACCTCAGCGCCGAACAGATGGACGACTTACAGTTTGCCGTACGCTTACGGGTCAGGTTGCAACAAAATACCGGCAGCTCTGAGGAACGCATCAAATGGCAAGAGTTGCTGAACGAGACAGAAGCCGCGCTGGCACAAGATCAGATTGATGTCGACTGGATGCTGAACCAGCGCGAGGCTGTCATCCAAAGGCGCACAGTTGCGGGAACAGCCGGTAACCCATTGCATGATGGTCAAACCATCACACTAGACGGTTTTGCGATTCCCGCGCCACCAGACGCAGATGGTGATCCTGTTGCTTATCTGGTGCCCGAGCCAGGAATGTGTAGCCACAGGCCCCCGCCACCGCCAAACCAGATGATCCGCGTGCTGCTGAACGACGACTGGGCACCGACCTACTACCATGAACCGGTACGTTTGACCGGGATGCTGTCGATTGCACCCACAGAAGAGCAGATGGTGGTTGTGGATGGCCTGATGCCGATGCGCGCGACCTTTCTGCTGAAAGTTGATCAGGTCTATCCACTAGCCTCACCTGAAGAAAATCTGGAATGGAACCAAACCCTGATGGATCGTATCCGCGCGGCGGATCATCGTAAGACCGGAGGCTTGGGGTCAGTCGACTGATTAACGGTACAAGCCTTAAGGAGGCCCCTTTGCCGCGCTTTTCTGTTTCGGCGTGAAATACCCGCAACTTCGATTAAGAGAAACCGACAGGGTCCCGAACGAACCCTGCCGAAGCGTCGTAGATCACTTCAAAGGTAAGCAGATCTCGGTCAGCAAATCCTCGGGCGCTGTATCGCGCGGATCGTTGAGGTAAATCTCGTAGCAAGGTTGATCCGCAGGTTCTTCACCAGATTCCGGCAGCCAATTGCCGAACAGGCTGTGATAGGCCGCCGCGATCCCTGAATATGGCCCTTTGTAGGTCAGCACAGCCGTCTTGCCGCCCGGAATCGATAGTTCGTCCAGGCCTTCAGGGGTGTCTTCGCCCCGGTACTCGGCCCCTGCATAGCTGCGCAGCTGATCTTCTGGCACGTCATCGGGGCTATCAAAATACAACGCAAGCACAGGCCCAGTCTGCGGCCATAGCCGACGGGATTCGCACATGGCCCCAAACGCTTCAAAGCTTCTGCCGATCTCGGAATAGGCCCCTTTATGCGGCAGCGCGACGACGCGGCGGGCGGGTTCAGTACGTGTGGTAACAGGATGCATCGGATATCCTCCGGTTTTGAAATCAGGATGAGCAGGCCGAAATTGACCCGCCTTGCGAAAGGCAGCGGGACTGCTGCCATAAGCCTCGGAAAAGGCGCGCGCAAAGGAACTTGGATTGGGATATCCGACAGATAACGCGATATCAGAAATCGCCCTATCTGACTGTACCAGCCATGTGGCGGCACGGTGCAGGCGCACCCGGCGCACCGCCTGTGCACAGGTTTCACCGGTCAGGGCGCGAAACACCCGGTGCCAGTGAAACCGTGACATCGCCGCCACGTCAGCAAGCACATCCAGCGACAAGTCCCCGGCGGGGTTGTCATGGATATACGCCAGTACGCGCAACACGCGGTCTTCATAGCTGGTGGGCATCCGTGTCGTTCCTTCTTGCTGCCAATCCGTAGTCGCATATCCCCAGCCCACAAATCTTGCTGAGTTGCATCCCGGCGAACGTCAGGTCATATAGCAAAGAACTTCCGCGTTGAGAGGCGTCATGACCCAGTATCTGGATTTCGAAAAACCGCTGGCCGAGATTGAAGGCAAAGCTGAAGAGCTGCGAGCGCTGGCCCGCGCAAACGAAGAAATGGACGTAGCTGAAGAAGCTGCCGCTCTGGACGCCAAAGCCTCCAAGCTGCTGGACGAGCTTTATGCCGATCTGACCCCTTGGCGGAAATGCCAGGTTGCGCGTCACCCGGAACGTCCGCATTGCAACGACTATGTGGATGCGTTGTTTACTGAATTCACGCCGCTGGCAGGTGACCGCAACTTTGCAGACGATCTGGCCGTGATTGGTGGCCTGGCACGATTCAACGATCAGCCGGTGATGGTGATTGGACACGAAAAAGGCTCGGACACCAAATCGCGGATTGAGCGTAATTTCGGCATGGCCCGACCAGAAGGGTATCGCAAGGCCGTTCGCCTGATGGAGATGGCCGGGCGTTTCGGCCTGCCGGTCATCACCCTGATCGATACAGCCGGGGCCTACCCCGGCAAAGGGGCCGAGGAACGTGGCCAGTCAGAAGCCATCGCGCGTTCGACTGAGATGTGCCTGAAGATCGGTGTGCCTTTGGTCTCGGTCATCATTGGTGAAGGTGGGTCAGGCGGCGCTGTGGCATTCGCAACGGCAAACCGCGTCGCGATGTTGGAACACTCGGTCTATTCGGTGATCTCGCCCGAAGGCTGCGCATCGATCTTGTGGAAAGACGCTGAAAAGATGCGCGAAGCGGCCGAAGCGCTGCGTCTGACCGCGCAGGACCTTTATAAGCTGGGCGTGTGCGACCGGATCATCACCGAGCCTAAAGGCGGCGCGCATCGCGACCGCCCGGCAGCCGTGGAAGCCGTACGCTCGGCCATCACCGCCATGCTGCAAGAGCTGGACGGCAAGGATGCAGCGGCCCTGATTCAGGACCGCCGTCAGAAATTCCTGGATATCGGTTCAAAAGGGCTGGCGGCGTAACCGTCAGCCGCCCAAGCGGCGCAGCAAACCAATCGAAGGTTCACCCGTGACAGGCAAGCCATTTGCGCTTTGATAAGCGCTGATGGCGGATGTGGTGTTCTTGCCGATCACCCCATCTGCGCCTTTGGTGTCATACCCGGCGGATGTCAGACGGCGTTGCAACTCTTTACGGTCTTCTAACGTCAGACCATTTGCGTCCGGTCCGAACGAGGCCTGAAACGGCCCACCACCTGCGATCCTGTCCGCCAGATGGCCCACACCAATAGCGTAGCTGTCCGAGTTGTTATAGCGCTTGATTACTTGAAAATTGCGGAACACGGCAATACGCGGCCCCGGCGTCTGAGGTTGCAGCACAGCGACGGGTGTGCCGGATACGGTTCCGGCCTCTCCACCCCAAGGTTGACCCCGCACCCAACCGGCGCGCGCCAGATACGACGCCGTAGAAGCCAGCGAGTCCGCCGGATCTTCGGACCAGATATCGCGCCGCCCGTCACCGGTGAAATCCACAGCATAGGCAAGGTATGAGGTGGGAATGAACTGTGTGTGCCCCATTGCCCCGGCCCAGCTGCCGGTCATGTTGGCGGGTGTTGTGTCGCCTTCTTGCAGAATGCGCAATGCGGCCACCAATTGCTTTTCAAAAAACGCACCGCGCCGCCCGTCATATGCAAGCGTTGAAGTCGCCGAAACGACAGGTACATCACCACGGCGCACGCCATAGCGGCTTTCCAGCCCCCAGATGGCCACGACGATTTCTTTGTCCACGCCATACTGCGCTTCGATCTGCGACAGGGTGCCGTTATACTGTCGAAGCATCTTTTGACCGGTTTCAATCCGCTCATCCGATGCAGCGATGGCCAGATAATCCTCGAGCGAGCGCTTGAATTCGACCTGGTTGCGGTCGCGTTCGATTACGTCGGGCAGATACCCTGCCCCACGGAATGCCTGATCAAGCGTGGCCTGTGAAATTCCTTGCGAAGATGCGCGGTTCTTGAACCCGGCAACCCAGGCGTCCCAGCCAGCGTTTGGAACCGCCCGCATGCGCGATGCAGGGGCGCTTGACGGAGCACTGCCGCCGGAACAGGCAGCCAATAGCGATGATCCAAGGCAAATAGAAAAGGCACGGCGTGTAATCATGGTTGGGGTCTGCTCTTGTTTGTGATTTGGCACAAGCGTACCTCAGCAGAACCCCACAAGCCAGAAGCGTGATGCCGTGAATGGGCAGCATTGTGATGTCGGCGGGAAGCCGCTCAGCTTACCAGCAAACGCAACCCCTGCGTTACATCCGAGCGAACAGCCAGTCGCAAACCGGGCTCGTCCCCGGCTTTTAGCGCAGCAATGATCAGCTTGTGATAATGCGGGGGCTCGGTCCGCCGCAGACGTCCATACAACGCCCGCATTGTTGGTCCCAATTGCAACCAGACCGTTTCAGCAATGGCCAGCATCGCAGGCGCTTGCGCGCGCAGATACAAAGTGCGGTGAAACTCAAGGTTTGACCGAATGTAGCCAACCGCATCCCGCTTGGTCACCATTTCAGCAACGGTCATATTGATGCTCTGCAACCTATCAATCAGTGCGATATGCGCGCGAGGCAATGCCCGGCTGGCCAACTCGACCTCCAGCAGCGCACGCAACGCCGCCAACTCCTCGATCCGGTCATTTGTCAGCTCAGGGGTCGACACGCGGCCCGAGGTCGACAGGAACAGCGCCCCTTCCGCAGCCAGACGGCGCACTGCCTCGCGCGCTGGCGTCATCGAGACGCCGAACTCCTTCCCAATGCCGCGCAAGGTCAGAGCCTGACCCGGTGCCATCTCACCATGCATGATTCTGGACCGCAGAGCCCGGTACACCCGGTCATGTGTGGCAGTTTGGGTTTCGGAAGAGCGCGCGCTTATCATCCATTTATGTGATCACAAAATCGCGCAAGGTCAACTCGGATCAGCGTCAAACTTGTAGCGATGCAATTCGGCCCCATTGTCGCGCAACCAGCGGCGGGGTTTCTGATACGGACCAAAGATCTTCTCGACCTGTTCCCAAAACGCAGGCGAATGATTCATCTCAGCCAGATGCGCCACTTCGTGGGCCGCCACGTAATGCAACACTTCAGGCGGTGCCAGTATAAGACGCCACGAGAACATCAAGCCACCGTGCGAGCTGCAGGATCCCCAGCGGGACCGCGTGTCGCGCAGGCTGAGCGTTGTATACGGGCGTCCAAGCATCGCAGCATAGTCATCACACGCACCAGACAAACGGTCACGGGCCAGCTCCTTTAGAAACCGGGCCAATCTCCGCGCCTCGGCACCTTCAGGAACCGCGACTTCATGTGCCTGAAGCAACACGCGACGACCAGTTGCCGGAACGATTCGCCGATCAATGCCTTCAATTGGGATCGTTTGCCCAAACTGAACCCGGGCCATATCCGGTCGATCCTGCAGATGCTGACGGATCCACTCTTCCTTGGTGCGTGCAAAATTCAGGGCCTCTGTTTCAGGTACTCCGATCGGGTAGGTCAACGTAACCCGCCCATCCAGTTGGGAAATACGTAAACTGATACGCCGCGCCCGGGCCGATTTGCGCAGCCTCAATGGTACCGGCGGCGTCCCTGGCAATGCGTGCTCTCCCATATCGCGACACCTCCTGCGCAAAGACTTTGACAGTACCCGCCAGCTGTGGCACGTGGACTGAATCATTTAGACGACTCACCTGATATCAAGGGGAATTGACATGCCCAAGGAAGAATGGGGCGTAAAGCGCGTTTGCCCGACAACCGGTAAGCGGTTCTACGACCTAAACAAGGACCCGATCATCAGCCCCTACACTGGCGAGATCGTGGAGCTTGAAACATCCAAAAGCCGCATGATCGCGGCGGATTCAGAAGATGCAGCTTCGGTCAAAGCGCGTGAAAACGCGTCGGAAGAAGATTTGGTTCTGGACGATGACGACAATGTCGATGTCGAACTGGATGACGATCTGCTGGACGATGATGATGACAATAACGATGATGTATCTTTGGACGACATCACCGACATGTCGTCGGACGAAGACAGCTGATCAAGCAAAAGGCGACCCGCGGGTCGCCTTTTTCATTCGACTTTGTGTCTGAACGGAAAGTTGCCGGGATTTCCATTTTTGACTTGCACTCGCCGTCACTGTCTCCTAAACGTCCGCTCACCGCATCGACGGTACCATGATGGGGCCTTAGCTCAGTTGGGAGAGCGCTTGCATGGCATGCAAGAGGTCAGGGGTTCGACTCCCCTAGGCTCCACCAAAACCTAGCAATACAACTAGATAGCAAGCATTAGAGCGGTGTGACACACAGGTGTGACACAAAATGAAGCTGCATGCGTATCTCTCGCTGTCCAGACACGGCATATATTACTTCCGTTGGCCAATACCCGACACGACACGAAAACACTGCACTAGACCAAACACTAAACGTAGGACCCCTCGTGTGTCGTTGGTTACGAAATACCTTAAAGAGGCTGGTACTCTGGTCTGGCGTCTTGGCGGCAGGTGGCGACCCGCCATGACCGGAATCCAGACATCTTCCTTTCAGCCATCGCACTCGCGCCAACTGTAATCTACTGATCAGGAATCCTGAACCAAATTTAGCAAGCAATTTCCATGTTGATACCGAAGGCAGGCCAGGTGCATCTGTAGTCGCGCCCATGTTTCTCATCAGTGGCGGCAAGGCCCGCTGAAGGTCGGTTGAAATCACAGACATAGATGTTAGAGCCAATTTGCCTACTGGTTTCTTGGTCGACTTGCCGAGAAGTTTGTGACCCAATTTTGCTTCTAGCCGGAACTGAAAAGCATGACACAAGATCGTACGATGCCTTTGGATGAAGCCGTCCAATTGGGTGTGTCGCATTTCAACAAAGGCGATTTTCAGGCTTCGGCGGTAATTTTCTCCAACATCTTGCAAGCAGTTCCACGGCACGCACTTTCGCACCAGATGCTGGGGCTTATTGCCTTTCGATCGGGCAAAAAGGAAGAAGCAGTGGGCTTGTTGACCGAGGCTGTTCGTCTTCGGCCGAAAGACGCAGGATTTCTCGCAAACTTCACCGAGGTATTGCGCTCTGCTGGAAGGATCGAGCAGGCCGTCGAAATTGGGTTGAAAGCTGTTGCTCTCTCTCCGGGAAGCGCTGCAGCCCACTCAAACCTGGGCCTTGCTTACTATGACCAAGGCAGTTTGGCCGAAGCCGAAGCCTCGCAAAAACGTGCTTTGGCATTGAACCCGAATTTCGACCGCGCACTGAACAACCTTGGCAGCATCGCAAGGGACAACGGCAACAGAAAAAAAGCGGCAGAGCTATATCGTAAAGCTCTCGACATCCAGCCCGGCTCCGCTGAAACCATCAACAACCTGCTCTCGGTCCTGATCGAAGACGAAAACCTTAAAGAGGCGCGGACGTTCGCCGAGGCGCAGATCAGGCATTTGCCGAAAGATGCAGAGCTTCACCGGAATTTCGGACGCATTTTTTTGCTGGAAAGCGATCTGGACAAGGCGGAAACTGCGTTTCGCAACGCAATCGCCCTGAACCCGGACAAAGCGGACAGCTATGTCGGTTTGTCGCAAGTTCTGTTTGAAAAGAACCACCCGAAACCAACGGGTTGAGCAGAAGGTTGGAAATTTCTTGGCACTAAGCGAAAGAGTAGAAGAAATCCTGAGTAGCCGCATACCCGGCCTCATGTGCCCGCAACTGCAGCATGATGGTCCGGCCCATACCGAGCAAGAGACGCATATCTCAGTTTCTATGGTCGCGACACCCTCTGCTGACGTTCGCTGCACCTAAGAGATCAGAGACCTGTTGAACTCATAGGTTGCGCAACGGTCTCGACATACGAGCAACAGAAAAATGAGACCCATACACTTTTTCAGTGGGCAAACGCCTCCAAGGTGTTGAGTTGCGGCGCAAAATGCTTTGTTTCAATTGCTGGATTTTCTACTGCATTTCGTTACCGTGGCTTCATCGAGTCCACAGACGCAACTCTTCTATAGGATGATCCATGTTATTAAGGCTGTTAACCGCCGCAATGATTCTACACGTCGGTCTGTATCCCTCTCATGTGATTGCGCAGGACAGCCAAACGAAGCCTAAAGTTTCCGTGACGGCGACACAATTGAAACCGGTGTCGCTGACCGAGATCTTCACTGGCCGGGTCGAAGCGGTGAATCGTGTCGACCTGATTGCGCGGGTGCCAGGGTTTGTGAAATCCATCAATTTCAAGGACGGCTCAGCCGTCAAAGCAGCGGATGTCCTGATCGAGATCGAACCAGATTCTTACAAGGCAGCGGTCACAGAAATTCAGGGTCAGATCCAAGCTGCACAAGCGGCAAAAAAGCTTGCCGATATCGAGCTTGATCGGCAACAAAAGCTCTTTGCCAAAGGTGACACTCCGCAAGCGGTCGTTCAGAAAGCAGAGGCGCAGCAAGGCCAGGCGGATGGGCAAATTCTTGAATTGCAAGGCAGCCTGCAGAACGCTCAGCTTAACCTGTCTTACACCAAGATAGCCGCGCCCTTTGACGGCCGTGTAGGACTGACAGATCTTTCCGTTGGAGCATTTGTCAGCCCCGAAGGCGGAGTACTTCTGTCGCTGTCCAGTGTCGACCCCATTCGTGTGACCTTTCCGGTGACCGAAGCGGAATTGCTTGAATTTCGCTCGCGCCGCGCCAAAGCGTCGGCCTCCGAACCTCTGAACCTGCAGCTCGTTCTTGCCGATGGCACGACCTACGGACAAACGGGCAGCATCGACGTTATTGATACCGAGGTGCAATCTGGAACGGATTCTGTTCTGGTCCGTGGGTCTTTTCCAAATCCGGATGGGGCACTGATAGATAACCAGCTGGTGCGGGTCGTCGTTACCGATCCTTCTCAGGAAAAATCGCTGGTGATCCCTGCCAAAGCTTTGCAAAAAGATCAGTCCGGTTACTTTGTGTTCACAGTCGGAAGCGACGCAAAAGCCAAGAAAACGCAAATTCAACTGGACCGGGTCGAAGGGACCGAAGCTGTCGTTTCAAGTGGTCTAAGCGAAGGCGATCAGGTCATCACCGATGGCCTGCAGAAGGTCCACGCCGGTGTCGAGGTGAGTGTTTCGACGCCCAAAAACACCTCATCAACGGCTGGTGGAAACTGATCTCATGATCTCACAACTGTTTATCCGCCGCCCCCGGTTTGCAATCGTCATTTCGGTCGTGATTACGCTGGCTGGTCTGATTTCAATTACGCAGCTGCCGGTGGAACAACTCCCCGACATTGTTCCGCCTCAGGTTCAGGTGACAACCAGTTACCCCGGAGCCGGAGCCGAAGTTGTCGAGTCAACAGTTGCGCAGATCATCGAAGAACAGGTGATCGGCGTCAGCGACATGCTCTATATGAAATCCACAAGCGGTGCGGATGGCAGTTATAACCTGCAGGTCACATTCGAGCCTGGGACCGACCCCGATATCAACGCGGTCAACGTGCAGAACCGTGTCAGTTTGGCGATGTCCGCATTGCCCGAAGAAGTAACACGCGCAGGTGTTAACACCAAAAAGAAGTCGTCGGCGTTGCTGCAGGTCGTCGCCATAACGTCGGACGATCCGAAGAATGACGATCTTTTCCTGTCGAATTTCGCGACAATCAACGTGCTCGACAGCATCAAAAGGTCACGCGGCGTGGGGGATGCCACCCTTTTCGGGGCGTTGGATTATTCGATGCGGATCTGGCTCGACATCGACAAAATGACCAGTCTTTCCGTGACGGTTGACGATGTGATCGCGGCGCTTGATGCCCAGAATGTTCAGGCCGCGGTGGGACGTGTCGGCGCGCAGCCTATGGCAAATGATCCGACCTTTCAGCTGAATATCCAGACTCAGGGTCGATTGAGCAGCATTGATGAATTCGAGAATGTTGTCGTGCGCGCCCTTCCAGACGGTTCCTTCGTTCTTGTCAGCGATATCGCACGGGTCGAGCTTGGCGCTAAAACACGGGATTCCTTTGCATCTTTTGACAACAAACCAGCGGCTATGATCGGTGTCTACCTTGAGCCGGGGGCAAATGCCTTGGACACTTCAAAGGGCATCAACGATGCGCTGACAGGGCTGCAAAGTGCCTTCCCCGATGGGGTCAAATGGAGCGTTCCCTACAATTCGGTTACCTTTGTCCGGGCGAGTATCGATGAAGTTGTGAAAACACTGATACAGGCGTTTGGCCTGGTCGTTATCGTTGTCTTTTTGTTTTTGGGCAGCCTGAGGATGGCCCTGATCCCGCTTATCGCCGTACCGGTTTCGCTTGTGGGTGCCCTGACATTCATTCTGGCACTTGGGTTCTCGCTCAATACAGTTTCACTGTTGGCGCTGGTGCTTGCGATCGGCATCGTTGTAGACGATGCGATCGTCGTGATCGAAAACGTCGAAAAGGTTATGGGTGAAAACCCCGAGATGTCCGTGGCCGACGCCACCGGCGAAGCCATGAAACAGATTACCGCCCCTATTCTGGCGATAACCTGTGTACTGCTGTCGGTGTTTGTACCCGTTGCCTTCATACCCGGCATTACGGGAACGATGTTTCAGCAATTCGCGGTTGCCGTATCATTCTCGATGCTGATTTCTGCACTGAACGCACTGACGCTGAGCCCCGCCTTGTGTGCAGTACTGTTGCGCCGAGAAAGCGGCCCCAAACATGGCCCGCTCGCCTGGATCTCGCGCCGTATCGACAACGCGCGCGACGGGTATGCTTATGTGGTCACAATTCTGGCCCGTCGCGCAATTCTGGCTGTGCTGCTTCTTGGCTTTGCCCTTTTCGGCGCAGGCTGGCTGTTCAAAACCGCTCCTTCGGGCTTTCTGCCGGTCGAAGATCAAGGGGCCTATTTTGTTGAGGTGGCGCTGCCCGAAGGGTCCTCGATCAACCGTACGACCAAAGTGATGGAAGACGTCGAAACCATCATGAAAGCCGCTCCCGGGGTGCAGAATGTCATGACGGTCACGGGCTTTAGCTTTGTCGATGGCCTGAACAAATCGAACAGCGGATTTGGCATTGCAATCATGCAACCGTTCGAAGACCGCACTGATCCTGCTTTGTCCGTCAAAGCCTCGATCAGACATGTTCGGCGTGAATTTGCTGGTTTGGAAGACGCCATCGCCTTTCCGTTCAACCTGCCGCCGATCCTTGGCCTTGGTACGGGTGCCGGGTTTGAATTCGAGCTTCTGGACCTGCATGGTGGCAGCGTTCAGGATCTCAGCGCGGCAGCGACGGGACTGGTCACAACCGCCAACGCAGATCCCCGATTGGCAGGTGTCTACACGACATTCTCTGCACAATCGCCAAAGCTGAACCTCGACCTCGATCGTAAAAAGCTACAGACACTTGGTGTGGATGTGGATGACCTGTTCCGGGCCTTGCAGGTTACGTTGGGCGGATATCATGTGAACGACATGAACCTCTTTGGCCGGACGTGGCAGGTCAATCTGCAAGCTGACGAGAAATATCGGGCGAATGTCGGGGATATTGCCCGCATTCATGTACGAAACAGCGACGGAGATATGGTACCTGTACGCGCCGTAGCCGATTTAGACCTTGTATTGGGTCCGCAAATGGTGACCCGTTACAACAACTTTCAGGCTGTCACCATCAACGGCGGGCCAGCACCTGGTACGTCAACGGGCGAGGCCATCGCCGCGATGGAGGAAATTGCCGCCAAAACCCTGCCCGAGGGGTATAGTTACGATTGGACAGGCACAGCGCAGCAAGAGATTGAGGCAGCCGGGAAAACACCCATCGTTCTGGGGCTTGCATTGCTGTTTGCCTACCTCTTTCTTGTCGCGCTGTACGAGAGCTGGACGATACCGCTTGCGGTTCTGTTCTCAGTCACCTTTGCGGTTTGCGGCGCATTGGGCGCGCTGTTGTTGCTGGGTCTCCAGAACAACCTTTATGCCCAGATCGGACTGGTTGTTCTGATTGCGCTTGCTGCAAAGAACGCAATTTTGATCGTTGAATTTGCAATGGACCGTTATCGGACAGGTCTGAGCGCAGTGGATGCTGCCATTCAGGGTGCCCGCGCGCGTTTCCGTGCGGTCATGATGACCAGCTTTGCCTTCATCGCGGGGCTATATCCGCTTGTGGTGGCAGATGGAGCCTCGATGCTCGCCCGTCGCGGCGTCGGTACACCGGTCTTCGGAGGGATGATCGCAGCCGCCCTTATCGGCATTTTTGTCATCCCATCCCTCTACATCCTTGCGCAGCGGTTCAGGGAAAAGGTGCACGGCAAAGAGAAAATGGCCGGTGACACGAGTGCCCTTTAGATTATGCAACGCCTTTCTTTCCGAGGGAACAGACCGCACGCCTTGAATAACGCCGCTTTGCGAATCTGAGCCGACGCCGAGACGGCATTTGCCTGGAAGTTTCAGCAGGCTTCACAAAGCAGTTCGATCTTTGATGTTTATTAAGACTCGACCAGTCAGAGAATTCAAACCGCGTTACAAATCAACCGATCAAGCGATTCAAACTTCTGCTTTATGAACTCAAGCACGCGGACAAACGATCCTACTCCTGATCTCTTTGTTTGGGCTGTTTCTTCTTCTGGCGGCGAGCATCGCCGCCTCGGTTATGTTTGGCCTTGGGTGGGGTTTGCAGCCGTGCATCCTGAACCGGGTACTTGGGCGTGCTAGTCTGCCGCCCTTGCTCGTAACGTTCGGTCTGTCGGTCCTTCTGCCGAATGCGCTGTTCGAAGGGCTCTCGGCGGATCACCAGGGTGACCTGATAGCCTGCATCCAGCAAAGCCTGCCTAATACGCAGTTGCGAAGCACGGTTTACGACGGCAAACACATTGTGGTGCGCAGATTTCGCTCCTTGACCCAGGGTTGGGGCATTGGAATGCAACGGTTGCAGATCAATTGTGTCTGCCGCGTTGCCCCCTTCGATCACATAGCGAGTGACGTCACCTTAGGTTTTCACTTTCTGGCATCCCATGAAGTAGAACGCTTTGACAAAGTTTGGCCCGATTTTTATTGAACAATCCAGTTCAACAAAAGATTTTTTCGGGTTCTAGTTTTCGGGTTTTTGTGTGGATAGATTTCAACAATTGGTCGCCGATCCGTTTTGGCGCACGCTTGAGGTGTTTGGGGACAAGATCGCGCTTACTACTGAGACCGGCGATCTAAGCTACTCTGAGTTGGTCGACAGGGTTGACCGGTTTGTCGCCGACACTATTGAACGCTTGCCCGATGGGATTAACAGGCCACTGCTACTGATTGAAGCAAGTAATCACATTGAGCCGATCACTGCTTACCTTGGGTCTTTACGAGCGCAGTGGCCGGTTATTTTGACTGAACACAGTGCGCGGGAAAAAACCGATCGTCTGCAATCTGCGTTTCGCCCAAATCTCATAGCCCGGTTCTCTGGTCGCGATTGGATCATGCAACCGGCAAACACCGAAGCTCTTGAGATGGCGCCTGAACTTGCAGTCATGTTGTCGACATCCGGTAGCACCGGGTCGGAAAAACTGGTTCGATTGTCACACCGAAATTTAGCAAGTAACGCCGCCGCCATTGTCGACTATCTTGGCCTGTCAAGCGACGATGGCGCGATTACTTCACTGCCATGGCACTATTCCTATGGGATGTCCGTGCTGAATATGCAGCTATCAGCCGGTGGAAGGCTTACTCTGACAGACCAACCACTGACGGATCGGGATTTTTGGAAGACTGCGCAACAAACAGGAACAACGGTCCTGCCCCTGGTGCCAATGCAGTTCGATGTTTTGTCTTTGAAAGAGAGAATTAAGGCTGATCTGCCTAGTCTGAAGTACCTTTTGCAAGCTGGCGGGAAGCTTGATCGGAGTATTGCAGAAGCGTTTTTCGACAAAGGAGACGCCGAAGACTTCAAACTGTTCCTGATGTACGGGCAAACCGAGGCCGCCCCACGCATTTCTTACCTTCCCCCATCCGCCCCTCGCAAATCGTTTGATACGATTGGACAGGCGATCCCGGGCGGTCATCTTCGAATTGTAGATCAGAACGGCACCGAGATTTCCGAATGTGGTACGCCGGGCGAGCTTGTCTATACCGGTCCAAACGTCATGATGGGCTACGCGGAAACGGCAGAAGAACTTTCCAATAGTGGTCAGCTTCCAGAATTGCTAACCGGAGACATTGCTGAAAAGACCGAAGAAGGGTTTTTCCGGATTGTCGGCAGGTCTAAAAGATTCGTCAAACTGAACGGGCTGCGGATAAGCCTGGATCAGGTTGAGGCCAACTTGCGCGATGCGGGCGTTGCGGCGAGAGTGACAGGGTCAGATCAACGTCTTGATGTCTTTTTAACCGACAAATCAATGCTGTCGGGGCTAAGAGATCGGTTGTGTCGCGATTTGAAGCTGAGCTTTTCCCAGGTCTCGACACAGTGCATTTCTGAGTTTCCCCAGCTCCCGTCTGGAAAGGTCGACTATCGCACGCTGCAGAAAAGAGCGGATGAGCTTGCTGTCGAGAAACCTCCGACAACGGACGGGCTGTATTCGGTACTGTGCGCGGCGCTTCGCACCAGAGAACCCGATCTCAGCGTGTCGTTCCGCGATCACGGGGGCGACAGCCTTGCTTATCTTGAAGTTGAACTGACGCTCAGTGAAATGGGACTTGAAATTCCGGAAAACTGGGAAGACCTTCCACTTTCATTTCTTCTGGATCTCAAGCCGGCCCCAAGTCAAAGGAACGAAATCCGGCAACTTGTTTCGGTAGATTTGGTTTTGCGTATCTTAGCAATTACGGCTGTAGTTGCAGGACATGCGACCACCTGGAAAACAATGGGAGGAGCCTACTTTCTTCTTGTTTTATCCGGGTATTCGATTGCCAAATTCCAGGGACCCACACTGTTTACCCGGCACGTAGTTCGTGCGGTAGCAAATACACTGGTCAGAATTCTGGTTTGGTACTATCTGGTCCTTTTATTTGTGCACGTAGTGTCCGGTGCCGTGCCGCTGTATTGGTGGGTTCTGATCAGCAACTACCAACAAGTAGAGGCCTTCACCAAAGTTGAGTGGTTCTGGTACGTGCCGGCAATGGCTCAGGTAACCGTGATGCTATCTTTGCCATTCATGATTCAACCGCTCGGAACTTGGATTTCAAGAAATCCATTTTATTTTGGCGTGTGTCTTCTTGCTGCTTCCATCGGATATGTCACATTTATGCAGGTGCAATTAGGTCTGAGCGCGGGCGACTGGCGTCATACCGCTGGAGCGCTGCAACTGGCTGTTTTTGGATGGTGCGCATATTACGCTAAAGAGAGGGCAGAAAAACTCGCGCTCGTTTCCGCTGTCCTGATAGTCATATGGCTTCAATGGTTTGAAACCTATCCGACAATTCAGGCATTTATAACGTTTGGAACGATAAGCCTTGTGTATGGATTTCAGTTCAAACTCCGGCCGCGGTTAGCACGCATGTTGGCTTACGTAGGTACGCTGACACTACCGATCTACATGCTGCATGTTTTTGCAGTTGCGGCAGTGCAACGTGTTGGAATCGCACATGCTGATCCAAACTGGCCAAATTGGCTTTTGTTCTTAAGCACTTTCATTTTGAGCATCGTTGCCGCGATGGTCGTGTTGCCCATCGAAAAGCGTGTGGTTGGCGCCATCGCTTTCTCAAAAAACCGTGCAAGGTCTGTTTGGAAGAAAACAGCCAGGTGAGATTTTCTTGGATTGCTTGCTTGTCAGTGGCTCTTAGGTGCGACTTTCGAAGCAGTCGCTCAAGTTGACAAACGATGTCTGTCAAATACAGCGCAGTACGGCCATGTCTAGCCCACACGTTCTGTGCCCCTTCGGATTTGAGTTTCGGGGTCTGTTGGCAGTCCGGTCCGGGAGCTCAAGCCACCAAAACACTCGTCTTTAAAATCCGCTCGAACCCGTGATAAAACAGCTCGGCCCAGCGGACATAGTCATGCGCGCGGTCATGGTCTTGAAGATGTTGCGGCTTTCACCACATGGGATGGTCCTGCAGTGCCTTAAATCGGAAACTCTTGAGAGTTAACAGACTGTAGTGGCCGACATGCAGCCACCTTGATTGAGTTGCTTTTAAAAAATAACTTTGCCGCGGAGACAACGACCTTACCCCAGGGCCGGTTGTTGAACTTGGGCATGCCGGAAGACACCCAGTTGATCGCGCGGCAACCACGCAACCCGGGCCGGCACTCACCCGCGTCACGCGGCCCTGTTATCTTGCAGATGTAACAGGATGCGGGCGTAGTTTTCCTCGCCCTGTGCGCCGGTCACAAGGTGATGGTGGTCGAACACCATTGCGGGCACACCCTGAACACCTCGGCTGATCCAGAATTTCTCTTTCTGGCGTATGCGGTCGGTCCGGTCACGGCTTTGCAACATTGCCTGCGCGTCCGCGTGGTTCAGCCCGATGCAAGCGGCTGCATCGGCCAGAACCTTTATGTCCGAGATGTCCTCGCGGTGTGTAAAGAACGCCGAAAAAAGCGCCTGCTTCATTTCGTGGCCTTTGCCTTGGTCGGCGGCCCAGTCAATCAATTGATGCGCGCAGAAGGTGTTATACATTCGCATGTCATCGGCGTAATTGAACGTGAACCCCAGTGCTGCACCCATCTCGGTCAGGCGGGCTCGCGCCTGGATCGACCCTTCCAACGTGGTCCCGTATTTCGATGCCAGATGGTCGCGCAGGTTCTCTCCGCCTTCTGCCATCTCAGGGTTCAGTTCGAACGGGTGCCAGTGGATATCCAGTTCGACGCCGGTGTCGCGTGCGGCCTTGGCGAGCTGGTAGTAGCCAATCACACACCACGGACAAACAACGTCTGACACGACATCGACACGGATTGGAGGAACATCTGGCACGGTTCAGGTTCCTTTCACATCACTGGAAAAACGCGCCGCGTTTTCCTTGGCAAAGGCGCTGGCATCTGCGCTGGCGTCCCAGAACTGAGGGTTAGCCTTGGGGATGGTCAGCGCTCTCTGCACAGCGGGTCGGGCATCGATACGGTCAAACCAGGCGTTCAGATGCGGAAGGTCCGACACATCCACCCGGGCCCAGACATAGGCACGCGCCCACGGGTACAGCATCATGTCAGCAATGGTGTATTCGTCTGCTGCGATCCATTCACGCCCGTCCAGATGTGTATTCATCACCTCCATTAATCGGCGGCTTTCGTCCACGTAGCGACGGATCGAGAACGGTTCTTCATGGCCATTTGGCGCGGCAATATGCTGGAAATACATCGCCTGTCCCATCATCGGGCCAACGTGACCGACCTGAAACAGCATCCACTGCATAACCTCGGACCGCTTGACCGGGTCCGAGGGCAGGAATTTTCCGTATTTCTCGGCCAGATGCCACAGGATCGCACCGGATTCGAAGATCGCGCGGCTTTCCGAACGGTCCTCAATCGTTGGGATCTTTCCGTTTGGGTTCAGCGCCAGGTAATCCGGCGCCTTCTGTTCCTGTTTGGAAAAGTTGATATGGGTCAGGTCGTAGAGGATACCTGCCTCTTCCAGAAAAATGACCGGCTTGTAGCCGTTCATCGTGCCTGCGGTATACAGGTGAATATCAGGCTGGGACATGTTCAACCTCGACAAAAGTGGATTTCAGATGCGCGTCAAATCGAGCGAAATCGGCCTCGATTTCGGGGTTCTTCATAACATCGAAGGCAGCGAATGTCGGTAGGGCCTGCATACCGAAGAACTTGGCGTTCAGATGCATCGGGCGCAGAAGATCGTCGACGCTCGCTCCGGCAAAGAACGGCTCGGCGGGGTTGTCGAATGCTTCTTTCGGCGCATTAAATGTCACCGACAGCATGTATGTCTTTCCGTTCAGTGATCCACCCATGCCGTAGTTGGCTTTTGGTGCGTCGGCGGTGCGACCGTCGCCTGTGCATAGGCGGCCATCCATTCCGGCTGTGTAGACCTCATCCATATATTTTTTGAAGATCCATGGGACGCCCATCCAGTTTACCGGGAACTGCATGATGACCGTATCTGCCCAAACATGCGCCTCGACCTCTGCATTTGCGTCATAGCCATCAGCAACGGTGGTTATGCGTACTTCGTGCCCCATTGCGGCCAACGTGTCACGTGCGCGTTCGACGAGGCTGGCGTTCAACTGTCCGGGTGCGAATTCGTAGGGCTGGGTGCCGTTCACGATGAGGATATTACTCATGTCCGTATCCTATATGTGCAATCTTTGAACCCTTGACTTTCGCCGGGTTCAGAGAGCATTTGAGAATACAGGTGTGAGAAATCAACTAGTATACTTTTAGTAACCTAGTTATCTGAGCGGAAGGATGACGATGCGAGCGCGGATTGAAGAGGACGCCAAAGGTCGTCGACAGGTCTCAGAGGCCTGTCTGGAGCCATGCGCAATCGAAAGAGGTATGCGGATCATTGGCGGAAAATGGACCGGATCGATTTTGTGGCACCTCAAAGATGGTCCCGTACGTTTCAACGATCTGTCGCGTATGATCGGTGGTGCCAGTAAGAAGATGATCGCTGAGCGGTTGCGCCAGCTAGAGGATCAGGGGCTGGTGAGCCGACACGTGATGGATACCGCGCCGGTTTCCGTCCAGTATTCTATCACCAGGTTTGGCAGCACGGCGCTTGGGTTTCTCGATGAACTACGAAAGTGGAGTGAAGAACTACGCGACGGATTGAACCGATAGGTTAGGCCTGTATTTTAGTTTCTTCTGAACGCCGTTTGTCAAAATGCGACGAGTCAATCTTGTTGTGAGCATTTCCTTAAAGGCGCCCTCGTAGCGTCAAAGATTTCTTCCATCATAGAACGCTTCAGGCAGGCCAAGTGCGTCCAACTCATCTATGTGAGACTGCCCAACTGAACTGGTCTACCGTTATGCTTAGGAAACGGAGGGCCGCGACGGGCAAAAAATAAGAGCCCGGAGCCTGATGAGATTGTCTCGAAGTTACCGCAGGTTGAAGTTCTGATGAGGCAAGGGAAGCCCCGTTTTTAGGCGACCAGATAGATCGTTGTTGTTGAACAAATCTACTGCCGCCGGCGAAAGGAATGAGCCGTTGACGGTGTGTGAGCGATACTTGAAAGAATGGCGGAAAACAGGAAAAAAATCGCCGTTTTCTCCAATAAATTCTGAGCTTTGTAACGTCACTGACTCTTGCCTCAATCGACTTCCAAAACCTCAACAAACGGGTAAATCGCGCCATTCAATTCTGACCCGATCGTCAAGCAGTTCTGACTCAAAATGAAAAAGAAAATAGAAGCCCACTAAACACAAAAGACCTCCTGAGACAGCGCACGTTGAACAACATCCGTTACAAACTGCGTGCAGGCTTTAGAGAAAAAACTCAATCTCTCATGTCTTTAGAAGGCTAGAGCGTTCAGTGAGATCATCCAGCGTTACAAATCAATCGATCAAGCATTTCAAACTTCTGCTTTATGAACTCAAGCACGCGGTTTGACGAAGCTGGCATGCTCCGGGCGCTTAGCGTCACGCAACCCAAGTGTCGGTCGGGATCACCAATTTTTATCGGCAGCGCTGTCAGGGTTTTTTGTTTTTGCATCATGTAGACTACAGAAAAAGGCAAAACGGTCAGGGAATCTGAGCCCGTCAGAACGTTGACAACCGCACTCAAAGACCCGCCTGTGAAACTGATTTTGAGGTCGCGCACACCGATGCCGTCCAGCGTGTTCTTCAAGTCACGAAACAGCGGGCTGTTCGCAGGTGGCGCGATCCAGGAAAACTCGGTGATATCTTCCAGCTTTACCTCTTTTTTGCGCGCCAATGGATGCCCAATGCGGCACGCAATGACGTTTCGACCAGGCAGAATTTGACGAAATTCGTACTCATCAGAAACGTCGGCCGGGCGCATTGGAAGAATGGCGAGGTCCAGAGTTTCGGCGGACAGTTGGGACAAAAGTTCAGTGGGGTACCCATAGGATTGGTCGATCCGAATATTGGGGTACTCGGCCTGAAACTCTGCAATCACGTTCGAGATGACGCCGTCCATGAAGATCGGTGTGCCAGCAACCCGAACCGCACCAGCAAGGCCTTGACGGTGCTCGTCGACCAGTCGGCTCGCATGACGACCCGCGTTCAGAATTCTTTGTCCCTCCTGAGCCAAAGCGAGACCAAGCTCAGTTGGTTGCAAGGGCCTTCGGGTGGGCAGGAACAAAGGCTCCCCCACTCGGTCTTCTAACAACGAGACACTTCTGGAGACACTGGGTTGAGATTTCCCAAGTAAAGCAGCGCCTTCGGTCAACCCTCCGGCCTCGACAATAGCCGCGAGAATCTCGAGATGTCTTGGATCAAGCTTCATAACTCAAAGTTATATTGATGGTCGATAATTCGATCAAGAGCGCTGTCTTGGCCTGCTAGCGTTCCCGCCAGACCCGCAATCCAACGCTTGTCAGGAACCCGCCCAATGGCTCTCAGCACTACCAGCATCAATGGCCAGAAAGTCCGGTTCGGCGCAGGTTTGCGCAACGACATCTGCGCGGAGCTGGCGGAGCTGGGATCGAACAAGGCGCTGATCCTTTCGACGCCTCAGCAAGTCGATATGGCAATGGAGCTTGCAACATCTGTTGGGGATCGAGCGGCAGGTGTCTTCACCCGGGCAACGATGCACACACCTGTCGACGTGACCGAAGAAGCGGTTGAACACGCGTTGTCAGTCAAAGCCGATAGCATTGTTTCTATCGGTGGAGGTTCGACGATTGGCTTAGGCAAAGCGATTGCTCTTCGGACAGGTTTGCCGCAAATCACCATCCCGACCACATATGCCGGCAGCGAGGCTACTCCGATCCTGGGTCAGACTGAGGATGGCATCAAAACCACCCTGACAGATCAGAAGGTTCTGCCGCGGGTCATTCTGTACGATCCCGAACTTGTGGCGTCATTGCCACCCGCAATGACCGTGACCAGCGCCTTGAACGCAATGGCTCATGCAACTGAGGCGCTTTATGCCAAGGATCGTACGGATCAGACCACGGAATTGGCTATCGATGGCCTTAAAGCGTTTGCGGAGGGCCTGCCGACCGTTGTGGCAAGCCCCGACGACCTGAAAGCCAGAGAAGAAACGCAGCGTGGCGCATGGGCCTGCGGTACGGTGCTTGGTCTGGTAGGAATGGCGTTGCATCACAAGCTTTGCCATACTCTGGGCGGGTCCTTCAATCTGCCGCACGCGGAAACCCATGCGATCGTTCTGCCCCATGCCATCGCCTACAACGCGGTGGGTGTGCCGGACCTGCTGGCACCCGTGTCAGATATTCTCGGTGGCTCTGAGCCTGGCCAGGCGCTTTGGAGTTTTTCCCAATCCATGGGCGCACCGATGGCTCTAAAAGACTTTGGCCTGTCTGAGGCCGATCTGGACCGCGCCACAGAAATCGCACTCAAGAACCCGTATTGGAACCCGCAGCCGGTCACGGCTGATGGGCTGCGGGCGCTTCTTCAAAACGCGTGGGCGGGCAACGCCCCAAGCGTTTGACTTCACCGTGTCAAGGGAGGGACACATGATCACACGACGCAAATTGCTGCAATCCAGCGCTGCAACCGGCCTCGGGCTGGCCGCCGGTGCGCTCGCTGCACCCGCTATCGCTCAGGGCGCAAAGATCAAACTAGGCTACGTTAGCCCACAATCAGGGCCTTTGGCTGCGTTCTCTGAGGCAGACAGGTACATTTTGGAAAACTTCGCCGCGTCCGAGGCCGGTGCGAATTTTGAGGTCATCGTTAAGGACAGTCAGTCGAACCCGAACCGCGCCGCAGATGTCGCGGGCGAGCTGATCGTGGACGATGAGATCGACCTCATGCTGGTCGCCTCAACCCCCGAAACGACCAACCCGGTTGCCTCGACCTGTGAGGCCGAGGAAGTGCCGTGTATTTCGACCGTCGCCCCGTGGCAGCCATGGTTCATTGGCCAGCAAGGCAACCCGGGCGATCCAACCAGCTGGGAGCCGTTCTATTACGCTTATCACTTCTTCTGGGGCCTTGAGGACGTGATCTCGGTCTTCACGGCAATGTGGAACCAGTTGGAGACCAACAAACAAGTCGGCGCTCTGTTCCCAAATGATGGTGACGGCAACGCCTGGGGCGACCCGAATGTTGGCTTTCCGCCGGTCTTGTCCGAGCTCGGATACACACTGACCGACCCCGGACGGTATCAGAACCTAACCGACGATTTCTCGGCCCAGATCAACGCATTTCGCCAAGCGAATGTCGAAATCGTGACCGGTGTTCCAATTCCGCCTGACTTCACCACCTTCTGGAGTCAGGCCAAGCAGCAAGGTTTCACCCCGAAAGCCGCGAGCATCGGCAAGGCTATCTTGTTCCCGCAAGCCGTCGAAGCCTTGGGCAGCGCAGGCAACAACCTGAGCTCTGAAGTTTGGTGGTCCCCCACCCATCCGTTCTCGTCATCGCTGACCGGCGCAAGCTCAGCTGAACTGGCGCAAGGATACATGGCCGCCACCAACCGTCAGTGGACCCAACCCATCGGCTTTGTGCATGCGCTGTTCGAAATGGCAGCAAATGTCATGGGCCGTGTTGATGACGCGGGTGATGGGGATGCAGTGGCCGAAGCCATCGCAGCTACGCAGCTTGACTCTATTGTCGGCCGGATCGCCTTTGATGGTGCGGGCCTACCGCCCTTCGCCGCGCAGAACGTTGCGAAAACACCCTTGGTCGGGGGGCAATGGAGGCTACTCGACAATGGCAGCTATGACCTCGTGATCGTCGACAACTCCTCAGCACCCGAAATCCCGACCGCAGGTGTGATGGAAGAAATCTCCTGATCGCAACGAAACAAGTGCCCCGGATCATTTCCGGGGCAGGAACTCCGGTATGACCATTCTTTCGCTCAAAAACGTCTCAAAAAGCTTCGGTGCGCTCACTGTCACTGACGATGTCAGTTTTGATGTCGCGCAGGGGCAGGCCCTTGGGATCATTGGCCCGAATGGGGCGGGTAAGTCGACTCTGTTCAATCTGATAACGGGCAATCTGACATCTGATGCGGGATCGATCCATTTCGATCGAGCAGATGTGACGCGCGTGCCGCCGATGCAGCGCTGTTTGTCGGGTATAGGGCGCTCATTCCAAATCCCTCAGCCGTTTGATCATCTGACGGTTTTCGAAAACCTACTGGTGGCCGCAACGCATGGGCAGAGCAAGTCGGAACACGAGGTCGAACAGGACTGCGCCCGCATTCTTGAGCAAACGGAGTTGTTGGATGTGGCCAATGACACGGCCGGTGGATTGCGGCTGTTGCAACGCAAACGGTTGGAGTTGGCCCGTGCGATGGCAACAAACCCAAAGCTGTTGCTGCTGGACGAAATCGCCGGGGGGCTGACCGACGCGGAATGCACCGCGCTGATCAACACGATCAAGGGGCTGCACAGCAGTGGCGTCACGATCATCTGGATCGAACATGTCCTGCATGCGCTCACCTCGGTCGTTGAACGGCTGCTGGTTCTGGATTTCGGCAAGGTCATCGGTCTGGGTGATCCGGACGAGATCATGAACAGCCGGGAAGTCAAAGAAATCTATCTGGGGATCGAAGTCTGATGAGCCTGCTGGAAACCCACGCGCTGACCGCCCATTACGGAGACTTCCAAGCCCTGTTCGGAGTAGACGTCCACCTGAACCAAGGCGAAACGGTTGCCATCATCGGGGCAAACGGAGCCGGGAAATCGACCCTCATGCGCTCAATCTCGGGCGTTCTGACCAACGGGTCCGACCAAGTGCGCTTTGACGGCCAACCCATTGGGGGCTTGGCTGCGGATGAGATCATGGCGCGCGGAGTAGCCATGGTGCCCGAGGGGCGCCGGCTGTTTCCGTCCCTAAGTGTCGAGGAAAACCTACTGATAGGCACCTATGGCCGCAAGGTATCAGGCCATTGGTCTTTGCAAACAATCTACGACCTGTTCCCGATCCTGAAAGAGCGGCGAAACCACCCGGGCACAGCCCTTTCTGGTGGGCAACAGCAGATGGTTGCAATCGGCCGCGCGCTGATGAGCAACCCGCGCGTTCTGCTGTGTGACGAGATCAGCCTTGGTCTCGCGCCGGTGGTCATCAAAGACATCTACGATGCTGTCCCCCGCATTCAGCAGGCCGGGGCCAGCCTAATCGTGGTGGAGCAGGACATCGGCCAGGCCATGAAAGTCGCAGACCGCGTCTACTGCATGATGGAGGGTCGCGTCACGCTGGAAGGCACCGCAGACACGCTCAGCCGCGAGGCCATACACGACGCCTATTTCGGAGGAGCCGCCGCATGATCTGGATCGACACCATCATTCAGGGCGTTCTGTTGGGCGGGCTCTACGCGCTGTTCGCCGCAGGTCTGAGCCTCGTGTTCGGGATCATGCGATTGGTCAACTTGGCCCATGGCGATCTGATTGTCTTTGCCGCCTATCTGATCCTTCTGCTGGTCTCACTGCTTGGTCTTTCTCCGTTTCTGGCCGCGATCATAGCCGCGCCGATTATGTTTGGCGTGGGCTGGGCCTTGCAGAGACATGTGCTGAACCGCGTGCTGGGGCCTGATATCCTGCCGCCCTTGCTCGTAACCTTCGGTTTGTCGGTCGTCTTGCAAAACGCTCTGCTCGAAGGCTTCTCGGCGGATAGCCAACGTCTGCCTGCGGGTGAAATCGCAACGGCGTCCGTTCAGATGGCCGGGCTGAACCTCGGCGTTCTGCCGTTGCTAACCTTTGCCTCGGCAATCCTTGTGATCGTCGGGCTGAACCAACTTTTCTATCGGACGGAGTTGGGCCGGGCGTTTCGCGCGACCTCGGATGATGCAGTGACGGCGGGTTTGATGGGTATCCGCCCAGAACGTATTTTCGCCACTGCGACAGCCATCGCAATGCTCGTGGTGACCTTGGCAGCGCTTTATCTGGGAATGCGGGCGAATTTTGACCCCAATATCGGCCCAGCGCGCCTGATCTATGCCTTCGAGGCTGTGATCATTGGTGGCCTCGGCAGCCTATGGGGCACTCTTGTCGGAGGCATCATTATCGGTGTCGCTCAGACTGTCGGCGCGGCAATCAATCCCGAATGGCAAATCTTGGCTGGGCATCTGGCCTTTCTTATCGTGCTTCTGATCAAACCCAGGGGCCTGTTTCCAAGGGCGGTGGACTGATGACTGATACTGCAATGTACCGCGTCCAGACACAGACCCGCGCGTCCTACAGCGCAGGAGCGGTCTGTATCGCCCTGATCATTCTGTTCATCCTGCTGCCAACCTTTGCCAGCCGGGGATTGATTCAAGACCTGTTCTTTATCTTCACTATGTTGGTTTTGGCGCAATTCTGGAACCTGCTCGCAGGATATAGCGGGCTGGTGTCCGTCGGGCAGCAAGCCTTCGTAGGCATGGGAGCCTACGCCATGTTTGGCGGTGTCATCCTTTGGGGGATGGACCCGGTTCCGGCGATCCTTTTGGGCGGTGTTGCAGCCCTGATTGTAGCCATACCCACAGCCTTTTTCGCCTTCCGCCTGCAAGGAGCTTACTTCGCCATCGGCACATGGGTCATCGCCGAGGTTATGCGTCTGCTAGTGGCGCAATGGAAAGTGCTCGGCGGAGGCACCGGAACTTCTCTGCCGCGCACCGCAACGCGTGAGATGTGGGCCACCGAATGGATACAGACCACGTTTGACGTTCGCGGTGCAGCAGCGCGGGACATCCTGACCTATTGGCTGGCCTTGGCGCTGGTGATCGCGACGATTGCGGGCATCTACTGGCTGCTCAGAACAAAGCGCGGGCTGGCGCTGGCTGCGGTACGTGACAATGTTGAAGCGGCTAAGTCTGTTGGCGTCGATGCGGTGCGGATGAAATGGCTGGTCTACTTGGTCTCAGCCGCAGGAACCGGGCTGACCGGTGCTCTGATTTACGTACAGAAATTGCGCATCTCTCCGGATGCAGCGTTCTCGGTCACCGACTGGACTGCCTATGTGATCTTCATCGTCGTGATCGGCGGAATTGGCACCATTGAAGGCCCGATCCTGGGCGTGCTGATCTTCTTCATCTTGCAGAGCCTGCTGGCCGACTACGGCTCGTGGTATCTCATGGTGCTTGGTCTAATCGGGATCGCCGTCATGCTTTTCGCACCACGCGGTCTGTGGGGGCTGATCTCAGAAAAGACTGGGCTGCAGATTTTCCCTGTGCGCCGTCGCCTTGTGCTGACGAACCCAAAGGACGGCCTCAACTCAATTCAATCTGACAAACAGAGGGAGGCGTAACATGGCCACCATCACAACGGATGTTCTGATTATCGGGACCGGACCTGCGGGTTCTGCAACGGCGGCTTTGCTGTCCAGCTACGGCGTCGAGAATATGGTCATCAACCGCTATCGCTGGCTGGCCAATACGCCGCGGGCACATATCACCAATCAGCGCACGATGGAGGTGCTGCGCGACCTTGGTCACGAGGTCGAGGCCGAAGCCTATATGCATGCCGCGCACCAGGACTTGATGGGCGAAAACGTGTTCTGCGAAAGCCTCGCGGGCGAGGAAATCGGACGGATGAAAAGCTGGGGCAATCATCCACTGTCCAAGGCCGAGCACCTGCTGTCCAGCCCGACGATGATGAACGATCTGCCGCAGACCTTCATGGAACCCATTCTGTTCGGCACGGCCTGCCGCCGTGGTACTCAGGCACGCATGAGCACCGAATACTTGCGACATGAGCAAGATGCAGATGGTGTGACAACGACGTGTTTGGATCGTTTGTCGGGCGAAGAAATCACGATCCGGTCGAAATATCTGGTGGGCGCGGATGGGGGCAATTCTCTGGTCGCCGAACATGCCGGTCTGCCTTTCGAAGGTCAGATGGGCGTCGGCGGGTCCATGAACATCCTGTTCCGCGCAGATCTCAGCAAATACGTCGCGCATCGGCCATCGGTCCTCTATTGGGTGATGCAACCCGGCGCGAATGTCGGCGGCATCGGCATGGGTCTGGTCCGCATGGTCCGCCCATGGAACGAATGGCTCATTGTTTGGGGCTATGACATCAACCAACCAGCGCCCGAAGTTGACGAAGCCATGGCAACGCAGGTAGCGCGCCAGCTTGTTGGCGACCCCGAGCTTGAGATCGAACTGATCAGCGCCAACACCTGGACCGTCAACAACATGTACGCGACCCATATGCAGAAAGATCGCGTCTTCATCATGGGCGACGCGGCGCACCGCCATCCGCCGTCAAACGGGCTTGGGTCGAACACGTCGATTCAGGATAGCTTCAACCTCGCCTGGAAACTGGCGGCTGTCCTGAAAGGCCATGCCGGAGAGAACCTGCTGGACAGCTACAGCGAAGAACGTTCGCCAGTGGCAAAGCAGATCGTCACACGGGCCAATCAATCCATCGGTGAATTCGGTCCCATCTTTGAGTCACTCGGAATGGCCGAAGGCGTCGACCCAGAGGTCATGCAAAGCAACCTAGAGGCACGCTCGGGATCAACGCCTGAAGCCGCAGCACAAAGACAGGCCATCCGCGAGGCGATTGCCTTCAAGAAATATGAGTTCGATGCGCATGGCGTTGAAATGAACCAACGCTACGTCTCCTGTGCAATTGAAACGGATGGTCAACCGAACCCTGGTTTTGATCAGGATGCTGAGTTGCACTACCAGCCGACGACATGGCCCGGCGCGCGCATTCCGCATGTCTGGGTGTTTGATCATGATACTGGGAACAAGCATTCAACATTGGATTTGTGCGGTCGCGGAGAATTCACTGTGCTGACCGGAATTGGTGGCGAGGCCTGGGTAAAAGCAGCCGAGATGATCGCGAAAGAGCTGGGCATGCCCATTCGCTGTCACGTCATCGGCCCGCGCCAGACCTTTGTTGACCACACCGGGGATTGGGCGCGGGCGTCCGAGATTTCAGATACGGGCTGTTTGTTGGTCCGCCCTGATCAACACGTCGCATGGCGCTCAGCCGAGATGGCTACGGACGCCGAAGCCGAACTGCGCCGCGCTTTGACCAAGGTGCTTTCGCGATGACCCAATCCGGAGCAAACTTATACAAGTCAGGAGGCCAAAATGGACTCGCATGAGATGGGATACTTTACCGAAGAAAACTCGGCCGAGGTCGTCACCGCACGGAACAAAAACGCAGAAAGCGAACGACTGAAGCAAGTGATGGAGGTCATCACCCGAAAGCTCCATGAAGCAGTCAAGGAAATTGAACCAACGCAGCAGGAATGGTTCGAGGCGATCATGTTCCTGACCAAGGTCGGGCACATGTGCGATGACTGGCGGCAGGAGTATATTCTGTTGTCCGACGTTCTGGGCGTGTCGATGCTGGTGGATGCCGTGAATTCTCGTCGCCCAACCGGAGCCTCCGAGAACACTGTTCTGGGTCCTTTCCACGTGGGCGGCGCGCCGGAATATGAGATGGGGCACAACATTTGTCTGGACCAAAAGGGTGAGGACATGGTGGTGCGGGGTCGTGTCACCGATGTAGACGGCAACCCGTTGGAAGGCGTCAAGATTGATGTCTGGCAGGCCAATGATGATGGCTTTTACGACGTTCAACAGAAGGGTATTCAGCCCGATTTCAATCTGCGCGGCGTCTTCACAACCGGTGCTGATGGGACCTATTGGTTCCGCGCGGTGCGGCCAAAGAATTACCCAATCCCGGATGACGGGCCGGTCGGCGATCTGTTGAAGCGTCTTGGTCGACACCCGTACCGACCAGCGCATCTACACTACATCGTTTCAAAAGACGGCTACGACGACCTGACCACTCATATCTTTGATCCCGACGACGAGTACATCAATTCGGATGCGGTATTTGGGGTCAAAGAAAGCCTGATCGCCGAATTCAACCGGGTTGATGATCCGGCGCGATCTGCGGAAGTTGGCTTTGAAGGTCCATATTGGGATGTCGAATTCGACTTTGTCCTCGCACCGAAAGAGGCGTGACATGGCAGAGCCTTGTATCATCTGTGTTGCAATAACCGGGTCCTTGCCAACCAAGGCCAATAACCCGGCTGTGCCCATAACAGTCGAAGAGCAAATCGAAAGCACACAGGCCGCTTTTGAGGCGGGTGCAGCTATCTGTCACGCACATGTGCGGAATGATGATGAAACGCCTTCGAGCGACCCGGAAAAGTTCGCAAGGTTGAAAGAGGGGCTCGAGAAACACTGCCCCGGCATGATCATCCAGTTTTCGACAGGAGGGCGGTCGGGGGCAGGCAAGACGCGCGGCGGCATGTTGCCCTTGCGGCCGGATATGGCCTCGTTATCGGTAGGATCGAACAACTTCCCCACGCGCGTTTACGAAAATCCACCTGATCTGGTCGAATGGCTCGCGGCAGAGATGGTGACTTATGACGTCAAACCAGAGATCGAAGCCTTCGACCTGAGCCACATCCTGAAGGCGGCCGAGATGCACAAGAAAGGGCAAATCAAGGACACGCCTTATGTGCAATTTGTCATGGGTGTGAAAAACGCAATGCCTGCGGATCGGGACGTATTCGACTTCTACGTGAAGACAGTTGACCGACTGTTTCCGGGTGCACCGTGGTGCGCTGCTGGCATTGGCGCCCAGCAGGAGGTTCTGAACCACTGGGCAATTTCGTCTGGCGGCCATGCACGAACCGGCCTCGAAGACAACGTACGCCTGGATCGCAATACGCTGGCACCATCAAATGCAGCGCTTGTAACGCGCACTGCAGAGATCTGTTACCACTTCAATCGCCCGGTTGCGACAGCTGACCAGGCACGAAAAATTTTGGGCCTCTAGACCGGGTTTTGCGCACTTTGGAAATCCTACAAACCCGGTCTGACAGTCAGGCCGAAGGCTCGGTTTCTCTATTAGGCAAGGTTTGCTCAAGTTCTGGCGTAATCGGGATATGCTCGGCGTCGTCACCCGGTGGCAGTTTAAAAGGACCATTGGCCCAATCCGCCGCCTTCCAAGACTCTTTGGCGTCTTCAATCCTGTCTCGGGACGATGAAACGAAGTTCCACCAGATATAACGCTCCTCGCTCAGGGTTGCACCGCCCAGCGCCATGAGACGCGCACCCTTTTCACCAGCCCGAACGCTGATTTTGTCACCGGGTCGAAAGACCATCATTTGCCCGGCTTCGAAGACGTCGCCAGCAACCTCAACCGACCCTTCAGTGACATAGATTCCACGATCCTCCTGATCGTCAGGCAATGGAAAATGCGCGCCCGGAGAAAGAATGACATCGACGTAAAACGTCTCGGACTGCATCGTAACGGGGCTGGTTTTTCCATAGGCAGATCCGAGTATGAGCTTTGCTTGGATGCCTGTATCTTGAAGCTCTGGAAGAGCCGCGTTTTTGTGATGTTCAAAGTCCGGTGCCATCTCCTCGCGGTCTTTTGGCAACGCGATCCAGGTTTGAATACCAAACAACCTGTTGCGCTTCGCCCGCGTTTCCGCGCTGGTGCGTTCGGAATGCGTGACGCCCTTGCCTGCAACCATCCAGTTCACTTCGCCCGGATAGATCATCTGATGAGTGCCGAGGCTGTCGCGATGCTCAAACTCGCCATCATACAGATAGGTGACGGTCCCAAGGCCGATATGCGGATGTGGGCGAACGTCTATGCCGACTTCCGTGATGAACTCTGCTGGACCCATCTGATCGAAAAAGATGAATGGCCCGACCATCTGGCGTTCAGGCGCAGGCAACGCGCGCCTGACTTCAAAGCCACCGAGATCACGGGCGCGCGGAATGATCAGAGTTTCAACACTGTCTGCCGAGGCATTTGGGCACTCAGGGTTATGCGTGGGGTTCCAACTCATGCAGTGGGTCCTTTGTTTGTAGTCGGGTCTTGGCAAATGCGCCGCCGGTCACAGGAAATGACCGGCAGCATCCCTAGGCCCCTACGTTTCCAGCGTGGCGGTGACGCGATCCGGTGTAAATGGCATGTGGCGCAGACGCTTGCCTTGTGCGGCGTAGAACGCGTTGGCAATGGCCGCAGGCACCATCGGAGTGCCAACCTCGCCGACACCAACAGGCGGCGCATCGACCTTTGCGACGTAGATCTCTATCTCAGGCATCTGCGACGCGCGTGTGATCTCGTAGTCCCAGAAGTTGCTCTGCACCACCTCGCCATTTTCGATGTCGATCTTTTCGGAAAGAGCCATCGAGATACCAAATACGATGCCACCTTCGATCTGATTGAGCGCGTTGTCCGGCGTGACAATCAGGCCCGCATCTATCGCGGCCCAGAAGTTGGTGATCTGTATCTCTCCGCTGTCCGCGTCGACTTCAACTTCCGCCACACCTGCCGCCATTGATGAACTGTAGCCAGCGAAGGAAAGACCTAAGTTTCGATCACCCCGATTGTACCAATCGGACATTTCGGCCACTTTCTCGAGCAGGTGCCGCCCGCGCGGGTTTTCTGAAACTAGATCCAGCCGGAACTCCAACGGATCCCGCCCGGCTTGTTCTGCCAGTTCGTCCATAAAACACTCTGCCGCAAAGGCCGTGTAGGACGCGCCAATACCGCGATAGGGGGCAAGGCGCGCGTGCCTTTCCATGATCAGGTGATCGGCGCGGAAATCCTTAATCCCATAGAATTTGCTCTCTGCACCGCGCATCGAGATCACATCGTTCGGGTTAACCGCGTCCCAACGCACGGGATTGAAAAACCCGATCACCGTTGGTGTAGCGACCTTGTGATACCACCCGTCGAGTTTTCCGTCCGCAGTCAGACCTGCCTCAAGCTTTTGCGCTGCAGCGGGACGGAAGGTTCCCTGCTTTAAGTCGTCTTCACGCGGCCAGATCACTTTGACAGGGCGTCCAATAGCTTTCGAGCACAGCACTGCATCGCGCACATAGTTCTGCATCAGGGCTGTGCGTCGACCAAATCCTCCGCCCATTGTCATCATGTTCAGTCGAACGCTTTCGACAGGGATGCCCAACACCTCCGACACGGTGCGCGCGGTCCACGACTGCGTTTGCGTGCCTGCCCAAACCTCAGCACCTTGCCCGTCCGCATCGACAGCCGCGACAGCTGCCATCGGCTCAATCTGAGCGTGGTAGGCATAATCCGACAAATAGAGCTGCGAATACTGACGGTCAGCGTTGCCAATGGCTGCGGGGGCGTCGCCTTTCTCGGCCCAGGTTGCACCCGACGCTTCAGGATCACTGACAGCTGCCGCGTATTCGGCCAGCGTCTCTTCGCTGTTTGAGGTTCGGAAGGGTGAAGTGGTGGACCATTCGACCTCAAGCAAGCCCCGTGCCCCCAAGGCAGACCACAGGCTTTCCGCAACTACGGCAACTCCGTCCGGTACCATCACGATTTCGATGACGCCGGGTACCTCGCGTGCGGCAGCGTCGTTGATGGAAAGCGGTACTTCGTCTTCAACGGGCGAGCGCAGAACAGCGGCATAGGCCATGTTAGGCACATCCACATCGATCGCGTATTCAGCCCGGCCGGTGCTTTTGGCTGGAACATCGCGACGCGGCAGATCTTGCCCGATGATCCTGAACGCGGATGGGTCTTTCAGCGGCACGGTCTCAGCGTCTGGCACCGTCACATCCCTTGAACCAAGCGCCGCCAATTCACCATACCCGGCCTTTTGGCCATTGGGCCCCAAAACAACACTTGGTTCGGTCCTGAGCCGTGTTTTGTCCACACCCCATTCGCGCGCTGCGATTTGCAGCAACACGTCGCGCGCCTGCGCGCCCGCCTTGCGCATGGGATCGAAGTAGAACTGTGTTCCGGTGCTGCCAGCCGTATACAAAACACCGCCAAAAAGCTGATTTCCAAAGCGCCGATCATCAGCGTTCAACTGTTCGATCTCAACGTCGTCCCATGCTGCATCCAGTTCCTCAGCAAGGATTTGTGGCAGCGTGGAATAGCTGCTTTGCCCCATTTCGGTCGAGGGGAAGACGATCCGGATGCTTCCGTCGGCCCGGATCGTCAACCAATGATTGACATCCAGAGTTCCAATTGCGGCCTCCGCCCGGACGGATGAGATTCCTCCCGCGCCGATGAAAAATGTCAATCCGGCAGCGCCTTGTAGAAACCCTCGGCGGTTCATGGTCATGGTCATCTCAAACCTCCTTGGCTGCGCGTTCGATGGCTTTGAAAATGCGGTTGTAGGTTCCGCAGCGACAAAGGTTCGAGCTCATCTCATCGACGATTTCCTGTCGCGTCGGGGATGGATTGTCCGCCAGAAGTGCTGCCGCGCGCATGATCTGACCCGACTGGCAATAGCCGCATTGTGCGACCTGCTCTTCGATCCAGGCCCTCTGAACAGGATGCGAGCCGTCTTCGGACAATCCTTCGATCGTCGTGACCTGCGCATCCTCCACGTCGCTAACCGACATCTGACACGCGAAGCTCGCAACACCATCCACATGCACCGTGCAGGCCCCACACATGGCAGCACCGCATCCGTATTTCGTGCCCTTCAGTTTGAGTGTGTCCCGAAGGACCAGCAGCAACATTTCGTCAGGGGGGTTATCAACCTCTACGGGTCGGCCGTTCAATTCGAATTTGATCATTTGGAACAGTCCTTGTGATGCCTGATGTTGATGGGGTCGTGAGGAGTGGGTTTCGTCATGGCCTGACCATGGAGTGGTCTTGGTCGGCGTCGGTGACTGGGTCGACCATGGGCGTGACACGAACTTTCATTCCCGGTCGCAATGTTTGATCGGGGTTTTCCAGATCCGCCCAAACACGAATTTCGCCGCTGTTTTCATCGAACCAGACCGCCGAACCGGTGAGCTGAATTGCATTCGGCAGAACCCGACCGATCTCCGTTTCAACACGAAACCGGCCGGAATTTGATAGCTCCTCTGAGAGTGTGTTGCTTGTATTCAACCCTGAAACCCATTGGGCGTAGGGAACTTCGAACACAACGCGCAGGCGATCCAGATTTACGAGTTGAAACAGGGGCGGGTCGCCCGAATTGAACTCGACCAGTGAACCCGGTCCAACACGCGGGTCTTCAACATGCCCAGAGATCGGTGCACGTATGAGCGTGTCCGCGTAGTTGGTTTTTGCGATCTCCAACTCGGTTTCCGCCAAGGCCCTTTCGGCCTCAGCCAAAGCCAGAGTGGTTTCAGCGTCCAACAAAGCAACTTCTGTCGCCGCTCCCCGCGTTGAGAGTTGGGCCGCGCGTTCCAGCCTATCTCGGGCTTGAAGCAACAGAGCCTCGGCTTTGGCCAACTCTGCACGCGCGGCATCGACCGCCAGTTTCTCCAGATCGTTTCGAAGCTGCAGCAATGGCGTGCCCGCTTCGACATAGTCGCCTTGCTCAACCAGCACTTCTTCGACAATGCCCTCCGCCCGGCTATAGACGTCCGACCGCTCGACTGCTTCGATACGGCCTTCAAACTCCGAACCACCAGCAGATACCTGATCAGGCGCATGGACCCCGAACAGAACCGCAAAGACTGTGGCGGAAAGAACGGGCCTATGGGTGACCAATGTCGATAGCATCTCAAACACTCTTTTCATGGTGCGATCAGATGGCGGACGACGGGTCCGCTTTCTCTGGTGTCAAAAGCAGCGACGGTCTTTTGAACATCCTGATCCTGCCGCGACACCCGAGCGTGCTGAGCTAGATGTTCTTCCCAGGACGAAACCATGAAGGCCTCGACCCATAGCTCGGGGTCTTCGGCACTTTGGAAGACACGCCAATCATAGGCGCCATCGCGCCAGCGCTCGCCCGACCATTCCTGGATTGCGGACAGGAACGCAGCTTCATCCTCGGGTCGAATGCGATACTCGACTTCGACCATGACAGGACCGCGGGATGCCAAGCCGTCCTCCTCAAGGGCAACCTGAGGTGCAGGCCAATGCATAGAGGGCGTTAGGTCCAGATCGACGCCCTGACCAAGCTGGAGTTTGCGCGTCAGGATCAAGCCAACGATCAGGCCTCCTGCTGCGAGTAGCAAGGTAATCGACACAGATGTTGCAGTGGCCACTTGACCCCAGATTGCGGATCCAAAAGCCATTGACCCGAAGAAGACCATCAGATTTACGGCCAACCCTCGGGCCCTGACCCAATTGGGCAAAGCGGTCTGCGCCGACACATTGAACGTGGTGAGGACGGCAATCCAACTAAAGCCACCCAACAATGCAGCGATATAGGCCAGTGTAGGTGTTGTCGCCGTTGCAAGAATAGCCATGGCAACGGCAGTGCCGATGGTGCCGCTTGCAGCTGTTGTGCTTGCATCAAGCTTGGCGTGGAACTGTGGAAGGGTCAAAGCACCCGCAACAGCCCCTGCACCGATCAAAGTCAGCAACAATCCATACAGCGTCGCCCCGCCACCTTCGATTGTCCTTACGACAAGTGGCAGCAGCGCCCAATAGGCAGAGGCAAAGATGAAGAAGGCAAAAGATCGGATCAACGTGGCCTTGAGCGGGCCATTATGTGCGACGTGCCGCATGCCGGTCATCATTGCGTTAAAAACAGGCTGAGATGTCTTCGAAACGCCGACGTCGTGCTTCCACAACAACAGAGCGCCAATGATCACGAGATAGCTGACCGCGTTGACCGCAAAAGGCGCCGCCAAACTGACCGATGCAATCAAAACGCCTGCCAAGGCAGGGCCGATTGCGCGGCTGATGTTGATGCCCATTGAATTCAACGCAATGGCTGGCTGCAACGCATCACGCGGCACCAGGGTTGGCACGATCGCTTGCCAGGCAGGAGCCATGAAAGCTGTGCCAGTTCCGATGGCCAACGTGAACAGGATCAGCAGCGTGGGTGTTACCAGTTCAAGCTGAACCAACACGGTTAGCACCGACACCAGTACCAGAAGCACCACGTTCACTGTGATTAGCAATTTGCGTTTATCAAGCCGATCCGCCAGCGTTCCGGCGTACAAGGCAAAGACAAAAACCGGCAGGGTTGTTGCCGCCTGCACCAACGAGACCACAGCAGGGGATGAGTTGAGCGTTGTCATCAACCAACCCGCGCCCACATCATGCATCCACGTGCCGACGTTAGAGATGAGTGTCGCGACCCAAAGAAGTGCAAACGCCCGATGTTTGAACGGGGCCCAAGCCGAGTTTGATGCCGCAGGTGCAGGTTTTGCGATGCTACCACTGGATGACATCTGCCAACTCCTCGCGGTTTTTTTCGGCGTAGGACCGCACAAACGGGCAAAGAGGCACTATGCGGAGACCCTTGTCGCGCGCGTCTGCCACAAGCTGTGCAGCCAAGGCCCTCGCCAGGCCACGGCCACGCAGCTCATCCGGGACAAACGTATGATCGGCGATGACAAGGCTGGGCGTGACCTTAGATAGTGTCAGTTCCGCCTCACTCACGATCCCGGACACCGAAGCGCCGTACCGAGCTTTTGTGTCGCTTTCGCTGTAAGTGATTTTTAGCTTTTGGTCGTCCAACATGGGATATCTCCTGAGGTCTTTCCGCTATTCAGCGGCAAGGCTGCCTTGGTTTTGCGCCGTAGCGCCGGGGGCACCGAAAAAAGGGACAGGTGACCAATCGGGAAGCTCCGGCAATGGGGCTGGTTCATGCGCCGCAAAACGGGCCTTGGCGTGCACGATCTTGCCGCCTGTCAGCGTCAGGTCGGCCTCGATCTCGGTGATCTCGTCCTCGGCGATCGAGAAATAATCCCGGTCGAGCACGGCGATATCTGCCCATTGACCTGCTTTGATCTGACCCTTCTTGCCGTTTTCCCGGCTGAACCAAGCCCCTGCAGCTGTCCAATGACGCAACGCGTCGTGCCGATCCAAGCGGTTCGCCGCACTCCAGATGACGTCTCCGCCGCGACCCTTGCCAGAAACGGCCCAGTGAATGGCCAACCACGGATTGTATGAGGATACTCGCGTGGCGTCCGTGCCAGCGGCAAGAGGCACACCAGATGCCATCATCTTCTTGACCGGCATAACCTCGCGCAGGGCGTCTTCACCGTATCGGTCGCGATAGGCTGTCGTCTGAAAAGCGATGCGGTTTTGGTAGCTGATACCGCCGCCAAGTCGGGCAACCCATTCCATGGTGGATTCCGAAATCGTCTCACCGTGATCGAAAATCCAGTTCAGCTCTTCCAGCCCTTTGTCGCGTCCGACCTCTTCAATAAGGCTCAGCAACCGGTGGGCGCTTTCTTCATACGTGCAGTGGAAACGGATCGGCCATCGGTTTTCGAACAGAAACTCCAGTACTGGCCTGAGGTCTCCTTCCATCCGCTTGGGCAGATCGGGGCGTGGGTAGCTGAAATCCTCGAAATCATAGGCCGACGCGACCAGCATCTCGCCCGCTCCCACACATTTCAGGTAGCCGTTGCCTTCATCTGGTTTGACGATGTCATTCCACCGTTTGAAATCGTCCAGTTCGAACATCGGACGCTGGGCAAAAAGCTGATAGCCGATGCGCACGGTCTGCTCACCCCGCTTGTTCAACTCGGTGATGACGCCGTAATCATCGGGATAGTTCAGGAAGCCACCCGCGCAATCCAAAGCTGAGGTCAATCCAAGCCCATTCAGCGCCTTGAAATAGTGCTTGGTCGAGGTGACCTGCTGCTCGAAGTCCAGCTTGGGTGCCATGTCCAACAGCGCATAAAGCGGCTGAGCGTTGGGCCGCGCCATTGCCAACCCGGTCGGGTTGCCCTGATTGTCCCGCTCAAGACGGCCCGAGACAAAGGGTTCGTAGAAATGTTTGTCGATGCCGATTGCACGCAGGGCGGCTTTGTTCAGCCATGCCCGATCATAGAGATGCAACACGTAGACAGGCACATCCGGCGCGACCGCATTGATCTCATCAATTGTTGGCAGACGCTTTTCGGCGAATTGGTCAACGGACCAGCCGCCTACGACACGGATCCATTGACCCGCAGGTGTACGCTCCGCCTGAGCCTTTAGCATACGCAGACCGTCGGCAAGAGACGGAACGTGGTCCCAGCGCAGCTCCATCGCGAAGTTATTGCCTTGCCGAATGATATGCGTGTGGCTATCGATCAGCCCGGGGATCACACGTTGGCCGCCCAGATCGATTGTCTCGGTTTTAGGACCCGCAAGCCCGAGTGTCTCCTTGTCTGTGCCAACAGCCGTGATCTGATCCCCCGATATGGCCACAGCTGTAGCTTCGGGCATGTCGGGATCCATTGTCGTGATCTTGCCGTTGAAGAGTATCTTGTCTGGGGCGGCCATGATTTGCATCCTTTGGCAAAGCGGGACTGGTAGGTGCCCGCCGGTCGGGCACAGATGAGATTGGTTTGGGAAATCGCCCGCTCGGTTTCACGGGGAGGGATGAAAGGACCGAGCGAGCGTTGCGCGGCAGATTATTCTGCGGCGACCTTGCCGGCGGGCACCGCGTCCAACGTTGGACCAGTGTGACGGGTGCGCGATGGGGCCTTGTGGACCATCGTATAGGCGTAATCCACGCCCATGCCGTAGGCACCGGAGTGTTCGCGCACCAGGTCCATGACAGCGTCGTATGTGTCGCGCCGTGCCCAGTCTCGTTGCCATTCCAGCAGAACTTGCTGCCAGGTCACAGGGATCACTCCGGCTTGAACCATCCGGTCCATCGCGTATTTGTGGGCATCTACCGAAGTACCCCCCGACGCGTCCGCAACCATGTAGATTTCGTAATCCGTATCGGCCATGCAGCTCAGCGCGAAGGTGATATTGCAGACCTCGGTCCAAAGGCCGGAGACCACGATTTTCTTGCGGCCTTCAACTGCCCCGCGTGCCAGCGCATCGCGGACTTTCTGGTCGTCCCAAGAGTTCATGGACGTGCGTTCCAGCAAAGGCGCCTGAGGGTCAACGTCCAGAAGTTCAGGATAGGTTTGCCCCGAAAAGCTGTCTGTTTCGACCGTTGTGATGATTGTGGGCACGCCGAAAATCTTGGCGGCTTTAGCCAGGGCAACGGTGTTGTTCTTCAGTGTCTGACGATCGATCGATTGCACACCAAACGCCATCTGCGGCTGATGATCGATGAAGATGATCTGGCTGTTCTCTGGGGTCAGGACATCAAGTTTGGACATTGTTCGTTCCTTGGTTGAGGTTGGATGGGGTCAAAGGGGTTCAGTTTTGCTGGGTTCTGTGACTTGGTCCGCCTTCGTCACGGCGAAAGACTTCAGATGCAGGGCCTGCGACACGGCGTCGGAATGGCCCCTGATCCATTGCACGGCGGCTTCTCCGGCAAGCATGCCCAAGAGGCCCAAAAGGGCGATGATTGGTGGGGCTGGGCTGCGGACTGCGATCAGGCCGTAGATGACCCCGATGCCAAGGCCCGCTGCGAGCGATATAAGGTAGGGTTGCCAAGTCATGTTGGGCCTCGTTGGAATTTGGATGCGATTGCTTTGACGACTGAGTTTTCTGGGCGTGTGGGCCCCATGTTGGTTCGGTGCTGAAACCGACGGCACGAGGCTGTTTGACGGCTGTCCAGCCCTCCGTCCAGCGCACGTCCTTGCAAGGCCTTTTGGTAAATCGTGATCATTTCGCTCAGTTCCAGGTTCTGTTGTGTAACGATGTGGGGTGTAGTTTGAACTCGACAAAGCAGAAGTTCTGCGGGTATGCATTAGCTGGGCTAAATTATAAATTTGAGCTGCCATGCCACTGACCCGATTGCCTTCCTTGCTGAGTTTGCGCGCCTTTGAGGCGGCGGCCCGGCGTGGATCGATCAAAGAAGCGGCCTATGAGCTTTCGGTCACCCCGGGCGCGGTCAGCCAGCAGATAAAGGCGCTGGAAGCCGACCTTGGAGTGCCTTTGTTTGTGCGAAAGACCCGCGCAATCCATCTGACACCCGAAGGACAGCGCTTACAGCCAACGATCAGCGAAGCGTTCTTGCAGATCCGCCAAGTGGTTGATGAGGTCCGACCCAAGAAGACACCCAAACTGCGCATCAGTTCCAGCAATGCGCTGATCAGTAAGTGGCTTTTGCCGAGGCTTCACAAGTTTACCAAGGACCACCCTGACGTTCAGGTTCACATCGAGTCCGAAAACCCCTCGGACCACAAAACCCACGCCACGGCCGATATCGAGATCCGATATGCAAGCGAGCCGCCTTCGGACCGGTATGCGCAATTGCTCCACCGTGAGCTGATGCTGGTTGTCGCCAGCCCGGCTGTGCTGAACACATTTGGCATAAGGTCTCCTGCCGATATTAACGCCGCGCAGGTTTTGTACGACACAACGCCGATGCTGGCCGGATCGGTTCCCAGCTGGGTTCTTTGGAGCCAACACGCTGGTCTCCCGAATGCGGTAGACCCATCCAAAGCCATGCGGTTCGAAAGACCACCGGGCGGTCAGATTGTGGACGCCGCGATCGCAGGCGCGGGTGTAGCGCTGTGTGGATCGTTGCTGGTTTACTCGGCACTTTCTGACGGTCGGCTGATCTGCCCATTCGGTCCTGTAGTAGAGACAGGGTTCAACTATTTCATTTGTTGCCACCCGGGGCGCGAGCGTGAAGAGCATATCCATGAGTTCATGTCCTGGGCGCGCAAAGAAGCCGCTGTGTTGTCTACGTTGAATGCGCTGCTTGATCATTCAGCCGAGGCTGACGTCCCCGTTGAAGTGGGTCGCTAGGGCCGTCAGTTCGGAGTTGCGCAATTCGTGCCCGCCTTCGTGAATATCTGATGTGACCACGGCGCCATTCTCGGACAGCCATTTGATCAGGCGTTCCGACATCGTCAGCGGCGTGATCGGATCGCGCCGACCCGCCGTTACCAGAACCTTCCGTCCCTTTAGCTGCGGATTTACTTCGGGTTCCCAAGTCACCATCGGATGCAAGAGCCCGACCGCTTCGAAAAGGTCCGGTCGTTTAAGAAAGACGGACGCCAGAATATTCGCCCCGTTCGAATAGCCGAAACCATAGACGGGGTGGCCGGGATACTCTGAGCGATGGGCTTCGATGAACGCGATCATCTTTTCAGTCGCGCGCGCAAGGTCCTCCATGTCATAAATCCCCTCTGCGGCGCGACGGAAAAACCGCGCCGCGCCCATCTCAGAGACATCACCGCGCGGCGAGACCACTCCGCCTCCGGCAACAAGCTCGCCAGCCAGTTCGAAAAGCTGATGCTCGTCCCCTCCGGTGCCGTGAAAGGCAAAAACCAGCGGACGGGCAGATTGCGGCGCCCGCACCAGCGCCTGATAGAGATCTTTGGACATCTCAACCTCCGTCATCATGGTTCAAGTGAGGGCAGAAGACTTTCTATCTTGCTGCGATGTGGCTCGTAACGGGTGGGCAGCTTGAGCGCTTCACCCAGATGGGCCGTATCTTCGTCACGGTCAAAACCGGGCTCGTTCGTGGCGATTTCGAACAGCACACCACCCGGCGTGCGGAAATAGATCGCCCAGAAGTAGTCGCGGTCAATAACCGGCGTGACCTGATAGCCGGTATCCAGCAAAGCCTGCCGAACACGCAGCTGCGCGGCGCGGTCTTCGACGGCAAAAGCGATGTGATGAACGGACCCAGCGCCTTGACCAGCGGTCGGAGCACCTGACGGCAGCTGTTGCAGATCAATCGTGTCTGCAGCGTTACCCCCCTCGATCACGTAACGAGTAACGTCACCTTCGGATTCAGCTTTCTGGTACCCCATGAAACTGAGCAATTCGCCCGTCGCGTCGACGTCCTTCAACGCAAAGCGTGCGCCTCGGAAACCCAAGATTCCGGCGTCATCGGGAACGCCGCCCTGGGTCCAGGCTGTCCGACCTCGCACGTCAGTTTCGACCAAGGCAAAGCTGTCGCCATCGGGACCGTCGAAGGACAAACGCTTTTCTCCGAAGACAGTGTTTTCGGTCAGCCCGGTCACACCGCCAGATGCAAGATGCTGTTTCCAGAACGCGATACCACCTGTAGGGATGGCAAACTCCGTTATTCCAACCTCTCCGGCACCACGACGCCCCCGAGGCATCTGACCGAATGGAAAGTAGGTCATGACCGAGCCAGGTGTTCCAACTTCATCTCCGTAATAGATGTGATAAACCTCAGGTGCGTCGAAATTGACCGTCTTTTTCACCCGGCGCAGACCCAGAGTGTTGGTGAAGAAAGCATTGTTGGTGCTGGCATCTGCAGCCATCGATGTGACGTGGTGCAGCCCTTTGATGTCTTTGATCATGTCGCGCTCCTGGGCGAGTGTTCAACTTGATCCAAAGATGGCGTATCTATTATTGAAGTGAATAGACAATCATGTAGGTTTATTATTGACGAAAACGGAATTATTAAGCTGACATGATCGAGCTTAAGCCCATCCGCGTCCTGCGCGCTGTATCAGACCAGAAAAGCTTTTCCTTGGCCGCGCGCGAACTGGGTATCGCTCCGGCATCAGCAACACGCATCATAGCGCAGCTTGAGAAAGACCTCGGCACACAGCTTCTGGTACGCACCACACGTCAAGTTTCATTAACCAGCGCCGGAGCAACTGTCCTTGCGCAGTACCGACCGTTGTTGGAGGGGTTTGAGGAGGTTACGCGAAACCTTCAACGGGCCAACCAACCTGACAAGGGCCATCTGCGTCTGACCGCGCCGGTATCACTGGGCGTAACTTTGCTGCCGCAAGTGATCTCGGGGTTTCGTCTCGTCTATCCGAATATTTCAGTCGAGATCAATTTTACCGACACCCTGCTCGATGTGATCGAGGAAAACTGCGATTTAGCTGTACGTGTATCGGGCCCGCCTACCGATAAATCAACAATTTGGCGCAAACTGTGCGAAGTCCCACGACACATGATTGCTGCGCCGTCTCTGTTTGACCGCATTCCCAGGCCTGATCATCCGCGCGATCTGAACCCAGACTTTCTTATGTCATACAGCGCGCAAGGCCGCTCCGAAACCTGGGAATTCTCTCATGCAGGTAGCAACGTTTCAATTCAAGCAGGCGAAAAGTTAATCTCCAACAATGGAGACTTCCTTTACGCTCTTGCGGTCGCTGGAGACGGCATATGTGTTCTACCCGATTTCATAACTTACAAGGGATTGGCCAGCGGGCAAGTCGAGCAGGTGATGCCAAACTGGTCTATCACATCGTTGTGGCTTACGCTGTACTACCCGCCATACGAACAACTCCCACCGATCGTCGGAACGTTTGCCGAGTATTTTGAAGCGTTTGTGCAGAACCATCCGAACCTGGAAACAACAGCTTAGGCTCCAGACTCATTGATTTACAGCCAGAATAGGACTGTTGCAGCGAGAGCGATGGCCGAGAGGAATACCTTTGGGCATCTGTCATATCGGGTGGCGACGCGCCGCCAATCCTTCAGGCGTCCGAACATGATCTCAATGCGGTTGCGTCGTTTGTAGCGGCGCTTGTCGAATCGGACAGGCTTGTCGCGTGACTTTCGACCTGGGATACAGGACTTTATTCCCCTGTCATTAAGGGCTTCGCGGAACCAATCTGCGTCATAACCTCGATCTCCCAGCAGCCAGTCAGCCAATGGCAGACTGTTTACCAAAGCCCTGGCGCCCGTGTAGTCGCTCACCTGCCCGTCGGATATGAAGAAGCGGATGGGGCGTCCGAGGCTGTCAGTAACGGCGTGCAGTTTCGTATTCATGCCACCCTTGGTGCGCCCTATCAGCCTGCCACGCCCCCCTTTTTCAACCGCAGGCTGGAAGCCGTCCGGTGCGTTTTGAGGCATGTTGCGTCAATCATGATCGTCTTGTGGTCCGTGCCTTCAGCAGCCAGCCCGGTCATGATCCGAGCGAATACACCCATATCGCTCCATCGTTTCCAGCGATTGTAAAGGGTCTTTGGTGGACCATACTCGCGAGGTGTATCTGACCACCGCAACCCATTGCGATTGATGAAGATAATCCCACTGAGCGCATGCCGATCATCAACCCTCGGCTTGCCATGGCTCTTTGGAAAGTAAGGCTGAAGATGCGCCATCTGCTCCTCGGTCAACCAGAATAGACTACTCATTATAAACCCCCTGAAACTCAGGGGCTTGAATCAGGTCGTCGAAATGGCCGAAACCAAATTAATGGTTCCAGAACCTAGCCTTTTGGGCTCAGAATTAAAGATTTTGCCACCTGCTGCGCCAATCGCCTTGCTGCACGGGGACTGGGCTACCGTGGGCCCAAATCGGACGTTCAGACTCCGGGAAAAGCCAAGCGCCGCCCAGCGCATCTAGTAAGTGTGAACTGAGCTGGTCACACCAACAGCGTTATGTTGTTAAGACCATCATGCAACTCAAAAAGCCTTAATTTTACGCGTTTCGCCGGAAGGCTCCGGACAACCAAACTCAAATAACTTGAAAATTTTGAGCTGATCGCGAGACTTAAAACATGAGTGAGTATTTTGATGAAATGTTTAACGGCGATGGATTACTCAGAGATCCGTATGAAGAAATAGGCCGTTGGTTCAACGCTGAGGATGCATCTCGGTTAAGGGCCAAACAGCGTGAAGCCGAAGAAGTTTTCAGGCTGACGGGCATTACATTTAACGTATATGGCAAAGCCGAGGCCGAGGAACGATTGATACCGTTTGATATCGTACCACGCGTCATTTCCGCGCGCGAATGGCAGCGGCTGGAACGCGGCATCGAGCAGCGAGTGCGGGCAATCAACGCATTTCTACATGACATTTATCATCGCCAGGAAATTGTCCGGGCCGGGCGTGTGCCGGCTGAAATGATTGCCGGAAACGAAGCGTTCCTGCCGCAGATGCTTGGTGTCTCACCGCCCGGACAGGTTTATACGCACATTGTAGGTGTCGATCTGGTGCGAACCGGACCAGACGAATTTTTCGTTCTGGAAGACAATGCCCGCACACCATCCGGGGTCAGCTATATGCTGGAGAACCGGGAAACGATGCTAAAGATGTTCCCCGAACTTTTTAGCGCGACCAATGTGCGGAATGTTTCTGACTACCCCCGCAATCTGAGACGGTCTCTTGCGGCCTGTGCACCAGCTTGCGCAGACGGAGAACCCACTGTCGCGGTGTTAACCCCCGGCATTTATAACTCAGCCTATTACGAACATGCGTTTCTTGCCGATCAAATGGCCGTGGAATTGGTCGAAGGCCACGACCTTCGCGTTGTCGACGGGCGCGTCTGTATGCGCACCACCAGAGGCTACAAGCCCATCGATGTGCTTTATCGCCGGGTTGATGACGACTTCTTGGATCCACTGAATTTCAACCCTGACAGCGCATTGGGCGTGCCAGGCATTCTGGACGTTTATCGCGCAGGCGGCATCACGATCGCGAACGCTCCCGGAACGGGTATTGCCGATGACAAGGCGATCTATTCCTACATGCCAGAGATCGTTGAGTTCTACACAGGCGAAAAGCCTCTGCTGCAGAATGTTCCAACCTGGCGATGTAGTGACCCTGTCTCGCTGTCCTATGTTCTGGACAACCTGTCCGAACTTGTTGTGAAAGAAGTGCATGGGTCTGGCGGTTACGGTATGTTGATTGGCCCAACCGCCAGCAAAAAAGAAATTTCCGCATTCCGGGACAAGCTCAAGGCGCGGCCGGCGAATTATATCGCTCAGCCGACCCTGTCTCTTTCAACGGTTCCAATCTTCGCGCGTTCGGGGCTGGCCCCCAGACATGTCGATCTAAGGCCGTTTGTTTTGGTGTCTCCCGACGGGATCAAAATCACACCCGGTGGATTGACCCGCGTAGCGTTGAAGAAAGGCTCACTGGTCGTAAACTCGAGCCAAGGCGGCGGGACCAAAGACACCTGGGTTCTGGAGGACTGACCATGCTGGGAAAAACTGCTGGTGGGTTGTTCTGGATGTCCCGATACTTGGAGCGCGCGGAAAACACGGCCAGGCTGCTGGAGACAGGTCAAAGGATGGCGTTGACCCGGACTAAGAACTCCGCCGAAGAATGGGGGTCGGTTCTGAAAACGGCCGGAGTTCTGGATGGATACCACGCCAAGTACGATGATATTACCAAGGACAACGCTGTTGATTGGGTGTTGCGAGACGCGGATAATTCATCCTCGATCAAGTCGGTTATCAAGCAGGCCCGAGACAACGCGCGCCTTGTTCGGACGGCACTGACCCACGATGTGTGGAGTGCCGTAAACGCGACTTGGATGCAGATTGACGAGGTCATGAAACGCCGCGTGAATGAGCGGGATTTGCCTGCGACGCTGGAACTTATTCGCCAACAGGCTGCTCTGGTTCGCGGTGCCACCTTGGGAACCATGCTGCGCAATGACATTTTCGACTTCACCCGCATTGGCACATTTGTCGAGAGGGCAGACAATACTGGGCGCATTCTGGACGTGAAATACTATGTTCTGCTGCCCACTGCCTTCTCGGTCGGCTCGTCACTGGACAACATCCAATGGGAAAGCATCCTCCGTTCTGTCGGCGCTGGCGGTGGGTATCGAATGACCCATGGTGAGAAAACCCGACCGTCTGACATTGCGCAGTTTCTGATCTTGGATCAGCGGATGCCTCGCAGCCTTCACTTTTGCTGCAGAAAGATCCAAGAGAACCTGTCATACCTGAAGAAAGACTATGGCTTTGCCGGACCTTCCTGCGAGGCGTCAAACGCTCTCTACGAGAAATACCTGGATCAGAAGATCTCGGATATCTTCGAATTCGGTCTTCACGAATACATTCAGGACTTTCTAACCGACCTCGGCAACTTAAGCCGTCAGATCGAGATTGATTACCGGTTCTACGAGTAGCCAATGAAACTGCACATTCGACACGAGACACGATACGATTTCGACGCGCCGGTTCCCTTCGGGCTGCAGCAGCTGAGGAAGACGCCAAAGTCATTTCGCAATCAAAGCATTGAAAGCTGGAACACCGAAATCACCGGCGGGCGCAAAGAACTGACGTTTGAAGACTACCATCGCAACACCGTGGAATTGATCAGTTTCGAAACAAACACCCAAAGTATTTCGTTGATCTCCGAAGGTGTTGTTGAGGTGGAAGACACCAATGGCATCTTGGGGCGTCACGAAGGGTCGACGCCCTTGTGGTTGTTCAAAAGGGGAACCCAGCAGACAACGCCGGGAAAAGGGGTTGCCGAACTGATAGCCGCATTACCCAAAGGCGAACTGCTGGAGCAGATGCATGCTCTGTCCGAAAAAATTCGAGTTCAGGTCGCGTACGAAATTGGTAGTTCGCACCCGGGCTGGAGCGCAGAAGATGCCCTCAAAGCTGGGCGCGGCGTGTGTCAGGACCACACGCATATCTTCATTACATGCGCGCGACAGATCGGAGTGCCAGCGCGCTATGTGTCCGGTTACTTGATGATGAACGAAACGGAACTGCAAGACGCGACCCATGCTTGGGCAGAGGTGCATTTGGACGGGCTTGGCTGGGTCGGTTTTGACGTGTCAAACGGGATCTCACCTGACGATCGTTACGTCCGCGTTGCAACCGGGCTGGACTATGCCCAAGCAGCACCGGTAATAGGGAACAGAATTGGTACAGCGGGCGAGCAATTGACAGTGCAGTTGCAGGTCGCACAGCAGTAACGGAGAATTTGATGACCTATGCTGTGGGCATGCGGCTGAATCGCGGGCTGGTGTTCATGTCCGATACGCGCACGAATGCAGGCGTGGACAATGTTTCGACCTTCAACAAGATGTTCAATTGGACAGTCGAGGGGGATCGGTCGATCACAATCCTAACAGCCGGAAACCTTGCGACCACTCAGGCCACAATAAGCCTTCTGGAAGAGCGTACAAAAGTGCCGGAAGAACGCTCGCCGTCCATACTGGAAGCGCCGACAATGTTTCAGGTTGCGCAACTGGTCGCGGCGACATTGAACGATGTCATTGAAGAGCACGCCCGGTCCGGTCAACAAGCCGATAGCGCCTTTCACGCGACACTCATTCTAGGCGGCCAAATCAAAGGCGGCCCGTCGCGCCTGTTTCTGATCTACCCTGAGGGCAACTTCATCGAGGCCGGTGATGACACCCCGTTCTTTCAGATCGGAGAGACAAAATATGGTCGCCCGATTCTGGTGCGCGCCTATGATCCGGAAATGAGCTTCCCAGAAACCGTAAAACTCTTGCTGGTCAGCTTTGACTCGACAATTAAGGCCAATTTGTCTGTCGGAGCTCCACTTGACCTGCTTCTCTACGATGAAGACAGCCTTGAAGGTGGCACGCGGTCCAGGTTCGAACCTGACGATCACTACTTTCGCACTATTTCCGAAGGATGGGGGGACGCGTTGAAATCGGCCCTGGCCAGACTTCCAGAGTACAATTTAGAGAGAAAATTAGACGGTTGAACGTCTGCTATGTCCCGCACTGTGTGAGTGCATAGTCTACAATTTTTACACCCTGCCTGAATGACCGCGTTCCCTCTGCCTTAAAGCGGAAATTTTTGGCAGCGCAGCGGATTGGCACGTTGTGTGCACGCGCAGTAAGTTATTGACAGTTCTGCTTGGGGCTCCTTCGAGACATTCGTCGCGACCCGCATAAGCGTCAGGTTTTGAATTCTCGGAGGGAAGGCCTTAGATAGAACCCAATGGGCATTGCTGAACGGGTGTTACCCGAGTAGCTCGTGCAGGGAGTTCTTCGTTTTATCGTGACTCAATTTCGAATGCTCGGCGATCAAGTCAGCTAATTCTGGTCGGCATGAACCGCAGTTCGTTCCAGCTTTGAGAACATCTCCGATACCGTCCACATTGATCATATGATTGTCGTGAATGGCACCGACGACGGTTTTTAATCCGACCCCGAAACACGAACAGACGATCGGGCCGCAGTCTTCAAAGCCAGCAGATGATTGGCCAGACAGAATCTGCTGGGGTGCCACCTTGGGCAAAGTTGCCAAATAGTCTCGCATCAGGGCGATAGGTTGGCGCGCGACAAAGAGCAATGCCAGAATGCGCTGACCGTCTGACAGTGCAATTCTATAAGAGCCACGTTTGCGATCTTCTACTGAAGTCGCCGTTGCATCCGGTAAACCAAACCAAACGCGAGCAGTCCTTTCCCAGTCTTCAACAATCTGGCTCCCTGCCAATTCCATCCTATAGCCGTTGTTTGTTTTGGCAGTCGCCGAATACTCTGCGTTAGTGGACGCAGCATCTACTGAAACGGCGAAACCGTACCATGCAGCTTTCATGCGTCGAACGGATACCGCTGTTGATTTGCTTTCCGGTTGTCCAGAAATCGGGTCAGTTACACTGGGAATTATCGCGTTTACACGGGCCGACGGTGCTGTTTCTCCGGTCCAATGAATGGGCGCAAACACATTGCCACGCGCAATAGCTTCCGTAATGCGAAGTCGAAATATGCCGCTTCCAGCTGAACTACTGACTTCGATCAAATCGGCAGCGCCAAAACCCAGTTGGTCAGCGTCTTTAGGGTTCATTTCCAGATAAGGCTCGGCAAGATGGGCCGATAAGCGAGGCGACAAACCGGATCGTGTCATTGTGTGCCACTGATCCCGGTTTCTCCCTGTGTTCAACAAGAAAGGGTGCCGTTTTGATGGCTCTGCCTTGGGTCGTCGATGGATCACGGGCACAAACCGCGCCTTGCCATCGGGATGAAAAAAACGCCCGTCGCCGAAGAAACGACCATCAGATTTTCGCGATGTCGTCGGCCAACGCGTTGGGCGCAAAGCATCATATTCTTCGTCGTTGATGTCCGAAAAACCTGCAATTTCAAAGTCCTTGCCAAAAGAGACGGCAAGCGAGGACATGTTCGCGTATTCCTTGAAAATCTCCGCTGCAGACTCGTAACTAAAAGCTTCTGTCCACCCCATGCGGCGACCCACCTCGGCCAAAATATCCCAATCCGCGCGTGCCTGTCCCGGAGGGGTTAAAACGGCGCGTTGTCGGCTGATCGTGCGGTCTGAATTGGTTACAGTGCCGCATTTTTCGCCCCATCCTGCCGCTGGAAGCAATACGTCTGCGAGACGCGCGGTGTCTGTCCGGGCAGTCAGGTCGCTGACAACTGTGAATGGACAACTTTCGATCGCTGACTTCACCCGGTCGGCATCCGGCATGGTGGCCGCCGGATTGGTGTGGATGATCCAAAGTGCTTTTATCTGACCGCGTTCGACAGCGCGAAACAAGTCCACCGCTTTAAGCCCTTGCTCCTCCGGCATCGTTGGTGCTTTCCAGAAGTCCCGGACGGCTGATCTGTGGGCCTCGTTTTCAATATCCAGGTGACACGCAAGCATGTTGGCCAGACCACCAACCTCTCGACCACCCATGGCGTTTGGTTGACCGGTAACCGAGAACGGGCCCATCCCTGCACGTCCGATACGTCCCGTAGCCAGATGGCAGTTCAGGATCGCGTTGACTTTGTCTGTTCCGCTGGAGGATTGGTTTACGCCTTGACTGAAAATCGTAACAACCCGCTCGGTTCCAATCCACAGATCGCAAAACGCTTCGATTTCATCTGGTGTGAGCCCGGTCTCATCCGGATCATCAAGCTGGGCGAGTTCGAGGGCTTCAGTGTACCCATGGCTGCGATCCAGAAAATCCGGTGCCACATGCCCCGTCTGGTGAATTCTGGTTAGCAGTCGATTAAACAACGCCACGTCGCTGCCAGGTTGCAACGCCAGATGAAGATCTGCTTGATCGCAGCTTGCTGTTCGACGCGGATCGACAACCACAATCCTTGTACCGCGCGCCTGACGTGCGGCTATCACGCGCTGATACAGAACGGGATGGCACCAAGCGAGGTTCGAGCCAACCAAGACAACCAAATCAGCCTCGTCCAGATCCTTATAAGTCCCGGGCACCGTATCTGTGCCAAAGGCGCGTTTGTGTCCGGCCACTGTTGACGCCATACACAGTCGAGAATTGGTGTCGATGTTGGCCGACCCCATGAAACCCTTCATCAGCTTGTTGGCGACGTAGTAATCCTCTGTCAGCAACTGCCCCGAGACGTAAAATGCCACGCTGTCCGGTCCATGGTTCTTGATTGCAGCAGAAAACCGATCTGCGACCAGCTGCAGCGCCTTTTCCCAGTTTGTGTCTTGGCCGAAGGCGCGAGGAGCCAGCAACCGATGTTCCAGCCCGACTGTTTCGCCCAAAGCCAAGCCTTTCGAGCACAAACGCCCGAAATTCGCCGGATGATCCGGATCACCGCGAACAGTCAAGCCTCCGGCCCCATCGGGTCGCAGAAGCACACCGCAACCGACCCCGCAATAGGCGCAAGTCGAGCGAACTTCGGGCAGACCACTTCCGTCCATCAGGCGGCGCTCCGCCGGGTAACTGCGCTGTCGTCCAACAGGATACGGTCCTCTTCAAGGCGCACGGGATAGATGGTGATGCGGCCAGCATCAGCGCCCTGCGCTTCGCCTGTGTTCAGGTCAAATACCCAATTGTGCAAAGGACAGGTCACCGACTGCCCGTGCACGATACCCTCAGACAACGGACCGCCCTTGTGCGGGCAGCTGTTGGTCGCGGCAAAGACCTCCGCCTCGGCAGTACGGAAGACTGCGATGCAGCCAATATGCGTCTTGACCAGACGCGCCCCTCGCAAGGGAACCTCGTCGATATGTCCGATGTCGATCCAGCTCATTCCGCGGCCTCCAGTGTGAAATCTGCAATTGGCGCGTAGGTCCGCGCTTTTTCTTTGACGTGTTCGGCCCACGGGTCTTTGCGGTAGATGCTCTGCGACAGTTCGAACCGGGCGACCAGGGCGGCGCGGATTTCAAGGTCGTCGACAACCTGAGCTTGGACCCAGCCCATTCCGACCTTACCCAACCATTTATACAGGCGATCCAGATATTTACCGCCTTCGCGGTAGGCCTGCGTGACGGCCATCACGACCTCGATCGCTTCGTCTTCGGTGGGAACCTGGCAGAGCAATTCGGTCTCTTTGACGTCCATGCCTGCGGCCCCCCCGATGCTGATCTGATACCCAGAGTCCACGCAGACCACGCCGATGTCCTTGCACGTCGCCTCGGCACAGTTTCGAGGGCAGCCGGATACGGCCAGCTTCAGCTTGTGCGGCGTCCACGACCCCCACAGGGTTTTCTCAAGCTTGATGCCTAGCCCAGTGCTGTCCTGTGTACCAAACCGGCAATGATCGGTGCCGACGCAGGTTTTGACCGTGCGTAGACCTTTGGAATAGGCGTGGCCAGAGACCAGCCCGGCCTTGTTCAGGTCTGACCATATGGCGGGCAGATCTTCGCCTTTGACGCCCAGCAGATCGATCCGCTGACCGCCAGTAACCTTGACGGTGGGCACATCGTACTTGTCCGCCGCATTTGCAATGGCGCGCAGTTCGTCAGGCGTGGTGATCCCGCCCCACATACGCGGTACAACGCTAAATGTGCCGTCCTTCTGGATGTTGGCGTGCTTGCGCTCGTTGACAAAGCGGCTTTGCGGGTCGTCCTGATACTCCAGTGGCCAATCCGCCAGCAGGTAATAATTGATCGCCGGGCGGCAGACATGGCAGCCATTGGGCGTCGTCCAGCCAAGTTCCTGCCAGACGGCAGCCTGACTTTTCAGTTCCTGGCCCTTGATCAGACGACGTACATCCTCATGCGTCAGATCGGTGCAGCCGCAGATTGGTTGCACCGTTGGCATCTGGAAGTCGTCACCCAATGTGACCTGCAACACCTGTTCCACCAGCCCAGAACAGGTGCCGCAGGACGCACTGGCCTTGGTGCCTGCACGAACCGCGCCCAGATCGTCGGCGCCTGCGTTGATCGCCTCGACAATCTCGCCTTTGCATACGCCGTTGCAGCCGCAAATCTCCGCCTCAGGCGGCAATGCTGCAACGGCTGAGAGAGGGTCCGCGGTGTCGCCCCCCTGATAGGCTGGACCAAAGATCAGTGTCTCTCGCATCGCTTCGATGCTGGTGCCATCCTTGATCAGGCCAAAGAACCAGCTGCCATCGGCCGTGTCGCCATACATAACGGCGCCGACCAGACGATCCTCTTCGATCACAAGGCGTTTGTAGACCCCGCGCGAGGGGTCTCGGAACACGATATCCTCACGTCCTGGCCCTTCGGCGAAGTCGCCAGCGCTGAACAGATCGCAGCCGGTGACCTTCAACTTGGTCGACAGTGTTTTCTGCGTGAAAGCAGCGTCTTCCTCCAGCAATGCCTGCGCTGCGACTTTCGCTTGATCGTAGAGCGGCGCAACAAGACCAAAGACCTCTCCATCATGTTCGACACACTCACCAACCGCAAAGACATCCGGGTCCGAGGTCAGCATCTGGTCATCCACATGAATGCCACGCCCGGTGGCCAGACTAGCCTCTTGCGCCAGCGCCGTATTGGGGCGGATGCCCACCGCCATGACCAGCAGATCACAGGGCAGTTCGGTCCCGTCATCCAGCAACAAAGCGCGGACCTTGCCGTCTTCCCCAAGGATTTCTTTGGAGTTCGCCTGCAGGCAGATCTTGATGCCTTTGTCTTCCAGCGACTTCTTAAGCAAATACCCTGCGGCTTCGTCCAGCTGACGCTCCATCAGGTGGCCCATGATGTGAACGACGGTCACGTCGACTCCATGCGCGGCCATGCCCGCAGCGGCCTCAAGCCCCAGCAGGCCGCCGCCGATCACGACAACCTTGTTGTTCGAGCCCATGCCCATCATCCGCTGGGTGTCTTCCAGATCGCGATAGGCAATCACGCCGTCCAGATTATGGCCGGGCAGAGGGATCATGAACGGGTTCGACCCTGTCGCGATAACCAGTTTGTCGTATGGAACGTGGCCATTTGCACCCTCGACCACCTTCATCTCGCGGTCGATTTTCTCAACCTTCTCACCAAAGCGGCAGGCAATGCCCCGCGCGGCGTACCAGGCATCGTCGTGGGTCACGATCTCTTCATAGGTTTTCTCGCCCGACAGCACCGGGCTGAGCATGATGCGGTTGTAATTCCCGCGCGGCTCGGCGTTGAACAAGGTGATGTCGAACGCATCCGGCGCGGCGTCGGTCAGGTGCTCCAGCACCCGGCCCGAGGCCATACCTGCGCCAATGACTACAAGTCTTTGCTTCATGATTTCACTCCGCTGCAATCGCCTTGGGGGCGGGTGTTTTGGGTTTGGCGCCATGTTCGTATTCTTCCAGAAAATCGAGGACTTCCTGCCTGTAGGCGTAGTAATCTGGGTGCTCCAACAAGGCTTTGCGCGTGCGTGGGCGTGGTAGGTCGACCTTGGTGATCTTGCCGATGGTCGCCTGTGGGCCGTTGGTCATCATCACCACGCGGTCGGCCAGCAGGATCGCCTCGTCCACATCATGGGTCACACAGATCGCGGTGACCTTGGTGCGGGACCAGACCTCCATCAGCACTTCCTGCAATTCCCAGCGGGTGAGGCTGTCGAGCATTCCAAAAGGTTCATCCAGCAACAGGAGTTTGGGAGACAGGGCAAAAGCGCGGGCGATGCCGACGCGCTGCTTCATCCCGTTCGACAGGTCAGAGGCGGATTTGTCCATCGCATCGGCCAGACCAACGCGTTCCAGATAGTATTCGACCACATCCTGCCGCTCGGCCATGCTGGCTTTTGGGTAGACCTTATCCACACCGATCGCGACGTTTTCCTTGGCGCTGAGCCAAGGGAACAAGTTCGGCGATTGGAACACGACGGCGCGTTCAGGATCGGCCCCTTCGACATGGCGGCCATCCAACTTAATCGCGCCTTTGGAGATGTCGTTTAGCCCTGCGGCCATGGTCAAAACGGTGGACTTGCCGCAGCCCGAGTGACCGATCAGCGAAATGAACTCGCCCTTGTCGATTTTCAGGTCGAAATCTTCGACCACGGTCAGAGGGCCCTTGGGCGTAGGGTAGACCTTGTGCAATTGTGAGAAGTCGAGGAACCGGTCCTGGATCATCCCCTTCTGCGCTTCTGCTACCGCCGTGGGCACGCCATGAATTGGCGTCACGTCGGGCAGGATGCGCGAGCCTTCAACCTTGGCCTCGATCCCCACATCCATCAGGTATTTGGTGACGTCGGCACGCAGGCGCTTGAATGTCTCATCGTTGTTCATCGCCCCACGTTCACGGGGGCGTGGGATCGACACGCGGAACTCCTGACCCAGCGTTCCATCAGGGTTCAGAGCAATTATCCGGTCGGCCAGAATGATCGCCTCGTCCACGTCATTGGTGATCAGAACGCAGGTTTTCTTGTCAGCTTCCCAGATATGCTCGATCTCATCCGCCAGATTGGCGCGGGTGAGCGCGTCAAGCGCCGATAAAGGCTCATCCAGCAGCAGAACCTCGGGGTTCATCGACAAGGCGCGCGCCACGTTGACCCGCTGGCGCATCCCGCCGGACAGTTCTGCAGGGCGGCGCGTAGCAGCATGGCTGAGGCCTACCATCTTGACGTAGTGCGCGACTTTCTCGGCTTTCTCGGCCTTGCTGAGGCCGGGAAAGACCGTATCCACTGCCAGACCCACATTGCCGCTGACCGTCAGCCACGGCATCAGCGAATAGTTCTGGAAGATCACGCCCCGTTCCGGGCCTGGCCCCTTGATCGGGGCACCTTTAAATGTGACCTCGCCATTCGTGGGCATATCCAGGCCGGCCATCAAGTTGATCAGGGTCGTCTTACCGGTGCCCGAAAACCCGAGGATCACCAGAAATTCGCCCTCTTGCACGTCCAGATCGATGCCTTTCAGCACATCCGTGCGCGCAGTGCCCTCGCCGAACGATTTCGAGGCGTTTTTGAAGCTTAGAATGCTCATCGCGCTCACCGGTTGTTCGTGAATGTGAAGAGGGATTGCAGCGCGTACATCACCCGGTCCAGCAGGAAGCCGATGATGCCGATGGTGAAGACCGCAACCATAATCTTGGCCAGAGAACTGGATGAGCCGTTCTGGAACTCATCCCAGACGAATTTGCCCAGTCCGGGGTTCTGAGCCAGCATCTCGGCTGCGATCAAGACCATCCAGCCTACGCCAAGTGACAGGCGCAAACCGGTGAAGATCAAAGGCAAGGCCGAGGGCAGCACCAGCTTGGTGATCTTGGTATAAGTGTTCATTTTCAGAACTTTGGAGACGTTCACCAGGTCCTTGTCGATGGACGCCACGCCCAGTGCGGTATTGATCAGGGTCGGCCACAGCGAACAGAGCGTCACAGTGATGGCCGAGATCAGGAAGGATTTCGCGAACCAGCCGTCATTGGTGACGTAAACCGCCGAGACGATCATGGTCACAATCGGCAGCCATGCCAGCGGCGAGACCGGCTTGAAGATCTGGATCAGTGGGTTCAGAGCCGCATTCGCAGTTGGGGACAGACCAGCGGCGATCCCCAAAGGTACGGCTACTACGGTCGCGATCAGGAACCCGAAGAACACGGTTTTGATCGAGGTCCAGATCTGCTGATAGTAGGACGGCGCACCGGTATAGGCGACTTGCTTGACCTCATCCGCCCGGCCCGCATCGATCAGCTTCTGGTTCCGTTTCTCTACCATAGCCTCGAACTTGGCGCGTTTGGCAGCCTTCGCTTGTGCGTCCTCGTTGAGGTTGATCATTTCTTCCCAGACCTGAGCCGGTCCGGGGACTGCACCCAGAGAGGTCTGCACTTTTGGTGCCAGTGTCGCCCACAGAAGCAGGAAGGCACAGATCGACAACAAAGGCACGATCAGCAAACGCCAGATCTCGGTCACCTGGGCGCGAGGATTGTCTCCGGCGGCAGCCTTCAGAACCGGGGTGGCCCAGCTAAGGCCAAGCACCTGAAACCACTTGTCTGCGGCGTTGATGCGGGTGAACAGGCGGGCGCGGCGCGCCTCTCGGGCGGCGTCTGCGTTGAATTCTGGATCGACCGTTGTCATCTGATCTTGTCCTTGCGATGGCGGGGCAATATTTGGGCCACGCCCGGCAGATGCCGGGCGCGGATTTTCGGGATTAGCCTTGCACGTCCGAGCCGACGATCTTCTGATCGCCCTTCAGACCGATGGACAGGCTTTCGAGATAGGCGTTGGGGGTACGACCGTCATAGGCGATGCCGTCGATGATATCCTCGGCTGGGGTCGGCGCTTTGTAACCATCACTCTCCCAAGGGAAGTCGGCCTCATTCGCAAGGCCTTCGTCGACAAGCAGGCGTGCGGCTTCCAGATAGATTTCGGGCTTGTAGACAGACTTTGCGACTTCGTCATACCAGCTGTCTGGTTTCGCTTCGGCGATCTGACCCCAACGGCGCATCTGGGTCAGGTACCAGACCGCGTCCGAATAGAAGGGATAGGTCGCGTTGTAGCGGAAGAACACGTTGAAATCGGGAACCTCACGCTTGTCGCCTTTCTCATACTCAAACGTTCCGGTCATCGAGTTGGCGATGACCTCATAGTCTGCGCCCACATATTCCGGGCGGCTGAGCATTTCGACCGCTTCGGGGCGGTTGGCGTTTTCGTTCTCGTCCAGCCACATCGCGGCCCGGATCAGGGCCTTGGTCACGGCCAGAGTGGTGTTGGGGTACTGTTCAGCGAACTCGGCATTGAGGCCAAAGACCTTTTCGGGGTTGTTCTTCCACAGCTCATAGTCAGTGATCACCGGTACGCCGATACCCTTGAACACAGCCTGCTGGTTCCACGGCTCACCCACGCAGTAGCCGTAGATCGTACCGGCCTCCAACGTGGCAGGCATCTGCGGCGGAGGCGTCACCGACAGGAACACATCCGCGCCGATCTGACCGGTCACATTTTCGGGGCTATAGAAACCTGGATGCAGTCCACCTGCCGCCAGCCAATAACGCAGTTCGTAGTTGTGTGTCGAAACCGGGAAGACCATGCCCATGTTAAAGGGTTTTCCCTCGGATTTGTACTTCTCGACTACCGGAGCAAGCGCCTCGGCGCTGATCGGGTGCTGCGGACGACCATCCTCCATCTTGGGGATGTTCGGCTTCATCTCTTCCCAAACTTCGTTGGATACGGTGATGCCGTTGCCGTTCAGGTCCATCGAAAATGGCGTGATGATATGGGCTTCGGTACCGTAGCCAATGGTTGCGGCCAAAGGCTGTCCGGCCAGCATATGCGCGCCATCCAGCTGCCCGTCGATCACACCGTCCAGCAGGACTTTCCAGTTAGCCTGTGCCTCAAGCGTCACGAACAGACCCTCGTCCAGAAAATATCCGTTCTCATAGGCGACGGCCAACGGTGCCATGTCGGTCAGCTTGATAAAGCCAAAGGTCAGCTCGTCTTTTTCCAGTTCCAGTTCGGCCAGTGCCGGAGACACAAGCGCCGTTGTAGCAGCGAGGCCTAGTAAAAGCTTTTTCATTTCGATCCCTTTCGGTTCAGCCCAACCCGCTGGGCAAACAAAAAAGCCGCCGACACACACCGCCGGGAGGAGTTGGCGGTTGGTCGAGCGGCTTTGCTCTTGTGAGGTGCCCAAACAGTTGGGCGAATTCCGACGGTGGGCTTCGTTGCCTACCGATGACCCGATTAAGACATCCTTGATCTAGGCGGTCATCCAGTTTTTGGCGTCAAAACGCGATTTTTCTGCATTGCAGCGTGAATTGATGCTGCAATGCAAAAAAAATAGGCGCTCTTACCCTGTTGGCTCGAAAATACGACGGTCGAAGAAGACATTCGGCGGCAGAATCAGGCTTCCGTTTGTCGACGCTACAGCAGTCGACACTGGAAGCGCCCCCTCCAGCTTCTCCGACGCTCCGGGGGTTTCGGCACCTAACCCGAACAGTTCGCGCCGGTAGAGATCGCTGCGAAACACTCGGGCTGCCTGACGTTCGGCCGTGCTAACATCGATCCCGTTCCGAAGTGCCAGCTGATGCGCGATCCACTTGGCCTGACTGCGCCAAGGGAAGGTGGCAGCACCGTCGTAGAACTCGACAAACCCTTCTACATGGCGTTGCTCGCCACGTGCCGAGATAGTGAACTCGCCCATCAGCGCTCGATCAATCAGCTCGGGTGAAACGTTGAGGTAGGTTTTGCGTGACAGCATCTCGGATGCGGTTGTTCGGCTGTCCGTGTTTGACAGCCAACGACCCGCACGCCAAACGGCCCGCATGAGTCCGCCCAGCAAATGTGGTTCGGTTTCTGCCCAGTCATTTCTGACCGCCAACACTTTTTCAGGTGCGCAGGTCCAGATCGCCTTACCGGGCAAAAGCAAGGCTCCAACATTGTCATCCACAGCGAATGAGCCCCAAGGCTCGCCCACGCAGAAGGCGTCAATCTCGCCACCCGCAAGCGCCTGCGCCATGAGAGGGGGCGGAACGGTGCGGATTTCGACCTGCTTCGAGGCGAGTCCGGTTCCCGCAACCCAATAGCGCAGCAACTCAACATGCATTGAAAACGGAAAGGGCACGCCAAACACCAAAACGTCGCCAGCGGCCTTTGCCAGCGCGGCCCCAGCGGCGGCGGCATCGGAGAAATCGAAGTCATAGCCCTGATCGGCCAGACGCTCAGCCAATTGAGCTCCAACGCCAATAACGTTGCCATTCAAGGACAAGACAGACACAGCGGATAGCGGTGTGGCAATGCCACCAAGACCCAAGGCCATGGCAACTGGGACAGGTGACAGTAGATGTGCTGCGTCCACATGCCCAAATGCCAGCATGTCGCGCAAAGAGGACCATGATGGGGCCGGACGCAGGTCTAGCGAGATACCTTCGGCATGGTCAAAACCCATCTCGCGCGCAACGATCAGCGGAGCCGCGTCAACCAAAGGCATATATGCGACGGGCAACGTTACGGTTCTCATGACAACAACCCTGAAGCAGTTACCAAAGCCTCCGCCACATCGGCGACGCGGCGTTTCTGGTTCATCGCGGTCTTCCTAAGTAAGGCATAGGCTTCGTCTTCTGAAATGCCCTTTGCTTTCATCAGCAAACCCTTTGCGCGATCGATCACTTTACGCTCTTCAAGCGCACGGCGGGTTTCTGCAAGTTCAGTCCGCATTTGGCGCAGCACTTGAAACCGAGCGATGGCGGTATCGATGACAGGTTTAATGCGCTCAGCTTGCAATCCATCGACAACATAAGCTGATACACCGGCCTCAACAGCAGCTTTCGCCAATCCGCCTGCGGCGCCTGAGACGAACATGGCCACCGGTCGCTCCATCGGGCCCGAAGCCACGGTAAGTTCTTCCAACATGTCACGAGAGGGGTTGTCGATATCAATCAGAACAATATCCGGGCTATGAGTAGCAATTTTCCTTGCCAGCCCAGAAACACTGCCGATTACAGAAACGTCTACGTCTCCGGCCTCTTTAAGAGCATCCACAATCGCAAAGGCACGTTCTTGGTTCTGTTCGACTACAACGACAGTTAGATGTTGGTTCATAAGGTCACAAGTGGGGCCAAGGCTCATTGGTAGCAATTCCAGCGCCATTTAACGCTTCATCTCGCTGACGGTTCGCCCAATTTTTCAGCTTGATTTCAAGCTTAGCGGAATACCTGCACAGTTTTTCTACATGCCATCAAAGGAAGCCGTGGTAGCATATCGCATAAAATATTTTGGTTTCTTTGTTGCGCCACCCGTTGGCTTTGAGGGACCAAATTTCACCTCCATCTACAGATCAAAATCGAAGCTCCGCTTTGACAGCTAAAACAGTGTCTGCCCGTGTCTGACGGAACGACCCGTAAGATACGAATAACATACACCTAAATAAAGTGCAGCGAAGGTCTGCTTCGAGCCCTAAAAGTGGACGTTCGCATGAACGGATTGGCCTAATGTTGCGTCAACAAGACCTGCCGGGGATTCACAGTAACGACGCAGAGATTAAGTATACTTCACCCTCCGGGAGTATACCAAATTGGCGACGTGTAAGCGCGTTCCTGTGTTGACGTGGGCACGTCGGCAGGCAATTCGTCTCCAAAACGAACGGCATCGTAAATTGTCCACCTCGGCGTGGGGATTTCCAAGACGCGGGCATAGTAGAAAGCCCGCACTGAAGGATCGAATTCAGGGTCCGTCCAAACAGTGATTAGCTCTGGAGACCCAATCGAATTGGTAAACGTACCCGCTGCAACATCCACGGTGTTCCCCACTGCTGGCAGGTTACCGTCCGCATCGGGTTCTCGGTCTCCTGACCAAGCCACGTCATAAACCCGCTCTTCAGTTTCGCCGCTGGCATTTAACCAACCTTTCACAATCTGAACGCGGTCTAGATTGCCGGAGAACGGATCTTTCAGCGCAGCAACCAAGAATGTTGGGGCGTCTGCGCCTTCTGTCGCGTTTGCGAGGTCCCCACCCATTGGAACGCCTTTTTCATATCCGATTTCCGCGGGCAAACGAGATCTTGCATCATCTTCGGTAAAGTCCCAGCCACCAAAGAAACGAACCGCGATGCGACTGCCGGTTGTCCCATAGACCTCTTTCCGCTCCATTGCATCGAATATTGCTTCGCGCGTGTTGTCCCGAGCCCAGACCGCTGCATAGCCAGAAGCTGCCATCTCCCATCCAAGAATTCTTGTTGCATCAAACTCACCAACAACATGCTGCCAACGTCCGGGCTCTGGTTCGACGCCAGAGTGTTTGCCAAAGAAATTGTCTTCTTCCGCCGTTGCCAAAGCCGTATGGCTGTCGGTCGATCCCACTACTCCGAATTTGTATGGATTGGTGCCGAGCTGAGCCTCTAGCTTGAGACCGTTCTTCAATGCCTCACGCGCATATTCATATTGGAGCATCCAATCTTCTTTGGGCGTTGGACCCAGGTTGGATTTATCCCAAGTTTCATAGTCTGCGAACTCATCGTTTGGGCTTAGGAATGGATGTGTTTCTCCGTCACCTTTGATTTGGGTGATTTCGTACATTGGTTCCCACTTCGCGCGCCGTTCTGCATAGTCACCTGTCAACGGCTCACCCGTTTCCGGGTTGGTTTCGACCGGGAACATAAGACCGTTAGAGACGTTGCCGTTGTGGGCAAGGGCCAGCACACGCCCGCCAGTCTCTTGTTCATATGTTTCCATCCAGTCCCATAACCGTTCCGGATTAAAGGTTTCTGCGGTAGTGAAAGGCAGCATCTGCCGTGCGCGAATGGCATCATCGCGGTAGATCACGTTGCGGTGGAGGTTGTTGCCAGCTTCGGTGGACGTCCATTCATATCCAATGAACGCTGTGAATGTACCGGGGGCGTTGTGATGATCCGCAGTTTGCGTGAACTCGTCCCAGACGGATTGTACGAACCTACGATCTGAAACAGCCTCGGGAAGAGCGTCCCCGGTGATGCCAGCAAAGGTTTCGATAACTTCCATTGTTGCGCCAAGCGCGACATCCCCCCCGGCGTTGAGGCGTTCGTTCCAGTCTCGAAGCGTCGGGTCGCGCATCAGCGTGGAGTTCCCCGCAACGATCTCATTCATAGCGCCCATGGCGTCAGAGTGATCGGATACAACAAGCCAGTCGAGCGGTCGCGACAACTTCACGCGCAAACCGTGCGACGTGGTGACTTCCTCACCTCGCGCAAACCTATAGGCATCGTCGGGGCTCAGAATGACGCCAAATCCGCGGGCGTCGAGCGAGTTTGACGTGTGCAGGTGAGTGTCACCCCACAGAGGTCGTGTAGGAAAGTCTCGACCTGCATAGGGTGAGAAATCGGCGGGCGCGGGTTCACGCATATCATCGACCGATATGGTCATCTCTCCAACTTGCCCGCCTTGTGCGGCCTCTTGAGCATTTGAAGGGCTTGTTATGAATGCTGCGGAAACGATTGCTGTCGATGTCGTCAGAAAAAACTTCATTTGAACCTCCCAGCCGAGCTGAATGCCAGACTATGGCAACATCTGAGTGGGCTGTTCGTCAAGGAAAACAAAGGTTTTTCTTAGTTGATCACAAGGGATCGCGGAGGAGATTCGATTGATCGCTGATTGCAGCTTCGCCCGTAACTGGACGCCCAGCTGCTGCTTCAAAACTCTGTACCGAATGGTCGTTCTTGACGATTGGTGACTTGGTTCGTCGGTCTTGAGCACGTGATCTTGATCGGAGCCGCTGTCATGAAATGGTTTTCTCGCACATTCCTACTTTGCTTATCTCTTCTATTTGCCACGGTCGCTTCAGCTCAAGACAAACCCAACATCGTATTCATATTTCTAGATAATTTTGGCTGGGGCGAACCCGGATTCAATGGAGGCGGCATAATCCGTGGTGCAGCGACCCCGGAGATGGACGACCTGGCCGCGGAAGGATTACGACTCACGAACTTCAACGTTGAAAGTCAATGCACGCCGTCCCGTGCAGCGACTATGACCGGTCGTTACGGCATTCGGAGTGGCAATCATACGGTGCCACTTGGAGGTGGCATCTACGGTCTGACCCAGTGGGAAATCACAATGGCCGAGATGCTCAAGGAAGCAGGGTATAACACGGCCATGTATGGCAAATGGCACCTTGGCTGGACCGAGGGGCGCTATCCAACGAATCAAGGATTCGACGAGTTTTACGGCGTTGAAACCACTGATGTCACAGTCTGGCGCTCGCTGCCGGGCTTTGCCGAAGCCAACATGGAAGAACCGGTTGTGATGCAGGGTGTTGCAGGTGCGCCAGCAACCATAGCGCGCGACTATGATCTGGATTATCGCGGCGAGATAGATGGCGACCTGACAAAGAAAGCCATTGATTTCATCGAAACCAAGAGCGGGGAAGATGCACCATTCTTCATCTATCTTGCCTATACGCAGACCCACTATCCAAACATCGTGTCCGAAGAATTTGATGGCGCCACGGGAAACGGCGTCTGGGCTGACATTCTACTTCAAACAGATAGCTATATCGGACGCATCGTTGATGCACTTGAGGATGCTGGTGTTTCCGACGAAACGGTGGTGATCTTTACTGCTGACAACGGCCCCGAAGCTCTTCCGGTTGGAAACGCAAATGTCTCGCCGATTCCTGCAGTACATGGTACAGCCGGGCCTTGGCGCGGTACTCTGTTCACCAGTCTCGAAGGAAGCATGCGCGTGCCCTTCGCAATCAAGTGGCCGGGGAAGATTCCCGCTGGTTCGGAAAGCAATGACGTTGTCCACTCGATGGACCTTTATCCAACACTGGCCGCATTTGCAGGTGGCAAGGTGCCTGATGACAGGGCCTTTGATGGCATCGACCAATCCAAGTTCTTTCTGGGCATCCAACCGCGTTCTAACCGAGAAGGCGTGATCGTCTACATGGGCGAGCAGATATTCGGCGTCAAATGGAAGGACTGGAAAGTCCTGTTCAAAGAGAACACAACGGCTTTTGGTGCGACGGAGTCTTTCGATACACCACGGGTCTACAATCTTCTGAATGATCCGCACGAGCGTGAAAGCGTACTTTTCCCTTACACATGGGCGGTCGAAAAGGCGTTGCCGCAGTTGCAGGAACACATCGCAACGTTCAAAGAGCACCCGCCAATCCCGCCCGGAACGCCGGATCCCTACGAACCTCCCAAAAACTGAACGGCAGGTTTGTCGGCATGGTTGACCTTGACTGCATCGAGCCCCGGTGTCCGCTATGCGGAAAAAGCTGTCGCTCACTGCACTAACACAGCCAACCCTTTCTTAGATGTCGCGATTATGCTCACCGCTCCGCGCTTGATACTGATCGATGTGATCAAAACAAGCTGCTTACCAGCGTTTAAACAAGTCACCTGCATGTCCAAGGACATCAACCGGATGTTCCGTATAAACGTGTGGGTCAAGCAACGGGTTCTTCCGACATGACGTCTGCAAAGGATTTGAAGAACTTGGCCGCTAGTTTCTTCGCTGTACTCTGAATTAGACGGCTTCCAAGTTGCGCCAACTTACCGCCGATCACGGCTTTGGCTTCGTAGCGCAGAATGGTCTGAGAGCCATTTTCGGTCAGAGTTACGTCAGCGCCGCCTCTTGCATGGCCAGCTGCGCCACCATTGCCTTGGCCTTCCAGCGAAAATGTCTCTGGCGCGCCGTCGGTTTTAAGGATCACATCTCCGCTGAATTTCGCTTTCACGGGTCCAACTTTAAGAACAACTTTGGCTTCAAGTTCGGTGTCAGACTTCTTGATCAGCTCTTCGCACCCGGGGATACAGCGTTTCAGTATCTCGGGGTCGTTCAACGCTGCATAAACCACGTCGCGCGGGGCATCGATGAGAATTTCGTCGGCCAGTTCCATGGCGGTTCCTTCCTTTGTTCAGCAACAGGGGTATTTGATCTTTGCAAGCACCTCAGCCTGCTCACTAGAGGGCTTGAAGATACGAGTTAAGATTTTGAAAAGTTTACGAATTTGGATCTCTTTCGGCGGAATTCCTGCGCACGGTGACCAGTTCCGCCAGAATGGAGAGCGCGATTTCTTCTGGCGTGACAGCACCAATGTCCAAACCGGCTGGGGCTGAGACGGTCGCAAGTGTGATCTCGGGCACACCGGCTTCAGAGAGCTTTTTTGAAAGGGCAGCGAACTTCTTTTTACTGCCTACAAAAGCGACATAGTTTGCTTCGTACGCAAGCGCGTCGCGCAAGGCGTCCAGATCGCCCTGCCCTTGCGTCGCAACGACGACCGCACTCATCTTTCCTAGTGCATTCTCCCCATCCAAGGCACGTGTTATCGACCAGTGAAAACGTGGTGCGATTTGTGCCAAAGCTTCTGCGACAGGCGAGTTCCCAAGTACTGTTAACTCTGGCATCGGAAGACAAGGCTCAATGAAGATGTCGATGGTACCACGAGAGGGACAACCGTTGCGCGCATAGAGTACGCCCTCCATCATTGCTCCGGCACTGACGCCGATATCGTTTAAAAAGTCTTCCGGCGCGACCGACACAAGCTTAGGTGCGCCGGTTTCGAGAGCCTCCAAGGTGGCTCGCCTCACAGCGCCACGGGTGCAGCCGCCGCCAAGAAACCCGTGCAAGATAGTGCCATCCGCACCAATGATTGCCTTTGCGCCAGGTTTTGCCGCAGTGGTTCCCGCAGTACGCACGATTGTGGCAAAGGCAAACGGTTGTTCATTGGCGCGCAGAGATAGGGCTGTTTCTGCCAGGTCTGAAGAAAACAACTCAGCGGGGGTCATAGCGATACCAACTCCTTCTCAAGCGCGGCAAGGTCCGCCAGCGTGTTAGCTGCGTAAAAGCGGTCCAAATGAGGCAATGCAGCCGCCATGCCCGCTGCCACGGGTGCATAATCGCGCCAGCCTTTGAGGGGGTTCAGCCAAAGAATGCGGCAGCCACGTTTGCGTAACTTGGTCAACGCGGCGTCGATGTGGTCAGGGGAAGAGGTGTCATAGCCGTCCGAAAGGATCATCACGACCGAACGACCATCGACGAACCGACGCGCATATGTAGCCGCGAAACGGTCCAGGCTTTCCCCGATTTTGGAGCCTCCGCCGAACCCATCCGCCATCAAGGACATCCGTCCGATGGCGCGCATGGCGTCCTTATCGCGTAAAGCTTCGGTTATCCGCACGAGGCGTGTGTGAAACAGGTATGCGTCGGCGGTTGGATCTCCGCGCATCAGGCCGGCCAAAAAGGCCAGGAACACTCGCGCATATACGGTCATAGAGCCGGAAACATCGCATAGGGCTACGATTTTGCGGCTACGATCAGGGCGTTTGCGCTTAATGAGTCGGATGGGTTCGCCCCCTGTTGCCAGGCTGCGCCGGATTGTTTTGCGGAAATGCAGGCGGTCCCCTTTACGGGCAGCGATGCGACGGCGGGAGCGGCGGTCGCGCAGCGCTTGTCCGAGGCGGCGGGCAACCTCTTCGGCCTCGGAAATCTCTTCCGCCCGTACCAGCTCACGTAGGTCGCGCCGGGACAGGTTTCGCATCTCGGTGGCGATCAGCTTGCCGTCGCCATTGCTTTCCGCATCACCTTCACCTCCGTCCGGCGCTGTCGCATCGCCAGCGCCTCCAACGTCTTCTCCTTTGGCATCTCGTGACGAATGTACGCTGTCGTCGCCCTTGGTAGGGGCCGATATTTTCGGCATGACCTTTGTGCGCACGCGACCAGCATCCATCCAGAAACTGTCGAACAGCAAATCAAACCTCTGCGCGTCGTCCTTGCATCCCGTGCAGACCGCCTTGAGGGCGCAACGCGCCTCTGAGGGGTTGGCTGCCTCAACATAGGTCAAGGCCGCCAGAGCCGCTTCGGTTTCCTGCACGCCAAGGCGCAGGCCATTCTCTCGCAAATGGGCCAGGAACCCCGCCATGCGCGCTGTGGCGCCGGGATCTCGGCCAGCAAAGCGGGTTACGCGGGTCATGCGGCCTTACCCGCAATGCGTTGTGCCACTTCGGTGGTGATATGTGCGCGATCGCCCTGAGTTTTTAATAGTGTCGTGAGTGTGGCTTGGAGGGCTGCCGGATTTTCCGTTAGATCGGCAATCCCTAACCCCATAAGGGCGGCGGCAAAATCCAGTGTCTCCGCGATTCCGGGCACTTTCTCCAGCTCTTCCTTGCGCAGCGCCTGGACGAACCCGATCACCTGATCGGCCAGCAGCGCTTCAATCCCAGCGCAACGGGCCTTCAGAATCGCGAGTTCCGTTGTCCTGTCAGGATAATCGACATAAGCGAAAAGGCAGCGGCGCCTTAGCGCGTCCGACAAGTCGCGGGTGCCATTCGAGGTTAGTATAACTGTTGGCACGGTGGTGGCTTTGATGGTGCCAAGTTCTGGCACCGTGATTTGGTAATCGGCAAGAATCTCGAGCAGGAAGGCTTCGAACTCTTCGTCTGCGCGGTCAATTTCATCGATCAGCAAAACTGGAGAAACGTCTTGCGTGATCGCCGACAGCAAGGGGCGTTCCAACAAATACTCGCGCGAGAATATCCGATCCTCGACCGCCTTGCCGGTCTCGCCTGCTTCAGAGGACGCACGGATCGCCAGGAGTTGCCGTTGGTAATTCCACTCATAGATTGCCTGAGAGGCGTCCAAACCTTCATAGCATTGCAGACGGATCAATTGCGTATTCTGGGCCGCAGCCAGTACTCGGGCAACTTCGGTTTTTCCCACGCCCGCTGCACCTTCCAGCAGTAGAGGGCGGTGCAATGACAAAGCCAAATGCAGCGACACCGCAAGATCGTCTGAGGCGACGTAGTTCTGTTCTACAAGTGCAGATTGGAGATCGGTCCAGGTCATCAGAGCCTCAAGTGGTTTAAAAGGCGCGCGCTGCCATCCCTGCTGCGCGCGCCAGAAGCTTAGCCGTGAAGGCCCAGTTCGTTTGCTGTCTTCCAGATCCGCCAGTGATCGTGCGGCATATGGGTGTGACGCAGGCCGAAAGCACGGAAGGCGTCATTCACCGCGTTGGAGAAACAGGGCACGCCGCCCACATGGGGGCTTTCGCCGACACCCTTGGCACCTATTGGGTGGTGCGGGCTGGGGGTAACTGTGTGATCGGTCTCGTAATTCGGCACTTCCCATGCGGTCGGCAGGAAGAAGTCCATCAGCGTGCCAGTCTTGACGTTGCCCATCTCGTCATAGGCGATCTCCTGCCCCAGAGCGACGGCCAGCGCCTCCGTCAGACCACCGTGCACCTGGCCTTCGATGATCATTGGATTTATGCGGGTGCCACAGTCATCCAGCGCATAGAAGCGGCGAATGTCGGTCACACCGGTGTCCACATCGATGTCCATCACGCAGACATAGGCGCCAAAGGGATAGGTCATGTTCGGCGGGTCATAGTAGCTGACCGCTTCCAGCCCCGGCTCGATGCCCGGAATGGCCTGATTGTAGGCGGCAAAGGCGATTTCCTTCATCGTCTTAAACTTTTCAGGCGCGCCTTTGACCACGAAACGATCCACGTCGAATTCGACATCATCGTCGTGCACCTCCAGCAGGTAGGCCGCGATCATCTGAGCCTTTGCGCGGATCTTACGTCCTGCCATCGCGGTCGCGGCACCGGCTACCGGCGTCGAGCGCGAGCCGTATGTTCCAAGACCGTAAGGCGCAGTATCCGTATCACCCTCTTCGATGGTAATACTGTCTGCTGGCAGACCGATCTCGGTTGCGAGGATTTGTGCAAAGGTCGTGGCATGGCCCTGGCCTTGCGAGATGGTGCCAAGGCGCGCGATCGCTGAGCCGGTCGGGTGGATGCGGATTTCACAACTGTCGAACATGCCAAGGCCAAGGATATCACAATTTTTGACTGGTCCAGCGCCGACGATTTCGGTGAAATGCGTCAGGCCAATGCCCATCAGCTTTCGGGTTTTGCCCGCCTTGAAGTCCTCGATCCGCTGAGCTTGTTCTGCACGCAGCCCTTCGTAATCGACGGCTTTTAGCGCCTTATCCCAAGCAGTGTGATAGTCGCCCGAGTCATACTCCCACCCAAGCGCGGACTGATAGGGGAACTGCTCTTTCTTGATGAAGTTGATCCGGCGTAGCTCGGCCGCGTCCATGTCCAGCTCTATCGCAAGAACCTCGATCATGCGTTCGATGAAATAGGCGGCTTCGGTCACACGGAAGGAGCAGCGATAGCTGACCCCGCCCGGCGCCTTGTTGGTGTAGACGCCGTCCACTGCCAAATACGCAGTCGGGATGTCGTAAGACCCGGTGCAGATGTTCATAAACCCAGCCGGGAACTTGGTCGGGTCGGCACAGGCGTCAAAACCGCCGTGGTCTGCTGTCGTGTGGCACCAAAGACCGGTGATCTTACCCTCTTTGGTGGCGCTGATCTTACCTTTCATCCAGTAGTCACGGGCAAAGGCGGTGGTCATCAGGTTTTCCATACGGTCTTCGACCCATTTCACCGGAACGCCGGTGACAATCGATGCCACGACCGAGCACACATAGCCGGGGTAGGCCCCAACCTTATTGCCAAAGCCGCCGCCAATGTCGGGCGAGATCACGCGGATGTTGTGCTCTTCAATGCCCGAGATCAGGCTAACCACGGTGCGGATAGCGTGAGGCGCCTGGAACGTGCCATGCAGCGTGAGCTTGCCGTTGACCTTATCCATTGAGGCCACGCAGCCACAGGTTTCGAGCGGGCATGGGTGCGTGCGATGGTAATACACCATCTCTTCAGCGACCACGTCTGCCTCCCCCATTACCTGCTCGGTCGCGTCCTTCTCGCCGACTTCCCAGGTAAAGATGTGGTTAGGGTGTTTGCGGGGGCCGTGGGCCCCATCTGGAATCGCTCCACCTTCGCCCATCAGGTCTTCGCGAAGAACCACGTCGGATTCCAAGGCTGCGTAGGGATCGGTCAAAACGGGGAGTTCTTCATACTCAACTTCGACCAGCTCCACTGCATCGGCTGCAATGTAACGGTCCTTTGCCACCACAAATGCCACTTCCTGACCTTGGAAAAGCACTTTGCCGTCAGCCAGAACCATCTGTTTGTCGCCAGCCAGCGTCGGCATCCAGTGCAGACCAAGAGGGGCGAGGTCTTCGGCCGTCAGTACGGCAATCACGCCGTCCAGCGCCAATGCGGCCTCGGCATTGATCGACACGATTTTGGCGTGGGCATAGGGCGAACGCACGAAATCACCATGCAGCATGCCGGGCAGCTTGATGTCGTCGACATAATTGCCTTTGCCTTGGGTAAACCTGGCATCTTCAACGCGCTTGCGTTTGCAACCCATTCCTCCTAGCGCGTCGGCGCGTTCTTCGCGGGTCAGTTCCTTGTTCATTGTGCCGCCTCCTTCGCAGAGTTCATCTCGGCCGCGGCGGCGAGGATAGATTTGACGATGTTCTGATACCCGGTACAGCGGCAGAGGTTACCTGCCATGCCAAAGCGCACCTCTTCCTCGGTTGGGTTCGGGTTTTCTTCCAAAAGCTTTGATGCGCGGGTGATCATACCAGGTGTGCAGAAACCGCATTGAAGACCGTGGTGTTCTTTGAACGCTTCCTGCAACACGTGCAGGCTGTCAGGGTTACCAAGCCCTTCGATAGTGGTGATTTCGGCACCGTCAGCTTGCGCTACAAACACGGTACAGGACTTTACCGATTTGCCGTTCATGGTCACGGTGCAAGCGCCGCAATGCGAGGTCTCACAGCCAATGTGCGGACCGGTCTTGCGCAGCCTTTCGCGCAAGGTGTGGATCAGCAGTTCGCGCGGTTCTGCCAGGAACTCTTGCTCCTCGCCATTCACGGTAAGAGTGAAATGTTTCTTCTTTGACATGATCTCTCTCCTCAGGCTCTGGCCCAGGCGTTTTCGATCGCACGGCGCAGGATAATCGCCGCTGCGTGACGTTTGAATTCGATGGGACCGCGGTTGTCCTGTGTTGGATCGATGTCGCCCAACATGGCGTCCACGGCCGCTCTGATTGCCGCATCATCCACAGACGTGCCGACAAGCGCAGCACCAGCTTTTTCAGAATGAACTGGAGTGTCGCTCAGATTGGTCATCGCGATGGAAGCCGAGGTGCAAGCCCCACCTTCTTTAGTCAAAAGGACCGCAGCAGCCGCGGTGGCGTAGTCGCCGATTTTGCGCTTTTGCTTTTCATAGGCGTACCCGCCCTTTGGCGCATCGAACTCCACCGCTGTCAGGATCTCTTCGTCCTCACGGTCAGTCATATAAGCCGCTTCGTAGAAATCGCGGGCCGCGACTTTGCGTTCACCGTCCGGGCCGACCAAGGTGAAGGTCGCGTCCAGGCACTGCATCAAACCCGGCATGTCATTGCCCGGGTCGCCGTTGGCAACATTGCCGCCAACCGTGCCCATGTAGCGCACTTGCGGGTCAGCGATCTGCAATGAGGCCTCGCGCATGATCGGAGCTACTGCCGCCAATTGAGCGTTGTCGATGATGTCATGTTGCGTTGTCATCGCGCCGATGCGGATGCTATCGCCCTCAATGGATATACCGCTCAAACCCTCCACATCCTGCAAGTCGATCAGATGTGGCACTTCGGCCATGCGGAGTTTCATCATGGGTATCAGACTGTGCCCCCCTGCGAGCACGCGTGCGTCATCTCCATGCTCCACTAAAACGGACAGAGCATCCGCCAAATCCTTTGGTCTATAGTATTCAAAGGCAGCTGGAATCATTGCCTCTCCTCCCTGCAGCAACTGTTCTGGCTGCTAGAGAAGCTCGCGCGCGGTGGGGTGTTTGGCCCGGGAAAACACTTTGTTTTCGCTAATTTTGCACGAAATGCGCCTCAGGATGCACGAGTTGCGCCGCCGGGTACACCGTACCTTACCCGAAGGCGGTCAGTGCTGCTTTCAGGTTCGATCGACTGACCGGTACTGGCGGAAGATCGGCTTCACCAAAGGTGCATTGTCCCTTATCTTTGGTCCGTTCAAACCGTGAAACCTTTTTAGGATTCACGATATAGCTGCGGTGCACGCGCAAGAAACCAGTCGGCTCCAACCGTTTGACCGCTTCAGTGATCGGCCAGACGCAAAAGTACTTTTCCGTTCGGGTGTAGACCTGTGTGTAGTGACCATCCGCCCTGACAAATACAACGTCCGACGCGGCGATAAAGACTTTGCCGCCGTCTCTTTCACAAGGGATGCGAAGAGACGGGGTGTGGTCTAATGAAGGCACGTCTTCGGCCACGTCCGCCATCGAGATCTCTGCGGCTTGCGTAGGCACAAGATAGGTTGTGCCGACCCATAAAAACGCACCGAAGATTATAAAGCTTGACAGGATCACTCCAACGGCCATGACTTCGTTGCTGATGACGGGTCCAAACTCTCGGATGTTTTGCAAGGCCACAAAATTGGTTCCTGCCATGGCCAGGAAATGCACTGAAAAGACAGCTACGCCGAAACACAGTGTGCCGATCGCGATGGTCCTGTTGGAACGCTCATTATACGCAATGCCGATCGCGAGAATGCAAAGGACAATAGCCAATACCGACGACCCGAGCACACCTTGCAGGGTATAAACGGGTTTGCAAAGCTGCATGCCAGCCATTCCGACATAGTGCATCGCCAAGATGCCCGCGCCTACGATTGCTCCGGCGGCAATGATGATCGCCCTGGAACGCTCAGTGAAATGCAAAAGCACAAGTGCTAGGGCGACCATAAGGATCGCAATAAGCGCGGATGCGAGTGTGATTGCTGCGTCATAGTAAAACAGGATGGGCAGCTTTAGGCCAAGCATAGCAACAAAGTGCATCGACCAAATACCGCCACCCAAAGCAATGGCACCCAACGCGATGGCCAACCTGCGTTGTGAAAGCGACTTTTCGGACAAATCTCTCGTCAAAGACAATCCCGTAGCACCTGCAACAAGCGCCACAACGAACGATGTAACCACCAACCAAGGGTTATGTCCAAAGTCCAGAAATTCCATAGGCCGGACAATGCCGCAGCGGGTTTCTTATTTCAATAATTGCCTGTACCTAGCGACGGCTCATCTGGCAGAAACAACGCCTGAGCGGCCATTGCCAACCAGAACACGCGTCTGTCGCGGTTTTTTGCACGTTGGGCAAGGTAGCTAAGGTATGAGCTGTCGATACCATTGTACTCGCTGCAGACGTTCGTCAGAATTCAATCAACGTCTGCTGCACGTACAAACCGACCATTCTTGAATATACCTTTACCAAATATCGAAACATGCCATTTTGTTGATCTAAAGCGGCTTTCCATTATCCTGTCGAAAAAAGGGAGGATCTATCCATGCGTACCTTGTTTCGTATGACCGCATCGAGCCCAAAGTTGTCGCTTAAAAAGGGAGCCAGGAGATTTGAGAGCCCATTAGGTAAACCGCTATTCCTAATCGCGCAGAAGCCCTCTAGAGAGCAGTGTTATCCTCCCGCCACGCCAGCGACGTTGACATAAAGGGCGTACACAGAATGGCTTGCTGCCATGAAAAGCCGGCTGTTGGCACGGCCTCCAAAGCAGAGATTGGCACATCGTTCGGGCAAAGCGATGCGACCTATAGGAGTTCCATCAGGGGCAAAGACCATCACTCCGTCCAGTTCGGCATCACCCATGCCCCAACCGCACCAGAGATTACCGTCCACATCCACGCGGAACCCGTCTGGCGTGCCAGAACCTGCATCGATTAGCACACGCTTGTTCTGGATCGAGGCACCACCCGTGTTCACGTCATAAGCCAGTATCTTTCGAGACGGTTCACCACGCGATTCAACAATGTAAAGCACGGTCTCATCGGGGCTGAAGGCCAAGCCGTTTGGCCCTAGAATGTCATCGGCTACGACTTTCAGTTTTCCGGTGTCGGGGTCCAGTAGGTATACGTTCTGGCCTAACTCTGGTTCGGCACGATGACCCTCATAGTTGCCCGAGATGCCAAACGGTGGATCGGTGAACCAGACACTGCCGTCGGATTTGACGATCACATCGTTGGGCGAGTTGAGTCGCTTTCCGTCAAAGCTCTCGGCTAGCACAGTGATTGAGCCATCATATTCTGTACGCGTAACCCGTCGTCCACCGTGCTCGCACGTTATCAGACGACCTTGCCTGTCCCGGGTCTGACCATTGGCGAAATTCGACGGCTGGCGAAACGCCGATGACCGTCCGGTAACCTCGTCCCAGCGCATGATCCGGTTATTCGGAATATCACTCCATAGCAGATAGCGCCCGTCACCGAACCACACTGGCCCTTCACACCAGCGACAACCAGTTGCCAATCGTTCGACGCCGGCCAACGGCAGCTTGTATTTATCAAACCGAGGATCGAGTGTCACAACGGAGGGATCTGGATACCGTTGGGATGGTTGCCAGCTATTTTCGAAGTCATTTTTGTCCGTCATAGATCATCCTCAGTGTGGCGCCTGCTCAAGCTATGTGACTGGTCTTGAATTGAACAGGGCAGGCTATGCACTCGGTCCAAAGATCGACCAGCCTGTCGCACGAACTAACTCCTGAAATGCGATAGTCGCCAAATGGGAGTTGCCTTTTTGATCTAGCCCGGGGCTCCAGGCGACTACAGATGCGATACCAGGTACAATGCACAAGATTCCGCCACCAACACCGCTTTTCGCTGGAAGGCCAACACGGAAGGCGAACTCACCCGAGGCATCATAAGAACCACACATCATCATCAGTGCGGTTACTCTTCTGGCTCGCTGTGCCGACAATACTGTGGCACCGGTGGCCGGATTTTGACCCGCTGCGGCGAGAAAGCGGCCCGCCAATGCTAGCTGTTCACATGACATTGCGATGCTACATTGGCGAAAGTACAGAGACAAAACATCCTCTACCGGCGCGTTTAGATTTCCTTCCGCCTGCATAAAATGCGCAAGAGCGCGGTTTCTGGACCCAGTTCGCATCTCAGACTCTGCAACTGACGCATCGACCTCGATCGAGTTGTCCTCCGAAAGCTCTTGGCACAATCCCAAAAGGTCGTTGACTGCTTCATCAGAGGAACGGTCTTCGAGCAGAACATCTGCCACTATGATCGCACCTGGGTTGATAAACGGGTTCCTTGGGATTCCGCGTTCGTGTTCAAGCTGAACGATTGAATTGAATGGATCGCCGGAAGGTTCCCGACCGACTCTTTGCCACAAAGTGGCACCAACCTGTTGAAGCGCCAATGTGAGCGAGAACACTTTTGAAATGCTCTGAATCGAGAATAGCGTGCTCGCGTCTCCTGCGGAAATTAACGGGCCGTTGATTGGTGCAATGGCAATACCGAATTGGTTCAGATCAACTGTGGCGAGTTCTGGAATGTATTGCGCCACTTTCCCCCTTTCGGACATGCCGGAAATGCGATCTGCGATATCGTCCAAGACTTCCTGAAGCGTCTCGCTATCGGTGGTTTTGAGTATCGGCATGGATCTCCTCCGTCCAGACAGTGTGATCTACGCCCTTGCTAAGTTCGGGAAATTTGCTTGCGACAAAGCGAGGTTCAAGGTTCTGTCGGCGTTGCGAAAAATAGTCCACCGTTAATTTGTATACGGTGCCAGACAGGAGCACTATTGCCACCAAATTGATGGTTGCCATTATTCCCATGGCGGCATCCGCGAAATTGAACACTGTGGCAACAGCTTGCACAGCGCCCCAAACAACCATTGCAAGGCAGCCCAAACGCAAGATGTAAATCGGCAGCTTCCCTTCCAATTTTAAGAACGTCATCGCGTTTTCGGCATATGAGTAGTTGCCAAGTATGGATGTGAAGCCAAAAAAGACGATAGCAATCGCGATAAAGTGGCGACCGATTTCGCCGAGATGGACCGCCGCCGCGTCTTGAGTCAGTCGCATACCCGTAGGGCCATCAATTTCGATTGCGCCCGACAAAAGAATTAGCAATGCAGTTGCCGTCGCGACCAAAATTGTATCCACAAAACACCCGAATGCCTGAACGAAACCTTGGCTGGAAGGGTGGTGGGGCTCAGGTGTGGCAACCGCTGCAATGTTCGGTGCTGAGCCCATGCCCGCTTCGTTGGAGAAAAGTCCCCGTTTTATGCCGTTAAGGGCAGCAGCCATGACGCCGCCTGTCACGCCTCCGGCAGCTTCTTGAAGGCCAAATGCCCCTGCAACAATCGACCACAACATAGCGGGTACTTCGGAAATGTTCAGGACTACCACAACACAGGCAAGCAAGAGGTAGAGACCTGCCATGAGCGGCACGACAATCTCAGCGAACTTTGCGATGGTCCTTATTCCACCGAATATGACCACGGCTGCGGCTGCGGCCAGCGCTATGCCAACGATCGATTTGTTCAACCCGAACGCGCCCTCGAAAGCTTCGGCGATCGAGTTGGATTGGACGGCGACAAAAACCAAACCAAAGCTAACAATCAGGCAGATCGAAAAAATGACTCCGGCCCAAGGAGCATTCAAGGCGTTCGCCATGTAGAACGCTGGGCCTCCTCTGAACCTGCCGTTGGACGATGTGACTTTATAGAGTTGGGCCAAAGTACTTTCAGAATAAGCCGTGGCCATTCCAACCAATGCTACGATCCACATCCAAAAGATGGCGCCCGGACCTCCTAAGGTCAGGGCCACAGCTACGCCAGCCAGGTTTCCAGTGCCGACGCGTGAAGCCAAGCTTACCGTCAGCGCTTGAAACGGAGTAATACCTCTTTTGTCCGTGCTCTTCGAAGACGTGAGTACGCGCACCATTTCCCCAAAATGAAGAAACTGAAGTGCGCCAAGACGAATTGTAAAAAAGATACCGGTTCCAAGAAGTCCATAAATTAAAGCGTAGTTCCAAAGAACCGTGTTTATGCCATTAACCAATACTTCCATAGCACGCCTCTTAATAATTCAAACACTTCCCGGAAGGCAAAAACAGTCTGCCTAGTTTTTCATCATGCACAAAGATGCGAAAATTGTCAGGAATAAGCTGCGCGGTATCAATAAAAGGTTGACGTGGATAGCACTGAAATTGAGGCACAGGCATATAGCTACGTATCCATTTGGCAATTCGCTCAGCAGTAGTTCACGCCAAGTGCTGCGAACGACAGCGTCGAACCCAAAGAGGCAAATGCTGCGCTTTATGCGAGTGTCCCATTTGATTGGATTCTTCGGAAAGCGGCAAAGCGTTCGTACAATCCCAGTACAGCCGACGGCTGCTACTAGCACAAAGCAGAAATGCTTGAAGGGCAGCGTGCTCTTAAGTTGTCCCGCGCTTTTTCAACTATTTGCAGATAGGCAATTCTAGTGGCCGTTGTTTAGGCAAGGAAGCTCTCCAACTATTTATGATCGGTTGGAGGCTACTTTTGGGCCAGAACTTTGGTGCGCCTATTGCTTGCAAGCAAGCTGCGTTCCAATAAACTCCTGCCCGCGATAGTGATTTCCCCTTTTTTACAGCCTTAGCGACAGCATCGATATCCTTGGATTCCGGGTAGATATACAGGGTCGTCGGATTCCCTTCCACAAGCGCCAATATCTCTTTTGAGGCCGACTGTGACCAGGTTGTGCAGCCATTGCTACGGCCGCCAGTGTAGTTCACAAGTTTTCCGTAGGGGACATAGCCGTCGTTGTCTGCATGAGTGCTTCGAGGACTTTTGAACCTACATTGCCACTTAAGGAAAACAGCGGGATGGCCTCCAATGGCGCGCTCGCGAGCATTGCTCGTTTCTCCTTCCCCATCAAACAAAAGAAAGGTGCGGTAGAACGGCTGCGTTTTGCCGGAATGACTATAATAACCTTTGAAGGACGTGCGGGTTTCAGCCGTCACATAGGCACCTCCGGCGGTAAGTTTAGATCCTTCTGCATTGCTGAAGTTCTTCGCGCATTGCCGACCATTCGAAAAATTGGCGCCCCTTAGTTTTCGGCCATTTCCATAGCCGGACGAAACCGCTCGGAAAGAATTTTGTGACTCGCAGATGACGTAAAACCGCTTCGCGGGATTGCCGTTTCTTGCAGTGCTGGGGCGGGTTGCATCCTTGGCAAGGTAGCAGGGGTTCCTTACTTCGCCTTGTCGTACTTTCTCTATGTAAAGCGCTCGCGCTCTGTTCAAAACGATCGGCGCGATTTGGTCGTCACCAGTACCCACGTGTTTTTGTAACCACACTGGGACATCTTGCGATATCGCCTCGACGCGGTCTGGGAGTACGCCCGACGAGATGGCAATTGTAGTGGCAGTGAGTGCGAGACGGAGTGAATTCGGTAGCAACTGGAGATCTCCTGCTAGAATGTCCTCCTGGCCAGTCTAACACAGTTCTTATACTTCACGACGCCAGCCAGGTGTACCAACGAAGCTTCGTGTTGCCACAAATCCCACACTACGTTTTTTGGGGGGCTAACACTTTGCGCAATTAGGCTGCCATGTTGCGTAGAATTCTGGACATTCAGAGTTTTGCTTCCAAATAAATGCTATGGCCACACGTCGAAAGTTCCTGTTCTTAACCGTAACCGCAATGGCTGCTCCGTACATAGCGCGGGGACAAACGGTAGCGCTGAATAATGTGATAAGCGGTCTGCCGCAGTTGCATTCACTTCAAATTCAACGCGGAGATGAAGTCATTTTCGCTAAGACTCAACAGGGTGCAGGCCTAGACAGGCCAGCTAACATAAAGTCCTGTTCGAAAAGCATTGTGGCTCTGTTGCTTGGGACGGCGATCGATCGGCAGGAAATCCCATCTGTAGACGCCACCCTGCGGGAGGTCGCTCCGCAGCTCTTGCCTGCCAATGCTACACCCGGCACCGAAAGCATAACCATGGAGGATCTGGTGACGCTGCGAGCCGGTCTCGAAAGAACCTCTGGCAGTAACTATGGGGAATGGATCAGCTCTCCTAACTGGGTCGCGGATGTATTGACACGGCCGATGGTTGCTGAGCCAGGACAACAGATGCTCTATTCCACTGGATCAACTCATGTTCTTGGTGCAGCGTTGACCGAGGCTGCCGGCCAAAATCTTTTGACGCTCACGCGTGAGAGGCTGGGAATACCTCTTGGTATTGAGATACCTGCTTGGACGAGAGATCCACAGGGTTACTACCTAGGAGGCAATGAGATGGCAATTACTCCAAAGTCGATGTTGAAGATCGCGGTGTTGCTTCGGGACCGCGGGGCCTTTGCTGAAAGGCAAATTATTCCTGAAAGCTGGGTCTCGGAATCGACCAAGCCATATGGCCGCTCGGCTTACTCTGGGTTAGACTATGGGTATGGTTGGTTTCTGACGCCTTCGGGTTATGCTTTGGCGCGTGGGTACGGAGGGCAAATTTTAGCTGCTCATACTGACCGAAACCTAGCCGTAGCAATCACATCTGATCCTACTCGTCCGGCTCGTTCCGGAGGATACTTTGGAGAATTGGTAAGATTATTGGACGGTCCAATCTTGAACGCCACCTAATTAGAGCTTTCTGTGGAAGCTGCCGAGTGCGTTACAAGGGTCAATATCCGCAACGGGGGCGTAGCGCATTAATGTCGTCGATTTTCCTTGATTGAGCCCCATCTAGTTGAGGAAATCGACGTGGAATTTAATGGCCACGTTGACAACACGGTCATACCCAGATTGGATGGAGCTCGCCGGATTTCCTCCTCCAAGTTCGGCGAGAAATTGAAAAAAACCTTTCCAGAAACAACTATAACTGAATGGCTCTCGCAGCCAACATTAACCAAGGCTGTACGATCACAGTTAAAAGTCAGCTTTGTCCGCAAAGCGGTAATTCTGATAGAACGCAGTGAACGACCGCTGTGAGCCCAAAGCGGCAGTTGCTTTTTCGAAGACGTCCGGATCACCCTGCACAGTCGCAAGTAGTGCAGCGCCTTCCAGCGTCGCGAGCACTGCTAGTGCGTCAGAAAGCGGATCGTCGCTGTCCGGAAATGCGCTGACAAGCCGATCGACCAATGCTGCAAAGAACATTTTTGCCGCCGCCGTTACCGGTTCAGGCAGGCCTCCGCTTTCAGCTGCGAGTAGCCCACAAATGCACATCTTTCCGTCCTGGCGCAAGCTTTCCGCGAAAAGCTCGCGTAGGCGCGCGACACGCGCATGAGACGGGCATTCATCCAAAGCGTCTAGGAAACGGGACGTGTAATTTCTGGTGAGTCGAGCGACCAGATCGGCCTTGGTCGGGAAGTAATGATGTACGCCTGCGCTGGTCAGCGCTGTGTCGCGCGCAAGGTCTCGGAACGAAAAGCCGTTGTAGCCGCCAGTGCGGACCCGCGCCTCGGCGGCGACCAGGATTTTCTCTTCTGATGTCATACCATCACCCTCGACAATTCTTGCCGCGCTGCATCCATGGCTTCAAGAGCGCCTTCGAGGAAACCACCGTGCGACGGTGCGGTTTCAGTTCCTGCAAAGATCACCCGCCGAGTAGGAGTTAGTTTGCTATACATAGGATGGGAGCTAAGCGGCTTGAGGTCGGCAGACGTGGCGGTTGCCATGTCGGCGCTCCAATCCTTGACGATTACGCCGCGTGGCTCGGCTGCTTTGGGGCCAAACAGGCGGACCAGTTGCGCCACCGCTTGCGCTTCGAACCCGGATTGTCGGGCCGTGCCGGGCATGGCAAAGCCGAACAGAGCACCCTGGGTGCCGTCCATAGGCGACGCGTCATGGATTTCAGCCAGCGGACCTTGATGAGAGATTGCGTCGCCATTCAGGCCCGCGTCGCGCCAGAATGGGGTGTCGTAAGCAGCAACGAGTTTGGCATGTCCGGCCATCCAAGTTGGAACATCCGGAACGACCACGCCCATCTGTGCAGCGAGGCGCGGGGGTAGCGCCAAAACAACGAAGTCGGCGCGCAATGAAAACCCGTTTCCGCTCAAGGTCACGAATTCGTCTTCTTCGATCACACGCCGAACTTCGTGGCCAAGGCACAGCGTATCAACAACCTTTTGGGCGAGGGCGTTGGTTATCTGAGCGAGTCCGCCTGAAACGCGAAGCGCGTCACCCATGGGGGCGAAATCGAAGTCACGACGCACATTTCCCTGAGCATCCTCGAACGCCAATCGTCCATCGCTGTATTGTGGAAATGTTCGCAGCCCAAGCTTGTCTAGGAGGGATAGCATGCGGTGGTTGTGCGGCCAAATCCAAGCAGGGCCGAGGTCATAGCCGCCCTGTGAGAGAATGCGACCGCCTACGCGGTCGCGCGCCTCTAGCAAAAGCACGTCGCGCCCTTCAAGCTTCTGCGCATGCGCCAAAGCTAGGCCGGACAACCCTGCGCCGACGATGACAATCTTTGCGTTTGGCTTCATGCCGCGCTCTCTGCGACGTTACTAAGGTGGCCGGTCTTGATCCAGATTCGCACCCCGTTAGCGCCAGCGGTCGCCTCGAAACTCGCCCCGACGGGCAGGCGTAACCAATCCCAGCGGGACAGGGTGTCGCCACCCTCGTTCAGGCTCCCATCAATCACAAAGACCTCAAGCCCGCCTGAGGCATCTAAAGAGCGCACTGTACCTGCATCCCAGTGTTCCATCGCTACAGTTTCACGTACATCTTTGTGAAGGGGCAACCTAGAGACACCATCTGCTGCTTCAATCCAGCTTGCCTTGCCGCTGTCGATCTGGACTTGATCGCGGTCGCTAGCATCGAATTGGTGGAGCTTTACCAGAATTGTCGCGCCGTCCTGTGCTGCAGGTGTATGAGACGAGGTCGGCGGGTTCCGCACGTAGGAACCAGTTGGAAAATCACCGTCTTCGTCTTGAAAAGTACCGTCGAGAACCAAGTATTCTTCGCCACCGTCATGCGTGTGGGCAGAGAAAGCGCTGCCAGGCGCAAAAACGGACGATAGTGGTGGCGCGAGCTACTTCCTCTCCAATTCGGTCAAGCATTTTGCGCTCAACTCCGGGCATCGGGGATGCGACCCAATCGTTCTCTTCAAAGTGTATAAGGGTACGTTTATTGAAGTTGGCGTTCACGCGCATGGTTTGGTCTCCCTCCATTGTCACTGTGTATGTGCAAATTGACTATACTTACCTACTGATAGGTAGGTCGTTTCTCGACGTCACTATCGCAACAGTGATCACGCGTTCGTGAACCATTGGTTGAACCGCGGCGAATGGCGAATTTGTCCGCATTGCAGGCATTCTTTGAATTCTGCCGTATGACTGCTTCGAGCCCGAAGCAGACTCCAGTTCACGACACCAGACCAACTCACGTTCAATAATTTGTCCGCGAGCCGAGATGGTCTGCAAGCTGATCAAAAACCAACCTGATCCTTCGCGCTGTTTGTAACTCAGAGTGTGTGGCCAACCAGATAGGAAATTTGAATGGCTCGCGTTCGGGCAGAACACGCTCCACACCGGGTGTAAGGGCTGCCACATCGTCTGACATAACACTAATGCCAAAGCCTTGGCGCACAAGCTCCCATGACACTATCCCGCTCTGCGATCCAATCCGAAAATTCTTGCGGGTTACTTCGATGCCAGCCGGATTGAGAAATGCAATCATCGTGTCAACATCGCCAAAGCTGACGAAATCCATCTTAGCAAGTTCGTCTTCATTTCGTGGTCGCCCAACCTGTTCGAGGTATGAAGGGGCAGCGTAAAAATGTGCCGTCGCTTCTGCCACGAGCTTTGCAATCAGGTCCGGCTGTGTCGGGCGCACATGCCGAATTGCGATATCTGCCTCGCGCCGCTGTATGTCTCGTATGTCATTTGCTGCGACAACGTCGATCTCAAGCCGCGGTGCCGCGATCCTGATCTGTTTGAGAATAGGCGGTAGCTGATAGGCTGACATCACGTCGGAAGCAGTGATCCTGACTTGCCCTTCAACTGCTTGTGACTGGCTTGTTGCGGTCAGAGAAATTCTGTTCGCGACATTTGCCATTTCACTGACATGCACCAAAAGCTCAGCACCGGCTGTTGTCAGATTAAGCGACTTGCCAACCCTTTCAAACAAGGTGACGCCTAGCGCCTGTTCCAGCGCGGCGACCTGACGACCCACGGTTGGCTGGGTCTGTTCAAGCACGCGCGCCGCGGCGGAAAACGAGCCTTCTTCTGCCGTTGCAAGAAAAGACCGAGCCTGGTTCCAATCGAAATTGATTGCCTTCCAATTCATGCATTAATGCATAACAGTTCTGCAATATCTGGCAATTTAATAAATTGGCGTTTTAAGATATTGGCTGCGGTGACGCCAAAGGAAAAGAGAAACGATATGGCTATATTATCCAAAGATGCCGCATTTTGGAGCAAGATTTCGCGCAAATATGCGGCTGATCCTATCCGAAATATGGAAGGGTATCTGAACACGCTCGAGCGTACAAAGTCCTACCTGAAAGCCGAAGACAGCGTGCTGGAAATCGGCTGTGGAACGGGGTCGACCGCGTTGTTGCTGGCACCGGATGTGGCTCAAATAACTGCCTCCGATCTCGCACCGGGGATGATCGAAATCGCTAACGAAAAACTCGCTGAAGAAGAGCTGGAGAATGTAACGTTCAAAGTGGCCGAGGTTCTGCAGCACGATCCTAACGACGGTTCTTACGACGCTGTCCTCGCACATAATCTGCTGCACCTTGTTCCCGATCTGGGCAAAGCACTCGAACACATTGCGACCCTTACAAAACCCGGTGGAGTATTCATTTCCAAAACCGTCTGCGCTCCGGAGAGTGGAGGGTTGAAATATGGCATGATCAGCCGAATAGCGATCCCGATTATGCAGTTGCTCGGGAAAGCTCCGTTCGTAAATTTTGTGTCCGTAGCTGAACTCCAGCAAGCCATTGAACTTGCGGGCTTCGATATCGTCGAGACGGCGGATCAAGCCGGGTTATTGCTGAGCCGGTACATTGTCGCGAGAAAGCCGTAAAAAAAGCATTCGCGCCATAATTATGTGCATGCAAGGGACAGCTCGGGCCATCAAGTTAGTATAATGATGAAAGATGGGATTTCATTTGCACGCCTTTCGGAAATCGATCCGAATGACATTGCGATTCATATGTCCGACCCCCGGGTAGCAGAGCATATGCCGCTTTTGACGTTCAAATGGAGTATCGAGGTCGCAAGAGAGTTTATCACTAAGAAGGAAGGCTACTGGGCGCGGGACGGTCTTGGACATTGGGCGTTTTTGTCAGGCGGTCAGTATGTTGGTTGGGGGGGCTTTCAAAAAGAAGATGACGAGTGGGATTTTGGGTTGGTTTTGCGGCCCGACGCCTTTGGCCTTGGGAAACGGATTTCCAAAATGGCAATCGACTTTGCGATCGCTGACAAACGTATCCCCTTTGTCACGTTTCTGTTGCCACCAAGTCGAAAAAATCTGGGTGCGCTCCGGAAACTCGGCGCCAAACACATAGGCGAGATCGAATACGAAGATGCTCAGTTTCTCAAGTTTCGCCTGGATACGGAGTGAACTCCGTTCTTCCTGATTTTTCCCGGTGGTGCGCCATACACCCGTTTGAAGGCTTTGTTGAACGCAGGCTCTGACAAGTATCCGATGTCAGCGGCAATCTGCGAGATAGGTTGATCGGTGGACACCAACCTTTCTCTGGCCAGGTGCATACGCCACGTTGCAAGATACTGGATTGCCGGAACACCTACCAACTCAGTAAACCGCGCCGCGAAAGCGGATCTGGACATACCAGCAACCTCCGCGAGTGACTCGACTGTCCAAGCCGCAGCAGGCGCACGGTGAATTGCGACTATCGTGCGCCCGATCTGCGGGTCTCGCGCAGCTTTTAACCAGCCTCGATCCGCATCGGGTGCGCTGTTCAGCCAACGACGAATGGCCTCAATGACAACCACATCGGCCAGTCGTGTGATCACGGTTTCGCCGCCCGGTCTCAATTCCCGCGCCTCTTTTGCGATGAATTGCAAAGTTGCCTGTAACCAGCTTCCGGCGTCCTCCTCCCACGGGTCGATTTTGAGTACATCTGGAAGCAAGCGCATCAACATATCACTGGCGGCGTGATCTATTCGGACCAAGCCGTACATGATGCCCGTCTCCGCGCCGCCGCCGCCGTATTCCAGTGTTTCATAAAGCTCGGTTACCTTGCGAATAGGCAACTCCTCCAGCGTTAAAAGCGGCGTGTCTTCTGAGCTAAAGAAACCGACCGGAGCTCCGTTGGTCATCAAGACAAGATCGCCTTTTTCGACCTCGAACGGGTCATCGTCACCGACCTTCATCAAGCACCGCCCGTGTGTGATGACCGCAAAGCTCAGTACACCGGGAAATCCCGGTATCGATACGCCCCAGGGTGCTGTCATGCGAGACTGGCAATAGAATGTGCCAGTGAGTTTCAGAAGATGAAGGATTTCCCCCAGCGGATCGCCGATCGGCTTTGCCAGCGCATCTGGGTCAGGGACATGTGGTTCAACCTTGTTCATGTGGCGACTTTGGCTGAAATTTGGCTCTTCGTCTATACTTTTAGGACGATTGGATAATATTACCGGATTTTGAAGAATAGAATATCTCAATTGACTGTCTAATTTCGGGTCATCAACTGAACTCATGGAGATGACCAATGACACAGCAAACCATTCTTGTACTTGGCGCAACAGGCAAAACCGGATCGCGGATCGCGACACGTCTGGAAGAAAAAGGGCAGACAGTCCGGCGCGCATCGCGGAACAGTGAAACGCCATTTGACTGGGAACAACCGCAGACCTGGCCCGCAATCCTGGAAGGCGTCTCGTCTGCCTATATTTCTTACTTTCCTGACATCGCTTTTCCAGGTGCGGTTGAGCAAGTCGAAGCCTTCACAGCATTGGCTCGTGAAAAGGGATTACGGCGTTTTGTGCTGCTAACCGGGCGTGGCGAGTTTCATGCGCAACGAGCGGAAGCAGTCGTACGCAATTCCGGAGTTCCGTTCACTATCGTTCGTGCAGCATGGTTTGCACAAAACTTCTCTGAAGGGGCATTGCTTGGTCCGGTCATGGCAGGTGTCTTGCCAATGCCCGCCGGCGATGTACGCGAACCAATCATCGACGTGGACGACATCGCCGATGTTGCCGTAGCTGCTTTGACAGAAAAAGGACACGACGGCGAACTGTACGAAGTCACGGGACCACGTCTCATGACGTTTGCCGACATGGCTGCAGAGCTTTCGCGCGCAATGGGCAAGACTGTGCAATACCTGCCCATTTCATTCGAAGACTTCCACGCGGAAATCGCGCACGCGAATGGCGAGATGATCGCTGATGTGATTACGGACATCGCGCGTGAAACGCTGGACGGGCGCAATGCGAACCTCGCGGACGGGGTCCAGCGTGCGCTTGGACGCGCGCCACGCGACTTCGCCGACTTCGCAAACAAAGCTGAAATGTCTGGCGCGTGGACCAAAGCCGCTTAAGCCAAGCCAAAGGACATTGGAGACAATCATGAAACTTGAACTTAAACGCAGACTTATCTTGGGTATGTCCGGATTAACGGCATTTGCCATAGGTCTGGCCATCACTCTGGACCCACAGTCTTTCTACGCCAACTACGGCATCGTACTCTCGCCGCAGCCAAACCTGATGAGTGAGTTGCGTGCACCTGCTGCCAATCTCGCGGTACTTGGCCTGATCATTTTGTGCGGAGCATTTTACCAAAAGTTAGTCCAGGCCTCAGCCTTGCTTGGGGCCACGGTTTTCTCAGCTTTCGCCGTGGGCAGGACAATTAGTTTCGTCCTCGATGGCTTGCCATCCGAAAACATTCTTGCCGCATTTGCGATAGAGGTTTTGCTTGCGGTGTTGTGTTTGTGGGTTGTCGGTGGAAATGCGAAGTCTGCAGCGCCTGCCTGAGACGGTTTTGTCCGCATTGCAGACGTCCAAGCAAGTTGCAGCGAGTGACCGCTAAGCGGACTTTCCGGACTTATGCAGTCGCTGCTATTGCTAGCGCAGCATTTGCTCGCAAGTGCGGCACGCACGCCGCTGCGCCGCAGCCGATTTCACCAGAGCGGTCATTCAAAGATGAGCGACTGGCTTGGAACCGCAGGAGCGATCCGTGCCGCCTTCGAAGCCCAACGAGTTCATTTCCTTGACGAAGATGACACAGCAAAAGGGGTTGGTGTGGATTTGGCTTCAAACATCAAAGATGGCTAGTGCGTGCCAGCGGAAGTCATCAAAGAAAGTCCTCGGGCATAAGCTTGCTGCTTTGGAGCAAGTGCTGAAGAGTGTAGGCGACTGAAAGCGCGTCATCCAGTGCATTATGGCCACGCAATGGGGGATGATCGATTTTGTAGTACGCAGCCAGAGTATTGCTCCGCGTCACTTTCAGATCCTCGTAGGGCATACCTGCCTTCAAAAGCAAATCGCAGGCGTTACCGAACTGAACTGCAGGGATTGGCGGCTTAATACCCTCCACGTAGCAGCTAATGGCCATCATGTTGAGTTCGTCTTTGCCCCAAGACCAAAGCTTCGCCCCGTCAGCGAAGTCCCTCACAGCATCCAGGGTGGTTGATAGTGATGCCCCCTTGGCGTCCAGTTTCTCTTCAGTGATGCCGGTCAGTTTGATGAATAGAGGATCAAGGGGAAAGCGTTGACCCGTTCTATCCATTGGAATGGTGTAGAACCGCGACGTATCTAGTATGCGACCGCAGTCATTTAAGCTGAGTTTCACAAGGCCCACCTGTGCAATCACTGGATCTGGATCATAAGGCCCACACCAAAACCTCGACGGAGAGCCCTCCGCAGTCAGGAACTCGCAGTCAAAGATAATGGCAGTAGTCAGTTTCTTGCTCCCTAGCCCCGCCAAACGTCGTAAAGTAAGGGTAATCTACTGTGCAAATAAGATGGGTTCCAAGGCACTTCACTCAACCCCGTACAGCCCCCTAGGGCAGTGTCAAGGTTACAGTAGACAACACAATTCGAGGGGCAGCAAGGATTCCCCCGCGAGGGGAAACGAGAGTTCGACGGTTGCCCCCTGCTACATGGGGTCTGCGCCAAACTGCAGATGAGTATTTGGATTACACTTATTGGCCCACAAGTCCGCGTACTCCCGCATCAACTCCCGCCTGTCTCCAAGCAATACCATGAGTTGACACGCAGCCCACATCGCCGCGTTGCAGTCAGCGTCTTCGCTTTCTAACTGAAATGCGTTCATTGCAGCCGTGATAGGGGTTGATGGCTTGTGCATCGGCCTAAAGGTCCCTTCAAGTTACAAAAAAGGTAAAGCCTGACATGAAACCAACGGCAACCCATGAAGAGGAAGCTGCAAAGGTCAAAGTAAGGTCCAGCATCCGTTCATCCCTCAAATTTCATTGTGCATCCCGGTCATCAGCCTCTTCAGGCAAGCAATCGCATGACAATATGAGTGAATGCGGTTGAACACGCAGAAAACGGGCCGTTAACACTCGGTTAACTTTTCCAGATCCGCAACGAAGCCGATCCATTGTTAACGGTGCATGAACGAGACGTTTCCGATTGGTTAAGGTTAGTTCTGACAGTGTTTCCAAACGAACAACAGTACAGCTTTGACAGTCTGAATGGTGGTGACGATGAAGCGTGGTGCGTATGTTGAACTGAGCGACGACTACAAGAAATGGGCAGAGTGGACCCTACGCCCAAAGAAGCGCCAGGTTAAGCTGACAGACTATGTATCAGGTTTTGTTGTCGCGCTTTCGGCCTTTGTCGCTGGCGACTTCTATCAGTACTTGACGTTTTGAGTGCGCGGTACTTGAAGGCAACCATTATCGCCTTTAAGTTGAGTGTCATTCCTAAGCATTTTCGAAAGCCTTGACTACGGAGTGGTCGATGCGTTTTTCAAACCCATTCCTTATGCCGGTTTCCCGCATCTTTAAGTGGCATCGGTGGGATTACTTGACGCCAAACGATAGAGTCTGCAACAGGTGCGGGCTTGTTCAATACCGCGCAGGACAACGGTATCCTTGGATCGACAAGTAGGTGGCACCGACTAATTGCAGGATAAGGAGCCTTACTTCGAACACCGTTTCCGTAGTGGCATATCGCGACAGATTTCCTTGCAGTGATCGGCGAGGTGTGACTAGTGCGCCGCTTGTTCCATTTCCCTCGCCAGCGCCATAAGGCGCTGACGCTTGGCCCATAGACCATGGTTGCGGACATACGAGAAACTGACCAAGTTCCAAGAATGTCAGTACGGCTCACCAAACATTCAGATATCCCAAATTGGGTCGAACTCCGCATCCAACTCTGGGATGAAACTTCGCTGGATCAACACAAGAATGAGGCTGCGGCGATGCTTGCCAAAACTCCTATTGAATGCGCTGTCTTGTTGGATGTCGTCGAAGGTGTTGAAGTTCGTGCATTCTCCGAGGCAGCCCTGCGGCGCGACTACATGAACGGGTGCGAGACTACACCAATTGCATTCCTCGAGGGTACCCTCGTACGTCCCAAAGACCAGGGCTCCGGCGTTGGAAGGTATTTGCTGAGTGCAGTTTAGTCGTGGGTGCAAGCCGAAGGGAACTGCAACATTGAGCCCTGTTGCCCCGTTTACGATTTGCGTCCGAACGGCAGAAAACCGAGCGATGCTCTATCAGTGAAGAAGGTAGTCAGTTAAGAATATCAGCTATGGCACCTATCAGGTTCAACACCTCGTGCGTCTCTCGGTTCACCTGATAAACATAGTCTCCAGCACGCACATAGTAGCCGTTTCGCCGCAGCCCATATCGGCTGGGATTGTCGATACGCACATACCCATCGTAGATATAATCCCCAACCCGATATCGTTTTACGTGGCCTGGCGGTACACATGGAACCGCTTTCTTGGCCAATCCCGGTGGGCAATGTCCTGCTTTGGATTTCACGAGAACAGGCTTCATTGCCGTGTTTGAATCGGCAGCATGTTTAGGATTGTGAGAATGAGCGTTGGAACTCGCGCTCGATACCGGCGCGGTCTGAACGATGAATAACGCTGCCGCGATTCCCAAAGTCGTTTTCATCTTTTTTGCCTCCTTTGGCTCCATATCCTAGTTATGATCCTCGTCCGGATTTCACCAACCAATAGGCGGAGACTGGCTTGTCGCTAGTGGTTTCTTCTATGATGCGTTGGTTCGTTCGGCAGGACATTCTCAACTGACGAATTTCCAAACCGTCAAATTGGAACAGCGCATCAGAAAAGCCGCCCGGCCAGGCAGTTCATTTGTTCTTATTTCGTAAACAACATTAACCTAACGTGAACAGTGTATTCTCAGTGCGTTCAACCAAGCTTGGGCATAGTGACCTGGTTGGATCGGACGAAACCTAATTCGTTTGGTTGAATCAAGGGGAACAAAATGGTCAAGCCTGCCTTTGTGACTGAAGACCGTAGCACTGCTGCTGCGCTGCGGACCTCTAGGAAATCTGTTGAAGAGCGTCTGCAAACCACGATGAATTCGAGCAATGGTCGCTTCCCTCCTATCGAAAATGCACTGACAGAGATCATAAAAAACAAACGGCTATCCGAGGCGCATAGCAACGTCTGAAGGCAAGTAAGCAGACCCCGAACAATTCTCGATATTCGTCCTAAAATAGGGAATTGTAATCTACATCCCGCCCCGGCTTGGGGCGGGATTACTTTTTGCTCAACACCACGATGTTCAGGAGCCAACGTTGATGGACCAACCAACTCGGGTCAGGCGCTTCGAATTCCCGAAAGCGCCTGACCCGTCTTTCACTGCATCCCACAGCGATCGCGTTCTTGTCGCGCTTTGGACTACAGGTCCAAAAGCGATTTGACTTTCTCTTCAACTGCATCCGTGACGGGCTTGTTCGCCGCAGCTTCCAGGGCTTCTCGTTCAGCCAGGTTTTGTTCTTCGACGCGTTCTGTCAGATCTTCCACGTCTTCGACGGCATCATTGTAATCGATGGCCGCTTGTTTCTCGTCATTCAGTTCTTCGGCGGCATCAATGGAGCTATCCAGGTCAGCCTTTGCCTCTTCCAGCTCAGCTTCGATGTCCGGGTCCATGCCGCCAGCGTCTTCCAGTGCCTGTTCAAGCTCTTCAACTTTGTCCCGATTGTCCTGAACATCACGCAATGCGCCTTCCAGATCATTCTCGATCTCGGTTAAGGTCCGCTCCGGCGGCTCCAAACTTTCAAGTTCCTCCAGCGCTTCTGCCAGGTCCTCACGCAGCGGTTCCCCGGCTAGCACCGTATCCCGATAAGTGGCAATTTTACCAACTCGGGAATTCGGAGAGGCATTGGCCAGCGCAGTTGGGCTTGCGTTTGCTGCATTCAGCGCGCCCAGTTCAGATGGATGCGCTTCAAGTTCTTCCGCAATACGATTGCCCCTGGGGCGGGTAACTGGACGTATAGACTCTTCGACAGTCTTGGAACGGTGGGCCGTCTTGCTGTTTTGTGTTCGGGTTGTTGTGGTTTTATTCGAAGTGGACGACGATTTGCGCGCGTTCCCTTTGCCACTGAACAGGCCTTTCAGTGAAAATCCGCCACCTTTTCTTTGACCGGACTGAGCCGACTGAGACTTTGAAGTGCCATGCCCGGAATTCCCGGCCTTTGAACCACTGCGGTTCTTGTCGGCTCCTTTCCCGCGGCTACTGTTTCCGGCCGAGCTGCCATCTCCGCTGTCCCCTTTGGCACCGTTTCCATTACCGCCGCCATTTCCGCCGCCGTTGCCGCCACCTTTACCGCCGCCGTTGCCATTTCCACCACCATTTCCCTTACCTTCCTTGGCATAGGCAAAATCAGGAGTTGCGACAGTGGCAACTATGGCCGTTGAACCCAGCAAAGCAATCGCAATTGTGGAAGCTCTTATCAGTCCGCAAGTGGTTGTTTTCATGTCAATCTCCTCAGGTCTTGCGACAGCGGTTTGCTGAATCTGACGGTCGCGTTCTATCGGGTCGAAGCGAATTCGAATCGCCGCTCGTTACCAGCATTTGACTTGAGTGGGCTTGAACGCAGCGCTAACTGATTGTTCATCATCGGTTCACCTCCGGCCATGTAGTCTTGTTGGAAAGAGTGTGAGAGACCTATGCAGGCCAAAGTGTTTATGTTGGTTGCGGCTTTTTTGACCGCCATGTCCGCAGGACAAGCGGATGCAGACGCACGCGAACTCAAACAGGCTGAGCTGCGCAAGGCAACGTTATCTGGAAGCGCAATCCGGCTGAAGCGTGTCATAAAAGGCGTGGAAAAAACATTCGGTGGAACCCCGGTCGACGCACGTGCTTTTAAAACGGACGAGATATATTACCGTATTCTGGTCAAAAAGCCGGGCGGGAAGATCGTGAGTGTCATTGTAAACGCGAGGACTGGCACTGTCGTCTCGAACCGCTCAAGCGTGGGGCGCGAGATTTCCAAGGCGGCGCGCTCAAATTCCACCAATGCCAATAGCAACACCAGTCAGAACGCCTCTGCCAACCGTGGCAACAGCGGAAACCGTGGCAACGCGGGTGGTAACGGCGGTGGTAATGGTGGCGGCAACGGCGGTGGTAACGGTGGCGGCAACAGCGGTGGTAACGGTGGTGGCAATGCCGGTGGTAATGGCGGCGGCAACGGCGGTGGTAATGGCGGCGGCAACAGCGGCGGTAATGGTGGCGGCAACGGCGGCGGCAACAGCGGCGGTAATGGTGGCGGCAACGGCGGCGGTAATGGTGGCGGCAAAAAATAGAGTGATGCTGAGCCCGAATTGGCTGTAACCTTCTGATATGCGAATCCTACTTGCTGAAGACGAACCCCAGCTATGCGAGCAAGTCAAAAAGCTTTTGGGTGCGGAAAGCCACGTCGTGGACGTGGCCAACAATGGTACGGATGCCCTGCATCTGGGGGCGACTGAGCCTTACGACATGATCATCCTAGACATCGGCCTGCCTGAGCGTGACGGTATATCGGTTTTACGTGAATGGCGCAGTGCTGGTGTCAAAACTCCGGTCTTGATCCTGACGGCCAGAGATGGCTGGAGCGAACGTGTCGACGGCCTGGATGCAGGTGCGGATGATTATATGACCAAGCCGTTTCACATGCCGGAATTGGCGGCACGGGTCCGCGCAATTTTGCGGCGACAAAGCGGCCAGTTGAACCCCGTGATAGAAATGGGGGATGTTTCACTGGATACACGAAACGGTCGGGTCAGTGTAGGAGGCATACCGGTCGATCTGACCGCGCAAGAAATCGCGGTTCTGACCTATCTGGCGCATAACATTGGCCGCATGGTGTCGCGCACAGAATTGTCCGAACACATCTACGAATATGATGGTGACAGGGATTCCAACACCATTGCCGTATTCGTTACGCGCCTTCGAAAGAAACTGGGTTCCGATCTGATCACCACGGTCAGAGGGCGCGGTTACATGATTGATACACCCTGATGCTATCGCTGCGCCAACGGGCCTTACTCGGAGGTATCGCCTCGGGTGCTTTGTCAGTAGGCGTCGGCACGCTGGTGGTATTTTCCTACATCAATACGCGCGTTCTTGATCAGTTCGACGGAGCGTTGCAGGACCGCCATACCCAGCTTGTCGTTGGTCTCAGCGTCGCGACGGATGACCCAGAAACCTTGCGCGAGTTGATCTTCGACCCGGCCTATAGCACGCCCTACTCGGGACGGTATTGGCAGGTAACGGACAGTAACGGGGCTATCTATACATCTGCCTCGCTTTTCGATGAAACGATCGCCGAACCACCGCGCGCAAGTGGCGAAACAATCATTTGGAACACCTCGGGTCCAGATGGTGAAGCCCTACGCAGCGCCTATCAAAAGATCACATTCGAAGACGGAACGGAGTGGGGTGTAACTGTCGCCGAAAGCAGAAGCGAGTTGATCAACGAACGCAGCGCCGCACAAAGAAACTTGTTACCGGTCTTCGGTTTGGTGGGTTTGATCGGAGTGGCCAGTTCTCTTTTGTTGATGTCCGCTATTGTCGGTCCCCTCAGAAAATTGCGCGCCGATGTAGCTCATCGTTGGGATCAGGGCGATGATCTGGTTCCTGAAGACTATCCGAGTGAGGTTTCCCCTCTTGTGGAGGATCTCAATCAATTGCTGCATCGAAATCGCGAAATTGTCTCCGGCTCAAGAAAGCAAGCTGCGGATTTGGCGCATGCCCTCAAAACACCGGCAACCATCCTACGAAACGAGCTGTCGGAGTTGTCAGATGCTGGCGTAGAAACAGAGCCTGCGGAAGAAGCCCTTGCCCGAATTGACGCGCAACTTGGCCGTTCACTCGCGCGTATGCGCGCAACAAACACCGGAGAGCTAACGCATTCGAGGACAGACTTGTCGAATTCGGTCGAACGACTGTCCCGACTGTTCTCGGTCATGGCAGAGCGCGACGGGAAGACGCTTGTTTCGGATTGCGAGGCTGGTCTTCACGTCCGCATGGACCCTCAGGATATTGAGGAAGTGATCGGAAACCTCCTCGACAACGCCCTCAAATGGAGCCGGACGACATTCCAAATCACCGCAAGGCGCACTGACAGCGGCATCGAAATATGCGTTGAAGATGACGGTCCCGGTATTCCGGAGGGTGCCCGAGACGAAGTCCTTCGTTCCGGCAGTCGCTTGGACACTTCTGTAAAGGGAACTGGTTTAGGCCTCTCTATTTGCGTGGATTTGTTGGCCGCCTACGGTGCGAAGTTACAACTCGGAACATCGAAACGTTTAGGTGGCTTGGTCTCCGAAGTGAAGATTAGACCCTAAGGAACTTGCGTCTGAGCTCGTTTCAAAGTCTGAGAAGGTAGTTCGCCAAACAATTTCCGGTATTCTTTGGCGAAATGTCCTCCGGAAATAAAACCGTGTGCAAGTGCTGAATCCTTCACAGATGCAGCGGGTTCCTCGACGCTGAGCAAGTGTTCACGGACCGAAGTCAAGCGCCGCTTCAGAATGAATTGCCACGGCGACTCCTTGAATATCTCAACGAAATTCTCATGAAGCTGGCTCCGCCCCACACCTGCCGCTTTACACATTTCCGAAATTGTTAGTTTCTCTATAGGGGTCGCACTGAATGCCTCTCTCGCAGATCTGACACAATGAAATGCTGCATTGTCCTGAATTGTCTTTCCGGTCGAAAACAGCTCCAATGATATAAGCCACGTCGCCAACTCGGCAAACAATGCGCACTCACCATATGGCGTCATTGCAAATTGCCGATGAGCTTGGTCCCAGGGCATTGCCGCCTCGAAAGCTCGACTGACCATAAATGTGAGTTCGTTTGCGAGATTTGTTCCAACGTTGAGTTTTTTGTGTGCGTTGGGCAGTTCAGCGATGCTTGCGCCGCTCAGAGACCAAATTTCATCCGTCAGTCTTTCGCGATTAAACGCGATAAAAAGCACCCTTCGGTCTTGGCCGATATTGCAGTAATCATGTTTTCCGTTGAGCAAATAGACATCGCCTGGATTTGAGCTCCAACCATTTACGCAGTAGTCACCGGTCCAAGACAGAGGCACCATAAGAGCCATCATGTCTTGATCACCGAGCACAGTCCAAGAAGATCGCGCCTTACTCGACGCGAGATTGACAAAACTGTCGTTGCCGTACAGCCAGCAATCCTTCAGAGAAAGATCACCACTCCCGAGCTGCACAAGTTCGAACTCCCGGGCAGGCGCTCTTGCAAAGTGTTGTGCGAAACTCTTCAGCGGTTTCAACTGCATCAGGTTCCTCCAAACGATATGCCGTGCAAAGTAGCAAAACCAAAGTAGATCTACAGTTTAATACCTCAGAACCGGATAATTCGAATACTGTTTTATCGCGAGATTTTGGACGACTCAATTAACCTGAATGGCAAGCGTGGTAGCCCCAAAAGCACCATGTGCGCATTGTCATTTCGAATTGAGGATTTGGAAAATGAAATACACATACGGCACAGGTTTTTCCGCAAAGCGCCCAAGCAGACGAGATGTCATAAGGGCCGGATCGCTTGCCGCGGGTGGCTTGATGTTGCCATACCGAATGGCTTTGGCTCAGTCAGACGCCGCCGACACCATTTTCACAGGGGGCAAAATCCTGACTATGGACGCGACCAAGCCAAACGCCGACGCTCTCGCAGTGCGCGGCGGAAAGATAGTCGCGGTTGGGGCTCAGGAAGAAGTTGATGCTCTAATCTCGAACAGCACGCGTGTTATTGATCTGGATGGTCGTACGCTCATGCCGGGCATGATCGACAGTCATGCACATACGTGGTCAGTGGTTAAAGACGACTACATTGTCATTAGTCCAACTGAAGTGAGTTCCTTTGATGAAGTGCTGCAAAAGCTGAACGAGGGAGCCGCTCAGTTGCAGGACGGCGAATGGTTGCTTGCCGCCGACTATGACGGCGTAGTCACTCCGGGTGGCCGGCAATTTACACTTCAGGACCTTGACGGCATCGCGCCCAATAATCCCTTCCTAATCTTGGAAGGCAGCGGACACGTTGCATACGTCAACTCAATTGCCTTGCAGCTGGTTGGTATTGACAAGAATACGCCAGATCCGGTGGCGTCGCGTTTTGTGAAGGATGAAAACGGAGAGTTAACCGGACGTCTCGAAGAAGCAGGCGCATTCGCGCCGGTGGTCAATCTGGCGCAGACAATCACCGATGAAGAAATGGAATTGCGGACCTTGCGAATGCTAAACACCGCGGCGCGGGTGGGTATCACTTGCATCGGCGATCCGAGTGTAGGGCAAAACAAGGGGTTAGAAGATGTCAGGCTGCTTGAACGTATCAGGGACCGCGCTCCAACCCGTCATCGGGCTTTTCTCGTATCTACTGAAATGGATCTGTGGGCCGAAAATGGCATTGGAATGGGATACGGAGACGATAAATTCCGTGTCGCCAAAATGAAGGCTTGGTCGGACGGTGCGACCCAAGCATACAGTTCTTATTTGCGGGAACCTTATCTTGGAACCGATAGTCAGGGGGCGCTCAACTACACTGAGGATCAACTTTACGAAGTGGTCAAACGCGCTCACGGTGACGGCTTCTCGCTTGCCGTTCATGGCAATGGCGATGCGGCTATCGATTTGGTTCTGAAAGTGTATGAGCGTGTGTTAAAAGAAAACCCGCGCCAAGATCACCGACACCGGATTGAGCATTGCAGCGTCGGCCACCCGGACCAGTATGTCAAAATGAAGGAGCTTGGCGTATCGCCGACATACCTGTCCGGGCACATCCGGTGGTGGGGCAAGGCCTTCCGCGACGACCTCTTGGGTCCCGAACGTGTCGAATATTACGATGCTGCCGGAACAGCGGTGGAAATGGGAATACCGTTCTCGATGCACAGCGACTATTCCGTTTCGCCTTTGGGGCCATTGCGCTGCGTTCAGGACATGGTGACACGCGTGATGGCAGATGGCGGGGAGGTCTTCGCTCCCGATCAGCGCATCCCAGTCGAAGAGGCGTTGAAAGGTGTGACCACTCACGCGGCGTGGCAACTTCACATGGACGATATCGCGGGAAGCCTAGAAACGGGAAAATATGCCGATCTGACAATACTGGAAGACGATCCTACGGCAGTTGACCCGATGCAAATCGAGAACATCGTCGTCAGCGAGACTTGGCTTGAGGGCGAAAGGCAGGACGTTTCCTAAATCCTTATGTTCGAACCAAGCTGACGGGCCTGCTTTGCTAGCCCGTCAGGTCGACCGTTTAACGCTAGGTCCAAGTAAAGGAAAACGCAATGAAGTTTTGCAAGCTCTCGAGTGCACTGCTGACGTTGTTCGCAGCATCGCTGAGTGCGTCGACCGCACTCGCTTGCGCGTTCCACAATTTTGAACCGCAGATCACTGTCGTAGATCAACTTCTAGCCAGTAAGGAAATCGCACTTGCCTATCCGGCTTTCGACGACGCGTTGCGATACGACCCCCTTGCATCGATTGGGTCGGATTTAGAGGACGTCGAAATCCCTCAGCGCGTTGACGCCGCGACTATAGAGAAGTTTTCCCAAAACCCTGACGGCTACGTTCTTTTTGCACGCGAGAGCTATGGGAAATGGACTCGCATGGCCAATGTCGATGGCGACATGGTAGAGGTTTTCGATGACATTCTCTCCCGCCTCGACCGATGGCGAGCGGGCGACGATGTGGACAGGATGGCCTATTTTGCAACAAAACTTGGTCATCCGGACATCCGGGTTCACCGTCTTGCGCTCCGTGAACTAGACCGGATCGATTACGCCCAACTGCGCCAACTTGAGCTCAATATTTCCGTCGAAGATATTATGTCGAGAATGGTGGTACTTTCCGACCCTTATCTGCAACCCATTCAAATTCTGATGCTGGGTCTGACAGGTGGTTCCGATTGGGGCGCGCTTCTAAAAAGTGGTCTCGACGAGCAATCTGATGAAGCAGGCGCAGCATTTGGTGCCTATGCCACTGCTTACATCGAGGTGGTCGGAGCGGAAGCCGCCCGCCATGTCGCACGAAACTTCGTTTCTAAATCCTCGCTTTCTACCAATGCCCGAACACTCGCCGCTCAAGCGTTGGCACTCCAGGGCTCTGTAGCGGATGCTGCTTTGAGTGAGACGATCCGACAAGAAGTTGCGGCTGCACTGAAAGCGGACCCAACGCTGGCGCCGATCATCGCACACCAATTCGGGCAGTATGAAGACTGGACTCATAAAGTCGCGCTCTGGGCCGCGATCCGGACCAACCCAGAACTTACGCTTGCAAACCGAATTTCAGTCCATCAGTACCTTATGCAAGCCGATCAGGCAGCCTCAGCGATCAGTGATGCGTCTGCGGGCAGAACCACAGCGGTGGGTGGCTTTACATCCTTAGAGCCGATCAGAAACTGATCTGAGGCGCGATACGAAGTGACTTCTTCTCACTTCGAAGCAAACTCCGGTTCGTGTTTTGCCCCAATTGACCAACTTAAACGTCCGCTTTTGGTAAATCGTGTTGCGCCGCCGCCAGCAATCCGATGACGCCGTCGAGTATACAAGGCAAATTTTGCTGCGCCAGCATCAGGCCGCTCCGTCCCGCATATCGGAGTTTGCAAAGGCCGACGATGAATGTCCGCTTAGGGCTGACTGCAGCCATTGCCGCCAATAAGACGAATGCCCGTTCTGTCCCGCGGTGCAGACGCTAAACTTTGATCGTTCAAATGACCGCAATGCGGCTTCGTCAACGACGATCTGGCGCTCAATGGTGGAAACTGTAGAGTTCAGCTGGGGCTGGTGGAGTCAGTTTTTGACGCAAAGATCAAAGTCGTCTTACATCCCAAAGTATCAATAGAAACATCATCCGCACAGTTGGCGGGTATGATGGCGGGTAGATGGTAAAAACCGCCATTTTTTCCAATGAATTCAAAGGAAAGTGGCGGACCGAGGAGGATTCGAACCCCCGACCCCTTGATTCGTAGTCAAGTACTCTATCCAGCTGAGCTATCGGTCCGCGTTGGTGAAGCGGTGTTTAGACCCGGTGCGTGGGACGTGCAAGTCGATTCTTCAAAAATTTTTCAAAAAGTCATGTCGCCACGTGGAAGGCTTATTTCGAACACTGTTCCTTCGGGTCCGGTGTGTTTCAAACTCAGTTCTCCACCATGTCCGCGCACAAGTTCCTGCGAAATTGCCAGTCCCAAACCCGAACCGCCCTTTCGAACTCCGCCCTGGAATGGTGTAAACAGGTTTTCGCGCGCTTTTGGTGGAAGACCCGGGCCTGTATCGCTGATTTCAATGCACCAGGTGTCTCCATATTCGCAGCCAGCAATTGTTACTCGCCCGGGTTTGGCAGATGCGACCAGTGCCTGACGCGCGTTGCGCACGAGGTTCATGATGACCCGGAACAATTGTTCGGGGTCTGCGCGGACAATCAGGTCATCTGGCACTTCGTTTACGATTTCAACGCAGGCATCAGCGACGGCAAGCTGCTCACTGGCTGCAACGTCAGCAGCTAGCGCCCGTACAGGAACCATCGTCAAGGTGGGCGCGGGTTCTTCCGCGCGCCCAAAGGCCAGCGTGCTTTCGCACAGCGACACAGCGCGGGTTATGGAGTTCACCAGTTTCGGAGCCATCCGACGAACCAAGGGATCGTCGCTGGATTCGATCCTGTCGGTGAACAGCTGTGCCGACGTTAAGATATTGCGCAGATCGTGACTGACTTTGGCAACTGCCCCACCCAGTTGCGCCAGTCTTTCACGCTGTCGCAACGCCTGTGTCAGATCCGTCTGCAGCATTTTCAGCGCCTCTTCTGCCTCGCGCAGTTCCGTCACTTTCGAGTTTGGCGAGATAATGCCCCGCGCGTCTTCGGGCGCGCTGGCGTAGCGCTGCATATATCCCACTACGCTTTTGATTGGCCGTACAAGCACCACCCGCACAGCCAGGAAAAGCAACGAAGCAGTGATTATCGAAATGACAAAGGAAAGGCCGAGGATACGCAGGCCGTAATCCACCATCGCCATGCGCAATGGGGCGCTGTCCGTGGTGACCTCGATCAAAAGCCCTGCGCCTTTGACGGGTTCGCCAATAACTCGAATGATCTCGTTTTCGGGCTTGAAAATCCGGCTCATGGCGTCACGGATCAAAACCCAAGGACCGGCATCGCGCAGATCGTATGTCTGGGTGATCGATTCCGGAATCGGCGAAGACAACATAAGCTGCCGAACTTCGTCACGACGCAACACGACGTTATAGACACCGGCATTCGCCAGCAGTTCCGCCTCGAGATCCTCGGCCAGCATATCGTCTGCCAACAACGCCAATGAGGCAATCTGGGCGCGCTCCAGACGGTTCAGCAGGAAATCCTCGCGGAACCGAGCGATAGACGGGACAAAAATCAGGATTTCGGCCAACATGACGAAGACCGTCGTCAGGATCAGAAATCGGCCCGACAGCGAATTCAAAATGCGCCCCTCCTACGGTCAGGGAATCCAGCGCTGGACGAACCTGACCACTCGTTTAACTGTCTGATTCTCAAACAGCCTTGGCGTGAAATAAGCACCCGCCACGCGTTTGTTAAGCTCTCCGATCGTCGGATAAGGCGAAACCATAGCGGCGATCTGCCCCATCTTCAGGTTATTGGCCAAAGCCAGCGACCACAAGTTGATCAACTCGCCTGCTTGATGGCCCACAATTGTGGCCCCGACAGGTCGGCCTTTAACAACCATGACTTTGATGAAGCCTTTTGTTTTACGCTCGGATATCGCCCGGTCGTTGTGGTGATAGTCAAACCGTGCAACTTCCAACCTGTTACCATGTTGGTCGCGGGCCTGTGCTTCGGTCATACCAACCTGCGCCAGTTCCGGATCGGTATAGGTCGCCCAGGGGATATGCGCGGTTTTGGCTTTGGACGGCAGGCCAAACAACGCTGAGCGAATAATGATACCCGCGTGGTACCCGGCCACGTGGGTAAACTGCAGCCCACCCCCAACATCACCGATCGCATAGACCTTGCGGTTTGTCGTCCTCAGGGCCTCATCAGTTTTGATGCCGGTCCGGGTGCGCTCAATTCCTGCCACTTCCAGATTCAGGCGTTCAACATTGGCCTTACGTCCGGCCGCAATCAAAAGATGGGTGCCCCGGTGAATCTCACCGTTCTCGGTCACGACCTCTACTGTGCCTTCGCCGCCACGGATCTGCGCCACCATGGCGTCTTCGTGGATGTCGACGCCCTCGTTGCGCAACGTCTCCAACACCAGCGAAGCGGCTTCGGGGTCGTCTTTGCCCAACGCCTTCTGACCTTCTATGACAGTGACTTTGCTTCCTAGCCGTCGATGGGCCTGCGCCATTTCCACACCAATCGGGCCGCCGCCGATGATCAGCAGGTGATCCGGTCGCTCGCGCAGGTCGAAAATGGTTTCATTCGTATAATAAGGAACCGTGTCCAACCCCGGGATTGGCGGCACCAAGGGCGAAGATCCGGTCGCAATCACGATTCGGCGCGCAGAGATCAGGTAATCCCCCGCCTGCACTTGGTTGGAAGAGATAAAGGTGCCGTATTCGCGGATCACCTTGACGCCAAATCCTTCGAACCGCTCTTGGCTGTCCATCGGTTCGATCTGGGCGATGACGTTATGCACATGATCCTTGGCCGCCGCATAATCGATCTGAGGAGCCGCATCCGCGACCCCGAATGCTGCGGAATGCGCCTGACCGTAAGCAACCTTCCCGCTTGCAATCAGCGCTTTGGACGGGACGCAGCCGAAATTCAGACAATCGCCCCCCATCTTATGCCCTTCTAACAGAACGACATCCGCACCCATCTGGCTGGCCCCAGCTGCAACTGACAGCCCGCCGGACCCGGCCCCAATGACCAGGAGGTCTGTTTTCAATTCGGTCATGGCTCAGCTGTCCTTATTTGCACGCAAGGCTTTGATAACGATGGGCAAAGCGGCCAGAACGCACAAGCCGATAATTGGCCCGATTACGAACGGCTCCCACAATAACGACACATCCGGGGTTTCACCGCGGTCGAACACACCGCCAAGCCCCACACCAATCCACGTGTAGACTATCCCGCCCGGAATAATGCCCAGCGCCGTGGTGATCAGGAAGTTGCGAAACTTTACGCCAACCAAAGCAGGCACCAGATTGGCCACAAAGAACGGAACAACCGGAACCAGCCGCAACAGGAACAGGACCGAGATCTCGTTCTCGCGTAGACCGTCTTTCAGTTTCTTGACCGTCCCTTCCGAAGATTCCAACCGGGCGGTTAGCGACTCACCCAACCCCCAGCGTGCAGCCAAAAAAATTGCCGAGGCTCCAATAGTCGCTGCCACAACGTTGAAAACCGTGCCCGCAAACAGACCAAACAGGAACCCACCCGTCATCGACGCCACCGCCGCCCCCGGCAACGAGAACGCCACTATGACGATGTAAATGGCGACAAAGGCAGCCACCATGACCCAATAGTGACCGTCCCGCCAAGCCAACAAAGCCTCGCGATTGTCCCGCAGGGTTTCAAAGCTCAGATAGTCGCCAAGCGTGAAAAATCCCGCGACGGCAACACCAAGGATGACCAGCAATGGAATATGGCGCGCAAACCCGCTGCGTGGCGCCTGGCTTGTTTCGGACATAAGGTTTTCCGGTTCTTTCTGCTTCATCTTGTGCTCAAGATGCGCTGCCGGGCGGTCCAGCAACAGGGGGATCACGGGGCCTTGATCTTTGTGGCCCCGAATGTGAGAGATTCCTTCGATATTTGGGTGTTTTGAAATCTTTTCGCCTTTGCGGTTACAGAATTGTTGCAAAAGGCGCGAAAACCCGGTTGTTGGGGTTTGACTTACCCCCCGCTTAGCAGTAGAGGACGGGCTTCGAACACTAGGGCCAGGCGAATCCGCGCCGCACCCGACCGCTATAGATTGGAGACGGAGCGATGAAACGCACCTATCAGCCTTCGAACCTGGTTCGCAAACGCCGCCACGGTTTCCGCGCGCGCATGGCCACCAAGGCCGGCCGCAAGATCCTGAACGCACGCCGCGCACGCGGCCGCAAATCGCTGAGCGCGTAAACCGCTCACCGATCAGGTTATGAACATGACGCCGCCGGAGGCCCCTGTGGATGGTAAACACCAGCCCGGGAACATGCCCCCGGCGGCGTCCGTTTGTGCGCCGGTCTCTTTGACTGTTCTCAAAAATCGATCAGACTTCCTGAAAGCAGCACGAGCGCTGCGGCAAGGCACATCTTCCATGATGGTGCAGGCCCGTAAGCGTGCGCCCGACGAAACCTGCGGCATTCGTGTTGGTTTCACCTGCTCGAAGAAAGTGGGCAACGCAGTCGCGCGCAACCGTGCAAAGCGCCGCCTGCGCGAAGCCGCTCGGGCCATTTTGCCCGAGGCGGGCCGCGATGGCTGGGATTACGTTCTGATCGGCCGCGCCGAAGTCACGGCCAACCGCCCATACGACGCACTGTTAGGCGACTTGCGCTATGCATTGCGCAAGGTACACGCTTCGGGCAAATGACCCTTCTGTCCCATATCGTCGCCCTGCCCGTTCGGGCGTACCGGCTGATCTTCAGCCCCTGGGTTGGGTTTAACTGCCGTTACCAGCCAACATGTTCAGCCTATGCCCTTGAAGCGCTAGAGAAACACGGTGCGATCAAAGGGACATGGCTGGCCGCTCGCCGGATCGGGCGCTGTCATCCGTGGGGTGGCGACGGCTATGATCCGGTCCCCGACTCCGATACCTCGACTGACAAGGACTAGACCCGGCGTTCAGTGACCATCTTGCCCGGTTGCGCCATCTGCTGTAGGGGCAGCGCATGTTTGATGATGCAGACGATATCCACCCGCTGTTTGCTGGCGCGCCCTCGACCACCGAGTTCAAGAAGCTGCGCAAACGCATCGTGCGCCAAACCCGTGAAGCGATCGAGCAATACGGGATGGTGGACCCGTCCGCACATGACAAAGACGGCAAACCCCCGCGCTGGTTGATCTGCCTGTCAGGCGGCAAGGACAGTTACACGCTGCTGGCCGTTCTTTATGAACTCAAATGGCGCGGCTTGCTGCCCGTCGATCTGCTAGCTTGCAATCTGGATCAGGGCCAACCCGGCTTTCCCGCGACAGTCCTGCCAGAGTTTTTGGATCGCATGGGTGTGCCACACCGGATCGAGTATCAAGACACTTATTCCGTTGTGATGGACAAGGTCCCGCAAGGCCGAACCTATTGCGCGCTGTGTTCACGCCTGCGCCGCGGCAACTTGTATCGCATCGCGCGGGAAGAAGGGTGTTCTGCCGTCGTACTGGGCCATCATCGCGACGACATTCTTGAGACGTTCTTCATGAACCTCTTCCATGGCGGCCGATTGGCCACCATGCCGCCAAAGCTGGTGAATGAAGAGGGCGATCTGTTCGTCTTCCGCCCGCTAGCCCATGTCGCGGAATCCGATTGCGAGAAATTCGCCAACGCAATGCAATACCCGATCATTCCCTGCGACCTGTGCGGCAGTCAGGACGGGCTGCAGCGCCAACAGGTGAAACAGATTCTTGATCAATGGGAAAAGAACAGTCCCGGTCGGCGTCAGGTCATGTTCCGCGCGTTAACAAATGCGCGTCCTTCGCATCTTTTGGACGCAAAACTGTTTGATTTCCTTAACCTTTCAATAAATTCTGACGAAAAAAATACTATCTCGGAGGGAATTCCGCAGCTGCGTTAACGACTGACTCAGACTGGTTTCTTAGGCTCGGTGGCGTGTCATTCTTGCCCAAGGCCCAAAGCACGATGCGGAACCACTCTACCTTCGACCGTTTCATTCAATCATTGAAACCCATTCTGAACGGCCCAGCTGCACTTGCGTTTGTTCCGGCGCTCAGTCTGGGCGCATTCTGGCTTGGGGGCGAGCGCGCCTTGGTTTCGATGGCATTGGGCCTGCCTCTGGCCGTCGCCGGGATCGGGGCGTTTTCGAACACCCGGTCCAGTCCTCGACGCAGGTCTGCGACTGGACTTTTGTCAAACGATCACTTTGCATCCGCGCTGACTGAGGTGTTTGCCGAAACCCGTCGCACGGGTGAAGACTCAGCGTGTTTTGCCGTGGTTCTGGATGATTACACCGCGTTGCTCGATCTTCACGGGCAGGCCGCCGCGAACCATGTCGCACAGCAATTTTATGCACGTGTCATGTCCATGATCCGCACCAGCGACTGTGCAACGCAAATTGGCGAAAACAAGATGATGGTGGTCCTGCGCCCTGAGCGACAACTGGACCTTGAGACCTGCATCCAGATGTCAGGCCGAATGCAATCGGCCATTGAAGAACCTATCATGCTAAATGGTACAGGCGTTTATATGTCATGTTCCATCGGGTTCTGCCTGAGCAGTAGCTTCCCTGAAGGATCGGCCATTGACTGGCGTGACGCTGCAAACAATGCCTTGCTTGAGGCACAGCAAAACGGGCCATCCACGATACGCGCCTTTTCGTCTGCGACCCGGCGGCGCGCTCTGGTGCGTACCAATCTGCGCAAAGAATTCGAAACCGCCTTGGACAACGGCGAAATTCGCCCATGGTTTCAGCCTCAGATTTCGACCGACACCGGGCGCGTTACCGGTTTCGAGGCGCTGGCCCGGTGGGAGCACCCCCAAAAGGGGATTCTGGGGCCTAACGTCTTTCTGCCGTTTGCCGAACACGCCGATCTGATGGGTCGGTTGGGACAGACCGTGCGGCATTATGCTTTTTCAGCTATGCGCAACTGGGATCAGTCCAGTTTTCATTTACCGCATATCGGGGTCAATTTCTCTTCCGACGAATTGCGAGACCCGGGCCTGATCGACCGCTTGAAATGGGAGCTGGATCAATTCGATCTGACGCCCGACAGGCTGGCTGTCGAAGTGCTTGAAACCGTTTTCTCTCGTCGACCAGACGATGTCATCACCCGCAACGTCACCGGATTGGCCGCAATGGGGTACTGCATTGATTTGGATGATTTTGGAACCGGCCATGCATCGATCGCGTCCATCAAGCGGTTCCACGTGTCGCGCATTAAGATCGACCGTTCCTTTGTCACTAAAGCCGATCAAGACCCCAGCCAACAGCAGCTTGCCAGCGCCATTCTGACCATGGCTGAACGCTTGAATCTGGAAACGTTAGCCGAAGGCGTCGAAACTCCGGGCGAGCATGCACTCATGGCGCAATTGGGTTGCGATCACGTTCAGGGCTTTGGCATTGGCAAGCCCATGCCTTTCGAAAAAACCAAGGACTGGATCACGTCATATCGCAGCAAATTGGATGGTGTGCCCAAAATTGGACGGGAAACAGGTTAAAGAACACTGAATTGAGGCAAAGAAGACCAGTACGTGACGAAATGACGGGCGATTCCGCTTGACCTTTGGGCCCGCACTCTGTTGAACCCTGCGGGTGTCTTTCACTGCTCAAGGTGGCTGTCCCCGATGGACGATCAGAACAAGAATCTCATCCTCGCAACTGCGCTCAGCTTTCTCGTGATCCTGGTCTGGTTTGTGCTGTTCCCTCCGCCGGAACCAACACCCGCACCGGAACAGGCTGAAATTACCAGCGCCGAAGGCAATGAGGTTCAGGCTCCAAGCGCTGCTGATACGGGCACTGTAGGAGAAGCAACTGCGGCCGCGACAGAAGCAGAGCCCGAGGCCCAGGCGCCACGGATCAACATCGACACGCCGCGCCTGACCGGCAGCCTTTCACTGGCTGGTGGGCGCATCGATGAACTGTCGCTGAAGGACTACAAGGTCTCTCTGGCAGACGATTCTCCAATTGTCGAACTGCTGTCGCCGGTGGGGACCGAGTCAGCTCATTATGCTCTGTACGGCTGGGCCCCCGGTGCTGGCCTAAGTGGCGCGGACGTTCCCGGCCCCAACACCATCTGGTCCGTTGAGCAGGGCGAGACCCTTGGCGTTGACAGCCCTGTGACGCTTGTTTGGGACAATGGTAACGGTCTGACCTTCCGCCGCACCATTTCGGTGGATGAGAACTATATGTTCAGCGTTACGCAGTCGGTCGAAAATGCCACCGAGGCCGAGGTTGGAATGGCCCCTTATGGCATCCTGGCGCGCCACGGTATCGGCGAAGATGGTGATCTGCCTGGTCTGAAAAACTTCTTCATTCTGCATGAGGGTGTTATCGGCATGGCTGACGGCACCCTTACAGAAGTGGACTATGGCGACGTTCGTGATTTCGACATCGATCCGAACGAGCGCGCGCAGGCCGAGGTTTATCAGGTCAAGGAAAACGGCTGGATCGGATTTACCGATCACTACTGGATGACCACTCTGATCCCTGACCCGGGATCCGCATTCAAAGCGGCGGCCAAATATGACTCGCGCCGCAAGATCTATCAGACAGAAACGGTTCTGCCGACGCTGACCGTAGCGCCGGGTGCGACCGAGCAGGTCTCAACACGCCTATTTGCCGGTGCAAAAGAATGGGAAGCCATTCAGGAATACCAGTCTGAAGGTGTTCAGAAATTCATCGACAGTATTGATTGGGGCTGGTTCTTCTTCCTGACCAAACCAATCTTTTGGCTGCTGCATAACATCAACGTGCTGATTGGCAACATGGGTTGGTCGATCATCGGCCTGACGCTGATCATCAAGGCGATCCTGTTCCCGCTGGCGTTCAAGTCCTACGTCTCGATGGCGAAGATGAAGGAATTGCAGCCGCAGATGGAGGCCCTGAAAGAAGCCGCCGGCGACGACCGTCAGAAGATGCAGCAAGGCATGATGGAACTGTACAAGAAGGAAAAGGTGAACCCGGCTGCGGGCTGTTTGCCGATCCTGTTGCAGATCCCGATCTTCTTCTCGCTGTATAAGGTGATCTTTGTCACGATCGAACTGCGTCAGGCCCCCTGGTTCGGCCCGTTCCAGGATCTGAGCGCGCCGGATCCGACCTCAATCTTCAACTTCTTTGGCTGGCTGCCCTGGGCCGCACCCGCGCCCGAAAGCTTCATGGCGCTGATCTTCATCGGTATTCTGCCGCTGTTGCTGGGTATCTCGATGTGGCTGCAGCAAAAGCTGAACCCGGCACCAACTGACGCTACACAAGCGATGATCTTTGCCTGGATGCCTTGGGTCTTCATGTTCATGCTGGGCGGTTTCGCCAGCGGTCTGGTTGTCTACTGGATTGCGAACAACACGATCACGTTCACGCAGCAATATCTGATCATGCGCAGTCAGGGCTATACCCCGGACGTGTTCGGGAACATAAAGTCCGGCTTCAAGAAAACGCCGAAGACGGACAACAAATGAGCGGCACAGTCTCAGACCTCTGGCGTCACCCGATCAAAAGCCATGGTCGAGAAGCGCTGAGCCAAGTCACAGTCATCCCCGGGCAGACCATGCCCGGGGATCGCGTTTGGGCGGTGGCTCATGAGGCTGCCAAGACAGATGGTTCGGACTGGGCCCCGTGTTCGAATTTCAGCCGCGTCGCAAAAGCACCCGAGCTGGCGGCGATCTCGGCCGAGTTGCTTGAAGAGCAAGTGACACTCCGCCACCCCAACCGACCTGATCTGCAATTTGCGCCGGATACCGAACAAGAGGTTTTTCTGGATTGGGTGAAGCCGTTGATGCCAGCGGACCGCGCAGCATCCGCCCGAATTGTCCGGGTTCCAGGACGTGGCATGACGGATAGCGATTTCCCATCCATCAGCCTGTGCAATATGGCATCCCACCGCGCGGTCGAGCAAAAGCGAGGACAATCGCTGTCCACCATCCGCTGGCGCGGGAACATCTGGTTTGACGGTCTGCCCTTGTGGGAAGAGTTTGACTGGCTGGGGCGCGACGTCCGCATTGGGCAGGCCGTGTTCCGTATCCGCGAACGCATCACCCGCTGCATGGCCACCACCGCGAACCCAGAGACTGGCGCACGTGACGCAGACACTCTGGGTGCGCTGAGCAATTGGGGCCATCAGGATTTCGGTGTTTACGCCGAAGTCATTCAGGGTGGTGAAGTCCGCCTGAATGATGAGGTGCGCGTGCTATGACATCGCTTCCGTTTCCACTGGCTGAAGAGCCAGATGACCTTTCCAAAGAACACGGGCGCAAGCTGTTTGCAGGCCCTTCTGAATTTGTCAAAGGCGTGGTCGCCATGAACGGCCTGCCCGCCCCTGATCGGCTTGAGGTTTGTTTTGCAGGCCGGTCGAATGTCGGCAAATCCAGCCTGATCAACGCGCTGACCGGAACCAAGGGTTTGGCGCGCGCCTCAAACACGCCCGGTCGCACGCAAGAGATCAACTTTTTCACCCAAGGCCCCGAGCTTTATCTGGTGGACCTACCCGGCTATGGCTACGCCAACGCCCCGCTGAAAGTGGTGGAGAAGTGGCAGAAGTTGCTGAAACAGTATCTCAGTGGTCGCCAGACCTTGCGTCGCGCCTTTGTGCTGATCGATGCGCGCCACGGCGTGAAACCGGTTGATGCCGAGATCATGAAACTGCTGGACACCAGTGCCGTGACATTTCAATGCGTTCTGACCAAGTCGGACAAGGTCAAGGCCAAGGAACGCGAAAAGGTGCTGGACCAAACACGCGCCGCCCTGTCCAAGCACCCCGCAGCTTTCCCGGAAATTGTGCTGACCTCTTCCGAGAAAGGCGACGGTATCGCAACCCTGCGGTCCATCATTGCGCATCTGGAATAGCTTCACACTTGGCAGGGCCGGACAAAGGCCCTAACACAGGTCTCCAAAGGGACTTTAGCCATGAAGACAAGAGATATGAACCGGGACTGGATCGCCACCGCAGCCACACTCAACAGCGCTCTGCCCTATCTGCAGCGCTATGACGGGGCTATTGTCGTCATCAAGCTGGGCGGTCACGCGATGGGCAGCGATGAGGCAATGGAAAGCTTCGCCCGTGACGTGGTTCTGATGCGTCAGGTTGGGGTTAATCCAGTGATCGTTCATGGTGGCGGTCCAATGATCAACGCGATGCTGGACAAGCTGGATATCCAGTCCGAATTCGTGAACGGCAAGCGTGTGACGGACACCGCAACCGTCGAAGTGGTCGAGATGGTATTGTCTGGTCTTGTGAACAAGCGCATTGTCCAGGCGATCAACGATCAAGGGGGTTCTGCCGTGGGGCTGTCTGGCAAGGATGCAAACCTGATGGTCTGCGACCAGACGGACGCATCTCTGGGATATGTGGGCACCCCCTCTGACATGAATCCGAAGATTCTGCATGACTTGTTCTCACATGACGTAATCCCGGTGATTGCCCCGTTGGGTGCCGGCCGTGATGGTGAAACCTTCAACGTCAATGGCGATACCGCGGCGGGTGCAATTGCTTCGGCCCTGAAAGCCGACCGTCTGCTGCTGCTGACCGATGTCTCAGGCGTCAAGAATGCCGCCGGGGATGTTGTGACCGAACTGAAGGCCGGGCAAATTCGCGAAATGACCCGCGAGGGCACGATTGCAGGCGGCATGATCCCCAAAACTGAAACTGCTCTGGATGCCTTGCACAGCGGCGTCCGGGCCGTGGTGATCTTGGACGGGCGCGCGCCGAATGCTGTATTGCTTGAGCTGTTCACGGAACACGGGGCCGGGTCGCTGATACGGCCGGACTGACCCGTTTTAGGAAGGGAAAAACATGTCCAATCTTGCGCAGCCTTCCTCTGACCAAAATGCAGTATCTTATGACCACATCGTTGAAGCGGCTCATCGTGAGGGGCTGATTGTTATGGGGGCTCTGCATCCCCGTAAGACAGACGCCAAACAGCTTGATACAGGCACGTTGGTCCTTTTGGGGGCCGGAGGGGACTTTTGGCGAGCCTTGAAGGCATCCCCCGAGTGGGGTGCCCCTGACCCGGTTGACCGTTGGTCGACCAGAGTGATTGGTGGGATAGCCCAGAAACTTGGTGCCGAAGTCTATTTCCCTTTTGGCGGGCCGCCTTATGCCCCTTTCATCGACTGGGCCCTGAAATCGGGGCGGACCTTCAGCAGCCCGGTGGGTGCATTGGTGCACGATACCGTTGGCATGATGATCTCGTATCGCGGTGCACTGCATTTTACCGACGAATTCGACATCCCGAACACAACCGGGCAATCCCCTTGCACCACTTGTGACGCGCCCTGCACGCGAGCCTGCCCCGTCGGAGCCCTGAACGCGCAAGAGTTCTATGACGTTTCTGCCTGTCACAGCCATTTGGATACGTCCCAAGGGCAGACCTGCATGACTGGTGGGTGTCTTGCCCGGCTTGCCTGCCCTCTTAGCGCGGGCGCGGGGCGTACATCAGAACAGTCAGCCCATCACATGAGGTCGTTCCACCCGTCATGACCCGCACATTGATCCTGACACGCCACGCCAAATCCAGTTGGGACAACCCGGTGCTGGACGACCATGCGCGTCCACTGAACAAGCGCGGGCGCAAGTCAGCCCCCGCAATTGCCAAATGGCTGCGCGTTCATGGATGGGTACCGGATGAAGTACTGAGTTCGACCTCGGCCCGAACTCGTGAAACCTGGGACAGGATGGGCATGACAGCTGAGCATGTCCGCTTTCAGGATGCGCTTTATCTGGCGAGTCCCGACCAGATGTTTCGCCAGCTGTTTGATGCGAAGGGTCAGACAGTTCTGATGCTGGGGCACAATCCGGGGATTGCCCTGTTTGCACAGTGGCTGGTTCAGGATGCTCCGAAACATCCGCGGTTTCTGGATTATCCAACCTGCGCGACAACCGTCATGGAATTTGACGTTGACAGTTGGGCCAAACTTCAAAGGCACAGCGGAACGGTTCTTGGCTTCGTCATTCCGCGCGAATTGCCGGAATAGAAAAAGGCGGGGCAACACCCCGCCTTCCTTTTGGTTTCAGGTCGCTTAGTGACCCAGAATCTGGCTGAGGAACAGCTTGGTCCGTTCGCTCTGTGGGTTGTTGAAGAACTCTTCCGGTTCGTTCTGTTCCACAATCTGACCAGCATCCATAAAGATCACGCGGTTGGCAACCTGACGGGCAAATCCCATCTCGTGGGTCACACACAGCATGGTCATGCCTTCTTCGGCCAGTTCGATCATGGTGTCGAGCACCTCTTTGATCATCTCGGGGTCCAGCGCCGATGTCGGTTCGTCGAACAACATGATCCGCGGCATCATGCACAGCGAACGGGCAATCGCCACACGCTGCTGCTGACCACCTGACAGCTGACCGGGGTACTTCAACGCCTGATCGGGGATCTTCACCTTCTCAAGGAAGTGCATCGCGCGCTCTTCTGCCTCTTTCTTGGGCGTCTTGCGCACCCAGATCGGGGCCAGCGTGCAGTTTTCCAGAATGGTCAGGTGCGGGAACAGGTTGAAGTGCTGAAACACCATGCCAACCTCAGACCGGATCTTGTCGATGTTTTTCAGGTCATTCGACAGCTCGATCCCGTCCACGACGATCTTGCCCTGCTGGTGTTCTTCCAGCGCGTTCAGGCAGCGGATCAGCGTGGATTTACCCGAACCCGACGGGCCCGCGATAACAATCCGCTCGCCCTGATTGACGGTCAGATTGATGTCGCGCAGCACGTGGAACGAGCCGTACCACTTATTCATGCCGTTGATTTCGATGGCGACCTCGTCGCTCACCTGCATTTTGGAGCGGTCGATTTCGCGGTCAATTGCAAGTTCAGACATGTGTTGAACTCCTTAACGATGATCTGTGGCAAGGCGACGCTCGAGCCACTGAGAATATTGAGAGATGCCGTAACAGACGACGAAGAACAGAAGCGCGGCAAAGCCCAGAAGCTCCCAATAAACGCCGTTCCATTCGGTCGACGCCAGGATGGGACCCCGGATCATGCCCACCAGATCGAACATCGAGATGACCGATACCAGTGTGGTGTCCTTGAACAGGCCCACGGCCACGTTCACGATCCCGGGGATCGAGATCTTCAGAGCCTGCGGTAGGATGATCAGCCGCATCGCCTGCGGGTAATCCAGACCCAGACTGTCTGCTGCTTCGTATTGTCCACGCGGAAGCGCTGCCAGACCGCCGCGGATCACCTCGGCGATATAGGCGGCTGAGAACATGGTGATCATGATCACAACGCGCAGGAACAGGTCGACTGTGCTGTCAGGCGGGAAGAAATACGCCAGCATCACCGAAGCCACAAACAGCAGCGTGATCAAAGGCACGCCACGGATGAATTCGATGAAGATAACGCAGACCCATTTGATCAGCGGCATGTTCGACTGACGACCCAAGGCCAGCGCGATGCCCAGCGGCACCGACAGAGACACACAGGTCACACCCAACATCATGTTCAGCATGAAGCCACCCAGATCACGGCTGGGGACCGCTATGAGCCATGCATTCTCGGATGCGTCTTCGGGGATCAATGCTCCGCCGACGTTCCAAATGACCAGCGCAGTCACGATGGCGCCAAAGAACCCGGCAGCGAAGCTGTTGTTGCCCAGCTTCTGGAACACAGCACCCGCAGCGATGAAACCAACCAGCGCCACCAGAGGAACCAGGATCGTGCCCCCCCAGATCAGCCAGAAGGCCACAAACGGATAGACAGCCGTAAACAACAGCATCTTGCGTGGCAGGTCAAAGAACAACACCGGAGCAAGGGCGACCAGCATCAGCACAAAAGCCAGGTTCGGTCTCCAATAAGCTTCGGCAGGGTATTTGAAGCCATAGATCAGCTGAGGCCAGCGTTCCGTCAGAACCGCGAAACAGGCACCGGTCTTGCCGTCCAGGATTTCACGACATTCCGCCAAAGAGTTGGCATTCCACACCCCGTTCAAAATCCACGGCAACGTGTTTTTCAACAGAATGTAGATCAGCACCAGCGACAGCACCGTCAGGATGGTGTTTGTCACGCCCGAGAAGAGGTTCTCGCGCAGCCATTTGACCACTCCGACTTCATTTGCCGGTGGCGGTGAAGGCGGGATAGTGCCTTCGGCCACAAAGGCGATCGGGTTTGTTGTTTGATCACTCATGGCTCAGCGCTCCTTCAACTTAACGGAGGCGTTGTAGATGTTCATCCCCATCGAAATCAGCAACGAAGCTGTGAGGTAGAACAACATTAGCAACAGAACGCACTCGATCGCGCGACCGGTCTGGTTCAGTGTAATGCCGCCGAGGGTCGCGGTGATATCCGCATAGCCAACGGCAATTGCCAACGACGAGTTTTTGGTGATGTTCAGATATTGCGAAATCAGCGGCGGAATGATGACCCGCAGCGCCTGCGGCAGAACAACAAGGTTCATAATCCGCCCTGGACGCAGGCCCAACGCGGCCGCAGCCTCAGTTTGGCCTTTACTGATCGCCTGAATACCCGCGCGCACGTTCTCTGCGATAAATGCACCAGTGTAGATAGACAGGGCAAACCACAGCGCAATCAGCGGACCGCCAACCTTGATGCCACCACTGAAGTTGAAGCCTTTCAGAGCGGGAATATCCCAAGTCAGCCCCATAATCAGCATCAACGCAGCAAACGGCACCAGCCATACTGCCAACTTGACCAAAAACGTCTTCGGGCGCTCGCCGGTTTCTTCCTGTTTCAGCGTTGCACGTTTTTCAATCTCGCGCGATGCAAACCACGAGCCGATCAGGACGACAATCACCAGCAACCAGTTCAAAATGGTTGCGCCAAACAGCCCGTTTGTGAATTCGGGACGAGGAATGTAAACACCCCGGTTGGTAAAGGCGAAGGCGTCGAACAGCATGCTGGATGTGGCGTCATCGCCCCGGAACGCACGTGGCGCTGGCAGCACTGCGGTCATGACGGTGAAGATTATGATGATCCAGATCAGAACCGGAATGTTCCGGAAGATCTCGACATAGACCGCCATCAGCTTCGAAACCAACCAGTTGTTCGAAAGCCGCAGAACACCCGCGATCACGCCGAACACCGTGGCGGTAATACACGCCAAAAATGCCACCAGAAGCGTGTTGAGAATACCAACAACAGCCGCTCGCCCGTGACTGGACTGGCTGTCATATTCGATCAGACGCTGGTTGATGTCATACCCGGAGGGGTCGCCCAAAAACGAGTAAGAAATGTTGAGCCCTGCGGCCCGAAGGTTCTGGATCAGGTTGTTTCCGAGATACCAGATGGAAAGCGCAATAACGATCGCCGCGATCACCTGAAACGTCAGGGAGCGATAGCGGGTGTCGTTAATGAGCATGGACAACCGAAAGTCAGCTTTCGGCGGATCAGTCATAGTCGACATATTTTGAAATCCCCGTAGCGTGCGGTTTTTTTGTCTTGGCGGGTTTGTCCCCGCTCTGCATGTTCCCGCAGCTCTTTGATGTGAAGAGGGCGCAGGGGTTACCCTGCGCCCTTCTCCGTAGGTTTTAGCGGAACGGAGGCGAGTACAGCAGGCCGCCTTCGGTCCACTGTGCGTTCAGACCGCGTGCCAGACCAATCGGTGTTTCTTCACCGATGTTTTTGGCGAATACTTCACCATAGTTGCCACCCGCTTTGATGGCTTTGGCCGCCCAGTCAGCGTCCAGACCCAGCATCTCACCCAGAGTACCTTCGGTACCCAACAGACGGTTGATTTCCGGGTTGTCGGTGCCACCGCTCAGCTCATCGATATTCGCCGAGGTCACACCCAGTTCTTCCGCCGAAATCAGAGCATTCAGAGTCCAGCGGACAACGTCACCCCACTCGTGGTCGCCATGACGAACCAGCGGGCCCAGAGGCTCTTTCGAGATGATTTCGGGCAGCAGAACGTGCTCGTCCGGTGCTTCAAACGTGGCGCGTGTCGCAGCCAGACCCGATGCGTCAGTGGTGTAAACGTCACATGAGCCAGCGAGATATTGCTGCTGAGCTTCGGCGTTGGTTTCGATTGGAACCGGCTCGTAGCTGATGTTGTTCGAGCGGAAGAAGTCCGCCAGGTTCAGCTCGGTGGTGGTACCGGTCTGGATGCAGACGGTTGCGCCATCCAGTTCCTTGGCAGAGCTTACGCCCAGCGCCTTGGGAACCATGAAGCCCTGACCGTCATAGTAGTTTACGCCGGTGAATTCGAACTTCAGGTCGACGTCGCGGCTGAAGGTCCAAGTTGTGTTACGGGCCAGCATGTCGATTTCGCCAGAAGCCAGAGCGGTAAAGCGTGTCTTACCGGTGGTGGGAACAAACTCAACAGCGTTTGCATCGCCCAGAACAGCAGCAGCAACAGCACGGCACAGCGATACGTCAAAGCCTTGCCATTCACCATTTGCGTCGGGTGCAGCAAAGCCAACCAGACCGGTGGTCACACCACAGTTCAGCTTGCCGCGCGCTTTAACGTCGTCAACGGTCCCTGCCGCGGCTGCGCCAGCTGCAAGACCGGCAATCGTTGCCGCGCCCAAGATTACGGATTTTTTCATTTTTACCTCTTCCTGATTTTCCACCTCTTACGAGGCGGCTCTGCCCGGCAAGTGGATGCCGGAAAGGTTACCCCAAAGGTGTCTCCCCTTTAGTGGGACTGAGTTTGGGCGTATTCATAAACAAACGTCAAGGGGCCGATCATCGAAATCGATGGTTCATGCACCAAGGTCTTTTAACATTTGCCCAAATATCAGGAAATAAGGCTCAAACCGACATATCAAAGAAGCGTTTTGCGTGCAAAAACGCGATCCTTTTGGTTTCGGCAACCGCATGGGCCTCGTCATCATGACCCCATTGTTCGATCTGCCACGTTTCGTCCAGTCGCGAAATGCGCCATATCTCGTCCGGTTCGCGCCAATCCATGGCTGCGGCAAAGCCGAGAATCAATGACCCTGACAAGCTGACCAGGTCGTGGAAAGCCGCCAGTTGAAACGAATCCAACGCGTGAACGCGCGCGCGCAGTGTCTCAAGAGCTGGGTCAGCTTGCGGTTTGTGCAGCACCCCATCGACCGGCACCAGACGCGCCGACAAGGTTGCCGCGGCCCAGTCAAGGGCGGGGTCCCATTCGGCGCTTTGGCGGTTTTGCAGCTCTTGCGGGTGCGTCGCCCGGTAACACAGCAGATCTGAATCACCATAATCCGCAAGCATGTCCGCCACCTCGGCGTGTTGAATGCGCACTTTGTCGATTGCAGCATTGGCAGAACGGGTGAATGGCATTGAGGCTGGATCAACCTCTTTGTCCTGTGCGTCCCATTCAGCAGCAACGGCGTCGGCCATGGTGCGGGTCGGCAGGACCAAACCTTCCTTGGCTGGTGTTTTGACGCGCCGACCGTCCAATTCAACCGTAAACCCGCCATCAGTTTCAACAACGGTACTTTCTTTCCAAAAGCGTTTTGGTTTCCAGTCGCTCATTTCCTAGTTCCATATTCCAGCCAGCGCCGTGGGCAACTGGTCAAATGTCTCGATCACGCAAGTCGCCGAAGCCAAAGCCGAGCGATCATGGTATCCCCAAGTCACCCCAATTCCGCGCACACCCGCGGCGGCAGCCATATCCATGTCAAAGCTTGTGTCACCAATCATCACTGCGCAATCCGGATCAACACCGGTTTCCAACAAAGCGGTTTGCACCATCGACGGGTGCGGCTTGGAGGGGTGATGATCTGCAACCTGACGTGTGACGAAGTAAGCCTCCAACCCGTGCGCCTCGATCAACGCATCAAGACCGCGCTGTGACTTGCCGGTGGCGACGCCTAAAAGCACTTCGGGCACTGCGTGTAACGCTTCAATCGCCTCACGCGCGCCGGGATAAAGCGGTGAACTGGCCGCCCCCAGATCCAGCCGATGTGCGTGGTAAGCCTCTTTGTACCCTTCAACCAGATCACCCTGGACCGAAGATGGTTGATCGGGTGCCAGCCGCGCAATGGCGTGCGGCAAGGACAGACCAACAATCGACAGGATCGCGTCGCGCGACGGGACAGGCACCGAAGCAGACTGAAAGCTGGTTGTCATGGAGTGAACGATACTGCCCTGACTGTCGACCAATGTGCCGTCGACATCAAACAGAACCAGCCGCAAAGGTGCGCTCATTGCAGATCCTCAAACGGATCGTCAGCAGCCAGATCCTCGGTCCACCCGAACGTATCCCAGCTATGCTTGATATGATCCGGCAAAGGTGCCGTGACTGTCACAGGCTTGCGGGTCATCGGGTGTTGAAACGACAGTCGCCGGGCGTGTAGGTGAAGCTTTTTACTAATGATCCCGCCCAGTTGAGCGCCCCAGCCGTCGCCAAGGTTTTCCTGACCCGAGCCGCCGTATTTACCATCGCCAATGATCGGATGCCCGATGGCCGCCATATGGGCCCGCAGCTGGTGCGTCCGCCCGGTGATCGGCTCCATTGCAACCCATGCGGCACGGCCGGCCACCCGGTACAGGGTCGCATAATGCGTGTGCGCGCGTTTCGCGCCTGGTGTGCTGTCGATCTCGTTCATATGCACGGGGATCATCTTTTCGCCCTCGCCGTGCTTGCCATGACCGGGCGCTTTCACAAGGCCCGTCTTGATCTCACCCAAATATGGCGTCGGAACACCGGCAACCAGCGCCCAATAAATCTTGCGTGTGTCGCGGTGACGGAAAGCGGCCGTCAGACCCTTGGCGGCCTCACGCGTGCGGGCCAGCAGCAGAACACCTGACGTGTCTTTGTCCAAGCGATGGACCAGACGCGGGTTCTCGTCATAGCCGAACCGCAGTGCTTCGGACAGGCTGTCGACATGGCGGGTCTGCCCACTGCCGCCCTGCACCGGCAGGCCCTGCGGCTTGTTGAGCGCCAAAATGTGATCATCGCGGTAGATCACACAGGACTGAATCATCTTGGCATCGGCATCCGAGATACGATGTTTGACCTCAGCAGGTTTGTGATCCGCGTCCGGCAAAGGCGGCACACGCACCACTTGCCCAACCTCCAGCCGGGTCGAGGCTTTGGCGCGGCTGCCATCGACACGCAGTTCACCCTTGCGGCACATCTTTTCAATGCGGCCCTGACTGACATGCGGAAACAAACGGCGCAACCAGCGGTCAACGCGCTGGTCGCCATCCCCTTCAGCGACTGTAATCATCTGTACGCCACTCATGCCATTAACCCTTGCACCGCGCGGGTGAGCCGCCCGGATTGCACCTTTGTCCGTGTCCCAGAAATCATGGGCGTCTGTCGCGCGCAATGCACCAAGAGTCAAGGTATCTGGTCGTTGCGATCAGATGTTCGAGAAATCCCCGTGCCGCCCCGCCCCGTCCCGGAAACGCCCCGCGCCCGAGGTTCCTTCACGACGGATCGCCTCCAATCCGTTGGCCCACTCCACCTTGAGCGCCTCGCGCACCGGCATACCCCGCGTTTCGATGATCGAACGGCGGTCAGCCCGCACAGCCTCTTGCGGAAAACGTGCAATTTCATGGGCCATTTCTTCAGCTGCAGAACGCGCTTCACCCTGCGGGACAATTTTTTCCGCCAGCCCGATCCGATAACACTCCTCAGCCTCGACTTTCCGACCCGTCAAGGCGATCTCCAGCGCTTTGCCCTGCCCCACCAAACGCGGCAACCGGACCGAGCCGCCATCCATCAGGGTAATCCCCCAGCGGCGACAATAAACACCCAGATATGCCGTTTCCGCCATCACACGGATGTCGCACCAAAGGGCAAGCTCCATGCCACCGGCCACGGCGGCACCCTCAATCGCGCCGATGACCGGTTTCGAAAGCTCCAGCCGGGACGGTCCCATCGGCCCTAGCGTCGAAGTGGCTGAACCTATTGGAAAGTTATGTTTGTCGAAATAAGCCTCACGCAGTTCAGGATCGGCCAGCGAGGCGGCGAGTTTCAGATCCCAGCCCGCGCAGAAATTGCCACCCTTGCCCCAGAACACAGCGGCTTTGGCAGAACTGGCTTCAAAACTCAGGAACGCGTCAACCAGAGCCACAGCGTGTTCCGTATCAACGGCATTCCGCGCATCCGGCCTGTCGTGGATAATGGTCCAGACGTCTTGGGTCTTTTCAATTGAAACCGGCATTTTCCGTCCTCCCTTGCTGGTATTGACCTAAGGGAAGCGTTCAATTGCGAACCTGTCGCCTGTGACGCGGCGGCATGTTCAATACTGACCCTGCGTAACTAACTGTTGCGCTGTGTCCGAAGCTTGGCAAAGTAATCGAGGCGCTTTTTCAGCTCTCGTTCGAACCCGCGTTCGACCGGCTGATAGAGTACCGGGCGTTTCATGGTTTCCGGGAAGTAGTTCTGACCGGAAAACCCATCCTCGGCGTCGTGGTCATAAGAATAACCCGCACCATATCCCTGATCCTTCATCAGCGAAGTAGGCGCGTTCAGGATATGTTTTGGCGGTGGCTCGCTGCCGGATTGTTTGGCCAGCCGCATTGCCGCTTTGTAGCCGACATAAGCCGCGTTGGATTTTGGGGCCAGCGCCAAATAAACCAAGGCTTGCGCCAGCGCCAATTCCCCTTCGGGAGACCCCAGCCGTTCAAACGTTTCCCACGATTGCAGGCAAATGGCCTGCGCCTGAGGGTCCGCCAGACCGATATCCTCAACCGCCATCCGCGTGATCCGGCGCGCCAGATAGCGCGGGTCTTCGCCGCCGGTTAGCATTCGTGCGAACCAGTACAGCGCAGCATCCGGGTCAGACCCGCGTACCGATTTATGAAGGGCCGAGATCAGGTTGTAATGCTCATCACCCGACTTGTCGTATTTCGCAGCCCGCCGCATCAGCCGCGTCGACAATGCATCGGGATCCAGCGGCGCGTCCACTTTCCAGGCCGAGACCTGTTCGATCAGGTTCAGCAACGCCCGCCCATCGCCGTCTGCCATTTCCTGCAACGCATCGCGCGCAGCTGGGGTCAAAGGCAATGCGCGGTCCAGCTCTTTCTCGGCACGCTGCGTCAGGCGTTCAAGGTCGGCAAGGCTGAGGCGTTCCAATACCAGAACCTGCGACCGGCTTAGCACAGCTGCATTCAGTTCAAATGACGGGTTCTCGGTTGTTGCGCCCACCAACAGGATGGTGCCGTCTTCCATATGGGGTAGAAACCCGTCTTGCTGCGCCTTGTTGAAACGGTGGATCTCGTCCACGAACAACAGCGTCCCCTGCCCGTTTTGACGGCGAATCTTTGCGGCCTCGAAGACCTTCTTCAGGTCAGGTACACCCGTGAAGATCGCACTGATCTGGACAAAATGCAGATCGGTTTCCTGCGCCAAAAGCCGCGCTATGGTCGTCTTTCCCACCCCGGGCGGGCCCCAAAAGATCAGGCAGGACAGACTGCCCGCCGCCAGCATCACGCCCAGCGGAGCTTCCGGCCCCAACACCTGCTCCTGACCGATGACGTCGCCCAGTGATTGGGGCCGCAATCGATCCGCCAAAGGGCGGTGCAGGGCATCGACGGGTTCGGTTGGCCCGGTGTCGAACAGATCGCTCATACGTTACAGCCGGAATCGCAAGGACACGGACCGGCCCTCGCGTTGAAGACCCATCTGCACTCGGCGTCCCGGGTTTGTCATCGCGCGTTCAACGTCACCAGGGCGCTGAATATCAACCGCGTTGATTGTCTCGATCACATCGCCGGGTCGCAACCCGGCCCGCGCGCCAAAAGGGCCCGGATCAACCACAACAACACCGGTCAGAGACAGGGGCAGGCCCAGCTTGGTGATCACCGCCGGATTGATCCGAGACACGATCAAACCCGGCAGAACTGTCGTATCGTCCAGCGCGGTTTCTTCGGCAGCGGGTGTTTCCGGCGCCTTGATCAAGGCCACTTCGACCTCATCGCTTTGGTCGCCGCGCAGCCGCGTCAGAACCGAGCTTCCCCCCACACCCGCAATAGACATGCGGAACTTCATTTCAGCGGGGGAGTTCACCTCGTCCCCGTCCACATGGGTGACAACATCGCCCACCTTCAGCCCCGCCTCGCGCAGCGGGCTGAGGTCATGCAGGTCCGAGATCACAACGCCCAGCGGGATAACCAGCCCCAAAGATTCCGCGATATCCGCGCTCATGTGCTGACCCGACATTCCCGCCCAAGGGCTGACAAAGCTGTCATTGCCTTGCTGCGCCTGTTTCAGGAACTCGGCCACCAAATTTGCCGGGATGGCAAAGCCGATACCGTTGGAACCACCTGACCGCGTCAGGATCGACGTGTTGATCCCGATCAGATCACCATTCACGTCGATCAATGCGCCGCCGGAATTACCCGGGTTGATCGCCGCATCCGTCTGAATGAAATACCCGCGACCGTTGCCAGTTGCCGTTCCCGTGCGCGCCAATCCCGAGATGATGCCCGAGGACACGGTTTGCCCCACGCCAAAGGGGTTCCCGATTGCTAAAGCCAGCTCTCCCACTTCGACCTGATCGGAATCCCGCAGGCTTAGGAACGGCAGGTTTTCGGCCTCTTCCAAACGCAGGATCGCAATGTCGCTTTGTTCATGACCCAGTACAACTGTGGCCGAAAACTCGCGTCGGTCCGTGGTGACGACCCGGATCTCTGTCGCGGATCCAACCACGTGATAGTTGGAGACGACGTAGCCGTCATCGGACAGGATCACCCCAGAGCCCAACGAGTTTTGAACACGCGGCTGTGGCGTGCCAAAGCCGCGGCCAAAGAAGTCTTTGAAAAACGGGTCCGAAAAGAACGGGCTGGCGCGCCCCTGCCGCACGATCTTGGCATAGATATTCACGACCGCAGGAGAGGCTTTTTTCACCACAGGAGCAAAGCCCAGCGAAATCTCGGCCTGCGATTGCGGCACGCGTGTTTCAGCCGTCGCAAATGTGGAAATTACACAGGTCAAAGCGATTAGTGTCGCGCGAAGCATGGATACCTCTACCTCAAAAGCTGCGTAGGATATGCGATTACGGGCGCACTAATGCAAGCACCTGTCCTGCGTGTTCAATCCAGCGGCGCGTGCAAGCGGGTCCCTTTTGTAATGATCCCACCCCGATTGCCCACTTCGATCGATCCGTAACGCTGTTTGAACACGTCGGGTAACTCCCGGTCTCCGTCGGGTGAGAGCCATAGACGAAAAAGATGCCGACGCTTGGCCGGATCAGGCCAGTCCACAAAACCCGTCCGGTCGTGTAACTGAGAATGGTTGTAGACAAATTGCATGTCGCCTGGTTGCAACCGCATCGTCAGAAATAATTCAGAGTCGTTTGTCAGGGCGTCGAACTTGTCCAATGCAGCGACATGCTCTGCGGTCAGACGCATGGCTTCGGGAAACCGCTGTGCGCTGTCGATGTACTGTCGCTGATAGAATACGGTCAGCTTGCCATCATGCCAGTTGAAGGGCGGAATAGTCATAAAGGGCTGCATGCCTTCCGGCACTTCACCGCGCCGGTCGGTTGTTATCGGGTCGAACAATCGCTCCAGCAGGTCCGGGCATTCGGCGCGCATCTGGTTGTAGATGGCTTCGGCACTGACCAGCAGTGAATCCCCGCCCTGTTTGGCGTCCCGAAGACACAAAAGCCCCACGATATCGGCACTGTCTGTGTGAAAGGTCTGCCGCTCGTGGGTCTGATAGATCCGCGTGTTCGGGTCATTTGCGTCCGCACCGATGTCACGGACATGACCCAGAATATGCCCTTGCGCATTTTGGGATCGCGCCGATCCCAAATGGGCACCCACCCCGCAGAAGATCGCGGCGGCCATTTCCTGAGAATAAGTCTCGACCGGCAGGCCCCGGATCACTTCGAACCCAATACCGTTGATCAGCGTGTCTCTTAGAGTCTCAAGATGGCAGTCGAACCGGCGCAGCGGAAAATCTGTTTTGGTGATTTCGCCGATATCCTGCCCCAAGCTTAGATAGTGGCGCGCGGCTTGCTCAAGGTCTGCGACATCCTCTGGACTCAGATGCAACAGCCATTCATTCTGCCGCGCTGCCATTTCCCGTCCGGTCCAAACAGATGGACCGGAGATTTGCGCCGGTAAATCAGAAAACACGGTCATCGCTTCCTCCCCTCACGCTTTCCGCATGTTCGCTTGTGAGAAAGCACAGGTCATCACCTGAAGTCACCGAAACTTGTAAAAACACGACACCAATTCGGTGTGCTTGCTCGAACGGTTCGGGTTCTACTCGGCAGGGGCCCAGTCAGGGCCTGGGTCATATTCTAGGATACCCTCCGCGCGTTCCAGCGTGTCAGGACCCAAGTCCGCCTCGAAAATGATCCCGTTCTCACCAACCAGAAACGAGTGAATTCCGGTCTCGCCATACTCGGAAGGAACAGCCAACAGCGCATGACCTGCTACAAAATGATCCCCAACAAAGTACGAATACGCACCACCCGGAGCATTGGGTCCCTGTCCCTGAAGGATCGTATAGTAATAACCCAGGAAGGGTTCAGGTTCGTAGTCCTCTTCTCCGTCACTCCACCCAGAAGCCACCGCTCGTGCGAGCGCCGCGCCGACAAAGCTGTCTTCCTCGGGCCAGAACAGACCATCTTTCACACCCGGATCGGAAATGATGTTGCGCGCGAATTCCATCACGCCGTCGCCATTATGGTCGGCCAAACGGAACGCGGCCTGAAGATCGACATAAGCATCAAGCAATTCCATCACTTCCAGCTCATTCAACCCGATCTCGCGGGCCGAAACTTCTTCGATGCCCGCTTCGAGGTCAAAGTGCCATTCCTCACCGGCCCGAGAAATCGGGATTGGGAAGGGCCAGCTGTCTTCCCCCAGCAAGACGACAACACCGTCCTCGTCCGGCTGGAAACGATAGCCCTCGGCATACATGCCAAGCACTTCCTCTCGTCTGGCTCGGTCTTCTTCTGGGTCGCCGGTTGCAAGCAAGTCTTCGGCCTCAGCCCCAAACACGTCCAGCAACTGGTCCCGATCATCCGACTTCAGAGCACCGACAAACGCATCCAAAGCCGCTTGCGGGCTGTTGTATCGGGCACCCTCGGATGCGGCTGTGCTCGCCGTGATCAAAAGAATGGCAGAAGAAATTATGAAATTCCGCATCTTATCTCCTCCGCTTTCCCTTGGCCGCGTGCCCGCGTTTTGACGCGCTGTGGGTTCTCTTGCCGGACGCTTTCTTTTGCATGGCTTTCCCTTTGGCCGCAGGTTTTTTCTGCTGAACTGCAGCCTTTTGGGCCTGGGGTTTCTTCGCGGTCTTGGCGTTGCTTTTAACCGGCTTCTTGGCGGCACCAGAAGATTGCTTGGTTCTGTCCACAGCCTTCTGTTTCGCGGCGGCTCTGTCAGTGTCGACATTCCCCCGATTGACCTTGGGCAGTTGCTTGTCATTGCCGCGGTTGGCCAGTGCACCACCTGCAATCGCCCCGGCGCCCGCCCCGGCCGCCAACGCCGCAGCGCCCGAGCCGTCCCGACTTATGTCGGCAGCTCCTGATTCACGGCTGAGCTTCGAGCGCAATTCATCTGTGCGGCCGTTTGGTCGGTCAACAGGCAATGTTCCGGCACCGCTGCCAGTGCGTTTGTGATCGGCGATTTTGTTCCGCGCTTCCTGCTGTCGGTTGGAATCGGGTTTCCACTCGATATCTGTGCGGTCACCCAGATCAATGTCGTTGCCGATATTGACGTTGCCATCGACGTCTATGTCGATATTCGGGTTTCTGTAGATCGGGCCACCGCCCCATCCACCGCAGTTTCGACACCCCCAATAACCATACCAATCATCATCATCGTCAAAAATCTCGTCAATCAACGCCACGGTGCCAAAGGTCAGCAGAGCAGCCCCCACAACGTCACCCGTTGATGGCCCGGTATAGACGGTCGCAGGATCGTATTGCGGAACATAAACGGTTTCTGTGTTGGTCGGTGTGATGACGACGGTCTCATCCTCTTCGACTTCAACCGTTTGTTCCGGGCCAGACACCAGTGCACCGCTGTCAATTGCCTGATCCCGCATCACCTGGACGGCATCCATCACATCGTCAGACTGGGCCAGCATTGCTGTTCCCATCGTTTCGGTCCAGTCGACATGCGTCGCCATTTGGCCAACGACTGCGGGGAACGCTGTTGCAAGCACGCTCACCGACGGGTCCCAACCCATGGCCTCGATTTCAGGTTCAAGCTCCGCCGGATCTCGGTCTGCATTGTCGATTAAAAAACGCTCGGCCTTTACAATCTCCAGCGGCTGGGTCGAGGCGACAAGTATCTGGATGAGCAGAGTATCCGGATACAAGGCAACCGGCGCGACCAGAGTTTGCAGTTCTGCGTCGGTCAGAAGGTCAGTTGTTTCTTGCGACGCCGCCTCGGTCGTTTCATCCGTTGTTTCCTGCGCGAAAAGCGCAGTGCTTGCGCAAAACAGGGGCGCAAAAATCAGATATCTAAACATATTGCGGTCCTTCAATTTCTTTGAGGATCGCCCAAGTTCATGATTCTGGCAACAAATCTCGGAACATGCGCCACGATCATAAAAACAAAAAACCCCCACGTCAGGGACGCGGGGGTCAAAATCAGAAAGCCGGGCTTTCTTATTCTTCGTCTGCGGCCTCTTCGGCGGCAACGCGAGCTTTGTCAGCCGCGCCTTTGGCGTCGATGTCACGATCAACAAATTCGATGATCGCCATCGGGGCCATGTCGCCATAGCGGAAGCCAGCTTTCAGGATGCGGACATAACCGCCCTGACGCTCGGCGTAGCGGGGGCCCAGAACTTCGAACAGCTTCGCGACGTCTTTGTCTTCTTTCAGCTGTGCTGCGGCCTGACGGCGGGCGTGCAGGTCGCCGCGCTTGCCCAGAGTGACCAGCTTTTCGATGATCGGGCGCAGTTCTTTTGCCTTGGGCAGAGTTGTCTTGATTTGCTCATGCTCGATGAGCGAGCCAGCCATGTTCGCAAACAGAGCTTTACGGTGCTCATGAGTACGGTTCAGGCGGCGGTAACCACGTGCGTGACGCATTTTTCAATTCCTATCTTGCGTTTTGCTTTGTCTGGCCGGCGATGCGTGTCACCGGCTCTCCTTGGGGCGGAAGTGCCCATGTCGTCCCCGGAAACCCGGGCATTGGGGAAGACGCGTTTAGAACGCGTCTTCGAATTTCTTGGCCAGATCTTCGATGTTGTCGGGCGGCCAATCCTCGACATCCATGCCGAGGTGCAGACCCATTCCGGACAGCACTTCCTTGATCTCGTTCAGCGATTTGCGGCCGAAGTTCGGGGTGCGCAGCATCTCGGCTTCGGTTTTCTGGATCAGATCGCCGATGTAAACGATGTTGTCGTTCTTCAGGCAGTTTGCCGAACGGACCGACAGTTCCAGCTCGTCCACTTTCTTCAGCAGCAGCGGGTTGAACTCCAGACCATCGTCCTCGTCTTGACGGCTTGCCGATTCCGGCTCGTCGAAGTTGACGAAGATCGACAGCTGATCCTGCAGGATGCGAGCAGCAAAGGCCAACGCGTCTTCCGGTGTGATCGAACCATCGGTTTCGATCTTTAGGGTCAGCTTGTCATAGTCCAGAACCTGACCTTCACGGGTCGGCTGAACGTCATAGGCGACCTTTTTGACCGGCGAATAGATCGCGTCGATCGGGATCAGGCCGATAGGTGCATCCTCAGGCTTGTTCTTCTCAGCCGAAACATAGCCTTTGCCGGTGTTGACGGTCAGTTCCATGAACAGATCGGCGCCATCGTCCAGGTGACAGATGACGTGATCGCGGTTCAGAACCTCGATGCCAGCGCTTTCGCTGATGTCACCTGCAGTGACAATTGCCGGGCCTTTGGCATTGATCGACAGGCGCTTGGGGCCTTCGACTTCCATGCGCAGGGCAACCTGCTTGAGGTTCAGAATGATATCGGTGACGTCTTCACGAACGCCCGCAACCGAGGAAAACTCGTGCAGGACGTTATCGATCTGAACGCTGGTGATGGCCGCACCTTGCAGCGAGCTCATCAGAACGCGGCGCAGGGCGTTGCCCAGGGTCAGACCAAAGCCACGCTCCAGCGGTTCGGCAACCAGGGTCGCCTGACGTGCGGGATCATTGCCCGGCTTGGCTTCCAGCTGGGTCGGCTTGATCAATTCTGCCCAATTCTTGTGGATCATGTAATCCCTCCATTCCTGTCCGCGCCCCATGACCAACAAGGTGCAGACGCCCGAGGTTCAAAATGACGTGCTGGGGCCGTGCAAATACACAGCCCCAGCTCAATTCAAAATCGCTTAGACGCGGCGACGCTTCGGCGGGCGGCAGCCGTTGTGAGCAATCGGGGTCACGTCGCGGATCGACGTGATATTGAAGCCCACTGCAGCCAGCGCTCGCAGAGCCGATTCACGACCCGAACCGGGGCCCTGAACTTCGACTTCCAGCGTCTTGACGCCATGTTCCTGCGCCTTTTTGCCTGCGTCTTCTGCAGCCATCTGAGCGGCGTAGGGGGTCGATTTCCGCGATCCCTTGAAGCCCATGGTACCGGCAGACGACCACGAAATGGCGTTGCCCTGTACGTCCGAGATCAGGATCTTGGTGTTGTTGAAGGTCGAGTTCACATGGGCAACGCCCGATGCGATGTTCTTACGCTCTTTGCGCTTAACGCGAGTCTTGTCACGTGCCATCAGTCAGACCCTCCCTTATTTCTTCTTACCAGCGATGGCCTTTGCGGGGCCTTTGCGGGTACGAGCGTTGGTGTGGGTGCGCTGACCGCGAACCGGCAGGTTGCGGCGGTGACGCAGACCGCGATAGCAGCCCAGGTCCATCAGGCGCTTGACGTTCATCTGAACTTCACGACGCAGGTCACCTTCGACGGTGAAGTTTTCGTCGATGTATTCGCGGATTTTCAGAACTTCGGCATCGGACAGTTCGTTGACGCGACGGGTCGCTTCAATGCCCACGGCTTCGCAGATCGCCTTGGCCGAGGTGTTGCCGATTCCGGTGATATATGTGAGGGCGATAGGTACCCGCTTGGCAGTCGGGATGTTTACGCCGGCAATACGTGCCACGTGTCACTTTCCTTTTCGTTGCGGTTCCGTAACTCCAGAACCTTTTTTCACAACGCTTTACCTTGGCAGTGTGGCCAGAGGGTTCAGCATTATTCGAGGTGGTCGGGGCATTTGGGACGAATCCCGCATGCGGTCTTGATTCCCTTAAGGGATGGGGGTCGATATGGGCTTTTGGAAGGGGCGTCAAGCCCCAACCTGAAGTCAGCCGAGAATCGCCTCGATCGAGGCGGTGACTTCTTCGATGCTGGCCAGACCATTGACCGGGCGCAGGTCGCCCTTGGCATGATAATACCCAATCAACGGAGAAGTCTTTTTGTAGTACTCCATCAGGCGAATACGAACGCTGTCTTCGTTGTCGTCCGCCCGCACCGGCTTGCCCGCCGCACGCGCCTCTTCAGCGCGGCCCACGATGCGCTGCACCAGAACCTCGTCGTCGACGCGCATTTCGATCACCGTGTGCAGCGACTGGCCCATCTTAGTCAGCAAAGCCGCCAAAGCGTCAGCCTGCGCCAGTGTGCGCGGGAAGCCATCAAAGATAAAGCCTGCACCCTTTTCGGTCGTCAGCTTTTCTTCGATCAGGCCGATCACGATCTCGTCGGTGACCAGTTGGCCCGAGTCCATGATCTCGGCAACTTTCTGGCCCATCTCCGTTCCGCTGGTCTTGGCTTCGCGCAACATGTCGCCGGTGCTCAGTTGCACCATGCCGCGGGTTTCAACCAGATGCTGCGCTTGCGTGCCCTTGCCTGCCCCCGGGGGGCCCAAAAGAATGATGTTCATCGACGAGCGGGTCCCTTCCTGCCGCGTTTCTTGCTCTTACCGCGCAGTTGGGACTTTTCAATCAGCCCTTCGTATTGATGCGCCAGCAGATGGCTCTGAACCTGTTGGATTGTATCCATGGTTACAGAGACAATAATCAGAACCGAGGTGCCGCCGAAATAGAACGGGATAGCGAACTGGTTTCGCAGAATCTCGGGCAACAGGCAGACCGCCGCCAGATAGGCCGAGCCCAGAACCAGAACGCGGTTGACCACGTATTCCAGATACTCGGCGGTCTTTTTGCCCGGACGGATACCCGGCACAAAACCGTTTTGCTTTTTCAGGTTGTCCGCCACGTCATCGGGCTTGAACGACACGTTGAACGTATAGAAATACGCAAAGAACACGATCATCGAAGCGAAGAACAACAGATACAGTGGCTGTCCGGGGCCGAAATTGGCCAGCATCCACGACATGATCGGTCCGTTCGCAGCACCCGCCGAGAAGGTTGAGATCGTTACCGGCAGCAGCAGCAGTGAGCTGGCAAAGATCGCAGGGATCACGCCCGCCGGGTTCACTTTGACCGGCAGGTGGCTGGAGCCGCCTTCGTAGACTTTCATACCGGCCTGACGACGCGGATACTGAATGTGAACCTTGCGCAGCGCGCGCTCCATAAAGACCACAAAGGTGATCACAGCGATGACCATCACGATCACGCCAACGATCACTGCGGGGCTGATGGCGCCCGAACGTCCCGAGGCAAAGAACTGCGCCAGCGCGGCCGGAACCTCGGCGATGATGCCGACGAAGATGATCAGAGAGATACCATTGCCGATACCGCGCGCGGTGATCTGTTCACCCAACCACATCAGGAACATGGTGCCGCCGACCAGGGTAATCATGGTCGACATACGGAAGAACATGCCCGGATCGGTCGCCAGATCCCCTGCTTCCAGCGAGACCGCTAGACCATAGGCCTGCACAGTGGCCAGCGCCACGGTGCCGAAGCGGGTGTACTGGTTGATTTTCTTGCGGCCCTGTTCGCCCTCTTTCTTGAGTTGCTCAAGCGCGGGAACCATGGATGTCAGCAGCTGCACAATGATCGAGGCCGAAATGTAGGGCATGATGCCGAGGGCAAAGATACCCATCCGCCCCAGCGCCCCACCGGTAAACATCGAAACCATGCCGCCGATGCCTTGCCCCGCCTGTTCCATGAATTCGCGCAGCGCTTGCCCGTCGATCCCCGGCACCGGAATAAAGGTGCCCAGACGATAGACGATCAGCAAACCCAGCGTGAACAGGATGCGGTTGCGCAGATCGGTGGCTTTGCCCAAAGCAGCCCAGCTTGTATTGGCTGCCATTTGTTCTGCTGCTGATACCATAAATCGGTCTCTCTTATGCAAACGCCGCCCGGAACCGTTTTCCGGCTCGGACGGCGTCTTGGAAAACTCTGAGGTCTATGTAAGCGGGTCTTGGCCCGCTCACAAGCGATTACTCTGCCGCAGCAGCTTTTGTGACCTTCAGTGAACCGCCCGCTTTTTCAACTGCCTCAACGGCAGACTTCGAAGCACCGGTTACTTCCAGGTTCACTTTGGCGCTGATTTCGCCTTTGGCCAGAACGCGGATACCGTCCAGCTTGCGGCGGACCAGACCGGACGCAACCAGAGCGTCTTCGGTGATCGCAGCCGAGGCGTCCAGCTTGCCGGCTTCGACAAATTTCTGGATCAGGCCCAAGTTAACAACGGCGAATGCTTTGCGGTTCGGCTTGCTGAAGCCACGCTTTGGCAGACGCTGGTACAATGGCATCTGACCGCCTTCGTAGCCGTTGATGGCCACACCCGAGCGGGATTTCTGGCCTTTGATACCACGGCCACCCATTTTACCTTTGCCGGAACCCGGACCACGGCCAACGCGCGTGCGTTTCGGTGCGGCGCCAGGATTGTCGCGCAATTCGTTCAGTTTCATTTCGCTTCTCCTAAGCCGGATATGACCCCCGAAGCGTGATGGGCCAAACACGGCATTTCTTGGTTTTGATTCTCATGGCGGAAAGCCACCGCAGGCGTATAGGCCCGATGGCGGGGCTTGGCAAGCCTGCAGATTGCCGTCTGGCCTGCGGTACGGTCACAAGCCCCTGTACGAGGTTTCCAGATGATACCTAAATGACAAGCTCACTGCGTTCTGACCGTTATTTGAGTACGAATTGCAGCGGTTTTGACAGAAACCACTTGCCATGCCGGGGTGGTAGTCTATCGGGATGCCTGAAAACACCAGACTGGCAGGCGCATGACTCACCCTTCTCACTCGCTTCGGGACAAGCCGGAGACAACCGCCGCACGTGACTGGGTCACAACGCTTGCCAAATACCGCGAACCGGACCAACTGCGCAGCACGTTCGAGTTGGGCGTCAGCATTGTCCCCTTCTTCGCGCTTTGGGCGTTGTCCTGGATGTCGCTGTCGGTCTGCTATTGGCTGGCCTTTGCGATTTCCGTGCTCAATGCGGCCTTTCTGCTGCGCCTATTTGCCATCCAGCACGATTGCGGGCACGGCGCGTTCTTTAAGAACCGGGCCGTCAGTGACTGGGTCGGGCGCGGGATCGGCGTTCTGACACTGACGCCTTATGATGTATGGCGCCGCACGCACTCCACGCACCACAACAGTTCGGGCAATTTGGGCAAGCGCGGGATGGGCGACATCCACACCCTGACTGTTGCTGAATATCAGGCCAAAACGCCGATGAACCGGTTCTGGTATCGCGTCTATCGGAACCCGATCACCCTGTTTGTGTTTGGCCCCGGCTATCTGTTCCTGTTTCAGAACCGCCTACCCTTGGGCCTGACAGACAGCGTCAGGTTCTGGGTCAGTGCGATGGCCACCAATGTCGCCATTCTGGTCATATTATTGACGGTCTATTATTTTGGCGGCGTGATGCCGATGCTGCTGATCTTCCTGCCCTCAACCCTGATTGCCGCAGCGGCCGGAGTATGGCTGTTCTACGTACAGCACCAGTTCGAAGACACACATTGGGAGTCGGATGAGAACTGGCAGCTGCACGAAGCGGCGCTGCACGGAAGCTCTCATTATATATTGCCGTCGGTATTGCAGTGGTTCACCGCCAATATCGGCATCCACCACGTGCATCACCTCTACAGCCGCATTCCGTTCTATCGCCTGCCCGAAGTGCTGCGCGATCATGATGAGCTGGCCAACAGCAACCGGATGACCATCCGCGAAAGCCTCGCCAACGCACGGCTGCATCTGTGGGATGAGCAAAGCCGTCGCCTGCTGTCCTTCGCCGAGGCGCGGGCGCTGTATGGTTGAGGGGCAACCCGTCCCTGATCCCGCCCACCCGTACAGTGCGATGCGTCGCGCCTGCGACTGCCCGTGGGATGGCATTGCAACGGCTGATCAGTGCGCTTTATGGTGCCAGATACATCCGAATTCCTAGCGAGACGCAAACGTCCCCAAAGCGGCGGCCTTCGGCCTTGTCCCGTGCTTTGGTGTGCAGATTACATGATACCCCGTAAAGAGTTTCATCGGCTTGAACACAGATTTGAAACCCTAAGCGCGTGAGCAAATCGAAAAGGCCCTTTCGTTCGGTACTGTCATTTTGTTTGTGGGCTTGTTGAAGTCAAAGTCCTCTTCTACTGCTAGTTGAACAGCGACGGAGGTTGGTATGGTACGTGTTCCTCTTGGACAGGCTTTGTTCTCTTCAAATCCTAATGGTCCAGACCCGGCGGACGTGGTTGATTGGTATCACCGAAGGTTGAAAGACTGTGATCAGGCTCAACGCGAGAACGGAGGGCTGCCGCGCCACGAGGTCTGGCGTGCACAGTATCTCCAGAACCCTTATCTTCTTTTGTGCTCGGATGAGGAGCTTCGAGAACGCTGGATTGATGTATTTGCGAACACAACAATTCTAACCGAAGATGGTATGATTGGAATGGACCCCGATGAGATTAAGAAACCCGGGTCCATGACGGAGGCATTTACGCATATGTTGGAAGCATGCAATGCGCGTGGCGGCGCTGAAGGCGACTTTATCGCTATGGGAAATGCTGAGATACAGAAGTACTTTGAGCACGGCGAACCGCCTGGCGTTTCCATGTTCAAAGGCATGCCAATGCGGCTAAAAAACTGTATCGTCAAATTTTCACGCCGCGAGTTTTTGGAGCCAATGCTCCGAGAGGGTCGGGTGAGACTTGCCCCGGCTAGCTACTACGCGCGTGGTGGGCATCTAAAATCCATACGAGACCTCGAAACACAGAAGACGTTAAGGATTCCGGCGATCAATGAAGCTCTCGCTGGAAAGACACATATAAACTACCAAGGAGCGAACCTTCCTATCGAAGGCGGTGCCATTACCATGCCCATAGTGGTTCCAGACTATTTTCTTTTCTCAACTTGCCTCAATCTGGATCGTCGGATGCCCACTGATTTCGAGGCCAATGCAGCACTCATCATTCGTGATGCACATAGCTTCTCGCGTCAGCTAAAGAAGGCATTTAAGAAAGAGTATGGTCAATCCGATGTTTACTGTGGGCCAGTAACATATTTTGATCCCTTCAGATGGCGTCCCAATGGGAAAATCCTTCCAGAGATGATGAAGCATTTTGCCTTTTCATATCAGAAAGAGTATCGAATAGCTGCTAGACCTATCGGCAATACATTCGACGCGGAGCCTATCTTCTTGCAAATTGGATCTATGCAGGACTATGCAGAAATTGTTCCGAGGCTATAAATTTCCGTTGCGACTGTTCCAAGCGCAAGGTCGGAAAATCAATAGCGGATGGGAACCTAGGAAAATTCTCTGCTCCTATAGACACCCATCCCCAACCCTGTTAAGTGCACCCAATCTTGCGGCCTCGGATTCGTTCCGGGGCCTCTGATATTTGTAACCGGGGACCTTCGGGGCCCTATACCCTTGGCACCTACGGGGGCCTATCACATAGCAGGGAAAACCCCTGCACTTGCTAAACGGAAGACAGAAAGCATGGCACTCAAGTCGTACAAGCCGACGACGCCGGGCCAGCGCGGGCTGGTGCTGATCGACCGTTCGGAGCTTTGGAAAGGACGTCCGGTCAAGTCTCTCACAGAGGGTTTGACCAAATCGGGCGGCCGGAACAACACCGGACGGATCACTTCACGCCGCCGCGGCGGTGGCGCAAAGCGTCTCTACCGGATCGTTGACTTCAAACGGAACAAATTTGATGTCGCGGCAACCGTCGAGCGGATCGAATATGACCCGAACCGGACCGCATTCATCGCACTGGTAAAATACGAAGACGGCGAGCAGGCATATATCCTGGCTCCGCAGCGTCTGGCTGTTGGTGACAAAGTCGTGGCATCCGCCAAGGCCGACATCAAGCCGGGCAACGCAATGCCGTTCTCGGGCATGCCCATTGGTACCATCGTCCACAACATCGAGATGAAGCCTGGCAAAGGCGGTCAGATCGCTCGTGCGGCTGGTACTTACGCTCAGTTCGTTGGTCGCGATGGCGGCTACGCTCAGATCCGTCTGAGCTCGGGCGAGCTGCGCATGGTCCGTCAGGAATGCATGGCCACCGTCGGTGCCGTGTCCAACCCCGACAACTCGAACCAGAACCTCGGTAAAGCCGGTCGTATGCGCCACAAAGGCGTGCGTCCGTCGGTTCGTGGTGTTGCAATGAACCCGATCGATCACCCGCACGGTGGTGGTGAAGGTCGTACCTCGGGTGGCCGTACACCGGTTACGCCGTGGGGTAAGGACACCAAGGGTAAGCGTACCCGCAACAAGAACAAAGCGTCCCAGAAGCTGATCATCCGCTCGCGGCACGCCAAGAAGAAGGGACGTTAATCTATGTCTCGCTCTGTTTGGAAGGGTCCTTTCGTCGATGCTTATGTGCTGAAAAAAGCCGAAGCAGCGCGCGAGTCGGGCCGCAACGAAGTCATCAAAATCTGGTCGCGTCGTTCCACCATTCTGCCCCAGTTCGTGGGTCTGACCTTTGGTGTGTACAACGGCCAGAAGCACATTCCCGTCAACGTCTCGGAAGACATGATTGGTCAGAAGTTCGGTGAATACTCGCCGACCCGCACCTATTATGGCCACGCCGCAGACAAAAAAGCGAAGCGGAAGTAAGTCATGGGCAAGGAAAAGAACCCCCGCCGCGTGGCTGAAAACGAAGCAATGGCGAAAACGCGCATGCTTCGCACCAGCCCGCAGAAACTGAACCTGGTTGCGCAAATGATCCGCGGCAAGAAAGTTGAGAAGGCTCTGACCGACCTGACTTTCAGCAACAAGCGTGTCGCGCAGGACGTCAAGAAGTGCCTGCAGTCCGCAATCGCGAATGCCGAAAACAACCACAACCTGGACGTTGACGAGCTGATCGTCGCCGAAGCATGGGTTGGCAAGAACCTGGTCATGAAGCGCGGTCGCCCGCGTGCCCGTGGCCGTTTCGGCAAGATCATGAAGCCGTTCTCGGAGATCACCATCAAGGTGCGTCAAGTTGAGGAGCAAGCCTAATGGGACATAAAGTCAATCCGATCGGCATGCGCCTTCAGGTCAACCGCACCTGGGACAGCCGCTGGTACGCTGATACCAAGGACTACGGTGATCTTCTGCTGGAAGACATCAAGATCCGTGAGTTCATCAACAAAGAGTGCAAGCAGGCCGGTGTTGCACGTGTGATCATCGAACGTCCGCACAAGAAGTGCCGCGTCACGATCCACACCGCACGTCCGGGTGTCATCATCGGCAAGAAAGGTGCAGACATTGAAGTTCTGCGCAAAAAGCTGGCCAAGATGACCGACAGCGAACTGCACCTGAACATCGTCGAAGTGCGCAAGCCGGAACTCGACGGTCAACTGGTTGCCGAGTCGATCGCTCAGCAGCTGGAACGCCGCGTCTCGTTCCGCCGCGCGATGAAGCGTGCCGTTCAGAACGCCATGCGCATGGGCGCCCTGGGTATCCGGGTGAACGTCGCTGGTCGTCTGGGTGGTGCCGAAATCGCACGGACCGAGTGGTACCGCGAAGGTCGCGTGCCTCTGCACACCCTGCGTGCCGACATCGATTACGCACATGCCGAAGCGATGACTCCCTACGGGATCATCGGGATCAAGGTCTGGATCTTCAAAGGTGAGATCATGGAGCACGATCCGCAGGCACGTGACCGTAAAGCACAGGAACTCCAGGATGGTCCGGCACCTCGCGGTGCAGGCGGCCGTCGCTAAGGGGGAATTGAGATGCTTCAACCAAAGCGTACAAAATTCCGCAAGATGCACAAAGGCCGGATCAAGGGTGAAGCCAAAGGCGGCTCTGATCTGAACTTTGGCACTTACGGTCTGAAAGCTCTGCAGCCTGAACGCGTCACAGCGCGTCAGATCGAAGCTGCACGTCGTGCCATGACCCGTCACATGAAACGTCAGGGTCGTGTCTGGATCCGTATCTTCCCCGACACTCCGGTCACTGCAAAGCCGATCGAAGTTCGTATGGGTAAAGGTAAGGGTTCGGTGGACCGCTGGGTTTGCAAGGTCAAGCCCGGTCGCGTGATGTTCGAGATCGACGGCGTCAATGACGACATCGCCCGCGAGGCCCTGCGCCTGGCTGCGATGAAGCTGCCGATCAAGACCCGTGTCGTGGTTCGCGAAGACTGGTAAGCGATTGGGGCTCAGGCCCTGTTCGTAAAAAGATTGACCCCCGTCGGGACACCGGCGGGGGTTTTTTGTTGGGGGCGCTGCCCCCGCCACGGCAAACCGCGCCTCCCCCGAGGTATTTTTAGCCAGATAAAAAATGGGTCCCTGCTTCATCTGGCCAAAAATATCTCGGAGCGCGAGGCAGAGCCTCGCAATTCCGCCATCGCCTTCCCCGCATCACTGGTCTAAGAGAGGACGCATGGCACAGATTGAATCACTTTTCGTTACCCGTCTCTATCGCGCAGCTTTGTCCGAATTTGGTCCCAAGATCGATGCAGAGGAGCTTGAAAATTCTTGCCTTGTGATCGCCGAAGACGACGAGGCCGGGCAGGATTGGTGCGAAGAAAACGGCTACCCCGGCTACACCAGCTATGCCTCGCTGACCGATCTGCCCTGGCGGTTCCCGATTTTTGCCGATCTGGTGAAAGTGCTGGATCAACACGTGGCGACCTTTGCCAAGGATCTGGAGTTTGATCTGGGTGAAGGGGAGCTGAAGCTTGAGGATCTTTGGATCAACATCCTGCCCGAAGGTGGTATGCACTCCAGCCACCTGCACCCGCACAGCGTGATCTCGGGCACGACCTATGTCGCGATGCCCGAAGGGGCGAGCGCGCTGAAACTGGAAGACCCGCGCTCAGGCCGCATGATGGCCGCGCCGACGCGGGTGAAAGGCGGACGGCGGGATTTGCAGCCGTTCATCTATATGAAGCCACAGGTAGGCGACGTCCTACTGTGGGAAAGCTGGCTGCGCCACGAGGTGCCGATGAACATGGCCGAGGACGAGCGGATCAGTGTCAGCTTCAACTACAAGTGGGATTGACCCCTGTATCAGGCATGCAATGGAAGTTGCGGCTCCGGTATTCTGGGGTGGCGCTTTGGTGTTGTTCCTATTGACGCTGTATCGAACAGGCTGGAATTTTCGAGAGAGCATCTTGAAGATGGTCGGATTGCGGGGGTTTGGCGACCTCACAACGCTTGAATTGGTTGTTTGGGCAGCAACAATGGGCGGAACGTTTTACGTATTCTTTCAGGTTTTGGAAGCGTGTAAAGATTTGTAGCGATCAATCAGTTTTTTGACCCGATAGATTCTCTCCAAACTTTCCCTTGCCACCCACCCCCTAAACCCTTATACGGCGGCATCCTGCAAGTCCCCCGGCCGAGTCGGGGGATTCGCATGTCTATCATTCATCCACCAGGTCCAAGGTGACCCTGCAAGGGGGCCTTCTGGTGTTTTGAGCAAAGGAAAAAGGCGATGAACGCCCAAGAACTGCGTGACAAGACCCCGGACCAGCTCCGCGAGGAACTGGCCAACCTGAAGAAAGAAAGCTTTAACCTGCGCTTTCAACAGGCAACCGGTCAGCTGGAAAATACAGCTGGTATCAAAGCGGCCCGCCGCAATGCTGCCCGCGTCAAAACCATTCTGAACGAAAAGGCCGCTGCCGCGGCATCGGAGGAGTAATCCTATGCCCAAGCGTATCCTGTCCGGAATCGTAACCAGCGACGCCAATGAGCAGACAGTGACTGTTTCGGTTGAACGCCGTTTCAAGCACCCGCTGCTGCAGAAAACCGTTCGTAAGTCCAAGAAATACCGGGCTCACGACGAAAAGAACGCCTTCAAGGTCGGCGACACCGTACGCATCATCGAATGCGCGCCGAAATCGAAGACGAAACGTTGGGAAGTTCTGGAAGCGTAAGCTTCCGGGATTTTTCATTTGTCGAAACCCTGGGGGATCTAATCAGACCAGCCCCCACAGGTCGGGAGAAACCACATGATCCAGATGCAGACCAATCTGGATGTTGCTGACAACTCCGGCGCACGCCGAGTTCAGTGCATCAAGGTCCTGGGTGGTTCCAAGCGTAAATACGCCTCCGTCGGCGACATCATTGTCGTCTCGGTGAAGGAAGCCATCCCGCGCGGCCGCGTAAAGAAAGGTGACGTCCGTAAGGCCGTCGTCGTACGCACCGCCAAAGAAGTCCGTCGCGAAGACGGCACCGCGATCCGTTTTGATCGCAACGCCGCCGTCATCCTGAACAACAACAACGAGCCAGTCGGTACCCGTATCTTTGGCCCCGTTGTTCGCGAACTGCGCGGCAAGAACTTCATGAAAATCATCTCGCTGGCTCCGGAGGTGCTGTAATCATGGCTGCTAAACTCCGCAAAGGCGACAAGGTCGTCGTACTGGCCGGCAAGGACAAGGGCAAAGAGGGAACCATTTCTTCGGTTGACCCAAAAGCCGGTAAAGCTGTTGTCGATGGCATCAACATCGCCATCCGCCACACCCGTCAGTCGCAAACCTCGCAAGGTGGTCGCCTGCCTCAGGCAAACCCGATCGAGCTGTCAAACCTGGCGCTGCTGGACAAGAACGGCAAAGCAACCCGCGTTGGCTTCCGCATGGAAGGTGACAAGAAGGTCCGCTTCGCTAAGACCACAGGGGACGTGATCGATGCTTGATAACGCAACCTACACCCCGCGTCTGAAAGCACAGTACGCTGAAACCATCCGTGCCGCTCTGAAAGAAGAGTTCGGCTACAAGAACGACATGCAGCTGCCCAAGCTGGAAAAAATCGTTCTGAACATCGGTTGTGGTGCTGAGGCGGTCAAAGACTCGAAGAAAGCAAAAGCTGCTGTCGAAGATCTGACTGCGATTGCTGGTCAACAGGCCGTTGCAACCAAGGCGAAGAAGTCGATCGCGGGTTTCCGCGTCCGTGAAGACATGCCGCTGGGTGCGAAAGTGACCCTGCGCGGTGACCGGATGTACGAATTCCTGGATCGTCTGATCACCATCGCGCTGCCGCGCGTTCGTGACTTCCGCGGTGTTAAGCCGTCTTTCGATGGTCGTGGCAACTTTGCCATGGGCATGAAAGAGCACATCGTATTCCCGGAAATCGACTTCGACAAAGTAGACGAAGTCTGGGGCCTGGACATCGTAATCACCACCACAGCGAAAACCGACGCTGAAGCGAAGAGCCTGTTGAAAGCATTCAACATGCCTTTCAACGCGTAAGCGCCGGGAGGATTGAGACATGGCTAAAAAAGCAATGATCGAACGCGAGAAAAAGCGCGAACGCCTGGTGGCCAAATATGCCGCAAAGCGTGCCGAGCTGAAAGAAATCGCGAATGACGAGAGCCGCCCGATGGAAGAGCGTTTCAAAGCGCGTCTGAAACTGGCGAAACTGCCGCGCAACAGCTCGGCTACACGTCTGCACAACCGTTGTCAGCTGACCGGTCGTCCCCACGCTTACTACCGTAAGCTGAAGGTCAGCCGTATCGCGCTGCGCGAGCTGGGTTCTGCTGGTCAGATCCCCGGCATGGTGAAATCGAGCTGGTAAGGGAGACATAGATATGAATGATCCTATCGGCGATATGCTCACCCGTATCCGCAACGCGCAAATGCGCGGCAAGTCCACCGTTTCCACCCCGGCTTCTAAGCTGCGTGGTTGGGTTCTGGACGTGCTGGCGGACGAAGGCTACATCCGTGGCTATGAAAAGACGACCGGTGCAAACGGTCATCCGGCCATCGAAATCAGCCTGAAATACTACGAAGGCACCCCTGTTATTCGCGAACTGAAGCGGGTCTCGAAACCCGGTCGTCGCGTATACATGGGCGTCAATGACATCCCGCAGGTCCGTCAGGGTCTGGGCGTGTCGATTGTCAGCACTCCGAAAGGTGTGATGTCGGACGCAAACGCTCGCTCCAACAATGTTGGCGGCGAAGTGCTCTGCACCGTCTTCTAAGGAGGTCTGCAATGTCTCGTATTGGTAAAAAACCGGTCGAGCTGCCCAGCGGCGTTACCGCCTCTGTGTCCGGCCAGACCATCGAAGTGAAAGGTCCGAAAGGCACCCGCAGCTTCACCGCCACCGACGACGTAACGCTGTCGGTTGAAGACAACGTGGTCAAGATCGACCCCCGTGGCATGTCCAAGCGTGCCCGCCAGCAGTGGGGCATGAGCCGCACCATGGTTGCCAACCTGGTAACCGGTGTGACCACAGGCTTCAAAAAAGAGCTGGAGATCCAGGGTGTTGGTTACCGGGCTCAGATGCAGGGCAACACCCTGAAGCTGAACCTGGGCTACAGCCACGATGTTGATTTCACTGCTCCGGAAGGTGTCACCATCACCGCACCGAAGCAGACCGAAATCGTTGTGGAAGGTATCGACCAGCAGCTGGTGGGCGAAACCGCGGCCAAAATCCGCGAGTGGCGCCGTCCCGAGCCGTACAAAGGCAAGGGCATCCGCTATAAGGGCGAGTTCATCTTCCGCAAGGAAGGCAAGAAGAAGTAAGGACGCAAACAATGGCAAACAGCAAAAGAACCCTGTTTCTGAAGCGCCGCCTGCGCGTTCGGAACAAACTTCGCAAAGTCAACGCCGGCCGTGTACGCTTGTCGGTTCACCGTTCGAACAAGAACATCAGCGTTCAGCTGATCGACGACGTTCGTGGCGTGACCCTGGCTTCGGCCTCGACCCTGGAAAAAGATCTGGGTGTTGTTGGCAAGAACAACGTCGAAGCGGCCACCAAAGTGGGCGCGGCCATCGCCGAGCGTGCCAAGAAGGCAGGCGTCGAAGAGGCCTATTTCGATCGTGGTGGCTTCCTGTTCCACGGCAAAGTGAAGGCTGTCGCCGACGCTGCGCGTGAAGGTGGTCTGAAGATCTAAGACTTGCGGGCAGCTTTGCGGCTGCCCCGATGATCCGGGGGCCTCGGCAACAGTCGGGGCTCACTTGGATTGAAGTAAACGGCGTCACAAGCGCCACATGAGAAAAGGGATGCCAAATGGCAGAACGTGAAAACCGTCGGGGCCGTGGCCGCGACCGTGAAGAAGCACCGGAATTTGCAGATCGTCTGGTCGCAATCAACCGCGTGTCGAAAACCGTAAAAGGTGGTAAGCGCTTTGGCTTCGCCGCTCTGGTGGTTGTCGGCGATCAGAAAGGCCGCGTCGGCTTTGGCAAAGGTAAAGCGAAAGAAGTACCTGAAGCCATCCGTAAAGCGACTGAACAAGCCAAGCGTCAGATGATCCGCGTGCAACTGCGCGAAGGTCGGACCCTGCACCACGACATCGAAGGCCGTCACGGCGCCGGTAAAGTGGTTATGCGTACCGCACCTGAAGGTACTGGTATCATCGCCGGTGGTCCGATGCGTGCCGTGTTCGAAATGCTGGGCGTCAAGGACGTTGTGTCCAAGTCGCTGGGCTCGCAGAACCCGTACAACATGATCCGCGCCACCATCAACGGCCTGCAGAAAGAGCAGAGCCCGCGTTCGGTTGCCGCACGTCGTGGCAAAAAAGTTGCCGACATCCTGCCGAAGCGGGACGAAGCACCTGCTGCTGCTGAAGCAGAAGCATAAGGAGAGCGACCCATGGCAAAAACCATCGTCGTCAAGCAGATCGGCTCCCCGATCCGCCGCCCCGCCGAACAGCGCGCAACCCTGATCGGTTTGGGTCTGAACAAGATGCACAAAACCCGTGAGCTGGAAGATACTCCTTCGGTTCGCGGCATGATCCGCAAGATCCCGCATCTGGTAGAGATCGTCGAAGAGCGCGGCTAAGCGCAAAATCTTCGCAGAGTTTGAAACGCCCCTGACTTCGGTCCGGGGTGTTTTTTTTGGTAAGCGAAACCTGGACACCCAACCAACACCAATTTGCATTACAACAACACCGCGCCCAAGGCAGTAGATGCAACGAGGTACGCAAAATACCTTGAATTCTTTCGAAAAGTTCAAAGGCTAATCTTTTCCGAAATCGGGGCGAAATACCGCCAGTCGCTTCCCTTGGGAGAAAGACGAATGGTTCAGCCTGCGTCGAGTCTAAGCAGCCAGAGATAATTCATCCCCCTAAAAACCTCTTTAGGTAGATCGAACAGAAACACCCGTATTTAGCGTTAAGCGCAGACACGTACATGTCGCCCAACTGTTATTCCCTTGGTGCATATCGGCTAGACCGAAACTTCCGTTGTTAGCGATAACCATCGTCCTTATCTCAGCCTTGTCCAAATAAGGAACACAAGAAGGAAACGTCAAGGAATACGCCTTGATTTGAGAAAGGAACAAAAGAATGACAACTGCTACACTGACACATTCAGGCTTGAACTTTACCGCACGGATTACGGACATGATCGAACGCGTGAAAGCCGCGCGTGCCCGTGCTGCCGAGTACCAGCGCACATTTTCCGAGCTGCAACGTCTGAGCAACCGCGAACTCGATGACATCGGCGTCCGTCGTTGTGACATCGCGGATATCGCACACAAGCATGTCTACTGTTCGTAAATTCGAACACCCGGAAGCAAGACACAAAGGCGCCAGAGGGCGCCTTTTTTGTGTCACGCATTTGTGCTCTCTGAATGGCTAGAACGAGCGCCACAGCGGGGGGAAACTCCTTGTAGATCGTAATGCAGCTGTACGAAGCTAAAAACCGGCTCTATGTCGCTTTCGAACCGTTGGCGTCCCGCACTATGCGTTTCGCCGATCCGTGGCCTGCTGGACACCCTACCCCAAAGACCGCCTACGGCAGAGTGGTTCTGACTCCACTGCAACCCGCTGCTTGAGCTTGATATGGCCCAGCACCTCACGAAACGCACGGTGCTTGGGTTTGCCTTCCAGATAATCCGCCAGTTTGAGCAGGTTGATCGGATGCTTCTTAACAAGCGTTTCGATCCGCTGCACAGCATCGTCCAACGCATAGTGGTCCACGAACTGGCAAGCCACCTGCGTTGGGGTCAGCAGACAATAGTCCTGAGCCCGCTTGTCCGTATAGCGCGTGATGTCGAAGGGCGACGCTCCAAGGGCATGGAACTTTGGAACATGTACGCGCATGTCCGCTTTGACGTGCTCCAACACCGTGCCGGAGGTCTGACGGAACCCCAGCGGGCCAAGCTTGCCGACGACATGGCGACGCATCGCCGGAGAGATCATGTCCACATCCGCCCGGTCGTATTTCAGATCATCGAAAACCGACAAAAGCCCCAAATGCTCGTCAGCAATCTGGAAATAAGGTTCGGTGCTGAATGCTCGCATCCGTTCCAGCACCTGCGCCCGCTCAATTTCAGGGTCCGAAACGAAATCGGCCCCGGCGGGTTGAACCGCCGAGGCCGTAAATAGTCGCAGTAAGCGTCGGATCAAAGACCGGTGCTCACGTCGATTGTGTTGCCCTCTTCCAGGGTCACATATGCTTTTTTGACGTCCTTCCGACGGCCCAGCTGGCCGCGGAACCGCTTGACCTTGCCTTTGGTCACGGTGGTGTTCACCGCTTTGACCTTCACACCAAACAGCGCCTCAACGGCCTCTTTGATCTGCGGCTTGTTGCTGTCGATCGCCACTTCAAAGACAACCGCGCCGTTTTCGGACGCCATGGTCGACTTTTCGGTGATGATCGGCTTGCGGATCACGTCGTAGTGTTCTGCCTTCGCGCTCATTTCAGACGAGCCTCCAGTGCTTCGACAGCCGCTTTGGTGAGCACCAGGGTGTCACGCTTGAGGATGTCATAAACGTTTGCACCCATCGACGGCAGGATATCCAGACCTTCGATGTTGCGCGACGCCTTCAGGAAACCTTCGTTCACGGTCGCGCCGTCGATGACCAGAGCGCGTTTCCAGCCCAGGTTTGCAACCTGTTTGGCCAGTGCGGCGGTCTTGCCTTCGGCTTCGGCGTTCTCGATCACAACCAGTTCACCTGCTTTGGCTTTGGCCGACAGAGCGTGGCGCAGGCCAAGCTTGCGGAACTTCTTCGGCAGGTCGTGGCCGTGCGAACGAGGGGTCGGGCCCTTGTAGATACCACCCTTGCGGAAGATCGGCGCGTTGCGGTCACCATGGCGTGCGCCACCGGTGCCCTTCTGGCGATAGATCTTCTTGGTCGAGTAGCTGGTTTCCGAGCGGGTCTTGACCTTGTGGGTGCCGGCCTGCGCGTTGTTGCGCTGCCAACGGACCACACGGTGCAGGATGTCCGCACGCGGCTCGAGACCGAACAGATCGGCGTTCAGCTCGATGTCGCCGGCTTTGCCGCCGTCCAGTTTGATTACATCAAGTTTCATGCTTCACCACCTTCCGCGGGAGCTTCTTCCGCAGGTGCTTCGGTTGCAGCCGATTTCACAGCAGCCGGGAAAGGCAGGCCTTCCGGTGCTTTCTTCTTCACGGCGTCCTTGACGGTGACCCAGCCTGATTTCGGTCCGGGAACGGCGCCTTTGATGAAGACCAGGTTCCGGTCGGCGTCGGTTTTGACAACTTCCAGGTTCTGGGTGGTTACACGGGCAGCACCCATGTGACCGGCCATCTTCTTGCCTTTGAACACCTTGCCCGGATCCTGACACTGACCGGTCGAACCGTGCGAACGGTGGCTGATCGAAACACCGTGCGAGGCGCGCAGACCACCGAAGTTGTGGCGCTTCATTGCACCGGCAAAGCCTTTACCGATCGAGGTACCCGAAACGTCAACTTTCTGACCTTCCAGGAAGTGTTCTGCCGAAATCTCGGCGCCCACTTCGATCAGGCCATCTTCAGAGACGCGGAACTCAGCCAGCTTACGCTTGGGCTCAACCTTGGCAGCGGCGTAGTGACCGCGCATGGCTTTCGAGGTGCGTTTTGCCTTGGCAGCACCGGCGCCCAGCTGAACGGCAGTGTAGCCATCTTTGTCAGCGGTACGCTGTGCAACAACCTGCAGGTTGTCCAGGTGAAGCACGGTCACAGGGATCTGCTTGCCGTCTTCCATGAACAGGCGGGTCATGCCAACTTTTTTTGCGATAATACCAGAGCGCATAATCTATACCCTCCGATCTTACGACTGCAGCTTGATCTCGACGTCCACACCAGCAGCGAGGTCGAGCTTCATCAGCGCGTCAACGGTCTGGGGGGTCGGATCAACGATGTCCAAGAGACGCTTGTGCGTGCGGATCTCGAACTGGTCGCGGGATTTCTTGTCAACGTGAGGGCCACGGAGAACCGTGAACTTCTCAATCTTGTTCGGCAGCGGGATCGGGCCGCGCACGTTCGCGCCGGTCCGCTTGGCAGTGTTGACGATCTCTTGCGTGCTGGCATCCAGAACGCGATAGTCAAATGCCTTCAGCCGAATACGGATGTTTTGGCTTTGCATAGATACAGCCTTTTTTCAGGCGTTGAGGTTGAGAGGAGGACAGACGCGCATCGCCAACCCTCTTCGAACCCAAAAGGCGGGAATCACCCCGCCTTGATGTTCTTGTTGAGAACTCGCGCGTATTAGTGGGATTGGTCGGGTTTTGCAAGGGGGTTTCTGTGCAAACTGGATGCCTCACAAAACCGGATCAGAGATCCGAAACACCTAGGTGCATTCTACATAAGATCCGTCAGGAGCAACTCTCTTGAACAGATCACTCATCGTGCGCATAGACCCTCACGCCCAGGATTAAACCCAATATGTCAGCGCCAATGGCAGAACCAGCAGCGTCGTCAGGGTTGACAAGAGGATAAATCCCGCCACGTCCGGTGCTCTGTCGGGCTGGTACTGGTCTGCGAAAAGATAGTTCGCGACGGACGAAGGCATCAAACAGCACAGGATAACGACGCCGCGCTCAGTACCAATGAAGCCAAATAGCCAAGTCGCAAACAAGGCCACGGCAACTGCGATGCCTAAATGAACAATGGTCAACACACTCGCTTGCCGCACATCTCTTATCTGAAAAGAAGCCAAGGTATGCCCCATCGTCAAAAGGAGCAGCGGGATCGTTAAACCACCCAAAATATTGAAACTCGATTCCAGTGGCTTTGGCAGGCTGAATCCGGTGAAAACAACGCCCAAAGCGATGATCGCCGCGTATATAACCGGAGAAGTGATCAGCCTTTTTATCGAAATAGAACCGGATGGAATCCATATTCCGATGGAAAACATGCAAAGAAGAATGACCACGACAAAGCCCATTGCATAGGCCAACCCTTCTCCGCCAAAGGCCAGCAATGTGACCGGCAGCCCTATGCCCCCGATGTTTCCGTACATTAACGGGCCGAGGAAAACGGGCACAGAGTATCCTAGCACTCTGAGGGCAATAAAACTCAGCGCGGCGAAACCAGCAACGATTGTCGCTGCTGCGGCCATCACCGTCAGAAAGGTGTTTGCATCGATCTGCGCCGTTGAAAGATGCGATATAACAAGCGTGGGAAAGCCGACACGCGATATCAGCCCGTTTATCACTTTGTTGTCGAAGGGCACTTTGAACAGAGCCAGACAGTATCCTATGCCCGCACAGATCAGAACGGGTAGAATGATATTGAAAACATTCAGGAATACATGTTCGAGATGTGTAATCATCGCAGTTTCCGACCCTGTTAGCAGAGTGCGCGTTCAAATCTGAAGAACACTGTACCAACGTCGACATTGTGGCAAGGTCTGGCGTTCGAGCTGCTGGTTAACAGTGCTCCGCGAAGTGCGTGGTACTGCGCTGTTTCTGATTTGCCCCGAGCTTCGGCACAAGTCACCCGTTCTGGACAGTTTCCGTTGGATTAGCCGCAAGACATTTCGACGAATAGCCTCTGCCTCATGTGTTCGCCCGGTTGGCACAAAATGTACACGCTTGAAATGGTAGAAAAGAAAAAGGCCGCCCCGATTTGGGACGGCCTTCTTTAGTTCACCGATGTGCCGGGCTGAAGCCCGGCCTACCGATTATTCAATGATCTTCGACACAACGCCCGCGCCGACGGTGCGGCCGCCTTCGCGGATCGCGAAGCGCAGGCCCTGCTCCATCGCGATCGGTGCGATCAGCT
>NZ_WQGE01000006.1:0-304787 GCF_013034525.1 Ruegeria sp. HKCCA5929
AGCGTCACCGCCGCTTCCGCAGCGTCCCAGCGCCTCAGCAGCGCCGGTGAAGGGGGTTCTAAGGTTTACTCCCAAAACCCGCAACCCAAAAAAACAAAAATCCAAAAGTTTTTTGAAACCGCACAAATAATAAAACAAAATCAAAAGGTTAAACTAGATTAAAGACGGAAAACGGGGCGTCGAAAAGCTATTTTTCTCCAGCACACCCGCTCTGGACCGACTCGAACAAATGCGCCCACCACAACATATTGAGCAACAGTGGCGTCGCGGCACAAGTCGGCGCGACTCAAACCCGTTAATCGAGTCGGGGATTCCATCAAATCCTGAATCTTATTGACCAAAGGAATCGAAAACCGATCAGGCCGATAAAGAAGACCCACATACGTCTCTTTCGTATCCTGCAAAGCACCACCAAGACCCGCCTTGCACATCTTATTCTGATGGGGTCTGGTTCCCCTACTATGTAGTCGACACAAACGCAGGATCGGTATGGCTCGCCATCTTCAGTTTCCTTTGGTCAGAACCGTTGGGTTTGACGGAGCGCTGGTAACTTTTGCGGACAGCATGTCCGAAGACGCAAACCGCGCAGCTCTGGCGTTTCGCTCTGAAGTGGATCGTCAGAGCTGGGATGAGGTCACGGAGTCATCCGCGTCTTTGGGTTCTGCTTTTGTGCGGTTCGACACACAGCGCATTTCGCATAAGCAGATGCTGGACAGGCTGCAGCATCTTGTTGGCCAAAAAGACTGGTACAACACGCAGCTTCCCAAGGGTCGCAAACTGTGGCGTGTACCGACGGTTTACGGAACCGACCTGGCACCGCAACTGACCGATGCCGCAGCCGCCGCAGGGTTGACACCGGAAGAGGCAACACGTCGCCTGGGTCAATCACGGGTACGGGTTTTGACAATCGGGTTCGCGCCCGGGCAACCTTATCTTGGGCCATTGGGACCCGAGTTCAACATTCCCCGGCTACAAAACCTGACCCCCATGGTGCCTGAAGGCGCATTGGTTCTGGCCATCTCGCAATTTGTCCTGTTTTCAGGCCCAACACCAACCGGGTGGCGGCATGTCGGGCAAACCGCATTTAGATGCTTTCGCCCGGAGATGTCCGAGACCTTCCCCCTTAGCCCCGGAGACGAATTACTGTTCGAACCTATATCTCGCGAAGAGTTGGAACATATCCGCGCGAACAATGCAGACGGCAGCGGCGGTGCCACCTGCGAGGAAATCGCGCCATGAGCCTAATTGTCCGCCGGATCGGCCCCTCATGCACAATACAAGATCAGGGACGCATCGGGTATCTGGATCAGGGTTTGTCCCGCTCTGGCGCTGCCGACATATTCGCCTTGCATGAAGGGGCTGCGTTGCTGGGGCAGAGCCCGGACCTTGCGGCGCTGGAAATGGCCGGGATGGGAGGCGAATTCGAAGCCGCGCAAGATATGCACATCGCTTTGACCGGTGCACCAATGCAGGCGACCGTTGATGGTAGCCCTGTGGCCTGGAATGCGTCGCATCATTTGGCCGCCGGGCAAAGACTGGTCATCGGGGCCGCTGTGAAAGGGAATTACGGCTATCTTCATTTAGGAGGTGGAATAGAGTCTGAGGTTTTTCTGGGATCGCGCGCGGCACATTTAACGGCGCGGATCGGTCAAGCGATACAACAGGGCGACAGGCTGAGCTGTGGCCCTCATGCGGGTAAGAGCGGGTTGAAACTGCAGCCCGCTGATCGGTTTTCAGGTGGCACGTTGCGTGTGGTGGCCAGCTTTCAAACACCGCTGTTCGATCAGGCGACGTTGGATCGGTTTGCTGCGACCACATTCCGACGCGGTGCACGCGCAAACCGGATGGGGATGCAAGTGGACAGTGACGGCGACGGGTTCGCGGCATCAGGCCAGTTGAACATATTGTCCGAGGTAATCACCCCAGGCGATATTCAAATGACCGGCACAGGTGATCCGTTCATTCTGTTGCCAGAGTGCCAGACCACTGGGGGTTATCCTCGTATCGCAACCGTTTTGCCCTGCGATATGCCCTGTGCGGCACAGACACCTGCGGGCGGTTCCATCCATTTCGAATTTGTCAGCATGGAAGAGGCCAACGCGTTGCACACAGCCTTCCTGTCAGATCTTGCGCGCCTGCCTTCGCGGGTTGAACCTCTGGTCCGTGACCCGCATGACATACCGGACCTGTTGTCCTACCAATTGATCGGCGGAGTAATCTCTGCCACCGATTAAGGAGATATGCCAATGCCAAGCGTTGATCTGAACGCTGATATGGGGGAAAGCTTTGGCCCCTGGAAGATGGGCGATGACGAAAGCCTGTTGAAAATCATCACCTCTGCCAACATCGCCTGTGGGTTTCACGCAGGCGACCCGGATGTGATGGCTGCGACAATGCAATTGGCAGCTGAGAACAATGTGGGCATTGGTGCGCATCCCGGCTTTCCTGATCTGCAGGGCTTTGGTCGCCGGAACATGAAAGTGCCCCATGACGCGTTGCGTAATCTGGTCCGGTACCAGCTGGGTGCCGCGATGGGCATGGCAAAGGCGGTCGGCACCAAAGTGAGGCATCTCAAGCTGCACGGCGCGTTGGCCAATATGTGCTCGGTCGATATTGATATGGCGCGGGCCTGCTATCAGGGCGCTTTGGATGTCGACCCCGACATCATTGTCATGGTGCTTGCGGTCACAAAGCAGGAAAGCGCCGTACGCGAACTTGGCTGCAAATGGGTGGGCGAAATCTTTGCCGACCGCGCCTACAATGACGATGGCACCTTGGTCGACCGAAGCCTGCCCGGTGCCGTGATCCATGACGCTGATGTGGCTGGTCCACGTATTCTGAACATGGTCCGCGAAGGCGCGATAATTACGGAAAGCGGCAAACGGCTAGAGACCTCCATCGACACGATTTGTCTGCATGGGGACGGACCAACTGCGGTTCAGATCGCCCGTTCCGTGAGGGAAAGCCTGATCAGCGGCGGCGTCGAGGTGACAAAGTTCGTCCGGTAATCTTACACACCTTTAGCGCTGCACTATCATGAAAAAAGGGCTGTGGAGAACCACAGCCCAGACCCAACAGGAGAGTATTTTGCCGAACCTTATGATGGTCCGATCATGAAACAGGTCACATTGCGGGCCTGCAATCGGCGACACGCCAGATCGGCCTGCTCGCGGGTCATGCCCTGAAAAGTTGCGTCGAACCCGCGCGAGCTTTGGTTCACCTTGCGCAGCGTGCCCTCCAGCGTCGTCATTTCTGACAAAGCGGTTTTCAGCAGCACCTTCTCGGCCTCATACCGTGTGGTGTAACGCCCCACATTGACGCCCCACAGATGCCCGCCAGACGAAGAAAGCCGGGTGACAACTTCCTGCTCGGGCTCGGGTTGTTTCGCCGTGTCGGTCGAGGCCAGCACCAGATCGGACGGGCGTTGCGCCGGGCGTGTACCCGTTGCTTGTTCAGGCGAGGTGGTCGACGCGATATCTGCCTGGGCTATTGCCGCTGCGATACCGTTGGTGATCCGGTCGCGATTCTGATCTGCTGTCGCCGCCACTGCATTTGCAACCTGAGTCGAAGCGCTTGGGCGCACAACCGGACGCAGGCTGGTTTTGGGTGGCCCGCTCAGGCGTGCGACCTGTGTGCCCAATCCTGCATTACCCGCATAAGCCGGGCGTGCCGGTTTGCGAATAGGTGCACGCGACGGGGCACGACGGAAACCCAGATCCAAAAGCTCGGCCACTTTGGCATTGCGCGATGCGCCCGACTTTCCACCAAAAACGGTCGCTATGATCCGTTCATTTTTGCGCTTGGCTGACGCCACCAGGTTGAACCCAGCAGCGCGCGTATACCCGGTTTTGATGCCATCTGCCCCTTTGTACGCAGCCAGCAGGCGACGGTTGGTATTTGGTACAGTCTTGATCCCGGCATGTGTCGATTGACGCGAGAACAGGTTATAATACTGCGGGTAATCATAAAGCAGGTGCCGTCCCAGCGTGGTCATGTCACGTGCGGTGGACAAATGCCCCGACTCGGTCAGACCATGCGCGTTCTTGAAAGTGGTACGGCTCATCCCCATGGCCTTCGCGGTGCGGGTCATACGGCGGGCAAAAGCTGCCTCGGACCCGCTGATAGCGATACCGATAGCGGTTGCCGCGTCATTGGCTGATTTCACCGCAGACGCTCGGATCAGATACCGGAAGGCAATCGTCTGTCCCGTTCGCAGGCCCAGCTTGGATGGAGGTTCTGCCGCAGCTTTCTTGGTGATCCGCACAGGGGTATCCAGCGTGATCTCACCGTTTCGCACCGCTTCGAACGCAATATAAAGCGTCATCATCTTGGTCAGCGATGCCGGATGCAGCCGCGTATCGGCATTGCGCGAATGCAAAACCTCACCGGTGCGGGCGTCAATAACCATTGCCGCATAGGGTGCCGCCATGGGCTTGAGCGGCGCAAACGCCAGCGCACATAGCATCGCTATAAGGAATAAGCCCATTCGGGCCGGAACTGTCCGCCGAATCTGCACGATCTTTGCCTCTGTCTGCCTCGCGCCGCCGGGTTTTCCCGGTCGGCAAAATATATTTTATTGCGTTAAAGGCTAACACAGGGGGGGCATAAAAGAAACTGAAAGCTTCGCTTTTCGCGATTTCGTCATATGCGCCACAAAGCGCTATATGTAGATAAACCAATCGCGCAGACCCACCAAATGCGCGATTGTGGCATCGCTTTGCCGGAGCACAACAAGGTTTTTCCGGGACTGCGGCCAAAAGGCAACATCATCTCAAACTGCACACCAGATCGGCCAAGTCGCCCAAATCGCGCAGCTCGCGGAATCGCGGGCTGTCAACCGGGGCGTCAGCGTGCTCAACCTCCCACACCAGACCGTGTGGCACATAAACCCCCCAGCATCCGGCCTGAATCGGGGCCACCACATCCGAGCGCATGGAATTGCCGACCATCATCGCAGACGCCGGACCATCCCCGTGGGATTCGAAAATCGTCTGATAAGTTTCTGCGGTCTTTTCCGACACAATCTCGACCCCATCGAACAAGTCGCCAAGCCCGGATTGGGCCAGTTTACGCTCTTGATCGATCAGGTCGCCTTTGGTGATGAGTATGACCCGGTACGCGTCGGACACGCTCTCAATCGCATCACGGGCATGCGGCAACAGCTCGATCGGATGTGCCAGCATCTCTTGCCCGGCATCGATCAATTGCCGAATAACCGAGGCCGGAACACGATCTTCTGTCACTTCGATGGCGGTTTCGATCATCGACAGAACGAATCCCTTTATCCCATACCCATAGTGACGAATGTTGCGCTTTTCCGCGGCCAGAAGACGCTCCATCAGGTGATCCCGGTCAGCGTGATCCGCCAGCAATTCAGCAAAATGGGCCTGCGTCAGCTGGAAAAACCGTTCGTTGTGCCAAAGGGTATCATCTGCATCAAACCCGATTGTGGTCAGTTTTTCCGTCATCTTATTTACGTCCGCTTGCTCTTTTCACCGGCGATGCCCACGTTATATAAGCGCCAAGATAAACCCCAAGCCTGAATCGGACAGTTACACACGATGCTGGAAAAGACCTGGATGATGTCTGACACACCGGACGACGACGGAGACGCGTCAGTCCTGCTGCAGACGCGCCCAAAAACCAAGCGTCCGCCCCTGTACAAGGTGCTGTTGCTGAACGACGATTACACGCCGATGGAATTTGTCGTGCACGTACTGGAGCGTTTTTTTGGCATGACCCACGCCCAGGCGTTCGAAATCATGCTAACCGTTCACAAAAAAGGCGTGGCCGTTGTCGGCGTCTTCAGCCATGAGATTGCCGAGACCAAAGTTGGCCAGGTGATGGATTTTGCCCGCAGGCACCAGCACCCGCTGCAATGCACCATGGAACGCGAAGAATAAGGCGCCCCGCCTATCGCGCCCTTTCCTTTCTCTGCCGGAATTGCCCATGTCCCCTCGCCTGGAACTTGCATTGCAAAACGGCTTGTCGCTGTCGCAACCGCTGACTGTGATCGGCCCGGTGCCAGACCACGACCTGTCAGCGCTCCCCGCTGACGCGCAGGTGGTGCAACCATTCAAACCTTTTCACGATCATTTTGCAGCGCAAGGCTTTGACACGGTGCCCGAAGCAGACGCACCCTGTCAGGACGCTATCGTGTTTTTGCCACGTGCCAAGGCGCTGGCGTGCGCAATGATCCAGCGGGCGTGTTCACGGGCTGCTGGGGTTGTCGTTGTCGATGGCGCCAAGACCGATGGCGTGGACAGCATATTGAAAGATGTGCGCAAGCGGGTTGATGTCGAGGGCCCCTTGTCCAAAGCACATGGCAAGATTTTCTGGTTTCAGGCTGATGCTTCTGCTTTCGAAGACTGGGCCGCGCCTACGGCGCAGATGGTCGGCAGTTTTCATACAGCGCCGGGGGTGTTTTCGGCAGATGGGATCGACCCGGCCTCGGCCATGTTATTGAAGTCTTTGCCTTCCAAACTGGGCGCTCGCGTGGCTGATCTGGGCGCGGGTTGGGGTTTTTTGTCCGCAGACGTATTGAAGCGCGATGACGTAAAGTCTTTGCATCTGGTAGAGGCGGATCAGACCGCTCTGACATGCGCGCGCAAAAACGCTCCTGATCAAAGGGCTCAGTTCTATTGGGCAGATGCCGTCACTTGGACTGCACCCGAACCTATCGACACCGTCGTCATGAACCCCCCGTTTCACACCTCGCGCAACGCGGACCCGGCTCTGGGTCAGGGGTTCATCGTCTCAGCCGCACGCAATCTGACCCGCAACGGAACCCTTTGGATGGTGGCCAATCGCCACCTGCCCTACGAGACCACGTTGAACGAACATTTCGCTCAGGTCACTGAAATTGCCGGAGACAACCGGTTCAAGGTGCTTCAGGCCTCTCGCCCTCGGCGTTAAGGCTCGCTAACCTGCCCCCAATTCAGGAGGATTCGGATGTCCTTTTCCATCGCTGGCAAGACAGCAATCGTAACGGGCGGAGCCAATGGCATCGGGCTGGCCATCGGACGCCATTTCGCGGATGCAGGTGCAAATGTCATGTTCGCCGACATAGACGAAAAGCGCCTGGTCGATGAATTGGGCGAACAGGCTGAAGACGGAAATATCCGTTATTTTGCGGGCGATCTGCGCGAAAAACTGACCATAGCAAACCTGCTATCGGCCACTTTGGATGCTTTTGATCAGGTGGACATCCTGATCAATGGAGCGCGGCAAGTGATCCCGTCGGACCCATTGGACCCTGATGACGACTCAGTGCGCACCCTGCTGAACCAAAACTTGATGCCGGCCCTGCGGCTGAGCCAATTGGTTGCGAAACGCATGATCAAACAGGCGGACGGGGACGAGGAAAACCTTGCCGGATCGATCATCAACCTTTCGTCCATCGCAGCCCGCCGAACACATCCCGACCTGATGGCCTATTCCGTGTCGACTGCGGCGCTGGATCAGATGACCCGATCCCTTGCAGTTGCGCTTGCACCGAACCGTATTCGGGTCAACTCGATCGCATTGGGTTCGGTCATGAGCGCATCGCTACAATCGACCCTCAAGGAAAACCGGGACTTCCGAGACGACATCGAAAAACACACACCGCTGGCCCGTATCGCTTCGGCAACAGAGCTGACCGAAACCGCGCAGTTTCTGGCATCCGATGCAGCCGGTTTCATTACAGGTCAGATCCTGACAATCGACGGCGGGCGTACATTGCTTGACCCAGTAGCCGCCCCAGCCCACTAAGACACATGTTCGATACAGAAAAATCCACTGCCTCCGCCTGGTTCCGACAACTGCGCGACGATATTGTCTCTGCGTTTGAAGCCCTTGAAGACAGCCACGACACTGGACCGTTTTCCGATGCAAAACCCGGTCGGTTCGAGGTCAAAGAAACCAAGCGCCAGTCTGAGGATGGCTTGGATGCAGGGGGCGGGTTGATGTCTGTGATGCGTGGCGGTCGCGTGTTCGAGAAAGTTGGCGTCAACATCTCGACCGTCTACGGCACATTGGGTGAACGCGCGCAGCACGCAATGGCGGCGCGCAAGGGCATCCCCGGCATGACCGAGGATCCCCGTTTCTGGGCCTCGGGGATCAGCCTGGTGGCGCATATGCAAAACCCTCATGTCCCTGCGGTGCACATGAACACACGCATGTTCTGGACCCCACACGCCTGGTGGTTCGGTGGCGGATCGGACCTGAACCCCTGCATTGAATATGATGCTGACACACGCCATTTCCACGCCACCCAAAAATCCCATCTGGATCCGCATGGCGTTGCGCATTATCCGCGCCTGAAAGACTGGGCAGACGAGTATTTCTATATCCCTCACCGCAAACGTGCACGAGGCGTGGGTGGAATTTTCATGGATGACTACTGCACCGGTGACTGGCAGGCAGACTTTGCCCTAACACAAGACATCGGTCGTGCCTTCCTGCCTGCCTTCCTGCCATTGGTTGAAAAACGGCGCGTTCAGGGTTTTTCGGACGCGGACAAGGATACACAACTCGTGCATCGCGGCCTTTATGCCGAATACAACCTGGTCTACGACCGTGGCACCAAGTTCGGGCTGGAAACCGGACATGACCCGGATGCGGTTCTGATGAGCCTGCCGCCGATGGCAAAGTGGGTCTGACGCTCAGAACGTATCCATGATGAAATTGTCATAGCAGTAATTCTGTGCCGACGACGCCGACATGTTTTCCCCAACCCGGCTAACCGTGATCGAATAACCTGGATTGGTATCGGCACCCGGAGGTGGGGTCAGCGAAAATTGCACGGTTCTGACGCCCTTTTCGTAAGCGCGCCAAATGTAGATACGCTGCGAATTTGGCACGCCCAGTGTACGAATCGCATAGTCGCCAATCCCGCACCAGTAAGTTACGGGTGCCGACGATCCAAGAGCTTTGACCTCATAGACCCCATCCGGAAGCGCTGTAATCTCGGTTCGAAATTGTGGCCGGATGTCCAGCCCGAAGCCTACCGCGTCGGCCATTGCGGGCATCAAAGCAAGCGCAGTTGGGGCGAAAATCCTTACAAATTGCATAACTTGAATATCCCGAGAATTGATCATGAGTACTTTGAACATAGCGGCAGCAGTCTTTGAGTAAAGTGGTTCAAACCTGCCTCGACGGCGCCGGGATGGCGCAAGGAAATTTTTCTACCCTTATTGCGCAGAGACGGTACAATAGACCTAAGTTTATGGTTTTAATCATATAATGGCGATCCTGTGAGCAAGAGCTTTCCAAAGGACTGGTTCGATTTCCCGCCCGAGAAATACGCTGACCTTGGCGCGATGTTCTATCTGGCGGGACTTACAAAAACTCATCAGAAACGCACCCTTGCACAGGTGCTGTATGCGTTCGAGACGCCGTTCCGCCTTTGTCAGTATCACATCTTCCGGCAAAACGGATTTCCCCGTGGCTTTGTCACCTTTGCCGGGCTCAGCCCCGAGGCCGAGTACCGCTATGCAGTGCAGGAAAAACCGTTGAAGGAAGCGGATTTTACCGGTGGGCCTTCCTTTTGGATCGTCGATCTGGTGGCCCCTTTTGGACAGACGAGCCAGATTGTTGATATCCTCAAGCAAGAGATCCCTCATCCGCGTGTGCGGACAAACCGGATGGACAGCGACATGACGCGAAACCGGATTGTCGAGTGGACTCGGGATCAGGCAGGCGAAGTTCATATGCGCCTGTATCGGAAACGAGAGTTTGAACAGGTGTTGCAGCAGGGCGAAGAATAGGTGGTCTCGGTTACAATCACAGGCGAATTGACCGGCGACGTGACCGGTTCCCCACCCAACGTGGCGATGGGGCAACCGACGTTGGACAATGGCACGTTTACACCCACAACCCAGACCTGGACCATTGCAACGCCACCCGCCAACGGCACCGCTTCGATCGACCCGAATACAGGCGAGTGGACCTATACGGTAGACCCAGCCTTTTTTGACAGCCTGGACAACGGGCAGGTGGTTTTCGATACCTTCTTCATCAGTGTAACGGGCACCACGCTGATTGGGCCGTTCACCGTGCCGTTTTCCAACGATCCCGACCCTGTGGCTGTCACGATCAGGATCGAAGGTGTGTGCTTTGCCGCCGGTACATTAATCGAGACCGAGGACGGCCCACAGGCCATTGAAACACTGCGCGTGGGCCACAAGGTGGCAACCGCAGATCACGGGCTGCAACCTATTCGCTGGATTGAAAGCAGTGTGCTTGCGCCCGAACGATTAAGCGCTGAACCTGCGATGCAGCCGGTTCGAATCTCGGCAGGAAGTCTGGGGCCAAACACACCGTGCCGGGACCTTCTGGTTTCGCAACAACACCGCATTCTGGTGAAAGGGCCAAAGGTGGATTTGCTGTTTGGCACCGCCGAGGCACTGGTGGCTGCAAAACATCTATGCGACTGGCCAGGCATCTATGTGGATACCTCGGTGGAGGAGGTAGAATACCTGCATATCTTGTTGGACCGGCACGAAATTCTGAATGCGGAAGGAGCGCAAGCTGAAAGCCTGTTTCTGGGGGAAGAAGCTCTTTACACGCTATCCTCTGACGCGCTTCGGGAACTTGCTGCAATCTTTCCAGACCGGCCAGCCTCGGGTCACACCGGGTTTGGCCGCGCCGCGCGTTTGATCCTGCGCGAACATGAGGCGCGCGCGCTTGCCTGAATTTATTGGCCCGCCCCGATACGCCCGCCGACATCCTGCGGCGCCAAGGCAACCGTCTTGATCACCGCGTGACATGGGCTGCCCACCTGCAAGTTTAGCGCCGCCACTGATCGACGTGTGACGCGTGCCAGAACACTACCTGCCGGGGTTGTGACGGAAACAATTGCACCAGGCCCCTCACCCGACCGGATCGAGGCCACCGTACCGCTGAGCACGTTCAGCGCAGACAATCCCTCGGGCTTTTGGTTAGACAAGATCACCTCTTGCGCCGGGATACGGATGCGCAATTGCGCCCCGACGTCATGCGCAATGCGAGGCAGGAACAATCGTACGCCGTTGGCATTCAACTCTGTCAGCCCGTCAGCGTGATGCTGCACGACCTGAACTTCTAAAACGGCCCCAACTGCGCGCACCCCTGCGGGGGCCACCGAAGGATCGGCTAAAACCTCAGAAGCGGGCCCATGACGCACGGCTTTTCCGTCTTGAAGCGCAACAACCGAAGTCGCCAGACGCGCAACTTCAGCTGCAGAGTGGGTTACATAGAGAATAGGAACCGACACCTCGTCCCTGAGACGTTCGAAATACGGCAGAATTTCCGCTTTCCGCGCTTCGTCCAGCGCAGCCAGAGGTTCGTCCGCAAGAATAAGGCGCGGACTTGCCAGCAGCGCCCGCCCAATGGCCACACGTTGCTTTTCCCCCCCCGACAGCCCAGCTGGACGGCGATCCAGAAGGTGGCCAATGCCCAGCATATCAATGACCTTCGCGGGATCTTCCCGCTGCGCCCTTTTCGGGGCAAACCAGCGACCGTAAGCCAGATTTTGCCGTACGGTCAGATGGGGAAATAACCGCCCTTCCTGAAAGATATACCCTAAGCGCCGACGGTGCGGTGGCAGCCATTGTCCCCGATCTGTGTCGAACAAAACCCAGTCCTCGACCGCCACGCGGCCCGCCTCGGGCCGCAGCAGCCCGGCCACTGCATTGACGATTGTCGTCTTGCCCGACCCCGACCGCCCAAACAAAACGGTCACTCCGGGCGGTGCCTCAAAGCGGACATCCAGATCGAGATCCGGCAAATGATGTTGCAACCGAACGGAAAGGCTCATGACCCGGCCACCCGTGCAGCAGCGCGCCGTCCGACGAATTCTGACAAAAGAAGCGCGCTCATCGCGATAACGATTGAGATAAGAACCAGTCGCGTTGCCGCCGCCTCGCCGCCCGGCACCTGCAGGAATGCATAGACAGCAGACGGAAGCGTTTGGGTCTGTCCGGGGATGTTAGACACAAACGTGATGGTGGCCCCGAATTCGCCCATTGCCTTGGCAAAGGCCAGAATTGCACCGGCAATGACCCCCGGCAGGATCATCGGCAAGGTCACGGTCAGAAACACCATCGGGCGCGATGCCCCCAACGTGGCCCCCGCCTGTTCCAGCTTTGGATCCACCGCTTCGATGGACAAGCGTATGGCCCGGACCATCAACGGGAAGGCCATGATCCCGGCAGCCAGCGCAGCCCCGGTCCAGCGAAACGCGACTACGATCCCGAACTCTGCCAGAACACGCCCAAGCGGCCCCTGAATGCCAAATGTCAGCAACAACAGATACCCCGTGACGACAGGTGGCAGGATCAGGGGCAAATGCACCAGACCATTCAACACCTGACGGCCAGGAAACCGCCAGCGGGCCAGCGCGTAGGCTACGAAAATCCCAAACGGCAATGTCGCCAGCGTCGCCCAGAACGACACGTGCAGAGACAGCTTTAACGCTTCAATTTCGGCAGGGCCCAACCAGTCCACGAGGATCACCCGCCCGGCAGGGAAAACCCCTGCTCCTGAAAAACGGACAACGCCGCATCGCTGCGTAGATGGTCCAGAAAGGCCTGTGCTCCACCCTGTGCAGATGATGTGACGGCCGCAGGATATATGATCTCAGGATGCAGGTCGTCGGGAATCGTCGCCAAAACACTGACTTGTGTTTCCACCTGTGCATCTGATCGATACACAATTCCCAAGGGCGCAGCCCCTGCCGCGACAAGTGCCAGAGCTGCGCGCACATTGTCGGTCTGCGCCACATGGTCCTGTAATGCGTCCCATTGATTTAGGCTTTGCAACGCGGCTTTGCCGTAGATACCTGCTGGCACGGCATCAACCAGGGCCATCGCCAGAAAACCGCCGTTCAATTCGGCCTTTAGGTCGTGACCAGGTTGGATCTCTCCCCAACTTTCTCGACCTGTCGCACCAATCACAACTAGACCATTGCCCAGCAAATCCACCCGCGAATTCGCTTGGATAAAACCGTCCTGCTCCAGTATGTCCATCCAGTCAGGATTAGCCGAGATGAACACGTCCGCGGGCGCGCCCTGCTGAATTTGGCGCGCCAGTACCGACGATGCCGCGTAAGAAACCGTGACACGGTGCCCCGTTTCCGTTTCATAGTTTTCAGCAATCTCGTCCAGCGCTGTCTTCAGACTCGCCGCTGCAAAAACCAAAACACCTTCTGCCCCGGCGCGGACTGGCGCCAACGCCAATACACCTAAGACCAGTGCCACCATCCAGAAACGGCGGGTGAAGGTTAGGGTCATGTACACTCCCGACCGGAAATTTGCAGTCCCTTCGGGAATATCGGAGGGTACAGCCCCCACGCAAGCGCCTTTGAGAAATAACCGAGATCCGTGCCGCTGCGTTGCAGAAAGTCCAAAAGGGTCAAGGCGTCGACTAGGCATGACCATCATCACGCCGCGAATATTCAGATTTGCGGCAGCACGGGATTATTCAGTGTTCGGTACTCCAGACGGACAGGGCAACACGGATCGGCCAAAGAATAGAATTCAAGAAAATCGCTCAGACCCTCTTGCACCCGCCCGCAGGCTTGGCTACATGCAGCGTCACGGGTGATTAGCTCAGTTGGTAGAGCGCTTCGTTTACACCGAAGATGTCGGGAGTTCGAGTCTCTCATCACCCACCATTCCATTTACTTTCAAAGCCGTACTCTGGGTCTTGTAACGGGAACTTGGAGACTATTTGAGGGTGAATGTAAGGGAATCGAACCCTCAAAACCGTGTTGGACTACCCAGAGGATTGTTCCTTAGAGGTAAAGTGTTCTCTCTTAGGGTCGCTGTACCGACTGATGGCACCGCCAAAACCGTTTTTGTACCGGGTTGGCAGAATTGCTATAACGAGCATGTTCCTAGCGCCTTCTGGGCTCCATGTTACCGTTTTCTTCGGTGGTCACAATTGACCGCTCAAAGCCCAAGGCGGACGTCAAACTGACGTCTATTTGCCGGTAGTTTAAAGACAAAGTAAGCATCTGAACTCTGCCTCAGTTTTTTGGCAAGTACCGATCTAACAGAGCGTCGACCAACCCTTCCTGAAGCTGGTAACCAGTTGCTTCGTCCACACGCAAAATGTCTTCAAGAATGACAAGTTGTTCCATGCCCGTCGTCATGGACAATCGCTTCGACAGGTCATCGATTTCCTTCGGCTCCATCAATGGGTGAACTGGCGCAAGTGCTTCCGAAAAAGCCGCCACTCTTCTAGCACCACGCATTTTGACCGTTCCATCTTCAAGAGATGCCTTGAGTGATTCCGCCAGAAACTGCCGGAAGTGCGCCTCATGAATCCGAGAAAATTCCAGATAGTAACGCGCGACCACATGTACACGGCTCCTAACGTCATCCAGTCCCTCAAGAAGTTCCGACGTAGGCGTGACGTCAAGATCCAGCGTCGCATCTAAGGCTAAGACACTCGGGTCAGAAAAGTAGCGATAGACCGTCGCACGGCTGATTTTGGCGCGTTCAGCGACTTTTGCCAGCGTGACTTCCTTGCCTTCCGACATCAGGTCACGTGCAGCCGAAAGAAGTACTTCTCGCGTTCGGTTGATTTGATTTGTACGAGGCGCCAATTTCAAGCCTTTTGTGATACACTTGTCTCATAAGTAGATATATGTATCATAAGAGAGGTATGTTTCAAGTAAAGGGAGTCGCAGTAATGACTGAATCTCGCCCGCGAATTTATCATCTTCTTGGGAACCTTTTGACCTTTCATGCCTTTCCCAATGAGACAGGAGATCGTTGCACAATTGTTGAGATAAAGACGGCACCTGGTGCCGGTGCACCACCCAATCATCATGCTGGCGAAGATGAGAGCTTCTATGTGCTCGATGGTGAATTCGAGTTCTTTTTGAATGGTGAGACAGTCAACGTCAAATGTGGTGACTTCGTTAAGGTTCCAGACGGCGCAGTGCACGCCTTTACATGCACCGGAGAGCGGCCTGGCCGGCTACTTTGCATTAACGCCCCCGGCGCGATGCATGACACTTTCTTTACTGAAGCCGGTGAAACAATGCCTGATGGCACGACCGATATCCCAGCGCCAGATGGACCACCAGACATTCCGGCGATCATGGCCGTAGCGGACCGAGTGGGAATGACAATCCTGGCGCCAGCGGACGTTCCCAGCTAACGAACGCGCGTGCATAGCTCCGGGTTGCGAAACGGAGGCTTTGGTACAAAGCCTCTGCCGTACACCCTACCTTGTAGTACTGGCTCAACCCGAAGCCGACATTCACGACGAGACCTTGCGATTCAGGATAGCGGACATTCGCGGCGCTTTCCAAAAATGTCTTCTACGTGAACCAAAGCAATCGTTTAGGCGCAGGCGCGATAGCGGCATAGATCGTCTGCTCTCAGTGCTTGGTTGAGTTCGTTTTGCCTTGAGAACGCTCAACTCAGCATTCTTTCCGAAACGTCCTCAAGTAGGGCATGAAGATCGAACTCTTCGCCTTTCTCCGCAAGCCCTTTGTCATGCAGAATGAACGACAGCCCGTGCACAAAACTCCACAACAAAAAACCACGGCGGCGAACTTCGTCTGTGATTCCCGGTTCACCGAGACACTTTGCTACTTCAGTTAAAAGAATCCCGAAGCTTTGCTGGCCGCCTTCCTCCAGCCGGGGGTCCGCAATACGGTCTGTGAAGCCGCCAAATTTCAGTCTGAAGATTCCGGGCTCATTTAACGCGAAGGCAATATACTCCATTCCTATGGCAGTAAGGCGCTCGGGAGATCCTTCAGGAACACCTTCCAGCGCGGCAAGCATTTTGTCTCGGTGCCGATCCATTCCTTCAAGGACAGTGGCAACCAGCATTTCTGTCTTGTCTTTGAAGTGCTTGTAAGGTGCCGCGGTTGATACGCCCGCGCGTCTGCACGCCTCGGATACAGAAAAACTGTCCGGACCTTTTTCTTCAACCAACTGTCGGGTTGCTTCGATCAGTGCAGCGCGGAGATCGCCGTGATGATAGGCTTTCTTGCTAACGGAAAGACCAGCCGCTTGTCTGTTTGTCGGATGATTTTTTTCGGTGCTGCTCATGATCCAACATGTGACAGATCACGTATCTCTTGTCAAAGTGAGAACTTCTAACATATGTTAGAGACGCTAACTTGATGAGGTCCCCAAATGCCGAATCCTGCAATTTCATCTACTGAAGCGACCAAACCGAGCCCACTTGCACGTGTGTTGCGCGGCACTGTGCGCCTGGGAGTGACCGTCAGTTTTATAGCTGTTGCAGCGGCCGCCGTTTACTTTGGCGCATCCGAGCTCACCCGTAGAGCGGACGCTGTACCCGCACCGGATGCCGCCGCTGTGACACCCGTGTCCGTGACACCGATCACGTCCGAGAGCGCTTACACAGTCGACCGTGTATTCATCGGGCAGGTCGAACCTCAGCGATCGGCAGATATCTCTTTCGAACTGAACGGGACGCTGGATCAAATTCTGGTCGATGAAGGTGATGAGGTTGCCAAGGGTCAACTTCTTGCGACACTGGACATCGCACTGCTGGAGGTCGAACGCGACCGTCTGACAGCATCACGTGACGCCATTGCAGCCCAACTTTCATTTGCAAAGAAAACGGTCGAGCGAAACGCGAAACTAATTGAACAAGGCTTTACCAGCCAAGCCCGTTTGGACGAGGCCGTTTCTCAGCAGGATGAATTGCTATCCAGGATTGGCGAGTTAGATGCGGCCTTGCGTGATGTGACCGTTCGAATCGAGAAATCCAGTATCGAGGCTCCGTTTGCGGGTCAAATAACCGCGCGACACGTGGATGGCGGTGAAACTTTGCGCTCGGGCGAGTTGGTTCTGGGTATGGTCGAGGTCGTGTCGCCGCAAGTTCGGATAGGTATCCCTCTCGATGTTGATCCGGCGCTGCTGACTGACGTTGAAATCGAAATTGCAGGTCAAAGCTATCAGGCTGAGCTTGCGACTTTACGGCCCGATATTGACCCGGTGACCCGAACCCGCACCGCGCTGTTCGGTTTGAAGAACGCGCCGGACGTTGCCTTCGGACAAACCGCACGTGTGCATGTACTCGATCCCGTCCAAAGTGCGGGGACCTGGGTGCCTACAACATCTCTGAAGGAAGGAACGCGCGGGCAATGGACATTGCTCGTTGCCGACGCGCAAAAAACTGTGCGGCTAGCGGCGGTCGAAGTGCTGCATGCCGAAGACGACCGCGTCTTTGTGCGTGGCGCGTTTCCGGACGGCACCGTCCTGATCGATCAGGGGCCGCAGCGAGTCAGCGTTGGTCAACGCGTTGCCTTCAACACTGGCGAGTAACGGAGCGATCTGATGGAAACCCTTACCTTTCGCCACCCCAGGCTGGTTGCCCTAATCGTTTTAGTGCTTGTATCCGCAGGTCTGTCTTCGTTCCTGTCTCTTGGGCGACAAGAAGACCCTACGATCACCAACCTCTTCGCAACTGTAACGACACAGTTCCCGGGTGCAGATCCAGAACGGGTTGAAGCGCTGGTCACTGCAGAAATCGAAGAAGAACTGCGAAAGATCGCCGAGGTGGATGAGATCAGTTCAGTCTCCCGCTCGGGTGTGTCGGTCGTTTCGGTAGAATTGCTGGAAACGCTAGACGAAGCCACCATTGAGCAGGTTTGGGCCGAGGCTCGGGATGCCGTCGAAGATGCGCGCCAGAACTTTCCGGCAGGAGTTTTTCCGCCGGAATTCGATGCCGAGGGCATTTCTGCCTATTCTGCGGTCATTGCAGTTGCGGCCGAGGATCCAGACTTTCCGTTAACTTTGCTGGCACGTCACGCCGAAGCACTGGGCGACAGATTGCGTGCGATACCTGCCACGCGAGCAGTGGACTATTTCGGTCAGCCGAAAGAAGAGGTGCTCGTAAGTGTGGATATGGACAAGGCCGCTGCGCTTGGGCTTGGCGCTGCCGAGATTTCCCAGCGGATCGCCGAAGCAGACGGAAAGGTTCAGTCTGGGCGGTTGCAATCTGATGTCGACCTGACCATCGGCGTCAGCGGAGAAATTGAGAGTTTGGATCGCATTCGGAGCATCGTCCTGCGTGAAAACGCAGGCGGTGCCGTGGTGAAGCTCGGAGATATTGCAAGCGTAGACCGTGGCGCACGCGAACCGCAGTCCTCAATCGCGTTTGCCAACGGAAAGCCCTCAGTTTTGGTCGGGATTCTGGCGCAGGACGGCGTACAGATCGACCGTTGGACAGGCTTCCTTCGGGATGAGCTTGATGCAGGCGCCGCGTCGGTACCTTTGGGCATGCAGGAAATACTGCTATTTGATCAAAGCCAGTACACGACGGATCGTTTGTCAGAGGTTGGGGTCAACTTGGCCATTGGCGTGGCTCTGGTCGTGGCAGTTTTGTTTGTTACGTTAGGGGTTCGGGCAGCCGCGATTGTGGCTTTGGTTTTGCCGGTTGTCTCATTGGCGACCCTGGCGACGATGAACATGATTGGATTGCCAATTCATCAGATGTCTGTGACCGGACTGATTGTTGCCCTCGGACTGCTCGTTGACGCAGCCATCGTGATGACCGATGAAATCCGACGTCGTCTGCAGGATGGGATGGAGCGACTTGCAGCCGTACGAGATGCTGTTCGCAGGTTGGCCGCGCCACTGCTGGCATCGACCGTGACAACGGCGCTTGCCTTCACGCCGATGATATTGCTGCCGGGACCCGCAGGCGATTTTGTCGGCGCCATCGCTATCGCCGTGGTTCTTATGCTTGTCTGGTCCCTGGTTGTGGCCTTGACTGTGACTCCGGCGATTGCGGGCTGGCTACTGTCCGATCGCCCAGACGCAGGAATGCTGAGCCGCGGTATCAGCATCCCGCCACTTGCCCGTATGTTCGAGGCCTCAATTCGATTGTCTGTTGCTAATCCTGTGCGATCCATCGCGTTGGCATTGATCTTGCCGGTGCTTGGCTTTGCGGCCTTTCCAACGCTGACCGCGCAATTCTTCCCGGGCGTCGACCGCAACCAATTCTATATCGAAGTCGATATGCCGGGTGGAACGTCAATTGCCACCACCGAGGCAACCGCCCGCCAGATCGATGAAATGCTGCTGGCTGACGACGGCGTCAAAAGTGTCTACTGGACCGTCGGAGAGTCCGGCCCGGCATTCTACTACAACATCGTTGGAAACCGCTCACGCGAGCCTGGGTTCGCACAAGCTATGATCACGACCGACACGGCCGACGACGCCGCCCGCCTTGTTGGAACGTTGCAGAGTCGTCTGGATACTGGCTTTCCTGACGCGCAGATCATCGTTCGCAGTCTTGTTCAGGGCCCTCCGGTCGACGCACCGGTTGAAGTCAAAATTCAGGGGCAGGACATCACGGTATTGCGTGATCTGGGCGACGAGGTGCGTTCAGTCATGGCCAATCTCGATCTGGTAACCCAGGCGCGCGCCAGCGTGAACGGAGGCAACCCTCAAATCCGGTTCGAGATTGATGAGGTCAAAGCGCGTCTGCTGGGACTAGACGTTGCGGATATAGCTGGTCAGCTGGACACGGCGCTTGTTGGCATCACCGGTGGATCACTGATCGAAGGGACTGAACAGTTGCCGGTGCGCGTTCGCTTAGGTGACGAGGTGCGGTCAGATCTAAGCGCGATTTTCAGTATGCCTATCCTACTGCCAAATGCAGCTGCGATATCTGCGACTGGAGCCTTCCCAGCGGTACCGCTGTCGGAATTGGCCAAGCCCGTGATTGAACCGGCAGAAAGCGTAATAACTCGAACGGACGGTACGCGCGAAAACACTATTCAGGCGTTTATCGTACCCGGTGTTTTGCCCGAAGAGGCGTTGCAGGACGTACTAGAAGCACTTGATGCGTCCGGGTTTGTGTTGCCGCAAGGCTATTCGATGTCCTTAGGCGGCGACAGTGATGCCCGATCCAACACCGTTGGCAATCTGCTTGCCTCTGTTGGTTTGATTGTGACACTCTCCATCGCGACCATCGTTCTGACCTTTAACTCGTTCCGGCTGACCCTTGTGACCTTGGTCGTGTGCGTGTTGTCTGCAGGCCTTTCAATGCTGTCGCTGGCCGTTATGCAATTCCCGTTCGGAATTACGGCGATCATCGGGGTCATCGGATCGATCGGGGTTTCGATCAACGCGGCGATAATCATTCTGACCGGGTTGCAACAAAACGCTGACGCAAGCCAAGGTGACCGAGCGGCCATGGCGCGCGTTGTGACTGGTTCAAGTCGGCACATCATCTCGACAACAATCACAACCTTTGGCGGCTTCCTACCCCTGATCATAGCTGGAGGAGCATTTTGGCCGCCATTCGCCGTTGCAATCGCCGGGGGCGTACTGTTGTCGACTGTTGTATCCTTCTATTTCACCCCACCCGTGTTTGCGTTGATGTATCGTGGCAAGCTCAACAAACCGCTTGAGGCAAACAACCAACATTCCCAGCCTCAAGAAGCAATTGTCGCGCTTGTGGCAGAATGAGGATTGAGACTACTTCGCTTTGCAAGGTGGTATGTTTCAAATCCGTCGTTGTTCGACGCAAGGTTCGAGTTCCGTTATGGGCCGCAAGCCGGACTTTGCTAAACTTGGTTTCTGCACTTCACCGTCATCCGCGCAGCGTGCAACATTCTATGTCATTGTGTTACGTCAACGTCGTGTTGTCGTTGCCGGCGGGCATGGTGGATCAGAGGATCAACCATGGAAAACCCAAACTTACCTGCCATTCGTGCACTTCGTCCAGCTTGGAATAATGGGCGTGTGGTAGATCAAAACGCCCTCTGAAACCAAAAGGTGTCTGGGCGATCCGAGTGCGCCTCGAGCTTTCTGAAAACCATCGCGATCTTACGCTCTTCAACAAGGCATTCGACAGTAAGTTCCGCGACTGCGATCTGATGAAGATGAAGGTCGCCGAAGTCATGTCATCGGGTCAGATCAAGGAACGGGATTCGGTCCTTCAAAGCAAGGCGCAGATACACGTACGCTTTGAATTATCTGAAGGCACAAGAGCCTCTGCAGAGAAGTGTATGGAAGACGAGCTAATGGTCGGATCGGAGTACCCTTGGTCCAGCTGACTCCACGTACGACTGCACATCTCGACGCGTCAATATGTACGGCTTGTCCGCGAAGGGGCCACGTCGATCGGCCTCAAAGCAAGCTCCTACGGAACACATTCAATTAGGAGAACCAAGATCACTCAAATCGATATGAAGACCGGAAACTTTCGAGCGGTTCGGCTTCTTCTTGGCCAAACTAAGATGGGCAACACAGTTCGATGTATCGGCGTCGAACTCGAGGATGCCCTAGTAATCGCCGAAGCGATAGAGATCTAACGCTAACGAGTCGCTCTCGTGGGCGGCCCTTTCCCTTCATTCGGAAAAACCAGAATTGCTGCTTTCCGAGCCTGCATTGCTGACATCCGCTGCAAGTACAAATTATGAGGACTGCTAAGTGTAAAACGCTGACAAGTCAGCCTAAAGCAACTTTGACCATTAGCTTCTGTGCGTCACCCCATTGCCTCGGCGATTGCCCATACATGCGCTTGAACTCGCGACTGAATTGGGACGGGCTGACATAACCAACGTCCATTGCGGCTTCGTTCACCGGCATCCCGCCCGCGATCTTCATGGCGGCGTTGTTGAGACGCATCGACTTAACGAACTGGATTGGAGCCATCGTCGTGACCTGCTTGAATTTGCGATGGAAGACCGCACGGCTCATGCCCGCTCGACGTGCCATATCGTCAATCGAGATCGGCGCATCCAAGTGTGACGACACATGCGCAATGGAACGTGCGATAGCGTTGCCAGCGCCGAATGCCTGCCGTGCGAAGTCGCCAGCTTCTCCCTTCAGAATCACATAGAGCACCTCACGCAATCGCGCCTCGCCGAGAACCGCTGTATCCGTCTCGCTGTCTCCGAGCCGCAGCAGCCGCAGCAGCGCTTCTGTGAACCCATCGTCCCATCGTGCGAGCCTAATTCCCGGCTCCCGCAGTTCGCCTTTGACCGAAGGAAGCGCGCCCCCGGCATTATCCATCTCCATCGCCAGCTCGGCCATAACACGTTGTTCCAGTGAGATCATAACCCCGTAGAGCGGCTTGTCATGCGAAGCCAAAGGCGTCCCCGCCTTGACCGGCATCGACATTGGGCAGCAGAGATACTGGCTGTTGTCGTACTCGTATTTTCGGCCATCCAGAACGGCTTCCTTCACCCCGCTCACGATGGCCACGATGCAGGGCTCGTAAACGGCTGGAACACAGGGGATTGATTGCGTGGCGCGAAACAGGCGTACACCCTTGATACCCGTCTCGGTCAGGCCGTCCGTTTCGGTTCGGTCTGCGATGATTTGCTTGATCTGATCCTTGCTCATAAGAGAGGTGTAAAGGCTCCAGATCGAAACTGGCAACTACCTTAATACAATTGGGCAAGTATTTGCGATGATCTCGCCTATTTCAGAGTTCAAGCGAGAGTTATCTGCATTTCCAAGTTAAAACACTATTCACTCGGTCCCCGCGCCCACGCAGATAGGAGACAAAAAATGCCAGATACCACATTCGGACCGAACGGCTGGACACCCGAACGTCTCAGCGACCTCTCCGGCAAGACCTACCTCATCACGGGTGCCAACGCCGGTGCCGGACTCCAGGCTAGGCGGACGCTCCTTAAAAAGAACGCTAAAGTCGTGATGTTGAACCGCTCAGCTGAGAAGTCTCAGGCCGCTGTTGCGGACCTGAAAAGTGAGTTCGGTAGCGAGGCGGAAGTGAGCTTCATTCGTATGGATCTGGCCTCGCTTGCAAGCGTGCGTGAAGCTGCGGACGAGGTCCTGAATTCCCTTACCCGGATCGATGCGCTCATCTGCAATGCGGCCATCGCGCAGGTGCCAACCCGAAAGCTGACTGAGGATGGGTTCGAGAGCCAGCTCGGCACCAATCATTATGGTCACTTCCTGCTTTGCGGGATGCTATTCGAACGGATCGAAGCCACGAAAGGTCGGATCGTCGTTGTCGCCAGTCTCGGCTATAATATGGGGCTGAAGACGATAAAGTTCGACGACATAAACTGGGAAGAGGGTTACGGCCCAAACACCGCCTACTCGCAAAGCAAATTGGCGCAAATGATGTTCGCTTACGAATTGCAGGACAGGCTTGCCGGCGCAGGGCGCACCGACGTCGAGGTCTATGTCTGCCATCCCGGCTCGTCGGCAACGTCACTGATCAGCACCAGTGGCAGCCGGACGATGCGGTTCATCTGGTGGCTCATGACCATGACGCCGATGGTTCAAACGGCTGAACAAGGGTCCTATCCCGAAGTCATGTGCGCCACTGAAGAGACTTTGACCGAACAACGCGCGCTTTATGGACCAACAGGTCGCTTTGAAGCCGTTGGCCCGGTCGGCAGGGGCACATTAAACCCGCATGCCTATGAAAAAAATGTCATGGTTCAGCTATGGAACGTATCCGAAAAGGCGACTGGTTTCAGCTGGGAACTTTGATCAGCTATATGCGATACGGTTACTGATGCTCTGCTTCAAGAGCTAACATTTGTGCACAGCGCTGCGTATGAGAGAATGGGATCCTTTCTGCGATGGGGGCCATAGCGACAATACGGAACGGCGTCGCGACGAATACCAGCGTCGACGGCCCGAAGCTATCATCCAACCAATACAAAAGATGCTGCGACGCCGCGCGCCGAAGTCGCCGTTCTTGGGCGTCTTAGGGGAAAAACCAACCAGACGATTGATAGTCGGCTCTGCGTTCATGGAAATGAAGGTATAATATCCCCCTTATGACAGGTTACACTACAGGATGAGTGTTCCGGAGAAAAAAATTAACTAGAGGGGCATGACATACCCGAAGGGGTTTCCTGATCTCCGCAGGGTGTAACACTCGCCTCATATTTAACTCTTTTTCTCTTACACTATTTTTGACACGACGGAGCCATTACACGGCAACCTCCAACTTCGGCGCAGCGTTTGTCTCTAATCTCGAGGCACTCTGGCAGGCTCGATGTTCATTTACGCGCCTCCGGTTGCCCGCCTAAGGTCAACAGGATCTTCTTGGCAAAGCCGCCTTAGCTTCTTTGTTTCGCGGCTGCATTACCCCCCTCAGAAAACGATCCGGGTTCTTAGGCCGAACAGCGTAATGCTGTCCTGAGTGGGGTTCAGCAGTGGGTTGGAAATGAACTGCACCGATGGTGTGATCTGCAATCCCGGTGAGATTGAAAACCGGTAGAAAGCTTCAAGCGTGAACTGTGTCCCGTCTATGCCCCTGGCTTCGGCCCAGTTCAGGCCAAGGCCGGCCAGATCGGTATTGCGACCGTAATATCCCAGACCGGCAGAGATCGACCGATCATACAGCGCTGCCGTTCCTTTTGAGGCCCCTGCCCGAAAGAACGGCATCCACTTATTGTCGACAAACCATGCCGCAGAAAACGCCGCGCCATAGTCTTCCGCTCGGCTGCCATCATCAGCCGCATCCGCATGCCACAAAGTCAGGTGAATATTGTCAAAATAGATACGATCAAAGCCGGAAGTGTACCCAAGTTCGAGCGATTTGAAGAGATTGCCGTCGCTGAACACATCGAAATTAGGGTCAGACGGGTCGGCGTTCGCGTCCGACACGCTCGCAACAGCGTAGAAATTTTCGCTTAGCTTAACCCCACCCGCGATCCCCAAACCTTGATTGGGTGTATTGATCGTCGGGTTGGTGTTGAAGGACAGGTTCTGGAACCCGCTGTAGGGACTGACCAACCCATAGATGTCCACGAAGTCCGTGACATCAATCTGCCCAACTTGCAGCGTCCACGACCCGTTCTCGGCCCTTTGGGTCCAAAACAGGTTGGTAAGTAACAAACCGTTGTCGTTGAACGCTGTCCCCGTGATCGAAAGGGCACCACCATCAAGCCCGAGAAATTGGGGGGCAACGCCGGTATAACTGTGTCGCTGCTCGATCTTGAATGTCACAGAGCCACGCTCGGTTGCCTGCCAACTGCCATAGAACCGAGCAATTCCGCTGGCTGCCTCACCAGTGCCCAGATCAGCATTCGTGGTTTGCCCAAGTGCCAAGTAATCAATGTTGAACCGAAACCCATCCTCGGCCAGCCGGTCTTTCCACGAAAACCAACCCGGGGCTACGTTGCGCGGAAAATCTGAACGGTATTGCGGATCGGTCAATCCGTCGCCGGGTTCAAGCTCGGCTTGCACCGAAGAGGGGCCAGACAATCCTTGGGCCGAGGCCGTGCCAGCGGATGAAATGACCAAGGCAGTAAGCAGGTTCTTTATCATTCGGACGCTCTTGCCCCGCCCGTCTTGCGATCACCTGCCGCGCGGATGCGATCAGCGGCACGCTGTTTCCACTCCAACCTGTCCGCCTCGGTTTCTAGGGTTTCAACACTGTCCGTTTCCAGTTGGAATGTCGCGCTCATGGGCATCAGGCCATCCACGACCATCATGCTGTGAACGGACGGGTCAATTGTCAGCCTGCCCGTCAGTCTTACCGGTTCATGATAATAGCTAGGTGCCCAATCGTCGTTCAACCGCACACGGATCATCTGGTTAGGAGGAGGCGGAGGCATGTGGCTGCACATCCCACGCTCTGGCACCAAGTAGGCCACAGGTCGCCCGTCAGGATCACTTGGGGCTGGAATGGCAAAGCCGGCCAGTGTGACGGTCTGGCCGTTATGTTGCGGATTTCCATCCGTTGCTGCTTTTCTTCGGCGTTCTGTCACGACCTCTCGCTGATCGAGCAGCCAGTCGATATCAATGTCCTCTGCGGCCAAAGCATCCTTAGTCTCAGCCAGCAGTTCTTGCCATTTCTGCCGTTCTTCTTCGCTGCCATTGCCCTGCTCTATCCTGCCGCGCAGTCGAACAACAAACAGAACATCGTCAAACTGTTCCGGGCTGAGATCTCGATAAGGGTCTTCAAAGACTTGCGCGGATGGGTCTGGAAGGTCCGCCCAGTCCACCGCAACCCCATTCGCGGCGAACGCGGGGGGAGCACACCAAACCAACCCTGCGACTATTGTGGATCGTAACCAATTGCGCATGAACACCCTCCGGCTGCGGTATCAATCAGTCCAGCGTATTTTTGTATATCACGCCATCCTTCATAATCAGGCGGATCGTTTCAGGGCTTTCCGGCCTGGGGTCCGCACCAAACCATTGATCGCCCGTCCCAACGACAGAGAAGTCTTCGAGAGGATTTCCATCAATCAAAAGGATGTCGGCATAAGCGCCAGCTTCGATCACACCAAGCTTTCCAGCCGTATACGGGTTCATAAAGTCACCTGACAAAGCGACCACCTCACCCCCCGTCGATGTCAGCGTCACCAACGAGGTGAACGGGCCGAAAAATTCATTGTTCAGGTGTTTTTCGTAGGCAATCTGGATATTGCACGCCTCCACCGACCCTACACAGTCTGTCTGGAACCCTCGCTTCACCGGGCATTCCTTCATGTTGTCGATATAGCCCGCAAATGTGGCCGAGGCGGATTTTGCCTTGGCAAGGCTCGACGGGACGTTTGCCACCGCAGGAATATCAAGCAAACCGGGATCAAACGCCGTTAGGTTGGTCGTGATGTATGCCCCCTTTTCGTTCATGACCTCAGCGATTTCACAATCGAACGAGAAACCATGTTCGATCGACATCACACCTGCATCCAGCGCATTCAAGATTGCTTCTTTTCGGTAAGAATGCGCCATGACGTAGCTGCCATATTCATTTGCGACTTGCACGGCTGCTTTGATTTCCTCTGGCGATCCAGCCAGCAATTGCCATGGATCAAAGGCCGAAACCACGCCGCCGGATTGCATGAATTTCAACTGCGTTGCGCCCATGCGAAAGTTGTTGCGCGCGAACTTATAGACGTCATCGACACCGCTGATCTCTTGCGCAAGGTTCAGACGGCTCATGTTTGTTTCAGCGCCCGGTGGAGCAGTGAAATTTGCGAAGTCTGCGTGGCCACCCCGTGTTCCGATAAATGCCCCGGAAGGATAGTACCGGGGGCCGTCGATTTGCCCTGCATCAATGGCCCTTCGCAGCCCGCCATTGGCGCCACCCGCATCCCTGACTGTGGTGAAACCCTGCATCAAATACATCTCGGCCATCCGCGCACCGTGAATGGCAAAATCCTCCCATGTCGTGTTGGCCTCCATCGCCGGCAGCGTCGGACCCATCAGCATAAGGTGAGCGTGAAGTTCAATGAAGCCGGGCGTCAGCGTTCGCCCACCACCGTCAATGACAGTTGCGTTGGGTGCATCGATCGCGTCGACGGAAACCGCCTTGATCAGGTTGCCTTCAACAAGAACACTCGCATTTTCGATACGCTGCTCATTTACGCCATCGAAGACATGGACGTTGGTGAACAACGTTTGCGGCTCGTCCTGATCCTGAGCCGAAGCAACCATTGGAAAAATCAAAACCGATGCGGCAGTCACTGACGCGAAAAAGGACATTCGTGAGCCAGACATAAGGTCTCTCCTCATATTCATGTTTCTATAACTGTAGAGTGGAAACTTTTAGGTCGGTTGCCACTTTTGCATTAAGATGTTCGAATATGAAGGCTAAAGTGGCCACCGAGTAAAACTGCTGGTCCAACCAAAGGTGACAAGCTTGCCGTTCAACTCAACCTCTCAAGAACACAGCGAAGGCTTTATCCGCCTTGCTTTAGCGGCCCCGTTTTTGCAGTTTCTCACCACCCGAGGGATCAATCCACAACCAGCTTTGGATCAGGTCGGATTGAAAGCTGAACTGTTGTCTGACCCTTCTGTCTATGTCCACTCAGAGTTGGTCTATGGTCTGTTGAACGCCTTCTCTGAATTGTCGGGCGACCGATTTCTTGGACTGAATGTAGGGGAAACATTCGATCTGCAAGGATGGCCTCCGTTCGCTGATGCCTTGCAATCGACAACAACGCTGTTCGAATTTTTTGCGCGTTTTGTCGGGCTTGTTCCACAGGAATCCAACTCTGTGCGGCACAGTCTCGTCATAGAAGCCGACAAAGCGATTTATCGGATCGAGAGACAACAGGAACCAACGGTTCAACCTATTCAGGTCACAGGTTTTGGGGCCGCAATATACGTGCGTCTGTTGCAAACCGTTGTCGGAAGTTCCTGGGACCCCGCGCAAGTGCGTTGGGAAAGCAGATACATCAATGGCCTGCCACTAGACTACAAAGGGATCGAGGTCGGCCTTGGAACCGACCCCGGGATGCAAATCAGTTTTCCCGTGGAATGGCTGTTCCTGAACCACGTTTCAAACGCATCGACCGCGCCTATCGCCTCAGTTCGGGAAAAGGAAGAAGTGACCGTGGTCGCCGCATTGCGATCTGTCTTGCGCGACAAGTTGGATGAAGCCGATTTAGGGCCAGTGGTGGTGGCCGGGTTGCTGGGTATACCACCAGAACGGTTTTCCCGAGCACTCCAGCAGCAAGGCACAACACTGCCCCGCGAGATAAAACGGCTGCGCGTCGATGTCGCCAAGGAACATCTGAAAAAGGGTGCAATGACAATTGCCGAGATTGGATTAACGCTCGGCTATTCGGACAAGTCCCATTTCACCCGGTTTTTCCGCGGGCAAACCGGCACAACGCCGACGCAGTACCGCTTGGAACAGAAGTCAAAGTAAACACGCAATATCCCGCGCTGCATCCGCTTACGTTCCGTTTGCGCGAATATCGCCTGAGCAATTGCCGGACTTTTGGCAAACCCGGTTTACCTCGGAAGGTCACTGAGCTGCGCGTTGCTTTCTTTCCGGCCAGAACTCATCAACAACGACATATGCCGCAATGACAAAGAAAGCGGCGCTGGCGACTTGAAAAACGCGCGTGATGCTTTTGACGTCCGCCTCATCCGAAAACGGAGAAATCGACCCGCCATAAACGATAAGTACCGTCGTTAACGCCGAACCTGCCGCTGCAGCCAGCGGGACCTGAGTTTTTCCAAGGGCCCCGAGTGACAGGCAGAAAAACAGGCATACCAGAATCGGTGTCAGAATGACTGGCGCGATGACGTTTAGCTCGTAGCAGATGATGGATATTGCCGCTCCGAGAAGGTTTGCCGTCAGCATGGCTTTGGCAACCGTTTTGCCCATCGATGGCATTGCAGCAAGTTGCTGGCTCAGAAGCGCAACAAAGAACAGGACCAACAAAGCAGACGCGCCAGAGATAAAAAACGCCATGGCAAACGGCACCGTAACAAGCGACATTCTTACAATCCGCCGATTGGGATCAAAGTCCGAAGACGCCGCGGCTTTCTTCTGAGCACCCGTCTGAGGTTCGGCGGGTAGCAACACAAACATCAGGGTCGATACGAAACCTGCAAATAGCAGGTTCAACGGTATCCAGAACACCAGCACCAACGCCAAATCCTGTGATTGCAAAACAAGGTTCGGAATCATCAATGCCCCCATCAGGGCGATGACACCGGGCAAAACGCCTGCCCCAGAAACCGACCACATGAAGGACAGGATAATCCCGATGGCCACCAGAATGAGGAACACAACGGGGTATGGCGCAAAGACCGACGACAGCAGGAAGGAAATGAACATCAATCCGATCGAAAAGACGAACAGTTTCGCGAAGGCCGCCAACGGCAAGGCAGCAGGGGCCTGAAGGAAAAGGGCGGTGAACACAGCCCCAACCACGGCAAGCGGCCACCCCAAAAACAAGCCCAAGGCGAAGACACCGGTCACACCCAGTGCAAGCCGGATAACGGAATTCCTGTCCTCAGTACGCATAGGACAGGATGGAAACCAGGCGAATGTAGGTCCGACCGACCATGTTCAGAAGCGAGTTGTCGCTCAGATACATGATCACATCAGCCTGGCCGTTAAGTTGGAAGCGAAGATCATCTTCGGCGTTTCCGGCCTCATATCCTGGCAGAACGATCCGCACCGGAAATCGTTCCGGTTCACGCAGAAAGCCTTTGGTGCTGGGCGGGCTTGCCAATTGTCCCGGCTCATCCCCACCACTCAGGGATACGGCCGCGCTAAAACTCTCAATCACGCCCGGTACAATTTTGCCGGGGTGCATGTCCAGCACGACGTCAACCGGCGATCCCACCGAAGCGCGGCCAAGGTTATTCTCGGTAAAGTAAGCCTCAACCCAGACATCCGTTGCATCCAAAAACGTCAACAGGTCCTGACCGGATCTGGCATATGTACCGGGGGCGATCAAAAGATTGGATATCACGCCCGTCGCCGGGGCCCGCAATTCCGTCCATTCAAGGTTCAGCTCTGCATCTGCCAAAGCCGCCAACGCGCGCTGAATTTTTGGGTTTTCGATACCATCATCACCCAGCCTTTGCTTGGCTTTTTCCAAATCCGCCTTGGCATTTTCGAAATTCGCTTCAGATTCTGCAAGCTGACCGCGCGCGTCATCAGCCTTTGAAACGGCGATCAACCCTTTCTTTTCAAGGGCAAACACACGCTCTGTTTGAATACGCATCGTATCAAGATCGCTTTGCGCCCTGGCCAGTTTGGCTTGTGCAGCACTTACCTCAGCCGAGGATGCCCCCACTTCCTGTGTGGCTGCTTCCAGATCAGCTTCGGCCTTGTCGCGGTCGATTTCATAAGGTCTTGGGTCAATCCGAACCAGAACATCTCCTGCCGATACGACCTGACCGTTTTCAACAAGAACCTCAGTCACTGTCCCAGTGACCTGCGGTACGATCTGGGTCGCGATGGCCTTTACCCTGGCGTTTCCGGTGAACGGTGTTTTTCGGTCAGCGACGAGGTACCAGACCAGAAAGATCAGAATGACGGCCAGCGTTGTCCAAATCGTCTTCCTCATTTTGCTTCTCCGTCCGCAACACCTTCAGTTGCGGGTGGGGAGTCGATCCAGACTTTGAACAACTCATAAAAGACGGCGAACAGAACCGGCCCCATAAATATGCCGATCAGACCGTAAGCCATCATGCCTCCGAGAACACCGATCAGGATAACCAGCATGGGTGTCTCAAGACCTTTTGAGATGAACACTGGTCTCAGGAAGCTGTCCATTATGGCAACGGGAATGGCCAATATTGTGAAGATCAAAGCCGCGCCGCCGGACATCGAACTCCATGCGTAGATGATAACTGGCAAAAGAACCAAACCGGGCCCAATCTGAATGATCGAGAGAATCAGGCAGATAAATGCCAACGTTGCAGCCGATGAAATCCCAAAGAGAACCAGCAATATCCAAACAACGACGGCCTGAATGGCCGCCACGCCGATCACGCCTTTGGTCACGTTTCGAATTGTTGCTCCGGCCAGTGTAATGAATTCGCCGCCACGCGGTGCGAAAACACGGTTCGCAAAACGCTGCAAACCTTGAACCAGTGTTGGTCCGGGGCTGAACAAGGCCCCCATGATCAACACGGATAAAGCAAGACCAAGAAGCCCGATACCGATCCCCAGAACCTTACCAAAAAGCGACTTGGTAATCTCAAGGATTTGCGCACCGTATTTTGCCAACGCGCCGTCCAGATTGCGCTCAAACATGCCCCAAACTTCGGCAATTTTATTTCCGACCAACGGCAGTTCCTTAAGGCCCTCTGGTGCCGGAGGGATTTTCAACTCACCTCTGTCTGCTTGTTCTGCAAAATCTGACCCAAGCTCTGCGGCACCGGATACAGCCGTTGCGACCGGTCCAAGGGTCAACACCAGGCCCAGTAAAACAAGGATTGTCGCAGCAAGCTTTTTCCGCCCTCCCATCTTGGATTGCAGCCAATCAAACACAGGGTAAAGCGCGACGCACAGGATCGTGGCCCAGATGACCACACTGGCAAGCGGGGCAACCATGACCAAAGCGCTGTAGAGGAACAATCCGAGAAAGAGCAACCGTATCGCAAGATCGACAATCTTCGCATCTTGAGTCTTTTCCATACCATCCCTCCAAAAACTTGTTTTGTGTAGATTATACTCAAAAAACGTAATATGTATATTTTTTAACCCGCAAAAGACGTTAGCAAGTTGAAGAGTTTTGAGAAGCCCGGCCGCGATTCAATTTCTTGAAGCGCATTGCAGTCTGCGCCGGAGAAGAACCGGCTCAACTTGGCGCTGCTTATTTTGGCTTTTTGTCGTCGTCCTGCGACAGGATCGTGTCCGCCACAGTGGTCGCTGCGGTTACAAAGATACCGAGGCCAACAATGATATAAACCATCGTAAAAACCTTCCCAGCCGCGGTTTCAGGAGAAAAGTCACCGAACCCAACCGTAGAGATTGTCACAACAGAAAAGTAGATGGAATCCAGCCAGCTCCAACCTTCGACATAGTGGTAAAACACCGATGCCCACAGGATCATACCAGTAGTGAAGGCTAGCAGGCCCTTCACCCTGCCATCCTTAAAGGCGACGCCTATCCCTCGTGTTATTCTGGTTAACGAGTTCATAACACCACCATACCTATAAATGCATTTCTACATAGAGTTTTTTGAATTTAATGTCTGAGCGCTCAGTTAACGTCACTCTTTTCTACCAGGATCGCATGTTGGTTTGGGTTAAGATTAAACTCAGAAAAATCGTTACGCTGCAATCTGTGCGCTTCGCAGATCACCCGGCTCGAAGCAAATGGTGAGAATGCCGTCCGGATCGCAAACAGAAAAGCCACAGCCCTCAGGGAGCGGTGGCAGTCTTTTGTGCTCAGAATTTCAATCAGCAACTGATTAAGTTGCGGACTGATGCGCGCTTTCGCAACATCACATTAGTGCGGCAGGCGACGGTTTAGCCGCATTTAGAATGCCCGCAACTGCGGCAGGTCATGCAACCCTCGATCATCACCATGTCATACTGACCGCAGGACGGGCAGGCTTTGCCGCGTGGTGCGTCCATGTTGACGACTTGTGCCTGCGGGTCGGATTTCAGACCCATCCCCTCGCCTTCCAGAAAACCGATATTGATCATGTGCTGCTCGATCACACCGCCAATCGCGGCCAATATCGACGGGATGTATTTCCCTTGCACCCAGGCCCCACCGCGCGGGTCGAACACGGCTTTCAGCTCTTCGACGACAAAGGACACATCCCCACCGCGCCGGAACACGGCCGAGATCATGCGGGTCAGCGCCAGCGTCCAGGCATAATGCTCCATGTTCTTCGAATTGATGAACACCTCGAAGGGGCGGCGGCGACCTCCGATGACGATATCGTTGATGGTCAGGTAAATCGCATGCTCGCTGTCGGGCCACTTCAACTTGTATGTGGACCCTTCCAATGCCTGCGGACGGTCGAGCGGTTCAGACATGTAAATCACGTCTCCACCATCGACCTCATGCGGTGCATCCGCGCTTTCTCCCGGCGCTTTATCATCGCTTTCCGAAACGGTCAGGACCGAACCGGTCACATCATTCGGGCGGTAGGTGGTGCAGCCTTTGCAGCCCTGATCCCAAGCCTGCATATAGACGTCTTTAAAGGCGTCAAAGCTGATATCTTCGGGGCAGTTGATCGTCTTGGAAATCGAACTGTCGATCCATTTCTGCGCCGCCGCCTGCATTTTGACGTGATCGGACGGGGACAGGGTTTGCGCGTTGACGAAATAGTCCGGCAGTTCTGTGTCACCGAACTTGTCGCGCCACATCTGCACCGCGTAATCCACGACCTCTTCTTCGGTCCGCGAACCGTCTTTCTGCAAAACCTTGCGCGTATAAGCATAGGCAAAGACCGGCTCGATTCCCGACGACACATTGCCCGCATACAAAGAGATCGTCCCGGTCGGCGCAATCGAGGTCAGAAGCGCATTGCGGATACCATGATCTCGGATCGCACCGCGCACATCCTCATCCATCTGAAGCATCGTACCGCTGGCCAAATATTTCTCGGCGTTGAACAGGGGGAACGCCCCTTTTTCCTTCGCCAAGTCGACCGACGCCAGATACGCGGCGCGGGCGATTGCGTGCAACCAGCGCTCGGTCTGGCGCGCCGCCTCGTCCGAGCCATAGCGCAAGCCCAGCATCAGCAGCGCATCCGCCAGACCAGTTACGCCAAGACCGATACGGCGCTTGTCCTGGGCCTCGGCTTCTTGCTCGGCCAGCGGGAATTTCGAGGCATCCACCACGTTATCCATCATCCGAACAGCGGTGGCGACAAGCTTTTGCAAAGCCTCCTCGTCCAGATGGGCTGCGTCCTCAAACGGGTCCGCGACCAGCCGCGCCAGATTGATCGAGCCCAACAGACACGCGCCATAAGGTGGCAGAGGCTGCTCGCCACACGGATTGGTGGCTGCGATAGTCTCAACATAGCTGAGGTTGTTGGCCTGATTGATGCGGTCGATGAAAATCACGCCCGGCTCGGCGTAATCATAAGTCGCCTGCATGATCTTGTTCCACAGATCACGCGCCTGAACGGTGTGATAGACCTTGTCGCCAAACACCAGCTCCCACGGGCCATCGGCCTTGACGGCCTCCATGAAAGGATCGGTTACCAGCACCGACATGTTGAACATACGCAGACGGGCCGGGTCGGACTTGGCGGTGATAAACTGTTCGATATCGGGGTGGTCACAGCGCATGGTCGCCATCATCGCCCCACGGCGCGAGCCTGCGGACATGATCGTGCGGCACATCGCATCCCAGACATCCATGAAGCTCAGCGGGCCCGAGGCATCTGCCGCGACGCCTTTGACATCTGCACCGCGCGGTCGGATGGTCGAGAAATCATACCCGATCCCCCCGCCCTGCTGCATGGTCAGCGCGGCCTCTTTCAGCATATCGAAAATGCCGCCCATGCTGTCGGGCACTGTGCCCATGACAAAGCAGTTGAACAGAGTCACCTGACGCGCCGTGCCTGCACCCGCCGTGATCCGCCCGGCTGGCAGGTATTTGAAGTCCTCCAACGCCTGATAGAACTCTTCTTCCCAATGCGCTGGGTCTTTTTCGACCCGCGCCAGATCGCGGGCAATACGCCGCCAACTGTCTTCGACCGTCTGATCGATGGGTGTGCCGTCCGCTTGTTTAAAACGGTATTTCATGTCCCAGATCTGCTCGGCGATGGGGGCTGCAAAGCGGCTCATTGGTGATTCCCTGTTCTGAAAGAGGTATCCAGAGTACCCTAAATCACACCCAGACCACAACACCTTGATGACTGCGCATGACGAGCTACAATATAAAGATCGGCCTTGGGACGACTCTGTGGGAAAGCTGTGGATAAGTACGTAAACCTCATAAAACTGTCTGTCGGGTCAGAAAGCGTCGATACGCTGATAGCCTGGCAGGACAGCAGAAAGCCCCTGTATCAGGACGGCTGTCCGCGCCACGTGACCCGCATGTGGCCCAAGCGCGAGGCTGAGATTCTGAATGGCGGCTCAATCTATTGGGTTATCAAAGGCGTGATCCAGTGTCGTCAGCGCATCCTGCGATTGGATGAGGTGATCGGAGAGGACGGCATCCGCCGGTGTGCCATTGTGCTAGACCCCGAGGTCCATCGGACTCAGAACGCCCTGAAGCGCCCGTTTCAGGGATGGCGTTATCTCAAGCCTGAGGACACACCAGCTGATTTGCCCAAAAACCGCGAGCAGGACGATGCCCTGCCGGATGACCTCAACCGCGCGCTGGCAGAGATAGGCGTGCTTTAACGCAGCCGATCCAGCAGGTCAGACAGAACCGCCTTCTCCGTCGCGTCGTATTTAGCAACCCGGCTACGCCAAAGCGTGGCCTGCGATTGCAGGATCAGACCGTCAGACAGGATTTTCAGGTGGTTGGCCCGCAGCGTTTCGCCAGTCGAGGTGATGTCGGCAATCGCCTCAGCGGTTTCGTTCATTACCGTGCCTTCGGTCGCACCTTGGCTGTCGACCAGAGTGTAATCGGCCACACCTGCATCGGTCAGAAACTCACGCACCAGCCGGTGATACTTGGTCGCAATCCGAAGGCGGTGGCCATGGGTCTTGCGAAACGCCGCAGCTGCGGCATCCAGATCGTCAAGCGTATCAACGTCCACCCAACAGGCTGGCGTTGCAATGATCAGATCCGCCTTGCCGAAGCCCAGCTGCGAGATCTCTTCCAACTGCTGTTCCCAACGCGGCAGTTTCTCGTGCACCAGATCAATACCGGTGACACCCATGTGGATCCGCCCCGCCGCCAGTTCGCGCGGGATTTCCCCGGCAGACAGCAGAACCAGCGAGACCCCATCGATCCCTTCGACCTTGCCCGCATATTCCCGATCTGATCCGCTGCGGGACAAAGCAATGCCGCGCTTCTCGAACCACGAGAAGGTCTTTTCCATCAACCGGCCCTTCGAGGGCACACCCAGTTTCAGGCTCATTGCGCGCCCTCCTCGATCTCGAGCATCAGGTCGGGCCGCAGCACGCCCCCAACAGCCGGGATTTCGGCCCCGTTGCCCAGTTGCCGCGTCAGCGCATCATAGCGCCCGCCGGTCGCGATCGGAGGCAGATCGGGTCGGCCTTCGGCATAAAAACCAAAAACAAACCCGTCGTAATATTCCATCGAGGTCCGGCCATACGCGGCCTCGAAATCCAAGCGCGCGACGTCGACACCACGCGCCTGCAACGCGGCCACGCGCGCATCGAGACGGTCCAGCGCCGGGGTGATCTGCGGCAAGTCCACCGCGACGTCGCGCAGTTGCTCCATCGCAAAGGGCATAGTCTCACGCACATTCAACAGCGTTTCCAAGCCGACAAGCTCACTGTCAGAAATCGGCGGGGTCTCACGATCCTCGCGCAAAGCTTCGATCCGCGCCTCGATTTCCGAGGCCCGACGTTTACCGATCATCGGCGCGTCAAACACCATCGGTTCGGTGGCGTTTAGCAGATCAGACCGCAGCTCGGGCTCTGGAGTCCGGCCGGCATAGCGGTCCAGTAAAACACGGAATCGGCGTGGCCGCCACAGGTGGCGCATCAGCGCGGCCTTGCGACGTTCGGTCGTGCGCAACCCGGCCACAGCGGCCGTCAGGATACCGATATCCCCGGTGGCCGCGCGCAACGGCAACCCGCGCAGTTGTAGCGCAAAAAGCGAGAAGACCTCGGCATCGGCCCCGGCAGGATCGTTCCTGTCAAACACCTCATAGCCGACCTGAATGTATTCATTGGCCCGGTCCGGGTCGTGTTCCTGCCGCCTGAAAACCTCACCCGAATAGGTATAGCGCGCGGGCTCGGCCCCGTCGCTCATATGCATCTGCACCACGGGCAACGTGAAATCCGGGCGCAGCATCTGTTCGCCGCGCAGGGCGTCCGACGTCACATAGGCGCGGGCGCGGATGTCTTCGCCGTAAAGATCCAGCAAAGTTTCCGCCGGCTGCAACAGGGGCGTGTCCACGACCTGAGCGCCAGCCGCCTCGAACCGGACACGCATCATTGCGGCGCGGGCCTGTATCTGGGAACGGTTGGGCATGGGTCAGTCCTGACTGTCCAGAATTTCGCGCACCTTTGCGACCAGATCACCGCGTGGCACTTCGAACTGGCTGGGGCGTTCTTTCCATTCCTCCAGCGTCGCGCTTTCGGCGATTTTAGCACCAAGGATCAAGTCCTTGATCTGTACGATGCCATTGGCTTTTTCGTCACCGCCTTCGATCACCGCAATCGGAGAGTTCCGCTTGTCCGCGTATTTCAGCTGATTGCCGAAGTTCTTGGGATTGCCCAGATAGACCTCGGCGCGAATGCCCGCGTTACGCAGCTCCGCCACCATGGCCTGATAGTCGGCCATACGGTCGCGATCCATGACCGTGACAACCACAGGACCTGTTGCTTGGGCAGCGATCCGCCCCTTTTCACGCAGAGCAGCCAGTAGACGGTCAACGCCGATCGAGATACCGGTCGCAGGTACCTCCTGCCCGGTAAAGCGTTTGACCAGATCGTCATAGCGCCCTCCACCCGAGACCGACCCGAACTGCCGCTTGCGGCCTTTCTCGTCGAAAATCTCAAAGGTCAGTTCAGCCTCATAGACCGGGCCGGTGTAGTAACCGAGACCGCGTACAACGGACGGATCTATCTCGATCCGGTCCGAACGGTAACCGCCTGCATCCAGCAGCGCGCCAATCTGTTCCAACTCGGCGATGCCATCCGCGCCGATCTTGCTGTTGCCCACGGCCGCGCGCAGGTTGGCCAGCGTTCCGGCAGTATCCGCAGCCTTTGAGGTCAAAAACGCAATCACGGGCTCGGCTTGATCATCGCTCAGACCCACGCCGTCGACAAATGCGCCTGAGGCATCCAACCGGCCTTTGGTCAGCAGTTCACGCACACCAGCCTCGCCCACCTTGTCGAACTTGTCGATGGTGCGCAGAACGTTGTCGCGCGCGGCGGCGTCCTCGCCCAGGCCCATCGCCTCGAGCACGCCGTTCAGAACCTTGCGGTTGTTGACCCGGACCAGATAGTCGCCACGTGGAATACCTACAGTCTCGAGCGTGTCCGACAACATCGCACAGATTTCGGCGTCTGCAGCCATCGAGGCCGTGCCGATCGTATCCGCATCACACTGATAGAACTGGCGATACCGCCCTGGCCCCGGCTTTTCGTTACGCCAGACCGGACCCATCGCATAGCGGCGATAGGGTGTCGGAAGGTCGTTGCGGTGTTGCGCATAAACCCGCGCCAAAGGCGCAGTCAGGTCATAGCGCAAGGCCATCCAATCACCATTGCCGCCCTCGTCAAACTCCTGCCAGGCAAAGACGCCTTCGTTTGGGCGATCCACGTCGGGCAGGAACTTGCCCAGCGCCTCGACTGTCTCAACCGCGCTGCTTTCCAAGGCGTCAAACCCGTAACGATGATAGACACCCGCAATTGTCCGCAGCATCTCGGTGCGCTGCGTGACTTCCTCGCCGAAATAGTCACGGAACCCTTTTGGCGTTACGGCCTTGGGGCGGGGCTGTTTCTTGGGCTTGGCCATCGGGGGCGTCCTTCACGGGTCATGTTCCGCGCGCGGTCTATCCCATGGCCCGCATCGGGGCAAGGCGCGCTTTCGCTGGCCATGGCGGCACAGGGTCGCTATGACCGGCCCATCAAGGAGAGCCCTATGCAGCATCTGGAAGAACAGATCGCCCATCTGACCCGTACGGTCGAAGAACTGAACACGGTTGTCACCCGTCAGCAAGGTGAGATCGACCGCCTGACGCGTCGGGTCGAGATGCTGTTGCAACGAGAGGCAGAACGCGCGCAGGAAGGATCAGGCGGCGTTGTCTTTGGTGACGAACGACCGCCACATTACTGAGGCGCTACAGCCCCAGCGTTGATTTCACCGCGTTGTCGACGACACCGCCCAAAAGGGCGTTCTTGTCTGCCGCGCACCCCTCGGACAAAGCAGCGATGAAGGTTTCGCGTAGCTGGGTTTTTTCCTCATCAGTCGTCGCGTGGTCTTCGATGTTGATTTGCCGGTTGTAGAGCGACAAGGCTGTCATCTTCTCAACAACGGACACAACAAAAGCTTCGTCGCCATCTGCCTCTTCCGCAATCGAGGCGCAGGTGTAGTGCATAACAGGTAGTGCGTCCTGCACCATCTGCTCCGCCGCTTCATCAGCCAGCGCAGCGCCGGATAGAGACACGCTAATCCCTGCAACAAAGGTCTTGGTTAGGGTCATACGCATGGCGATCACTTCCAGTTATGTCCGATAATTGCACCGGCTACACCGCCGATGGCCGCCCCTTTGCCGTCACCGATCAAAGCGCCTACGCCAGCACCGATCAAAGCACCTTCAATCGTCTGCTTTTTCTTCTTGTCATCCTTGTCATCCGCCAGACCCGCTGAGGCGGACACCAAAGCCAGCGATGCTGCCGCACCAAATAGAACTGTTCTGAACGTGAGACCTGCAAACGTCATATCAATGCCCTCCCATGGCATGACCTAAAGACATTTCTATCAGATCAGCCTAACGAGGCGCTAACTGTCTGGCAACAAAGCGGTGTCAGATCTCTTCGACGCTCATCACACCTTCCAGCGATTTGATCGCCCCTTTGATCTGCGGGTTGATCGGAAACTCGCGCCCAAGATCCATTTCAACGTCACCCGGCAGGCTTGGGTCCAGCAGCAGCAGTTGGATCGGACCTCGCGCTGCGCCTTTGGCAGCAGTCGCGGCGTCTTCCAGCACTTTGGCGACGGTTGACACCGCCTGCGCCTCATCAACGAAAATACGCAGCCCGGTTGCCCCGGCTTCGGCCACCAGCGAATCCGCTGGTCCAACCGACCGACCCAGCAGCTTGAGCTGGTCGGCCTCCATCGTTGCCTCAGCCGTCAGCACAACCTGCGCGCCGGTTTCCAGAAACTCGCGACATTTCTCCAATGTGTCCGAAAACAGCGTGACCTCATAAGCGCCTGTTGGGTCCGAGAGCTGCGCAAAAGCAAAGCGGTTGCCCTTGGCCGATTTCCGTTCCTGCCGTCCGGCGACAACACCGGCCATCTTGGCGATCAGTGGGCCAGAGCGGGCCTTTTCCATCACCTCATCCAACGTCAGGACCTGTTTGCGTTTAAGCGCAGGCATGTAATCGTCTAGCGGATGGCCGGAGAGGTAGAAACCGATCGCCTTGAACTCTTCGCTCAACCGTTCAGCAGGCAGCCAATCCGGCGTCGGCGACAGGCGAGGTTCAGGCAGGTCATCACCGGCTTCACCAAACAGAGACACTTGGTTCGAGTTCTTTTGTTCATGAATCGCCGCCGAATACTGCACCAGACGATCAAGGCTTTCGAACACACGGCGGCGGTTTTTGTCGAGCTCGTCAAACGCCCCGGCCCGCGCCAACATTTCCAACGGGCGTTTGCCGACTTTCTTCAGATCCACACGACGCGCAAAGTCAAACAGGTTGACGAACGGTTTTTTCGCGCGCCCTTCAACCACAAGGTTCATCGCCTCGACGCCCACGTTTTTCAGCGCGCCCAGCGCGTAAACCAGTTCACCGTTCACTACATCGAACGTCGCGATGGAACGATTCACACATGGCGGCACGTAGGGCAATTCCAGCCCCTTGCGAACTTCTTCGAAGTAAATCGCCAGCTTGTCGGTCAGATGGATATCGCAGTTCATGACACCCGCCATGAACTCGACCGGGTGGTTCGCCTTCAGCCAGCCGGTCTGATAACTGACCACCGCATAGGCGGCCGCGTGGGACTTGTTGAAGCCATAGTTGGCGAATTTCTCCAGCAGGTCGAAAACCTCGCTGGCCTTCTTGGCATCCACGCCATTCTCGCCCGCGCCCTTCTCGAATTTCGGGCGCTCGGCATCCATGGCCTCTTTGATCTTCTTGCCCATCGCGCGGCGCAGCAGATCGGCACCGCCAAGGCTGTATCCCGCCATGACCTGCGCAATCTGCATCACCTGTTCCTGATAAACGATGATGCCCTGCGTTTCCTCTAGGATATGGTCGATCAACGGGTGTACGGATTCGATCTTGCGTAGCCCGTTTTTCACCTCACAATAGGTCGGGATGTTTTCCATCGGACCCGGACGGTACAGCGCCACAAGGGCCACGATATCCTCGATACAGGTGGGTTTCATGCGCTTGAGCGCGTCCATCATGCCCGAGGATTCCACCTGGAACACCGCCACCGTCTTGGCTGCCGAGTAGAGCTTGTATGTCGCTTCATCGTCCAGCGGGATGGCGTTGATTTGGTTCTCAGCCCCTTCAGCGGGTTCGTAAAGCTCGGTGCCATCAGCAGCGATGTGCAGGGGGCGACCGGACTTGAAGATCAAATCCATCGCGTTCTGGATGACGGTAAGGGTTTTCAGGCCTAGAAAGTCAAACTTCACAAGCCCGGCCTGTTCCACCCATTTCATGTTGAACTGGGTCGCGGGCATATCCGAGCGCGGGTCCTGATACAGAGGCACCAGTGCGTCCAAAGGCCGGTCCCCGATCACCACCCCCGCAGCGTGGGTCGATGCGTTGCGTAGCAATCCTTCGACCTGTTGGCCGTAGGTCAGAAGGCGATCCACCACCTCTTCGTTCCGCGCCTCTTCCCGCAGGCGTGGCTCGTCTTTCAGCGCTTTTTCAATGGAAACAGGTTTGACGCCCTCAACCGGGATCATCTTGGACAAACGGTCCACCTGCCCGTAAGGCATCTGCAATACCCGCCCGATGTCGCGCACGGCGGCCTTGGACAGCAACGCACCAAAGGTGATGATCTGCCCCACCTTATCGCGCCCGTATTTCTGCTGAACGTAGCGGATCACCTCTTCCCGGCGGTCCATGCAGAAGTCGATATCGAAATCCGGCATCGAGACCCGCTCGGGGTTCAGGAAGCGTTCGAACAGCAGCGAATAGCGCAACGGGTCAAGGTCGGTGATTGTGAGCGCATAGGCCACCAGCGAACCCGCGCCGGAGCCCCGCCCCGGCCCCACCGGGATATCCTCATCCTTGGCCCATTGGATAAAGTCGGCAACGATCAGAAAGTAGCCCGGGAACCCCATTCCTTCGATAATGCCCAGTTCGAAATCCAACCGTTCCTGATATTCCTCGGGCGTCACCGCGTGGGGGATCACTGCCAGTCGTTTCTGCAAACCTTCATTGGCGATGCGGCGTAGTTCCGCCACTTCGTCATCGGCAAATTTCGGCAGGATCGGATCGCGGCGATAGGCCATAAAGGCACAGCGCTTGGCGATCTCGATCGTGTTCTCAATCGCTTCTGGCAGGTCCGCGAACAGCGTCACCATCTCCTGCTGCGACTTGAAGTAATGCTGTGCGGTCAGGCGGCGGCGGCCATCTTGCTGGTCAACATAAGCCCCTTCGGCGATACAGATCAGCGCATCATGCGCTTCATACATGTCCGAGGTCGGAAAATAGACGTCATTGGTGGCAACCAACGGCAGGTTCTTTGCATACGCCATCTCAACATGGCCGCGCTCGGTCAGGCGTTCCGCTTCTGGCTGGCCATCCTCACCCGGATGGCGCTGAAGCTCAATGTAAAGGCGATCCGGGAACATGCCCGCCAGCCGATCCACCAGCGCCTCAGCCGCAGGGCGTTGACCCTGTTGCAGCAGCATCCCAACCGGCCCGTCCGGACCGCCGGTCAAGCAAATCAAACCGTCCGACCGATCCGCCAGCTCGTCCAAAGTGACCTGCGGCAGCTGTCCGCCTTTGTCCACGTAAAGGCAGGAACTCAGCTTCATGAGGTTTTCATACCCAACCTCGGATTGCGCCAGTAACACCAAAGGCGCGGGCGCTTTGGGTTTCTCACCCGGTTGCGCCTGCGCATAGGTCAGGTCAACCTGACAACCCATGATCGGCTGCACACCCGCCCCGCTTGCGGTGACCGAGAACTCCAATGCCGAGAACATCGAATTGGTATCCGTCACGGCTACGGCGGGCATCTCCATCTTCTCGCACAATGCGGGCAGCTTTTTCAGCCGCACAGCGCCTTCCAACAGTGAATATTCGGTGTGAACGCGGAGGTGAATGAATCGAGGATTACTGCTCATGCGGGGTAAGCTACCCCAGCCTGTCGCGTTGCAAAAGCGCGAACCGCAGCTTTGGAATGCACAAAAAATCGGCGTTGATTATTCGGCTTTTTCAGAAGGTGCTTCGGGATTGAACGGGCTGCGCATTCAAAAAGCGCTTTATTTACAAGTGCCTGCCTTCTACACAAAAGCAGGAAAAGCATGCTGTGCGTTCTTAATGGTACATCATATAGGCAGTTTTTCTTGCCAGATAAGCCGCGCTGTTTCTAACATCTTACGGCAAGCACTTCGCCCGCCGCTCTTTCTACGTCGCATCGAAGGAGGGCCAAAGGGGCGCAACAGGGTAACGCGACGGGTTTCTCGAATGAATATCACGTTTCTTCTGAACGGAGAGACAGTGGAGCTGGCGGATGTCAATCCAACGGCGACCCTGCTGGATTGGCTGCGCGAGGATCGCGGCCTGACTGGCACCAAAGAAGGCTGCAACGAAGGCGATTGCGGGGCCTGCACCGTCATGGTCACGGATGAAGACGGCCACAAGGCACTGAATTCCTGCATCCTGTTTCTGCCGCAATTGCATGGTAAAGCCGTCCGCACCGTCGAAGGTGCCAGGGGCCCGAATGGCGAAGCCCACCCGGTACAACAGGCGATGGTGGACCTGCACGGATCTCAGTGCGGGTTCTGCACACCCGGCTTTGTGATGTCGATGGTCGCCAGCCATGCAAATGGCGCAACAGATCACGACACCCAGCTTGCGGGGAACCTGTGCCGCTGCACTGGTTACGCCCCAATTATCCGCGCCGCCAAAACCGCCGAGGTTGAACCAACCCCAAAATGGATCACTGACGACCGGTCCTTCTCTTGTTCACAAATACCTCGGGGGGAGGCCGCAGGCCGGGGGGCAGAGCCCCCCTTCCTCCCCAACAGCGCTGACGAACTGGCGTCTCTGTTTGCCGAGCACCCCAGCGCCACCCTGGTTGCCGGCGCAACCGATGTAGGTCTTTGGGTCACCAAGCAGCTGCGTGATCTGGACCCGGTCATATTCCTCAACCGTTGTGATGACTTGAAAGAAATCACGATCACCGATACCGAAGCTCGCTTTGGTGCAATGGTCGACATGAACCGCATGGGAGAGGCTCTGGCCGACCTTCACCCATCCTATGCCGAGATGATCCGCCGCTATGCCAGCGTTCAGGTGCGCCATGCAGCGACCGTCGGCGGAAACATCGCAAATGGTTCGCCCATCGGCGACAATCCACCTGCCCTGATCGCTTTGGATGCGACATTGCATCTGCGCAAAGGGGATGCGCGACGCTCGGTCCTGTTAGAAGATTTCTTCATTGACTATGGCAAGCAGGATCGTGCCCCGGGTGAATTTGTCGAAGCCGTCAGCTTCCCGCGTCAGCCTGACAGGCTGAAGGCATACAAGCTCAGCAAACGGTTCGATCAGGATATCTCGGCCGTTTGCGGCTGTTTCAATGTCACAGTTTCGGACGGCACCGTCACACAGGCGCGTATCGCGTATGGCGGCATGGCCGGTATTCCGAAACGGGCAACCCATGTCGAGGCCGCACTGATCGGCAAACCCTGGACACGCGAGACCGTTGCGGCCGCGCTGCCCGCTTTTGCCGAGGACTATTCACCACTCACGGACATGCGCGCCTCGGCCATCTATCGTCTGGAAACGGCCAAAGCGATGCTGGAACGCTATTTCCTCGAAGACCAGGGCGAGATCACCAACGTGCTGGAGGTGTCGGCATGAGCGTGACCAAACCCCTCCCCCACGACGCGGCACCGCTGCATGTGTCCGGCTCGGCGCGTTATGTGGACGACATCCCGACACCAAAAGGCACGCTGCATCTGGCATTTGGTATCAGCCCGATTGCCAAGGGTAAGATTACCGCGATGGATCTTTCAGATGTGAAGGCCGCCGAAGGTGTCGTGATGGTGATGACGGCCGAGGACCTGCCTTTCGCCAATGACGTCTCGCCCTCGATCCATGATGAACCATTGCTGTCGGACGGCACGGTTCACTATATCGGCCAGCCCGTATTTCTGGTCGTCGCCACCAGCCATCTGGCCGCGCGCAAGGCCGCACGTCTGGGCAAGATCGATTATGCCCAAGAAACACCAATCCTAACGGTCGAAGAGGCGCTTGCCGCGGACAGCCGGTTCGAGGATGGCCCGCGTATTTACGCCAAAGGCGATGCGGATGCCGCTATCGCAGGCGCGGCACATGTGATTGAAGGCACGTTCGAACTGGGCGGGCAGGAGCATTTCTACCTGGAAGGTCAGGCCGCTTTGGCAGTGCCAAATGAAGGCGCCGATATGCTGGTGCACAGCTCGACCCAGCATCCGACTGAAATTCAGCACAAGGTGGCGGACGCGTTGGGCGTTCCGATGCACGCTGTCCGGGTCGAAACCCGGCGCATGGGCGGCGGCTTTGGCGGCAAGGAAAGCCAAGGCAACGCGCTGGCCGTCGCTTGCGCCGTTGCCGCGCGTGCCATAGGCAAAGCCTGCAAGATGCGCTATGACCGCGACGATGACATGATCATCACCGGCAAGCGCCACGCGTTCCGCATTTCCTACAAGGCCGGGTTCGATGAGCATGGGCATATTCAGGGCGTCTCGTTCCTTCATTACGCCATCTGCGGATGGGCGCAGGACCTGTCCCTGCCCGTCGCCGACCGCGCCATGCTGCATTCCGACAATGCTTATCTGCTGCCCAATGCGCGGATCGAAAGCCACCGGTTGAAAACCAACACCCAATCCGCCACCGCCTATCGCGGCTTTGGCGGCCCGCAGGGGATGGTCGGGATCGAGCGCGTGATGGATCACGCCGCGCATGAACTGGGGCTGGACCCGGTCGAGCTGCGTCGTCGAAACTACTATGAACCCGCGCATACAGGTGCTGAGGTCGCACCAACAGAGAAGCCTCTGGGCCACCCCGACCCGCATGAGGACCTGACCAGCCGTGGCGCGGTTGAAACCGGTGATGCCCCGGTGCGCCCCCTTCCTGCTGGTGGCAACACGACGCCCTACGGCATGGAGGTCAGCGATTTCGAATTGCACGGAATGACCGATGCACTGCTGAAATCCAGCGACTACGCCGCGCGAAAAGCCGCCATTGCGGAATGGAACGCAAAAAATAGCGTGATCAAGAAAGGCATTGCCTTCTCTCCGGTCAAGTTCGGGATTTCCTTCACGCTGACCCACCTCAATCAGGCAGGTGCGCTGGTGCATGTGTACCAAGACGGCTCGGTCCACCTGAACCATGGCGGCACGGAAATGGGACAGGGCCTGTTCCAGAAAGTCGCGCAAGTCGCCGCGTCGCGCTTCGGCATTCCGCTTGAGATGGTGAAGATCACCGCCACGGATACAGCCAAGGTGCCCAATACCTCGGCCACGGCGGCGTCCTCGGGCAGTGATCTGAACGGCATGGCAGTGAAAGCCGCTTGTGATACGATCCGCGACCGGATGGCAGACTATCTGGCAGAACGGCATCAGGCTGATCCATCGATGGTAAGTTTCTCCGATGGTCACGTTATGGTCGGGGAAGAGAAATACACATTCGCCGAAGCCGCAGCGTTGACCTATCAGGGCCGGATCAGCTTGTCGGCGACTGGATTCTATAAAACGCCCAAGATCGAATGGGACCGGATCGCAGGGCGCGGACGCCCGTTCTTCTACTTCGCCTATGGCGCGTCCGTCACCGAGGTTGCCGTCGATACTCTGACCGGTGAAAACCGCATTCTACGCACGGACATCCTGCATGACGCGGGCGCATCGCTGAACCCGGCGCTGGATATCGGGCAGGTCGAAGGCGGTTACGTGCAAGGTGCGGGGTGGCTGACGACCGAGGAACTGGTCTGGGATGGCAAGGGCAACCTGCGCACACATGCGCCCTCGACCTACAAGATTCCTGCCTGCTCTGACCGGCCTGACATTTTCAATGTCGCGCTTTGGGATGGCGCGAACCGCGAAGACACGATCTATCGCTCGAAAGCGGTTGGCGAACCGCCCTTCATGTTGGGCATCTCAGCATGGCTGGCCCTGTCGAACGCGGTCGCGGCCTGTGGCGATACCTACCCCGCGCTCGACGCACCTGCCACGGCCGAAGAAGTCTGGCGCGGTGTCCAAAGGATGAAGGGAGGCATCTGATGGGATTTGACTTGGAGGCTTTGAGGGAGGCGGTCGAAATCCATGGACGAGTGGTCCGGGTGGTTATTGCCGGGATCAAAGGATCGTCTCCGCGTGAGGTTGGCGCAGCCATGCTTGTCTGGAAGGACAGTCAAAGCGGCACCATCGGCGGAGGGACGCTGGAATATCAAGCAGCCAAGGCGGCGCGGGCACAGACCCAGGCTTCGCGCCTGACACATCACGCGCTTGGACCCGAGATGGGTCAATGTTGTGGTGGCGCGGTTTCGTTGCTCAGCGAGGTCTATGACCGCGCTGCGCTGGAAACGCTGGATGAAACTCTCATCGCGCGCGCCACATCAGGCGAAGAGATGCCGCTGTCGGTCAAACGAGTACTGGCAACTGCACGTGGTCAAGGCATCGCGCCTGAACCCCAGATGGTTGACGGCTGGATGATCGAGCCAGTGCACAAACCAAACCGGAACCTTTGGATTTGGGGTGCCGGTCATGTCGGACGGGCTTTGGTGGATGTACTCTCACCCCTGCCCGACCTTGCGATCACCTGGATCGACACCGGCTTGGATCGGTTTCCCGACACGATTGCCGCCGGAGTTACCTCGGTTCCAGCTACCAAACCGGCCGAACTGGTTCGACACGCACCGACCGATGCCGAGCATCTTGTGCTGACCTATTCACACAATTTGGACCTGGAGCTGTGCAACAGGCTGCTTTTACATGATTTCCGCTTTGCGGGACTGATCGGCTCGGCTACGAAATGGGCGCGATTCCGGTCGCGGCTGGCGGCCCTTGGGCATTCGCCCGAGCGGATCAGCCGGATCACCTGTCCAATTGGTGACCCGAACCTGGGCAAACACCCGCAGATGATCGCCGTCGGCGTTGCCGCGCAGCTGTTGCGCCCGGCCCGGCAGAACGAGTTGAAGAAGGACCTGAGCGCGTGACCACTCCACTTCTGAGCCTGCAAGGGCTGACCAAAGCCTATCCCGGTGTCGTGGCCAATGATCAGGTGTCTTTTGACATCGGCGAGGGTGAAGTTCATGCCCTGCTGGGGGAAAACGGCGCGGGCAAATCCACGCTGGTCAAGATGATCTACGGGCTGGTGAAGCCCGACAGCGGCACGATGCTGCTGCGCGGTCAGCCTTTTGCGCCGCCTGAGCCGCGCGCCGCACGTGCGGACGGGATCGCGATGGTGTTCCAGCATTTCTCGTTGTTCGACGCTTTGAACGTGGCCGAGAATATTGCGTTGGGGATGGAGAACCCGCCACCCATGGGCGATCTGGCCTCGCGCATCCGCGAAGTGTCCGAGACCTACGGATTGCCTTTGGACCCATACCGCACGGTTGGCGATCTGTCGGCTGGTGAACGCCAGCGGGTCGAGATCATCCGTTGTCTGTTGCAAGATCCCAAACTGCTGATCATGGACGAACCGACGAGCGTGCTAACTCCGCAAGAAGTCGAGATCCTGTTTGAAACTCTGAACAAGCTGCGATCCGAGGGAACGTCGATCCTGTACATCTCGCACAAGCTGGAAGAAATCCGCACGCTGTGTGATCACGCGACGATCCTGCGGCTGGGCAAGAATGTGGGCGAATGCGTGCCTGCTGAAACTTCCGCGCGGGACATGGCCGAGATGATGGTGGGATCAACCCTGCAAACGCCTGAACGGTCGGGGCGTGAATTTGGTGAAGTTGCGCTGGATGTCAGTGGACTGTCCGTCCCGTCGCCCTCGGAATTCGGCACTGCGTTGAAGAACATTCACATGACCGTCCGCAAGGGTGAGGTTTTGGGCATCGGTGGCGTTGCCGGGAATGGGCAGGATGAATTGCTGGGCGTGTTGTCCGGTGAAATCCTGACCGCCGCGGATGCGATCAAGTTCAACGGCCAGCGGATCGGCAAGCTCGGCCCCACCGCGCGGCGCAAGCTGGGTGTGCTGACGGCCCCCGAAGAGCGGCTGGGTCATGCGGCAGCCCCGGATATGAGCCTGACGGAAAACGCCTTGCTGACCGGATCGGTGCGGGAAGGGCTGGAAAGCAACGGTTTCCTCAAGTGGGCCGAAACCAAGAGCTTTGCCGAAAAGATCATCAGCGCTTTTGACGTCCGCACGCCGGGTCCTGAAAATGCCGCCCGGTCTTTGTCTGGCGGGAACCTGCAGAAATTCGTGATCGGTCGTGAAGTGCTGCAAAACCCCGATGTTCTGGTTGTAAACCAGCCCACCTGGGGCGTGGATGCTGCTGCTGCGGCATCTATCCGGCAGGCCATTCTGGATCTGGCCGCCAAAGGGACTGCCGTGGTCTGCATCAGCCAGGATCTGGATGAGCTGATGGAAATCTCGGACAGCTTTGCGGCGTTGAATGAAGGACGGCTAAGCGCACCGCGCCCGACTACAGGACTAACCGTGGACGAGATCGGCCTGATGATGGGCGGCGCCCACGGAATGGAGGTGGCGCATGTGTGAACCGTGGCGTCGCCTTCGGCGAGAGTATTTTAAAAAAGATGAAGAACGCAGGGGGATGTGCAGGTGATTGTGTTGGAAAAACGGCCACAGCCGTCCAAGGCGTGGTCCTATGCGACTCCTCTGGTGGCGGTGCTGGCGACAATGGTGTTTGGAGGGGTGTTGTTTGCCATTCTGGGCAAGAACCCGATCGAAGCCATTGGCACCATTTTCTGGGAACCGCTGTTTGGCGAGTTTGCCTTCTATTATCGCCCCCAATTGTTGGTCAAAGGCGCGCCACTGGTTTTGATTGCTATTGGCCTGTCTTTGGGCTTTCGGGCTGGTATCTGGAACATCGGGGCTGAAGGTCAGTACATCATGGGTGCCATCTTTGGCGCTGGTGCTGGACTGGCCTTTTATCCTTTGGATGCGTTTTACATCTTCCCGATCATGGTGATCGCAGGCGCGTTCGGCGGCTGGCTTTGGGCGATGATACCGGCCTTTCTGAAAGTGCGTTTTGGCACCAATGAAATCCTGGTGTCGCTTATGCTGGTCTATGTGGCCGAGCAGATGCTAGCCTCGGTTTCGCTGGGTCTGCTGAAGAACCCCGAAGGTTTTGGCTTTCCCGGATCGCGCAACCTGCAGCAATATGACAGCGCGCATAATGCTGAGTTGATCGCCGGGTCGGGTATGCATTGGGGCGTCGTTACTGCATTGATTGCCGTAATCTTCGCCTATGTTCTTCTGAATCGGCATATGCTGGGTTTTCACATCCGTTTGACAGGTGAAGCGCCACGTGCGGCGAAATTCGCGGGTGTGAATCCGGCGCGGCTGATCTTGTTCTGTCTGGGTCTGTCCGGGGCACTGGCCGGGCTGGCCGGGATGTTCGAGGTCTCAGGGCCTTCGGGCGTTGTCAGCATCGATTTCAACGTTGGCTATGGCTTCACCGCGATCATCGTGGCCTTTCTGGGCCGGCTGCATCCAGTGGGCATCCTGCTGGCCGGGGGTCTGATGGCGCTGACTTATATCGGCGGGGAAATCGCGCAATCGCAGCTGGGCTTGCCCGCCGCCGCGATCCAAGTCTTCCAGGGGATGCTCCTGTTTTTCCTGCTGGCTTTCGATCTTTTGACAAACTACCGCATCCGTGCGGCGCGTAGCGAGGTGGCATAATGGACCTTGGTGAAATCAATCCCGTCCTTCTGGTTGCCTCGCTGATGGTGGCCGCAACCCCCCTGCTGCTGGCCGCAATCGGAGAGCTGGTCGTTGAAAAAGCAGGTGTTCTGAACCTTGGCGTCGAGGGCATGATGATCGTAGGCGCGATCAGTGGCTTTGCGATCTCGGTCGAGACCGGTTCGCCTTGGTTGGGCTTTGTCGCGGCGGCCATTGGGGGGGCGGTGCTGTCACTGCTGTTTGTTTTGCTGACACAGGTGGCCTTGGCCAATCAGGTGGCAAGTGGCCTTGCCCTGACCCTGTTCGGGCTGGGATTCAGCGCACTGATGGGGCAAAGCTATGTGGGTGTCAAACCCCCGAGTATGGGCGACATCCATATCCCGGTGATCAGCGATATCCCGGTCATCGGCCCGATCCTGTTCCAGCATGACCCGATCCTCTATGTCGGTATCGCTTTGACCGCAGCGGTCTGGGCGACGCTGAAATACACCCGCGTCGGCCTGATCCTGCGCGCGGTTGGCGAAAACCACGATGCCGCACACGCGCTGGGCTACAAGGTCATCAAGATCCGCATCATGGCGATCCTGTTCGGCGGGGCCTGTGCGGGTCTGGGCGGTGCCTATATCAGCCTGATCCGCGTGCCGCAGTGGACCGAAGGCATGACAGCCGGAGTTGGCTGGATCGCTCTGGCCTTGGTGGTGTTTGCCAGCTGGAAACCGTGGCGCGCCTTGCTGGGTGCCTATTTGTTCGGCGGCATCACCGTATTGCAGCTTAATTTGCAGGCAGCGGGCGTTGCCATTCCTGTCGAGTATCTGGCAATGTCGCCTTACATCATCACGATCCTTGTGCTTGTGATCCTTTCGGCCGACAAGAGCAGCGCACCTGCCTCACTGGGCCGGACCTTCCATGCCTCGCACTAGGGGCCAACTGAACCAACTTGGGGAGTAACACATGAAATTCACTACACTTCTGGCAAGTGCCGCCATGGCAATGGGCCTGGCCTCGGGGGCCATGGCCGAAGACAAAACCAAGGTCGGCTTCGTCTATGTCGGCCCCGTGGGTGACGGTGGCTGGACCTATGAGCACAACAAGGGCCGTCTGGCTGTCGAGGACCACTTTGGCGACAAGGTTGAAACCGTCTTTGTGGAGTCGGTTCCAGAAGGTCCGGACGCTGAGCGTGTGATGACCCAGATGGCACTGGAAGGCGCTGATCTGATCTTTACCACCTCGTTCGGCTATATGGATCCAACAATTAACGTGGCTAAGAAGTTCCCGAACGTGAAATTCGAGCACGCGACCGGCTATAAGACTGCCGACAACGTCTCGGTCTATTCAGCCCGTTTCTACGAAGGCCGCGCTGTTCAGGGCCACATCGCAGGTAACATGACCAAGTCGAACATCATCGGCTATATTGGTTCGTACCCGATCCCCGAAGTGATCCGCGGCATCAACTCGGCCTATATCCACGCCAAGAAGGTGAACCCGGATGTCGAGTTCAAGATCGTTTGGGCCTACACTTGGTTTGATCCGGCAAAAGAGGCTGACGCCGCCACCGTTCTGATCGAACAGGGTGCAGACGTGATCTTGCAACACACCGACTCGACCGCGCCGCAGGCAGCTGCACAAGAGGCTGGCAATGTTGTCACCTTTGGTCAGGCGTCTGACATGAGCGAATACGCCCCGTTCCCGCGCGTCTCGTCGATCATCGATGATTGGGCTCCCTACTATATTGCCCGGACCCAGGCCGTCATGGATGGCACATGGGAAAGCGCCAATACTTGGGATGGCATCCGCGAAGGCATGGTTGCAATTGGCGAGATTTCAGACGCCGTTCCGGCTGATGTGAAGGAAGAAGCCCTGGCACTGAAAGCCGCCATGGCTGCGGGCGAGTACCACCCCTTCACCGGTCCGCTGAAAAAGCAGGACGGCAGCGACTGGCTGGCTGAAGGTGAAGTGGCTGATGACGGCACGCTGGCCGGCATGAACTTCTATGTCGAAGGGCTGGAAGGCGAAATCCCGCAGTAAGTTGCTCGGAGAGTACCATGAAAAGGTCCGCAGGTTTTCTGCGGGCCTTTTTCTTTGCCACGAAGAACAGCGTATGGAGATTCAGAGGTTCTGCTCTGCAACGTGATGCAGGCTGAGGCCCTCAATTTCGCAAGGTGGTGCTTCATTTGTCACCATGGTGTCGATCCGGTCGAAACCCGCGACCTGAAACTTCGGTGATCTGTTCCATTTACCCGCGTCAGCCACCAACAGCGCTTGACGGGATTGCTGCAGGATCATGCGACTGACATCCGCGTCAATGGACTTGTAGTCCAGCAGCCCATGGTTCGGTGACAAGCCACCTGCCCCGATCACACCAAAATCTGCGCGGAACCTTTGGTAATCCAGCAATGTTTGCCCGCCAACCACATCGCGATCTTCAGGCCGCAGGACACCTGCAGTGAAATGGACCTCGGCCGTGACAGAACCGCAAAAGATGGTTGCGACTTCAAGGTTGTTGGTGACAACAGTCAGATCGGAATGCTCCAGCAAGGCCTCGGCCACGTATTGCACGGTGGTTCCGATGCCCAGCATCACCGTTGCCCCCTGCGGGATCAATTGAGCGGCGGCCTGACCGATGGCGCGCTTGGCCCCTTCGTTCATAACTCGGCGCGATCTGAAGTTCAGATTGACCGGATTGCTGGGGGCCACCACCCCGCCATGCACCCGACGCGCAAGGCCCTCGTCGCACAGCGCATTGATGTCGCGTCGAATGGTCTGTGTGGCCACGTCGAATTGCCGGGACAAGTCCGTAATCGATTGCAGACCCGACTGACGGACCAGATCCAGGATCGTCCTTTGCCTGTCGTTCAAGTCCAAGACCCCGCCCCTTTCAGATGTTTGGTGCGATCCAATCCGGGTACAACCCGCTGTCATCAATGTATTTTTGCACGCGTTGGCCGGCAAAAAGGCCGTGATTGGTGATCAGAACCGATCTCCAGCCATGCGATTGCGCCCCCAGAATGTCGGTATGCAACGTATCCCCGACCATGACAATACGACGGAGGTCGACCGCGCCCGACCTGCGTTCGACCTCATGATACACGGATGCAAAGGGTTTGCCGTGAAACTGCGGCTTCAGCCCAAGCCGGGATTGCAAGTCATGCGCATAAAATCCGGGTTCGCGCGTCAGGCAGGTTTCACGCGGCGCAACCAGATCCGGGTTCGCCACAACAACGGGCCGAGGATTGCGGGCCAGACTGTCGAGCAACAACGCCTGACGATCGCTATTCCAGTCCAGCGTGCTCAGAAACAGGATGCCGCCCGCCCGATCGTAGACTTCAATATCGTCCAGCAGTTGTAATGTGGGCACATCGACCTCATCCCCGGCCCAATCGGCCGGGGCAGCAACACCCCAACTCTGACCGCTTGGCAGATGCGGCAAATGTCGCTCGCACACCATTCTGCTGGAAACGATCTCTTCCAACGTAAAATCAAAGCCCAGATCCCGGAAAACTTCGCGCGCTTGGGTGGCCGCGTAACTGGCAGCATTGGTCAGCACAAACACTGATTTACCAGCAGCGCGCAGGTCAGAGACGCGCCGGGCCGCACCCGGTATCGGGATCTTTCCCGTATTGAGCACACCATACGCATCAAAGACGATCACGTCGGCATGATCTGCAATTTCCCCCAGATCGGGGATATGTTGCAACGCGCCCGTTTGGCTTGGCGCTGCGGGCAGGCGATCGCGAATGTCTTCGTACCAGCGAAACGCCATATCCGGCGTGACGGCACGCGAGATGTCGTCCCAGATGGGTCCCGACGGCTCTTTAGATGGGATCGATGACCGCGTGCTTGTGTCAGCGCTCATGTATTCAAACGACGCCCAGAGGCCGCATCAAATAGATGCAGATCTGACAAAGCCGCCCCAAGTTCCAGTTCACTGCCAGGTTCAGGCATGTGAACACCCTGAAGACGAACACCCAGAGGCGAAGGCGTGCCGTTGGTAGACACTTCGCCATGCACGATCGTGTCCGCGCCAAGCTGTTCGACAAAACCGGTTGTGAGCTTCACGTGCATCGCGTGACCGTGCCCACGGTGAAGATGTTCCGGGCGAATACCAACATTCACCGATGTGCCTGCCGGTGCCTGAATGGGCGCGTCGGACGCAATCATTTGCTCTCCGATCTGCAAAGAATGCCCATCAGACCCAACCGTTGCGTCGATAAAGTTCATCGCCGGTGTGCCGATAAACTCTGCGACAAAGCGCGTTGCAGGGCGCAGATACAGGTCCATCGGTGTGCCGATTTGTTCGATCTGACCCTCGCTCATGATCACGATGCGGTCTGCCAGCGACATCGCTTCGACCTGATCGTGGGTCACATAGATAAAGGTGCCGTTCAGCCGGGCATGAAGGGCCTTCAGCTCGGCCCGCAATTGGGTACGCAGCTTGGCGTCGAGGTTAGACAGCGGTTCATCGAACAAGAACACTTTTGGTTTGCGTACGATGGCACGTCCCATGGCTACGCGCTGGCGTTGCCCGCCCGAAAGCTGGCGCGGCTTGCGATCCAGATACTCCGACAGGCGCAACGTACGCGATGCCTCGGCAATGCGCTCGGCAATCTCGTCTTTCGGCAGACCTTCGTTTTTCAGGCCATATTCCATATTCGCGCGCACGGTCATATGCGGGTAAAGCGCATAGTTCTGGAACACCATTGCAATGTCCCGATCTCCGGGTTCCAGATCATTCACACGGCGACCATCAATATCCAGATCACCCGTCGTGATGGTTTCAAGTCCTGCAATCATCCGCAGGATAGTCGACTTGCCACAGCCCGATGGGCCGACCAGTACGATGAACTCACCATCCTGGATCTCGACATTGACGTCGCGCACAGCCGACACGCCGCCGGGATAGGTTTTGCCCAGGGATCTGATGCTCAGATTGGCCATATTATTTCTCGCTTTCCACAAGCCCTTTGACAAAGAGCTTTTGCATTGCAATCACAACCAGAACCGGCGGGATCATCGCCAGAACGGCCGTACCCATGATCAGATGCCAGACCGGCAGGCTTTCACCCGAATTCACCATGCGCTGAATGCCCATAACGATGGTGTAGAGACCTTCGTCCGTGGTCACCAAAAGCGGCCACAGGTATTGGTTCCAGCCAAAGATGAAAAGGATGATGAACAGCGCCGCGATGTTTGTGCGGCTCAGCGGCAGCAGGATGTCCCAGAAGAAGCGCAATGGTCCGGCACGATCAATCCGCGCGGCCTCGACCAGCTCATCAGGGATGGTCAGAAAGAACTGACGGAACAGAAGCGTTGCTGTGGCCGAGGCAATCAGCGGCACGATCAGCCCTGCATAGCTGTTGAGCAGCCCCATTTTGGTGACCACATCAAAGGTGGGCAGAATGCGCACCTCGACCGGCAGCATCAGGGTGATGAAGATCATCCAGAAAAAGACCATGCGGAACGGAAACTTGAAATAAACCACTGCATAGGCCGAGATGATCGAGATGGCGATTTTGCCGAAGGTGATCCCAAAGGCCATAATCGCACTGTTCAGCATCATGCGGCCCAGCGGTACTCCGCCCGCTTCGGGCAGGCCCTGGCTGATCAATAGGGAATAGTTCTGCCAGCCCTGATCGCCAAACCACATCGGGATGGGGGACGAGGACAGCGCACCGGCACTGTGTGTTGATGCCACCAGCGCCATCCAGACCGGAAAGCACAGGAACAGAACACCGGTGATTAGCGCAGCATGGGTCAAGAAGGTCAGGAAGGGGCGATTTTCGACCATCAGTAGTTCACCTTACGCTCGATATAGCGGAATTGGATGAAGGTCATGCCAACCACCAGTGCCATCAGAATAACCGACTGAGCAGCTGAACTGCCGTAATCCTGACCGACGAAGCCGGTGGAATAAACGCGATAGACAAGGATCGAGGTGGCATCGACCGGGCCCCCTTCTGTTGTCGCGTGGATCAGGGCAAAGGTGTCAAAGAAGGCATAGACAAGGTTGACCACAAGCAGAAAGAATGTGGTGGGCGTCAGCAGCGGGAACACAATCGTCCAGAACCGCCGCGCCGGGCTGGCACGGTCAATGGCAGCGGCTTCGATCAGGGATTTCGGGATGCTTTGCAAACCGGCCAAAAAGAACAGGAAGTTATAGCTGATCTGCTTCCAAGCCGCCGCGACAATCACCAGCAACAGCGCCTGATCACCATTCACATAATGATTCCAGTTCACCCCCAACCCTTTCAGCCAATAGGCGACAATGCCAAGGCTTGGGTTCATCAGAAAATACCAGATCACCCCGGCCAAAGCGGGCGCAACCGCATAGGGCCAGATGAGCAGAGTACGATACGCGGTCGCAGCCCGGATCACACGGTTGGCCGCAACGGCCAAACCCAGCGAGATGCTCATGGCGAGGGCGGCAACCGAAACGCTGAAAATCAGCGTGGTTTTGAATGATCTGAGATAACCGGGGTCGGCAAATAGTTCTGCATAATTCTGCATTCCAACCCAGTTGCGGGAAAACCCAAACGCGTCTTCAACAAAGAAAGAGCTTTCTAAAGCCTGATAGGATGGCCAGAAAAAGAAGATCAGCGTGATGGCGATCTGTGGCGCCACCAGCAGGTAAGGCAGCAGCTTGGATCGGAAGACGACGCGTTTCTGCATGTCAGATCTCAGTAGTCAGTAGGATCGAGAACGCGGCCCCCTCAAACCAAAGGGGACCGCGCCATGAGGGGGTATTTTAGCTGTTTGCGTCCTGGAATTTGCGCAACAGGGCGTTACCACGTTCAACAGCGTCATCCATTGCGGTCTGAGCGTCTTTTTCACCCGACCAGACAGCTTCCAGCTCTTCGTTGATCACGTCACGGATCTGAACGAAGTTGCCAAAGCGCAGACCTTTCGAAGCCGGTGTGGGCTCGTTCAGGCTCAGCTGTTTGATGGCGGTATCGGTGCCCGGATCGGTCTCATAGAAACCCTGTTCCTTTGACAGCTCATACGCAGCTGTGGTGATGGGAACGTAACCCGTGGTCTGATGCCAATTGGCTTGCTGCTCAGGCTCTGACAGGAACTGGAAGAACTCGGCCGCGCACTTGTATTCGGGCTGTTCGTGTCCGTTCAGAACCCAAAGGGTCGCGCCACCGATGATCGAGTTTTGCGGGGCGTCAGCCAGAGCGGAATCCAACGGCAACATGGCTTGACCGAACTCGAAATCCTTGATGTCGTTCTTGAAGCCGCCATAATAAGCCGACGAGTTGATCCACAGCGCGGTTTCACCGTTCACGAACTGACCGCGGCTGTCACCCCGACGACCGCCATAGACGAACAGACCCTCTTTGCCCATGTCCGCGATACGTTGGATGTGGTTTACAACCGCGTCGTTGTTGAAGGTGAATTCGGTCGACAGGCCGGCAAAGCCATTTTCTTCTGAGCCAAAGTCAATGTTATGCCAAGCCGAATAGTTTTCGAGGTTCGACCACGACTGCCAGCCGAAAGAAAACGGCTTTTCAACACCGTTGGCCTTTAGTGCGCGCGCCACCTCTTCCACTTCATCCCATGTCGTCGGAACGGCAACACCCGCCGCGTCCAGAGCGGTCTTGTTGTACCACAGAACCGGGGTCGACGAGTTGAAAGGCAGCGACAGCAGGTTGCCGTCGGTGTCCGTGTAATATGAAATCACAGCCGGCAGATATTTCGACTGATCGAATTCGATGCCCGCGTCTTCCATCAGCTTGTAGACAGGATAGATCGCACCCTTGTCGCCTGCGGCCATCATGGTTGCAGTGCCAACTTCGAAAACCTGAACGATATGCGGCTGCTCGCCCGCGCGGAAGGCGGCGATGGCGGCGGTCATGTTCTCGGTGTAGTTGCCTTTGTAGGTCGAGTTGATCACACAGCTGTCCGACTGTGCGTTAAAATCATCGGCAAACTTGTCGGTGATTTCGCCCAACTGGCCGCCCATGGCGTGCCAGAACTGAACTTCTGCCTTATCGGCGGCAAAGGCGGTAGGCGCAGCGAAAATAGCAGCGGTCGCAGCAGCGTATTTCGTCGTTGTTTTCATTGGATCCTCCAGGCTGGGTCACAAAGCAATGTTGGGGCAGGTCGTGTCAAGATTGACGCCTGACCGCCCTGTAAAGCGATTCTGTAACGTTCACATGAAGTACCACAGTGTTCAAATGAACCAAAACGAAGATTTTCTTCTGACCTTGACGGAAAATACCAAGAGTTCTGTTTCAATTGAACACACAGCGCCCATTTCCGCGAAATAGACCTTTTTGATCACTGGGTGCTGAGCGCAGTTGCATTTGCGTCCGTTTCCAGTGTGTCTTAGGCCAAGGCAACTGAACCTAAAGGCAGAGTCTTGGCGTCCGAGCTGTTTCGGAACACATAATTCACATTTCGATGAAGATTTTACGACTGAAGATCTGTCTTATGATGTTTTGCAACCGGTTGCGGGAATTGGTCGATAATGCATAATGAACTTACAATGACAATCGCCTCAATGCCCCTTCCCTTTTGCCCTTGGAGCCACCCTTGAGCGTGACACTCAAAGACGTCGCTGCCCTTGCCGGTGTTTCGCGATCTGCTGTCTCTCGCACCTTCACCGAAGGCGCTTCGGTTTCGGCAAAAACACGCAGCAAAGTCGAAAAAGCGGCGCGCGAATTGGGTTACAGCCCCAACGCACTTGCTTCGTCTTTGACGACGGGGCGGACAAAGCTGATCGGCTTGATTTCGAACAACTTCCACAACCCCATTTTCCTTGAGGTCTTCGATCAATTCACACGCGCCTTGCAGGAACGCGGCCTGCGCCCATTGATCGTGAACCTAACGGATGAGACCGAGCCCGCCAATTCCGTCCGCATGTTGCGGCAATACTCGGTGGATGCTGCCATCGTGGCGTCGTCAACGCTGCCGCCGAGCTTTGCCAAAGCTTTTCACGACGCGGGCGTGCCCGTGGTGCATACATTTGGACGTTCGGCCACTTCACCCGAAGTGCATGTCGTCGGCATCGACAACGTGGAATGCGGGCGTATGGCCGCCCGTGAACTTTTGGCACGCGGGTACACACGCGTCGGCTATCTGGGCGGGCCCAAAGACGCGACCTCGGCCCTAGATCGACATCGCGGCTTTATGGAAGAGATGGCTGAGCACCCGGAGATTGAAGTAAACCATTGTTTTGCTGGGGCTTACTCTTTCGAGGCAGGGCGGGCCGAGATGCTGGGCCTTTTGACCAACAACCCGGCCCAGGCTTATTTCTGCGGTGACGACATCCTGTCGATTGGCGCACTCTCAGCGCTTAAAGATCACGGTTTGCAGCCGGGCAAAGATGTTGGAATCATTGGATTGAACGACATGGAAATGTCGCGCTGGGAAAGCATCGATCTGACGACGATTCACCAGCCGATCAAGCAGATCATTACCTCATCCGTCGATCTAGTTGTCGAGATGTTGAAAGAGCCCCAGCGCTATCCCGAGGCCCGTATTTTCCCTTGCCGGGTGATTGAGCGGGGCACGTTGCGGCCCCGCCCCTGATCAGCGGAACATCGGTGGACGGGCATCCTGCCACGCACCTTCCGCTTTGCCCGAAGCAACAGCCGCATGGACAGCGGCGATGGAGCGGACCCCATCAGCCGCCCCCGGCAGCCCATCCCGGCTTTCACCACGAATTGCATCGGCCAGATCGCAATAGATATTAGCTACGGCCAGCGGGAACCCTTCGGGGTGCGCGATTGCGACCCGAGACAAACGCTGAACCTCGTCATGAAGTCCGCCCTCGCCCTTTTCGATGATCTGGGTACGCCCACCCACCGGGGTATAGATTAATTGGTTGGGTTGCTCGGACGCCCAGCGCAGCCCACCGGTTTCCCCAAAGACCTGAATGTCAAAGCCATGTTGCCGCCCGATTGCCACCGATGACGTCCAGAGACGCCCGACTGTGCCGCCTTCCATCCGGAAGTTGATCATTGCATCGTCTTCCAGTTCACGGCTCGCGATGGTCGAAGCCATATCGGCGGAAAGGGTCTTAACCTCGTCATCGCAGATAAAGCTAGCCATATGCAGCGCGTGGATACCGCAATCTGCAAACTGCCCCGAGACACCTGCCATCGCAGGATCATAGCGCCAACGCACACGTGGGTTGTCCGCATCTGTGGCATCGCCATGATGACCGTGGCTGAAGTTCGTCACAACCAACCGCACCTTGCCGATGTCGCCTGCACGCACCATCGCACGCGCCTGACGCACCATTGGGTACGCGGAATAGCAGTAGTTCACCGCGCAGATCTTGCCCGAAGCTTCAGCAACGCGGACGATCTCTTCGCCCTCCTCAACCGTCATGGTCATCGGCTTTTCGCACAAGACGTTAAAGCCCGCCTCAAGATACGCCTTGGCTATCTCGAAATGGGTCGAGTTTGGCGTGGCGATGGTCACCAGATCAATTCGATCATCCCGGTCCTTCTCGCCCGCCAGCATCTCTTGCCAGTTGCCATATGCACGGTCGGCAGCAACACCCAGTCGTTGCGCGTATTCGCGGCCCGCTTCGGGCCGGTGGTCCAGCGCGCCAGCAGCAAACTCAAACAGTCCGTCAGCCTGCGCGCCCAAGCGATGGGCAGGCCCAATCTGGCTGCCTTCACCGCCTCCGATCATGCCCCATCTCAACTTAGCCATGGTCATCGTCTCTCTTTAGAATTTCATAGATTGAGCGATCAGAAATCGCTGATGTCTTTCCATTGTCGCTGGTCTGAGGACGCCAAGGCGGCGGCCAGCACGCGGTTGACCTCGTGCCCGACACGGAAGGTCGGCCAGATCGCTTCTCCGGTATGTATGGCCTGCAGAAAGTCCTTGGCCTCGATGATGATCTGGTCCTGATAGCCGGTGCCGTGACCCGGGCCCTGACAGAAGGGTTCATAATCCGGGTGCGCGGGACCTGTCAGGATCTTGGTGAACCCACGCGCGGCTTCGGGCCCTTCCCGCTTATACAGCCACAGCGCGTTCTGATCCTCCTGATCGAACCGGATTGCGCCCTTTGTGCCCGATATTTCATACGCATAGCCCATTTTACGACCCGTCGCGACGCGGCTGAAATACAGGTTGCCCATAACGCCGTTTTCGAACCGGCACATCATCTGGGCATGGTCGTCATTCGTGACTTCACCTCCGGGCCGAGTTTTATGCACGGTTTCCACATCGGCCATCACCTGAGCAATCGGTCCAACCAGGGCCATCGCTCCGTTCACCATATGCGGGGCCAAGTCGCCGATTGTGCCATTGGCCATGCCCGTTGTGCGCCACGTGGCGGGGGCCTGCGGATCAGCGTAAAAGTCCTCGGTGTGCTCACCCCGGAACCACGTGATGTCGCCGATCTCTCCATCGGCGATCAGTTGGCGGGCAAACTGGCTGGCGGGCGTGCGAATATAGTTGAACCCAACCATGTTCACAGCGCCTGCGGCTTCGGCCGCTGCAACCATGGCCTGACTGTCTTCCAGCGACGCACCCAGGGGCTTTTCACACAACACGGGCTTGCCCAGACCAAAAGCTGCTTCGGCAATCTGACGATGCGTGGATTGCGGTGAGGCGATCACAATGGCTTCGACCATGGGGTCTTTAACCAGCACACGCCAATCGTCAGTCGCGCGTTCAAAACCATAGGCCAGGCGGTAACGTTCAGCGCTTTCGGGGCTGGACGCACAAATGACTTCAAGCCGGGGCCTTAATGCGGTGTTGAAAACCGCGCCAACGGCCGACATGGCAACGGAATGAGCCTTGCCCATATAGCCGCCACCCACAATTCCAATTCCGATTTCAGGCATCTGCAACGGCTCCGAACATATCATTTGCAACCGGTTGCAAAATCAGTATCGTGTGAATCGATTCAGCGCAAGGTCCAAACTTTGCACACCCCACTTTGCCGGAGGACATGACTTGAGCGCTTTGATAGACGGTATCAAAGGAAACCGCTTCGCCGTTTTCGGGCGTGCTGGCATGGATATGTATGCGGACCCGATCGGTGTCAAAAGCGAGGACGCCGACACCTTCCATGCTGATCTGGGTGGTTCTTCAGCAAATATTTGCGCCGGGTTGGTCAAATTGGGCAGTCAGGCCTCTCTGATTACGTCAGTCTCAGACGATGCGGTCGGTCGTTTCTGCCTGAACCGCCTGCGCCACTATGGCGTAGACACCACCTATATCCGCGTTTTGGGCGGTGAATACCGTATGTCGCTGGCCGTCTACGAAAGCCGGATCGAAAACTTTCAGAATGTCATCTACCGCAACGGGGCCGTCGATTTTCAGGTCACCGAAGAGGACATGGACAAGGTTGACTATTCGTCCTTTTCGGCAGTCATCTCGGCAGGCACGGTCTTTGCATCCGAACCATCACGCAGCGCCACATTCCGTGCGTTCGAAAACGCCCGAGCTGTTGGCCTGCCAATCATATTCGATATCGACTACCGCCCCTACAGCTGGCCTTCGCCCGAGGTAGCCGCCGAAGTCTTGTCGCGGGCCGGTGAAGCCAGCGACCTGATCGTCGGCAATGACGAAGAGTTCGGGTTCATGGCTGGCGGTATCGACAAGGGCTTTGCCAAGGCCAAGCAGCTGGCAGAAAAACCCGGTCGGATCGTCATCTACAAAATGGGCGAAAAAGGTGCCGTTACGCTGCTGGACGGGCAAGAGATCGAAACCGGCATCTATCCGGTCACGGCCGTCAAACCCAATGGGGCAGGAGACAGTTTCATGGCGGGTCTGTTGGCCTCAATTGCTGCGGGCCATGACTTGAGGGATGCTGTCATGCGCGGCTCGGCCTGCGCATCGATCGTTGTATCCCAGCCAGGATGCGCGCCAGCCATGCCGATAACCTCGGAATTAGACGCGTTCCTCGCCTCACACTCCGGCCCGACCACATAGGAGACACCCATGCACATCGCGCCCTATGACAATCAGAACAAGCCCATCGTCGATGCCGATGACCCAACGGTTCCGCTGAACTATTTCAACATTGTTAAGCTGAAAAAGGGTGAGGCGTTCGAATATCAGGTTCCCGGCTATGAGACCTGCATCGTTCCAGCCACCGGCAGCGTCGATGTGGACGCCGAAGGCGTTGCCTTCCCGAAACTGGGTAACCGGGGCGAAGATGTCTGGGATGGCGAACCCGAAGGCGTCTATGTGCCTGTCGGCGCGAAAGTGCAGATGATCTGCGTGTCGGATGAGACCGAAGTGTTCATTGCCGGCGCCAAATACGACAAGGTGCTGGACCCGTTTGATGTGCGCCAGCACGACCTTGTTCAATACGGCAGCGACGACACCAAAACCCATCGAAAGATCAAACATATCCTCGGGCAAAAACAGCACGACAAAGTCGGCCGCCTGTTGGTGAGCGAGCTGTTTACAGTTGGTCAGGGCGGCTGGTCGGGCTTTCCCAGCCACAAGCACGACACCAACCGCCTGCCGGACGAAACGCGCCACGACGAGACCTATAATTTCCGTTTCAAACCCAACTGGGGTTCGGGGCTACAGATGTTGCAACGCGAAGATAACGAACCCGGCGACGCCTATCACATCGTTGATGGCTCAACGATCTGCATCGACAAGGGCTATCATCCGTGCTGCGTTCTGCCGGGCTATGAGATGTATTATTTCACCATCCTCGGCGGGCTGAGCCAACGCTCGCTGGTGCAGTATTTCCAACCCACACATGCCTATCAGATCGAAACGATCCCGGGCATCAAAGACATGATCGCGAAGTTCAAATGACCCTCGTCACACTGAAAGACGTCCTGCAACCTGCCTATGAACAGGGTTACGCCGTTGGCGGGCTGGTTACACTCGGTTGGGAAGACATGCGCGCGTATGTGGCCGCTGCTGAAGCCGAGAATGCGCCTGTGATTTTGCAGGCCGGACCCAGCTGTCGCGAACACACACCACTTCCCATTTTAGGCAAGATGTTCCGTTATCTGGCTGAAAATGCCTCAGTCCCGGTCGTGGCTCATCTGGATCACGGGTACACGTTCGAAGACTGCAAGATCGCGCTGGACAGCGGGTTTACCTCTTTGATGTTCGACGGGTCCCGCAAGCCATTGCAACAGAATATTGATGAGACCGCCGCAATTGCCGAAATGGCCCACGCAGCAGGGATTTCCTGCGAAGGCGAAATCGGCTTTGTCGGGTACTCGGGCGGTGAAGGTTCAAACGGCACCGATCCCGAAGAGGCCGCACAGTTCGCACGTGAAAGCGGGGTGGACGCGATGGCGATTTCGGTTGGCAATGTTCACTTGCAGCAAAACAAAGAAGGGGGCTTGGACGAGGCGCGCATCGCCGAGATTGATGCCTTGACCGAGGTGCCTTTGGTCATTCACGGCGGGTCAGGCGTGCCGGCAGAACAGCGCATGAAACTGGCGCGAGAGACCTCGATCTGCAAGTTCAACATCGGGACGGAACTGCGTATGGCGTTTGGTCACGCCATGCGAGACGCCGTCAATCGTGATCCTGAAAGGTTTGATCGGGTCACCATACTGAAGGAAACCCACGACCTGGTCGAGGCCGCTGCCCGCACCGTAATCCGTGCCTTTGGCGCGCCACCCCAACGATAACGTCCGCGAGCGCCTTTAAATCGTAAAAGCAACCCGGAAGGCCTCAAGCGCCGTTTCCGGGTTGTCTGCTGCGAAAGCCTCCAGACCGACAGGTCCATGATACCCCATGTCATCCAGCGCCCTTGCAACGGCGGCATAATTGATCTCACCGGTTCCGGGTTCACACCGGCCGGGATTGTCAGCAACCTGAACTTCTCCGATCCATGGCAGGCATTTCTTGCACCAACGGACCAGATCCCCTTCACCGATTTGCGTGTGATAAAGATCTAGATTGATGCGCAAACGTGGATGATTGACAGACGAAACCAGAGCCAGAACGTCTTCGGTCGACCCAAAGGGACAGCCGGGATGGTCCAGCAGGTTTAGGTTTTCCAGCGTGAAAACAACATCTTCCTGTTCTGCCAGTTCACAGATTCGATGCAGCGTGTCGCGCGCTGTCAGCCACATGTCACCGGTCACGACGTCATGTTGCCAGATGGGAATTCCACCATCGCCCAAACCAGTACCGTGTAGGTTCAGACGATCCACACCCAAGCGCTTACCAATCCGCGCTGTCTCGCGCGCAGATTGCAGCAGCATGTCAGCGCCTTCTTTGTCAGCAAGGCGCCCCTGAAGATACCCGTTCATGATCGTGTAGTTCGCGCCAACGCTTTCCAGCTTGCCCAGATCCCACGAAGGCCAGTTCCAAAGGCCCACACCAAACCCCATTTCGGTCAGCCGCGCGGCACGCCAGTCCATGGGTTTGTCTAGCCAAAGCATTTCAGCGCACGCCGCAAGCTGAAAGGGTTGAGGCATGTCAGCTCTCCAGATGTTTCGACGTTCTCAGATCGAACCACCTTCGACCATGAAGTTCCCGGCGCTGCACATTGCGGCGTCGTCCGAGGCTAAGAACAGCACCATTCGGGCGACATAAACCGGTTCAATCGGGTCCGGCAGGCATTGCCGGTCCACCTGCTTGGCCAGCGCTTCGGGCGTGACCCACAGGTCTTTCTGACGGTCGGTCATGATCCAGCCGGGCACGACCGCATTCACGCGAATGCGATGATCCCCCAACTCGCGCGCCATGGTACGGGTTAGGCCGTGGACTGCGGATTTAGCGGTGGCATAAGCGGGAAAACCCGCTCCGGCCTCCCACCATGAATTCGACCCGATATTGATGATCGAACCCGCACCCTTCGCGATCATGCCGGGAGCCACCGACTGAATGGCAAAAAACATGTGGCGAATATTGGTCGCCATACGCTCATCCCAATACTCTGGCGTCACATCGCGCCAGTCGTGGCGGTCATCATGGGCGGCATTGTTGACCAACACATCCGCTTCACCCAACTCTTCAACCAACTGCCCCATTGCGGCGTTCATCGCCTCAATGTCGCGCAAATCGCATTGGGCAAACGCGTGCTCGCCTTCCAAGTCCGACAGCAGCGCAAGCCCAGCCTCAGCATTGAGGTCTAGGAACCCGACCTTGGCCCCCTGATTGGCAAAGGCCCTTACAGTTTCCGCACCAATTCCTCCGGCCCCGCCTGTAATGAAAACCGTCTTGCCTGCAAGGCATGGGTAATTGGCGAAATCTTTGCTCATCCGTCACGCTCCATGATCCATTCGACCTCCGGGGCCGGTACAAATCGCCATTTCCGCAGTGGTCCCGCCATGACGTTCAGATAGTACATCTCAAACCCATAGGGTGCGCCGCAAGGGTGATGACCCCGCGGGACAGTCACAACATCGCCATCGGATACGGCCATCGTTTCATCCAGTTGACCGTCATCGGTGTAAACCCGCTGTATCCCGAACCCATTGGCAGGGTTGAGTCGATGGTAATATGTCTCTTCCAGATAGGTGATCCGGGGGAAGTCATCCTCGTCATGGCGATGACTGGGGTATGAAGACCAGTGCCCGTTTGGTGTGAAGACCTCTGTCACCAGAAGGCTATCGGCATAGTCCTCGTTCTCCATCGCGATGTTATTGATGTATCGCGTGTTCACACCCTTGCCGCGTTCGGTGAGTGTGATGCCGTCCGGCCCGATCCGGCGCGCTTGATGACCGCCTTTGCCCGGCGCCGAACACACGGCCATTACGCAATCGGTCTCGGCGACAGCTTCCCATTCGGTGCCGTTGGGCAGGTACAAGCAATGCGGCGGCGTCTTTTCGAACACGTTCATCCGGTCGCCCAACACGCCCCAATCCTGCCCGGCATCAGTGATTTTCGCCTTGCCTTCGACCATCACCAGAATGACTTCCCGGTCTCCTGTGACTTCAGCTGCCCGGTCCCCGGCCTTTAGGTGATAAAGCCCGAACCCTACATACCGCCATCCGGCGCTGGCCGGGGTGATGTCATGCACCTTGCCACGGGTGCCAAAGGGTTTCTTGAGCAGGTCTGCCATAGTTCTTCTCCGATTGGGGCGGGCTCAACGACCCGCCCGATTGGGCCTTATGCGGCCTGTCTGTTAAGCAAGGCTGACAAAGCATCGGCCAATTCCGACTCGCTCCATCCCTCTGACACAGCGCGGCGCAGGATATCGGCCTGGCTGTCCGGCGCATTGCCACCAACCGGCGGGTCGGTGTCGAGGTTGGTTGGAAAGGGATAGCCCTCGGCGGTTGCTCCGATCGTAGCTTCGATTTCCAAGGCACTCAGATCACCACGTTGTTTCAAGGCCGCAAGTGCAGGAAACACCGCTTGAGACATGGCGGCACGGTCGACGGCTTCCATCGCGCGCCCGAAAGCTGACGACACCTGAAGCAGATTGGCCATCCTGTGAATGCCGTTGCTGCTGTTTTCCCCCGCTGCGTGGAAAAGCGCGGGGTTGAAGAACACCGCATCGCCCTTGTTCAGTGGCAACTGGATGTAGGCCTGCTCGAAATGGTCCCTGTGCGCGGGGTCGTGGAAGGCGAGGTATCCGGGCGCGTAAAGCTGCGAAAATGGTAGCAGCTTGGTTGGCCCGCTTTCGACCGGCATATCGCAATGCGCCACTGCACCTTGCAGGGTTAGCGCAGCCGTCAGGTGATGGGCATGCGCCGGATACCGCGCTGCGCTGTCCGCATTCTGGAACCCAAGATGGTAATCCCGATGCGCTTGCTGTGCTTTGCCGCCCGGACGCACCTGATTGACCTGCGCGGTCATCTGGTAATTCGGCCCCAGCCACGCCTCACACGCCGCTGCAACTGCAGCATTGCCGAAATAGAGTGCGAACCCTTCCGGATCACGCAGGCACTGTTTTTGCAGCGCATTCCAGATCCGGTCATTGGCACCCGACGCAGCAAAGTGATCGCCCTCGCCGCCAGCGCCCTCGCGCTCTTCTTCGATGATCTCGCGGAAGACGTCGCTTGCCCGGTCGATCACCGAAGTATCTGCATAGGCACCTTTTAGAACGATCACGCCAGCAGATTTGCCCAGAACCCTTGCCCATTCTGCCAGAAGGGACTTTCGCTGATCGGCATCTGTCAACGCAGTGCGCAACACGTCCATGTCGTAGACAGGCACGTTCTTTTCCACCGCTACGGCATGAGGAACCGCATCGGCTGTCAAGTTTTGCGAGGTCAGCACCTTGAATTCATCCAGATCGCAGGATTCCCGGTCGAAATAGCCGACATACCCAAGTTCTTGATGCACCATGACATACTCCTCTCTCATGGCTTCGGTGTTGCCCCGTGGGGCGGTGATTTAAGTGCTGATCTCCAAACCTGCCTTGCCGCAAACTTCGACGATGTGGTCGTAGCCCATTTTGGAGTACTCGTAGGGCGGCGCTTTGGCAGGGTCCTGTTCTGCCTCGACCACGATCCAACCGTTGTAATCCATCGCTTTCAATGCATTTGCGACGGCCTGAAAATCGATGCAGCCATCGCCAGGCACGGTGAAGGCTCCTGCGATCACTGCATCCAGGAAGCTGCGGTTGTTCTCACGCGTGTCTTGCACAACATCAGGGCGGATGTCCTTGAAGTGAACGTGATGTACGCGATCACCCCAGCGGTTCAGCGTGGCCATCACATCGCCACCACCGAACAGCAAATGGCCGGTATCGAAACACAGCTTCAGTTCGGGGCCTGACCCCTCCATCAGCCAGTTCACCTCATCCTCGCTTTCGATGATCGTGCCCATGTGATGGTGATATGCCATCGGCATACCTTGATCAGCCTTCCACTTGGCCAACTCACTCAGCTTGGCGGCATAGGCCAGAACCTCGTCTTTGGACAATTTGGGGCGGGCATTGACCGGCGTGCCGATCTGCCCCTGAACGGTGTTGGAGCATTCGGCATAAACGATGCACGGGCTGTTCAGTGCAACAAACTGCTCTACTTGCTCACGAACAGCGGCAACCTCGGCGTCAAAGTCGTTGACCAAGGTTGCGCCCGAACACCAACCGCCACAAAGCGCGATGTCGTTTGCGTCCAGATAGGCGCGCAAGCCTTCGGTGTCGCCGGGCATCCGCTGGCCACGCTCGACGCCGGTATAGCCAATCTCGCGCGCTTCTTTCAGCGCCTGTTCCATCGTATAGGCCGCAGTCAAATCCGGCAGGTCGTCATTCTGCCACGCAATCGGAGAGATACCGATCTTCACGCTCATTTCGTGTTTCTTTCCTTGATGGCGACCTCATAGGCCGCGCGTTTTTCATTCACTTCAGGTCGGATGCTGACCTCGGGCACAGCCACTTCCCACCACGTTCCGCCATACTCGGTCGAGGGGTACGGGTCGGTGTCGATCACCACAACGTAAGGGCCTTTGACGTCGCTGCGTTTGGCCAGCGCGTCCTCAAGCTCGGAAATTGAGCTGACCTTGACCGAGGTCGCCCCCATCGCTGCCGCATGGGCCGCAAAGTCGATGGCAGAAGCCGTTTCGTGGACTGTGTGGTCGAGAAGGTTGTTAAATTCGGCCCCGCCCGTGCCCATCTGCAAGCGGTTGATGCAGCCGAAACCGCGGTTGTCGGTGACAACAACGGTGAAGGATATCCCCATCATCGCTGCCGTCGCCATTTCGGAGTTCGCCATCATGTAAGTGCCGTCACCGGTAAAGCAGATCACATCTCGTTCCGGCTGGGCCATCTTGATCCCCATGGCACCCGCAATCTCATAACCCATGCAGCTGAAACCGTATTCCATGTGATAGGCCCCTGGGCGCGGTGCTTTCCACAGCTTGTGCAGCTCGCCCGGCATCGTACCTGCGGCACACATCGCCACGGTGTTTTCATTGGCGGCCCGCTGCACCGCACCGATCACTTGCATATCCGTCGGCAGCGCATTGCTGTCTTTTGGCGCATCGGTCAGCGCATCAACCTTGCCAAACCAGTCGGTTTTCAGCACCGCAGGCAGATCTGGCGCGCGGTGGTCACCCAACGCTGCGGTGAGTTCTCCCAAACCAACGCGCGCGTCGGATTGCAGCGGCATTGCGCCGTGCTTTTCGGCGTCATAAGCTGCGGTGTTCAGACTGATCAGTTCACGCTCGGGGTTGGCGAACAAGCCCCAAGACCCGGTGGTGAAATCCTGAAATCGAGTACCAACGCCCAGCACAAGATCAGCCTCGGCGCAGATGTCGTTGGCGGGTTCGCCACCCGTGACACCAATGGGCCCCAGGTTCAGCGGATGATCCCATGCCAATGCGGATTTCCCCGCCTGTGTTTCGGCCACCGGGATGTTGTGCGCCTCGGCAAAACTTTGCAGCGCGGCGGTTGCGTCCGAATAATGCACGCCGCCACCCGCGACGATCACAGGGCGTTTGGCCGCCTTGATTGCCGCCACAGCCCGCGCCAGCTCACCCTCATCCGGGCGAATGCGACGCTGATACCAGACGCGAGGCTCAAAGAAGCTTTCGGGATAATCATATGCCTCGGCCTGTACATCCTGGCAAAAGGCCAAGGTGGCCGGACCGCAGTCCGCCGGGTCCGTCATAGTACGGAAGGCGCGCGGCAAAGCCGTCAGCAGGTGTTCCGGGCGCGTGATGCGGTCGAAATAGCGGCTGACCGGTCTGAAACAGTCATTTGCACTGATGGTTCCATCCGAAAACACTTCGGGTTGCTGCAAAACCGGATCAGGACCACGCGTTGCGAACACATCTCCGGGCAGTAGCAAAACCGGAAGGCGGTTCACATGGGCCAGAGCGGCAGCGGTAACCATATTGGTGGCCCCCGGCCCGATCGACGAGGTCACAGCCATCGCTCGCTTGCGGCCCAGTTGCTTGGCATAGGCAATCGCACAATGCGCCATGGTCTGTTCGTTATGGCCACGATAGGTGGGCAGGCTGTCTTTCACACCATGCAGCGCCTCACCCAAACCGGCAACGTTGCCATGGCCGAAAATGGCCCAGACACCTGCGATAAAGGGCTCTCCGGCCTCGTTCATCTGCGCCCCAAGATAACGCACCAGAGCCTGCGCCGCGGTCAGTCGGACTGTCTTGCTCATCATGATCCCTTTCAACTTGAAACCGCTGCCAGCGGCCCACAGGTTGCTTTTTTACGAAGATGTCAGGCTAATGCCTCAAGCCTGAATTGAGTGTGAGCTCAGGTGTCACCGCCCGTTCGGATGCCCTCGAAAGGGCATCCGGGTGTTCAAAGTTTAGACTGTACCGCCCAAAGACCCTTCCAGCTCGGCCATTTCCTGACCACCGGCCATCAGGTCCTGCAACTGTTCAGGGGTAATCTCACCACGGGTCGCCGTACCCAGCGTTTTGCCGCGATTAAGCACGGTAAACCGGTCACCCACTGCCAAAGCGTGGCGCACGTTATGGCTTATGAAGACCACACCAACCCCCTGGCTGCGCACCTTGTCGATGGTTGCCAGAACATTCGAGGTTTGACGCACCCCAAGGGCCGAGGTCGGTTCGTCCAAGATCAGAATCTTGGCACCAAAATACACGGCACGAGCAATGGCGACGGTCTGCCGCTCGCCACCTGACAAAGTGCCCACGGCCTGATCCGGCCCACGCAGGTTGATGCCCATTTTGCGCATCTCTTCCATGCAGACATCATTCGCCTGTTCGACATCGAACCGCTTCATCAGGCCTTTGCCCTTGGTCGGTTCGCGCCCCATGAAAAAGTTGCGCGTGACGCTCATCAGCGGGATCATCGCCAGATCCTGGAAAACGGTCGCAATGCCCGCCTCCATCGCATCCCGAGGCGTGTCGAAATGCAGCGGTTTGCCTTCGAAGAAGATCTCGCCCTTGGTGGGTTTGTGCACGCCCGACATGGTCTTGATGAAGGTCGATTTCCCTGCACCGTTGTCGCCAAGCAGGCAATGACATTCGCCCGGTTTGACGTCAAAGCTGACGCCTGCCAAAGCGATGATGTTGCCAAAGTGCTTTTCGATGTTCTTCATTTCCACGATGGGCGCCACATCAGTCGCCGCATCGCCGTGGTGGAACTTGGTATCTTCGGTCATATCAACGCTCCCCGGTTACGCGTTTACGGATCGCGTTGTTGAACAGAACCGCAATCAACAGCATCGCGCCAAGGAAAACCTGGAACCAGTCCTGATCGAAGTCCGTATAGGTCAGTCCGATGACAACCATACCGAAGATGATCGCGCCAAAGAACGCGCCAATGGCCGAGCCATAACCGCCGGTCAGCAGACAGCCGCCGATCACGGCTGCGATGATCGCCTCAAACTCTTTCTGGAACCCACGACGTGCGTCGGTCGAACCAGCGTCGATTACGGTAATGATGGCGACCAGTGCGGCACAGCAGGCGGTCAGCATGAACAGCGAAACTTTGACCCGGTTCACCGGCACACCAGAGTTTGACGCCGCCGTGCTGTCGCCGCCCGACGCGAAAATCCAGTTCCCTGCCGGGGTACGCAACAGCACGTAAGTTGCTGCAAGCGCCAGCACGATGAACCACAGGATTTCGACCGGAATTCCGGGCACTTTAGGCGCACCGCTTTTGAAGGTTTCGATCATGCCTTTCTCGGCCAGCCAGGTAAACAGGCCGCCGAAAGCCTCGCCTGAAAAGAACGGAGCCAGCCAGTCGTTCTCAACCACGTCACGAACGCCACGCAACTGGGTCGATCCTCCGGTGGCGGCCTTCAAGCCAACCAACGACAGACCGCGCAGAATGAATAGGAAAGCCAGCGTCACGATGAAGGACGGCAGACCTGATCGGATCACGATGTTTCCGTTTATCGCCCCGACAAATGCTGCGAAAACAAAAGTCATTGGGATCGCAACGATCAGTGGCAACTGCCAAGTGACCACACAGACGCCAAAGAACAGGCCCGCAAACGCCACCATCGAGCCGATGGACAGGTCAAACTCCCCTCCGATCATCAGAAGCGCGGCACCGATGGCCAGAATTCCCAACTGCGCGGCAGGTGTCATGAAATTCATGATCCCGGCCAGGGTAAACATCGAGTCGTCTGCTGTGATAGCAAAAAAGATTACCACCAGCACGACACCGGCCATCGCACCGAGTTCGGGCCGCTTCATGAGTTTGGTCATGAAAGGTTCTTTTTTGACCCTTTCGTCCCCGGCGACTTGAGCTGAGTCACTCATCGTTTCCTCCCATTTGGGTTGGAACGGCGCTGCTGCGCCGCCCCAGTTTATTCAGGTTCCGGTATGGATCAGCGAATGCCCTGCGAGGACAGTTCGATCACCTGAGCGGCCTTCTCCTGAGTCACCAGGTTGGGACCTGAAGGAACATTACCACCAGGCATCAGGCCGTATTTGGCGTGCAGGCCCATGAAGTTCACTGCAAGATACCCTTGCAGATACTGCTGCTGGTCGATGGCAAAGGCGGCGTCACCGTCCGCGATCGACTGCAGGAAGTTCGCCGACAGGTCGAAGGAGGCAACATTCACATCACGGCCCGAGGCTTTGACTGCGGCAACGGTCGGTTCACCGGCCGAGCTTGCACCCAGCGCCATCACGGTATCGACGGCTTCGTTTGCAGCCAGAGCCGCAGCAACTTTCGACTCGATTTCCGACGGGTCGTTCGAGGTCGGCAGCACTTCGACGTCACCGCCGAAACCTTCCGCGAAACCTGCACAGCGCAGATCCAGCGCAACGTTGCCGACTTCGTGGTTCACACAAATTGCTGTTTTGCCGCCCATCGATGCCAGCTCGGAACCTGCAGCTTTGCCCGCGTCAAACTCGTCCTGACCAACGTGCAGCAAAGCACCCAGATCTTTCGAAACGTCCGAACCCGAGTTGATCGAGATCACCGGGATACCGGCAGCTACGGCACGTTCAATTGACGGGCCAAGCGCATCCGCATCCGGGATCGAGACGATCAGGCCGTCGGGCTCCTGGTTCACGGCAGCATCGATCAACTGCGACATCGCCACCATGTCAAAAGTTTCTGGTGCGCGGTATTCGACGTTCACGCCGACATCCTTACCAGCCTGCTCGACGCCGTTTTTCACAACGTTCCAGAATGCGTCGTTGGCCTGGCCGTGCGATACGACCACGATTTCCTGTGCAAACGCAGGTGTCGCTAGGGCCAAAGCCCCTGCAGCTAGCGCGCCTTTCACAAATTTCTTCATTTCAGTTTCCTCCCATGATTTCAGTCTGATCTTAAGTCGGGGGACCAACCCCGATCATCCGGCTGTGCCGAATCTGATTGGCTGCGGCACAAAAACCGAGCTGACGTAAGTTTGAAGAATTTCGATCATTTTGCAACCGGTTTCAAAATTTCTTCCATCCGAACCGGTTGTCCGGATTGCATCGACAGAGTCGCGGCCTCGGCCATGGCAAGCGCGGCAACACCGTCTTTCAACGAAACAGGAACCTCTGAACCGTTCACAACAGCGTCGACAAACGCGGCCCATTCCACCTTGTAAGCGGGCATGTAACGTTCGAGAAAGAAATAGGTTGGCTTTGCCCCGACAACGCCCTCTGCTGTCGATTTGACCACCGTATTTTCCAGCATGTTCTGCGCTTGCAGCAATCCGCCTGAACCCAGCAACTCGACCCGCTGGTCATATCCATAGGCCGCACGGCGCGAGTTCTTGATAACAGCAATACGACCATCTGCATAAGTCATTGTCACCGCAGCGGTATCCACATCACCAGCCGCGCCAATCTCGGCATCTACAAGAGACGACCCGACGGCAGTAACGACAACCGGAACCTCGCCCATAAGATAGTTTGCCATGTCGAAATCGTGGATCATCATGTCCCGAAACAGCCCACCCGACACTTTGACATAGCTGACTGGAGGCGGTGCCGGGTCAAACGAGGTAATCGACAGCAGCTCTGCTTTGCCGATTTCACCCGCCTCTAAACCTGCTTTCAACGCCGAAAAATTGGGGTCGAACCGGCGGTTAAACCCAATCATCACAGGCTTACCCCGCCCGGACACAGCATTTAGACATTGCGCAGCACGTTCCAGGCTCAGATCAACAGGCTTTTCACACAATACGGCTTTGCCTGCGGCTGTGGCAGCTTCAATCAAGTCAGAATGCGTATCGGTTGGCGTTGCGATCAGAACAGCATCAATTTGGGTGTCTGCAATGATCTCGTCCGACCCACGCGCCTGCGCCCCGTATTCGCCGGCAAGGCTTTCTGCCGCTTCTGGCACTGCGTCTGAAACAGCACAGAGCTTGCTGTTTGGGTGGGCCGAAATGGCCTGCGCATGTACCCGTCCGATGCGTCCGGCGCCCAGCAAACCAACCTTCAACATGCAGCTCTCCCGAATCTAGTTGTTGGACGTAACAATGATTCTGTTTGCAACCGGTTGCAATATCTTTTTTCAACGGATCAGAAATCTTTGCGACGCCCCTTGCGAAGAGGTCTCCAAACAAGGTCTACCGTGGTCTTCCGATGATACACCACGCGCCGAATTCCGCGCATTTGCGCGTCTACGGGAATCCCCCAATTTCCGAACGCGGTGAATCAGGGTAGGTTTCAATTAAGGAACACACACACTACCACTCTGTGACCCCTTAAAAGGGGCTGGCATGACCCCCTCGTCCAGCCCCTTAAACTTTCCGATACCTGTGCTGATCAACCCGCCGCATGGTGGCTTCAAAAACATGCCCGCACCCAACGAAACAACGAGTCGTTTTGGCGACAGAGCAAAACGAGCCTGCGCGCTTCATTGGTTTCAAGTGTTTCGTATGAAGATGGCGATCCCTGAAGGACTCGAACCCTCAACCTGCTGATTAGAAGTCAGCTGCTCTATCCAGTTGAGCTAAGGGACCGCTGCGCCCTTCTTGCGGTTTTTATTGTCCGGGTTCAAGGGCCAAGCGCATGAAGGCGCTGTTTGGGTCGTCCTGATAGCCAAAGATCGGGCCGCAATAGGAATATCCCAATGTCTCATAGAGCTTGCGGGCGGCTTCATATTCGGAAAGATGGGCTGCTCCGGTCTCCAGAACCAGGGCCTCAATCCCCTCGGCACGTGCCAAGTCTGCCAAGTGCTGCATCATCAGCCGCGCCAAACCACGGCCCCGCGCCTGCGCCAGAATATGCACTGACTTCACCTCGGCGGTTCCGTCGGGCAGCATCTTCATCGCGCCACACCCTAAAGGTTGCTGACCCTCATAAATCGCCCAGAACCGAATCCCCGGCCCGGCCAGCGACTCGGCGTCCATTGTATGGTTGCTTTCGGCAGGACCTGCCGTTTCGCTATGAGCAAAATGCGCGTCCACCACGGCGCGAAGGGCGTCCGAGGTTGGATCGGTCCTGCGAATCTCAATCATTCAGTGGGTCCAGGGGCCGCGCCGGTCGGTGGCGAAATTCTCGCCATAGCCACGGGCACGCAGGTTCGGTTTGCGCTTGTGCGGCTCGCTGACCTGCACTTCGATACCGTTGTCCTTGGCGTAGTCCAAAGCCTCTTCCTTGGTGTCGAATTTCAGGCGCACCTGTGTCTGCGTGTCATTGGACGATGTCCAGCCCATCAGCGGATCGACCTCACGCGCTGAGGTCGGGGCGTATTCCAGAACCCATTTGCGGGTTTTGGCCATCCCCGAAGTCATCGCGTTTCGCGAAGGCTGGTAAATCCGTGCGCGCATGTCGCCTCTCCGTACTCACTTGGCTGAGCCGTTTATGCGTCAGAGAGCGTCCGGGGGCAAGATTGCAATTGTCGCGGCTGTTGCCCGCGACCTAATGTCAGAAATTGTCATTGGCCCGGGATAAATCAGAGACCTATCAAACGCTGGGACATCACAATGAATCACCAACCGCATGGCATCCGACTGTGGAGAGCGCAATGAATCCGGATCAGCCCTTGCAGACGGACAAAATAAGAACAAATGTAGGGGTCTGACTGCGGAGCCTGCCGATGCCTTACGCCCATTCCCACAAGACCCAACTGACCGCCGACGACGTGCGCGCCCGCCTGAAACTGGAAGGCGGCAAGCAGTTTGTAATGCACACCGAGTTCAACCCGGCAGGTGACCAACCAACGGCTATCAGGGAACTGGCTGGCGGCGTATTGGACGGCGAGCGCGATCAGGTTCTGCTAGGTGCGACGGGAACGGGTAAAACATTCACCATGGCCAAAGTGATCGAGGAAACCCAGCGCCCAGCCATCATCCTTGCACCGAACAAAACACTGGCGGCACAGCTTTACGGAGAGTTCAAAGGCTTCTTCCCCGAAAACTCAGTGGAATACTTCGTCTCGTATTACGACTACTACCAGCCCGAAGCCTATGTTCCGCGCAGCGACACGTATATCGAGAAAGAATCCCAGATCAACGAACAGATCGACCGGATGCGCCACTCGGCCACGCGGGCGCTGCTGGAACGTGACGATGTGATCATCGTGGCGTCAGTGTCTTGCATCTACGGTATCGGCTCGGTCGAAACCTACGGGGCGATGACGCAGGATCTGAAGGTCGGCAATGAATACGACCAGCGGCAAGTGATGGCCGATCTGGTCGCCCAGCAATACCGCCGCAACGATCAGGCGTTTCAGCGCGGTTCGTTCCGGGTGCGGGGCGATTCACTGGAAATTTGGCCCGCCCACCTTGAGGATCGCGCCTGGAAACTGTCGTTCTTTGGCGAGGAACTGGAACAGATCACCGAGTTCGACCCTTTGACCGGCGAACGCGCCGCGACGATGGAGCAGGTGCGCGTCTACGCGAACTCGCACTACGTGACGCCGAAACCCACGATGCAGCAGGCGATCATCGGGATCAAAAAGGAACTACGCATCCGGCTGGACCAACTGGTGGGCGAAGGCAAATTGTTAGAGGCTCAACGGCTGGAACAGCGCACCAATTTCGATTTGGAAATGCTCGAGGCTACTGGCGTCTGCAACGGGATCGAGAACTATTCGCGCTATCTGACCGGCCGCGCTCCGGGTGAACCGCCCCCGACCCTGTTCGAATTCATCCCCGACAACGCCATTGTCTTTGCCGACGAATCCCACGTCAGCGTTCCGCAGATCGGCGGCATGTACCGGGGCGACTATCGGCGTAAATTCACGCTGGCTGAACACGGGTTCCGCCTGCCGTCCTGCATGGACAACCGCCCCCTGAAGTTCGAGGAATGGGACGCCATGCGCCCGCAATCCGTCTTCGTCTCGGCCACCCCCGCCAAGTGGGAGATCGAACAAACCGGCGGCGTCTTCACCGAACAGGTCATCCGCCCCACCGGCCTGCTGGACCCCGAGGTCGAGATCCGCCCTGTCTCCATGCAGGTCGATGACCTGCTGGACGAGGTGCGTAAGGTCGCCGCCAACGGCTTCCGCACACTTGTCACCACGCTGACCAAACGCATGGCCGAGGATCTGACCGAATATTTGCACGAACAGGGCATCAAAGTCCGCTACATGCACTCGGATATCGACACGCTGGAACGCATCGAAATCCTGCGCGATCTGCGGTTGGGGGCGTTCGATGTGCTGGTCGGCATCAACCTGCTGCGCGAAGGGCTCGACATCCCCGAATGCGGGTTGGTCGCCATTCTGGACGCGGATAAAGAGGGCTTTTTGCGGTCCGAGACCTCTCTGGTACAAACCATCGGCCGCGCCGCGCGGAATGCCGATGGCCGGGTGATCATGTATGCTGACAAGATCACCGGTTCGATGGAGCGCGCGCTGAACGAAACCAACCGCCGCCGCGCCAAACAGCTTGCCTATAACGAGGAACACGGCATCACGCCCGAAACGGTGAAAAAGAATGTCGAGGACGTTCTGGCCGGTCTCTACGAAGGCGACGTCGACATGAACCGCGTCACCGCCACCATCGACAAACCGATGCACGGCGCGAATTTGGAAGCGCACCTGGACGGGTTGCGCGAGAAGATGCGCAAGGCCGCCGAAAACCTTGAATTCGAAGAGGCTGCCAATATCCGGGATGAGATCAAACGTCTGGAAGCGGTCGATCTGGCCGTCGCCGACGACCCCATGGCGCGGCAATGGGCGGTCGAGAAAGCCTCGGAAGACGCGGTGAAGTCGCGCGGACGGTCAACGGCTGGCAGGCCGGGGCAGCGGGGTGGGAATGTGAAGAGGCGGAAAAGATAATTTGCCTGTTATCTCTATCAAAATAGCTTGACAGAAATTATATAGAAGTCAGGAGGCAACTTATGACGTATGCATCAACAGCGATCGCTCGGCGAATTCTTGAGATCGCGAACGGCGAAGACCGTTCGCTGACTCCGCTTGAGCTTTTGAAGTTGACGTATTTGTCGCACGGCTGGCACTTGGCTTTTCTTGGGCAGCCTCTGATCTCCGAAGACGTACAGGCATGGCAATATGGGCCTGCATATCCTGAGCTATACCACGCGACCAAACAGTACAGAGCAAGCCCAGTTCAGGAAGTACCTGAAAGAGGTATTGAGATGTTTGGTCGTCAGAAAGTCGATCCGCAGACCGACAAGTTGCTGCGTTCAGTTTTCAACACATACAAGAAATTCAACGGTGTCCAACTTTCAGCGCTGACACACCAACCCGGCACTCCATGGGAGGAAGCATGGAGTAAGTCGCGTAATGCTGCAATTCCCGATGAAGTAATAAAAAGGCATTTTGATGAGCTCAGGGAAAAACGGGCAGCCTGAAGAAGAATTTGTAATTCCAAAACAAAATGCACCGGTTGCTTCCGACGATGATCAGGCGGAAAGCGAAGCTGCTGCGTTTGCGTTTGGTTTGGACATCAAGAGTGAAGAAACGCAAACAAAATTTAAGAAGTTGGCTCGGCAAGATGCTGTGGATGGGTTGGCATCTTGGATACTTAGGGCGTTCATGTTTAGTGCTGCAATCTTGGTAATTGCCTCTTTCTTTGTACTGTTTTTTCACTTTTTAGCCCCGGAGAGTTGGTTGTACTTGTCCCCAGAAAGAATTTCCCGACTGAAAGAACTTCTTCTTTCTGGGGGAGTTGGAGCTGCGCTTGCAGCTATTGGAAAGTCATCTATTTTGGACAAAAACGACTAGTCCCTCCTAGCAAGCGTAGGATGGGTGCTCGCACCCATCTTCTTCAGTGGCGAACATTGATGGGTGAAATCACTCATCCTACACCCTCGAGATCGAATGCCTGAACTTCAAACTCGCAACCCAGCGCTCGCTTTTCCACCTTTGAAATCCCAAACTGCGTGTCCAAACGGTTGTACTGACGAACCCGAACATCCTGCCCAACCAAAACAAAGGGCGGGTAACTCCCCGCCCTAGCCTTTACCCCTTATCCCAATGGGCAATCACGTCGTACCCAACCGGTGAGGGCGGGCCTTCCATGAACTCGGCGAAATGGCCCCACAGCTCGGCCACTTTGGGCGCGTTTGCGTTCGAGGTCTCTTCGCTTTCCACCACCGAGATCACATAGCCCGATCCGTCCTCGTTCATCACGTTGGTAAAGCAATGCATGCCGGGCATGCCCATGATCTCGGATTTCAATTCGTTCATTTTTGCCGTGGCGGCCTCGCGCGTTCCGGGCTTCATTTTGAATTGGGTAATACGTGCAAACATTGCTTTCCTCCCTCACGTGACAGAACTGTCATGTGGCGCAGCCAGAACAGCTACGCCGCGCGCATCCTAGCACAGGGGCTTGAAATCTCAGATTGATACGCAGGATTTTCGGCCATTTTCAACCACGCGCCTCACTGCGCGCAAGCCTCTGACACTTCAGGGTTGCAGCCCAGCGTCCCCGGGGCCTTGTCTTGCCCTGTTCAGCGGCTACATCCCCTCTCATGCGTGTAATCCTGACCTCTCTGATCTTTGCCACCCCGGCCTTCGCGTGGGAGGCGACGGTGGGCGATATCTGCACGCTGTCGCATGACACAGGTGCGGCGACAATTTTTCTGACCTATGACCCGTCCGCGCCGCTTTATACGCTGACGGTCACCCGGAAAGATCAGGTCTGGGCTCAGTCCCCGTGGTTTGCAATGCGGTTCGAAGGACGAAACCCCATCGAAATCGCCACCCCACGCCATGTCTTGTCCGACGGAGGGTCCGCGTTGACGGTGACAGATACCGGCTTTGGCAATGTGCTGGATGGGTTGGAGTACAACCAAGTCGCCTATGCATTCACGCAAGATGGGATTGCAGAGTTCCCCCTGATCGATGCAGCGCCGCAGGTGCGTATCTTTCGCACCTGTGCAGGCGCGCATTTGTCCTGAACGGGTTTTCTTTGCCCGCTATGGGCGCACGAATTTGGCGTTACCGACCGCACGTTGTTGCGGCTCTGGGCGGCTTTCAGATTGCGCGGCCTGCGGTACAGGCGTCTCGGCAAACCCACAGGCAACGCCGTCTCCGTCCGGGTCATTGCGCGTGTGATACCCCGGTTGACCTTCGCGGAACGGCCCGATCCCCATGGCCTGCGTCGCGTCACACCCTGCCAGCGCGATCAGGTGGATCACGGCCTCATCCCGATTATACTCGGACACCCGAATGAAAACGCCCACCGCGATCAGCACAGTCGTGAGAGGCAGCAATAGTACCATGATCAGTATGCGTACCGGAGACAGTGCCTGCCGACGCGTGGCCTCGGCCCGCTGGTGTCGGCGGGTTGATCTTGGGTTCAGGTCAGGCGCGTCCTGCATGGGTTTCTTGAACAGCATGCCTGGGTCTTACGATGGATATGTGGCAAAGCCGAGGCAATCGGATCGAAAGGTTGGCGGGCCGCCGATTTACACTCTAGTGTCACTGCGAAACCCTGATTGCGAGGTATCGCCAAACCGTGACCAGTCCCTACCAAACCCCGGACGAAACGGTCCGCGCGCAGGCCAGAGAGCTTTTGATGCAGGCGCAGTTTGCTGCACTGGCGGTTTTGCACCCTCAGACGGGTTTGCCAACACTGTCCCGTATCGCATTGGCCACGGACACAGATGGCTGCCCTGTCACGCTGATCTCGTCACTGGCCGAACACACCCAAGCCCTGAACGCCAACCCGAATTGTGCCCTTCTGGTCGGAGAGCCTGAAGAAAAGGGCGACCCGCTGACCCATCCCCGTCTGACACTTCACGCTGTTGCGCAGTGGGTAAACCGGGACATGCCAGAGTATGCCCTGCTGCGTGAGCGGTATCTGAGCCTGCGGCCTAAGGCAAAACTGTATATCGATTTCGCCGATTTCAGTTTTGTCAGGTTCACCATCCAGGATGGTTTGCAGAACGGCGGTTTTGGCAAAGCCTATCGCCTGACAGCAAGTGATTTCTGACGTTCAGCGCACCACATGCACAGCACACCCAGCATGTCGTACGACATGTGAAGCAGTTGAACCCAGCAGCAGATCCTGCATGCCCGGTCGATGCGACGCCATGATGATCAGGTCGGGAGAGTTGGCTTCGGCCCAATCCAGAATTGTGCGGCCAGAGTGTCCTTCGATCACCAATCCACGCGCATTTGGCAACTGCGCTGCCAATTCATCCAATTCCGTCTGAATCGCCTTGCGTGCTTCGGTCAGGTATTCGGGCGGCATATACGAAATCGCATAGTTCGGAATATGCTCGACCACATGCAGCAATGTCACCTGCGCGTCTGGTGTGGCCAACAGTTGAGCCAGTTTCAAAGGCCCGGAGGTGTCTCTTTCAGCATCGAATGAGATGGGGACAAGAATGTTGTGATACATAGCGTGAGCCTCCGTTTTGCAGGCTCACTTTGAAACAAATTAATACTGCAGGCTTTGATTCAGGTCAGGAATTTCAGAATGTCTCCGCCACGTCATACATGACCGGCTCAAAGCTTTTGCATAGTTCGTTGATCTTGCGGTTGCGGTCGCGCATCTCAGGCGTCCGCAACATGGCCAGAAAATCTTCGCGCCGTTCCCATTGCGAGTAGTTGGCGATTCGGGTTTGCGCGTCGTTCACATGCAGCCCTGCGGAAACAAAACCCGGCTGCTTGGAAATGAATTCGGCATAAGCGTCGGTCAAGGCTTCCAAAAGGTCCTGACAAGTACCCGGCGTCATTTCGAAGGTTGTGATAACTGTTTGAACACTGGCATCTTTGGCGATTTTCGGCATCGGGATTCTCCATTTGCTTTCCTCAGCCTAGCACACCCAACAAAAACGTCGCCTTTTTCCTGCCAGCCCCGCAACGTGATACGAGTTGTGTCAAGCCCGATACGAAGAATTGGCCGCTCCAATCAGAGCGGCCACTCCTGTGTTCATTGGTCCATCCGAATCAATGCAGTAACTTGGCCTTTAACCTGTTCAGGCCATCTCAGGGTCAGATCAGCACCCAGAGCCCCCTGCTCGGGCAAAACGTGAGGTGCTGCAAAAACCTGATTATTGAAAATACCTGTAAGCCCCCAGAGCACGGTAATACTGTCGCAACTACGCGCTTTGCCATTGAACGGCAGTTCTCCGTTCGACGAAACTGGCCAAAAACTTGCGACTGAGTTTTGCTGACGCCGGACCCTCAGAGGGTGCGCCGCCTTTTTTGTGACGCCGTGATAGGTGTTGTTCTGGAACGTCACATTCGTGTGTCTATTGTTATTCAAATCGGCAAAGGTCTTACTCACCCTTTCCGCCCGATCTATCGAACCACTAGTGGCCCGAAACTTGTTTCCAGTTACAACCAAACCATTCAGGAAATGCCCGGCCCCATATGGACGAATAATGATAAAGCTGAACCAGGACGGCGCCTGACTTGAATAGAAGATATTGTCCGTGATGCTCATTGCGCTGAACGAGAACCCGCTGGTGAAAGCGGGTGAGGCATCCCGTTCATTGGTCCATTCGATAAAACAATTGTCGACATAGTTTTCGGCAATAGTGGAACTGTTATACGTGCCGATCATGATCAACCCAGCGGTGCGTACGCCTTGCGGAATGCCATCACCTTGGAAAAAATGATTACCGAGAACCATGTTGTTGTCACCGCCCAGAACGGCAAAGTGTTTAAAGCGCACGGCCTGGTTGTGGCGCAGTTTCACGTCGTTCGAATTGGTGTTCAGCCCGATTGACGATCGATCCGTCACAGGCAAGGATTCTTCCGCCGACAGGAACTGACAATTGTCGATCAACATCCCCTTGCACCCTGTCGCAATCGAGGTGATCCCCCGGTCTTTCGGGCGGCTGACAAAACAATCTTTCAACTGGAATGTGCCGCCCGAAGTCGCCAGCCGAATGGCGCTGCATCTGCTGTTGCACTGAAACTCGATCTGCTCCATGCCGAATTTACGCAGTGTATTGAAGCCGCTGAAATCCAGAAGGTATTTGAACGCGTGGAACGTGAACGTCTGCGTGCCCGACGCATCATAGATTGGCGCGTTCAGGATGATCTCACCAGCACCAACGTTCTTTGACCGCACATAGATTTCGCGGCCCACACCACTGCCCTGCACCAACGAACCCACAGGAATATTCGCCACATTGGCCACATTGGTCAGTCGCGTTCGGTCCGAAGGATCATAGGTTGCCACCGATGTGAAGGTCTCGGTATCCCAGGCCGTGCTGCTCTTGACATCGAACTGACCGTTGCGGATCACGCGGCGGGTGGAAAAGCCTTGTTTGTTCGGAACCGCTGCGGCCATGTCAATCGGAGCCGTTACCGAGATTTTGCGACCGCCCAGGTCAAGCGATTCATGATCCGCGTTATTCAGCAACGCCTGAAACGCCTTTTTGAAAGCAAGCTCTTCATCACCGAAGGCCGCAATGTAACTTGGCAGATGGAAGTCTTTGGTCAGCAACAGCATCTTGTCATCCGGCATCGTAACGGTGCCTTCAAACTCCATCTCAGAGGTCATACTGGTGTTTTCCCCAAGATAGTAGTTTCCCTGCGGAACATAGACGCGACGCCCGCCAGCGGCCTGATCTGCGGCCTCAAACGCGGTGGAGTCGTCCGTAACACCATCACCGACCGCGCCATAATCCCGAACATCCACCAGACTGATCATTTCACGAAGGAAGACATTGGTGACGTCGGATATCTCAAGATCATCCACGCGCACCAGGGCACCGTTGGCCCCTTCGATGTCCAAGCCGAAATGGCCATACAACGCGGCAAGACCCCAAGGCAAATCCACCCCCGGACGTTGGCCGGTGCCAACTATCGCCGTAATTTCATGCACTGAACCATAACCCGATAGCTGAGTTGCCGGACCCTGCTCCACAACGCCTGCAACATGTGCATCCCCTGCACCCCCGGCCCAAGCGGCAATCCGCACCGAAGGCAATGGCCCGCTAATCGCTTTGACACGCGCTTTGATCTGCAGGTAACAACCGGGCAATATAGGCGTCTGCCCCATATAGCGCAGCTGCTGTGTTGTGTTCACTTTCAGAATCTCAAGACAGCCACCAAAATCCGCATCCGAAGGCGCAAAAACCCCTGTGCCGGACCCGCCATAGGTCGGCGAGCCCGGAGTCCCGTCCCCGGCAGACCAGACTGTCAGGCCATTCGCGAATTGAGGTGGCATGAACACGATGCCGTCAGTGATTGCCTTGTTCATTGAAATCCCTTTCTCAATCGCGTCGCGCAGGTCATGCGACGCGTCCAAACCCCGTGTTCAGGTCCACCCCGAACGCGAAAGTCTGGATACCGAAAGGGAATTAACTACGGCTCATCTCACCGTGACGGTGGTGTTGCCTCAAGCCGCAGGGTCAGCGTTACCCAACAATTGAACGCCATTTATTTTCCAACCACCTTCCAAAGGGATCATTTGGTAGTCCAAAATGTGAACGCGCCCATCGCCGTCGGTGATCATGACTTTCTGCCACAATGACCCGGCAATCTCGCGCAGTTCCAGAAAGCGTACATAAGCAGGTCGCCAAACCATGGGATACCCATTGCGGACCATTGCTCCAAAGTTGTCCGGATTTTGAAAGAGCCGCTGAATGTTGGGGCTGGCAAAAGTAAAGGCCGTTGCGAAATCATCAGCCTTGAAGGCTTGTATCTGCGCCGCGATGTTCGCTTCGATTTCAGAACTTTGGGCATACGCCCCCGACACCAGTCCGGCACTCAAGGAAAGAGCAAGCAATAATCGACGCATGGGGCCACCTCCTGCAGATAGGGTAGCCCCAGACCTGTTCAGGTCAAATCAGACCAGCTCTCCGGCCAGTGCTTTGTCGATCAGAGCAATTGTTTCCGGCACACCATACAGCGCGATGAACCCCCCGAAACGCGGACCTTGCGACGCGCCAAGAAGCACTTCGTAAAGGGCTGTGAACCAGCCGCGCATCGGGTCAAACCGCTCGCGCCCGATCGAATAGACCACCGACTGCAGCGCCTCATCCTCGGTGGGGCCATCATAGGCTTCAAGCGCAGCCTTCAGTGCCTCCAGTGCCTCGCGTTCCTGATCCGTCGGTGCGCGGTGCTTGCGCGTCGGTTTGACGAAGTCGTTGAAATAACGCACAGCGAACCCAGCCGCCTGATCCAGGTCAGGGTGGCTCTCGGCCGTTGCGTTGGGCGCATAGCGGCGAATAAAGCCCCATAGCGTTTCTTTGTCCTCCGCCCCCGATACGGATGCGAGATTCAGCAACATCGCAAAGGGCACGATCAGCGTCGATTCAGGAACGTCACCACCATGGATATGCCAGACCGGGTTGTTCAACTGCGCCTTCAGATCCTGCCCCGGATAGGCACGCAACTGCTGATGATACTCATCGTAAGCTTTCGGGATCACATCAAAATGCATCCGCTTGGCCGTTTTGGGCTTCTGATACATGAAATACGCCAAGCTCTCGGTTGGCGCATAGGTCAGCCATTCGTCAATCGACACGCCATTGCCGGACGACTTCGAGATTTTTTGACCGTTTTCATCCAGGAACAGCTCATAGCTGAAATGCTCGGGCGCACGGCCGCCAAGCGCACGGCAGATCGAGTCATAGATCTTTTCGTTCGTCGCGTGCTCTTTGCCGTACATCTCGAAATCGACACCCAGGGCTGCCCAGCGCGCGCCGAAGTCCGGCTTCCATTGCAGCTTCACATGGCCCCCGGTGACGGGAACGGTCCATTCCTTGCCTGTCTCATCGTCAAAGGTCACGGTGTATGTTTCAGCACAGACCTTTTTCATCGGCACATACATGACCCGCCCGCTTTCAGGGTGCAGCGGCAGGAAAATCGAATAGGTCTGCTGGCGCTCTTCCCGCAAACTCTTGAGCATGATCGTCATGATCTCATCATAGCGTTCAACCGCACGCTTGAGAATTTCGTCAAACTGCCCGGACTCATAGAATTCTTTGGCCGAGTAGAATTCGTACTCAAACCCAAATGTGTCTAGGAAACGCCGCAGCATGGCGTTGTTATGCGCGCCAAAGCTGTCATATTCACCAAACGGATCCGGCACCGAGGTCAAAGGGCGCTGTAAATGCTGCTCCAGAATCTCCGGGTTCGGCACATTGCTGGGCACCTTCCGCATCCCGTCCAAATCATCCGAGAAACAGATCAGCTTGGTCGGAATGTCAGAAAGCGCTTCGAACGCACGCTTTACCATTGTGGTCCGCGCAACCTCACCGAAGGTACCGATGTGCGGCAGACCCGAAGGGCCATAGCCGGTTTCAAACAACACATACCCCTTTTCAGGCGCACCTTTCTGATAGCGTTTGAGCAACCGGCGCGCCTCTTCAAAAGGCCAGGCCTTGGACGACATCGCGGTTTCACGCAGTTCAGACATTTCAATGTGCTCCATCGGGAAAGGTGCCTTGGTTGCCCCATGCAACCGGACCGGCCCCTCCTATTGTGCCAGTGCAGCATGAGTCAATAAAGCACTGGCCCGTTTCCTGCCATAACTGACCAGAAACCGGAGTTTCCCCATATTCAAAGGGCTAAAGTCTCATGCACTACTCCGAATAGTCGAACGCTGTCTTCAGTCGGTCCGTGACTCAGGTTTCACAGCTCAGCCTTACTGAAGCCACAATGCTGGGGCGATTGTACTCTCCGAAACAAAAAAGACACGGGCCGCACGCTCTGACTTGGCCCGCATATTTCACGGGCTTCTCGGGCCATGTATGACTAGGGCAAGATCAGGAAGCTTACCGGACCACAGGACAAAAGATGCGACGCGAAACGACCAATCTGATCCGCTTTGTGCTTGAAGACATCGTACCGCCAATCTTACGCGACAGCGCCGCCTTTCACTGGCTTGCTCGTCGGGTCTGGGGTGAACATATCACCCGGCTGGCGGCGTTCCGCGAACGTGCACCGTTTCTGACAGATGAAGAATACGAAACCCTGTATCGCGACCATCCGCGCGTCCATGACGGAACCGACAATTCCGAAGCCTGCATAGATCGGATTGCCAGAGACATCGTCGGCGACAGCATCTGCGATGTCGGTTGCGGCACTGGTGTTCTTTTACAGCGTATCCGTGCCCAGCGCCCAGACATAGCCGCCATGACCGGCGTGGATTTTGTGGTCGACGACGCGGAAGCTCTGGACAACATCACCTATGTCGCCGCGCGGATCGAAGATCTGCCCTTTGACGACAACAGCTTCGACACCGTTATCTGCACCCATGTGATTGAGCACCTGCTGGATTATCGCCAAGCGATTGCGGAACTGCGGCGGGTCGCGCGCAAGCGCGTCATCATTGTGGTCCCGCGTGAGAGGGAATACCGCTACAGCTTCAATCCGCACTTTAACTTCTTCCCCTACACCCACAGCTTTTTGCGCGCTGTACATCCCAGCCCAAGCGTATATGTCTGCGAAGATATCGGGCGCGACATCTATTACTGCGAAGACCGCCCTGTGGATCAAAGCAACGAAAAGCCCGTAAAGGACCAGGCGGCATGAGCGCCACCGCGCCAACGGTATTGATCTGGACGGGCTTGCTGTTGACGCCTGTCATGATTTCCGCCGGTCAGGTGTTGTTCAAGCTCGCAGGTGGGCGGATCGACGGACGCGACGCCACAGGCTTAGTGGGCGTAGTACACACCCTTTTTGACCCTTTTTTGCTTGTCGCACTTGCGATCTACGGATCCGCTACCATCCTTTGGATTTATGTGCTTAGACATGTGCCTTTGTCGCAAGCTTATCCGTTCATGGCGCTTAGTTTTGTGCTGGTTCCCCTCGCCTCGTGGCTGTTCTTCGGCGAAACGCTGGGGCTGCGCTATTGGATCGGGGCCGGGCTTTTGCTGAGCGGAATGGCAGTGATGAATACCTGACCGGTGCAACCTTCCGCACAAACGCGGCAAAACAAGATGTTGAACCTGCCCTGCCCCCCTTCTATCCTGCGCTTTTGAAGAACCCCAAGCAGGATGCACCGAATGACCGAGCAAGTTCCCCACCCGATGTCCCCACAGGATTGCCTTGTGGCGATCATGGTTGCGATTTCGGCATCTGACGAAACAATCCGAACCGCTGAACTGGTCAAGATCGAAGTGGCGGTGAACATGCTGCCGGTCTTCGCCGGGTATGATATCGACCGGATGCGCCACGTATCACAGATCGTGTTTGATCTGTTTGAACAGGAAGACGGGCTGGATGCTCTGTTTGGCCTAATCCGCGACAACCTTCCCGAACGGCTGAACGAAACGGCTTATGCGCTGGCCTGTGATGTTGCCGCCGCAGACGGATCGCTTGCCGAGACCGAGCTGCGTTTGCTGGAAGAAATCCGGTACGAGTTGAGTATCGACCGCCTACACGCAGCCGCAATTGAACGCGGTGCCCGCGCGCGTCACGCCGTCTGACAACAGGCGTCGTCGGGTTTCACGGCTTAACTGCCATATAGCGAGCCCCAGCGTTCAAGCAGTGCGCGTTGCAGCTTTCGCGACCTTCGGTTCCAGCTGCGCGCGCCATCCGGACGTTCACGCTGAGCACGTGGTATTTGTGCGCGTTTCGCCACGTCTGCCGTGAAGATAGCAAAGGCCAGGTCGACCCCGTCTGCCGTTGTCAGGAAGCCGCCCAGCCCGGAAACAAAGTTCAGTGTCCCGGTCTTGGCGTCAACCTTAACTGGATGGTTCTTGACGACCCGACCATTTCGATCGGTCAAGGCAAAAGGCTTCATCAAGGGGCGCAATATCCCTGCCTTCTGCGCGACCACCAAGGCCGAAACCAGATCTGCGGGCACAATGCGCGAAGCATCGCCAAGACCGGAATGATCGACCATCGCGATACCGTTTACACCAAAACTCTCCATGGCCCATCGGTTCATCTCGGCCGCCGACTCTGCCAAGTTCCCAGGAGAGACTCCCCGTGCCTTTGTCGCAGCCATTCCGACCATCTCAGCCGTCAGATTGGTCGAAAATTTCAACATCCCGCGTAGAATGCTCTCCAAGGGATCACTGCGATGCACCACAAGATCCACGCCCTGCGGGCTTTGTCGTGTTACTTGCACCCGCCCCAGCACAATCCCGTTTGATCGCGCCAATGTTCGAAACACATCGCCAGCGTAAAGCGCGGGTTTGCGCACCGGTAACCAGCGAGCCCCACCATTGCCCAGCGCACCCTTCGCCACGGTCCAGCGATCCTGCCGCGCGCTTGGTTGATAAGTATAAATTGGCAGGCTTCGGCTCTCGACCCGCATCGAGGCCACGTCGACCGCAGGAACATAACGCGCACTGCGTGCGTCCATGCTGACGTCATACCCTTTGCCCGCGCGCTTCCACTCAAAGTGTACCCGGTTGAAATTCAAAGAAATCCCGCTGATGGCAGGACTGTACCCCACATGATCCGGCTGTCCAGGGTCGATGCTGAACACAAATGGCAGTGCCCCGTCATAGACCTTGAACGCACCGCGCACCTCGGTAATGCCAGCCTCGCGCAGGTTGGCCGCCATCGTGGCCAGCGCATCTGTGTCCAGCAAAGGGTCTCCACCGCCCTCTAGGATTAAGTCACCATGCAGAATACCGTTTTCGATCCGACCATCTGCCACCAAACGGGTTTCAAACCGGTGATCCGCGCCCAGAACATCCAGCGCGTAAAGTGCGGTCAACGCTTTGCCGACACTGGCGGGGGGCAAGGCGGCCCCATCGCCAAACACCTCCAGCTGCGCGCCGGTCGCTACATCCGCAACCGCAAACACAACCTCGCCCTTCAATCCAGCGGCAGCCACCAGACGCTCGGCCCCGCTTAACGGCACCCCACGGATCTGCGGCCTGAGAGAAACCAGAGGTGCCTGCGCAAGACCTGCCGCCGGGATCAGAGACGCCCCCAATCCCCCCAGAAACACACGACGTGAAAATCGATCAGCCATAGCTGAATTAAAATCCTACAGAATAAAATCACACAACCTCTCGCTGAGATTATGCGCCCATTGGGGCTATTCCGGCAACACTTACGCGCGCCACTCTCCGCGCGTCCGGATTTCGGTCGAGCTGACATCAACCATCGGCACATTGACGAAACACCAGGCCGGGGCTTGCGCGCGACCGAGCAGATGCCGCGCCTGCCCGTCGATCCGGTATTTTGCATAAAGCCGTGCCGCCGGTGACATCCGGGCCGAGATCCGATCCCCCGGCCGCGCCACCACTCCAACAGGCACACTATCCATGATCAGCCGCCAGTCTTTCCATTTGTGGAACTGCGCCAGATTGTCAGCCCCCATCAACCAGACAAACCGAACCTGCGGATACAGCCGCCGAAGCGCTGCCAGAGTATCCGCCGTCGCCCGCGTACCCGTCAGCGCCTCGATATCTGTCACGTCAACCTTCGGGTGCTGCATCACGGCTTTAGCGGCTTGCAACCGCCGCGCCATCGGGGCTGGCCCATGCTCCTTCAACGGATTGCCCGGCGAGACCAGCCACCACACCCGATCCAGCCCAAACGCCTTCATCGCCTCTCGCGTTACATGCACATGGCCTTTGTGCGGAGGATCAAAAGACCCGCCGAACAGCCCAACAACCTGTCCGGGTCGTGCATATGGAATATGGTAACGCTCCATCCCTTGCTGATGTTCAGAACTGAGAGGGGTTGTCAATCAACAGGTTGCACCGCATCACCCAGCTTGACACGCCCCGGGCGGAGGACTTCGGCACACCACCCCCCGTGCCCGCGCACGGCAGAGTAACCGCCCTGACCCAGAGCCTCCTCCATCCGACTGCAAGGTGCACAGATCACGGTAAAGCGCAAAATGGCTTCTCCCACCTGCACCTCACGCCCTTTGAGCGCCGCCAGATTGATCCCCGACACCACCAGATTGCGCCGCAGAATGTCCGGCGCCAACGGCCCCTGCCCCAAATACGAGCCAATCGCCGCCAGATGCTCCTGCTGGATCAAAGTCACTGCCCGCTTGCCCGCACGGCCTCGGTCGCCGTCGAGCCCGTCAGTGGCGATCAATACCTCGTCCGCTATAGTCATCTCTGACCGCCTCTCAGACCGAAGGCCGATCCATTCGACACGCCCCGGCTGCGCCCAACCCGCAATGAGATCTTTCAAGGGCATCAATGGCTCCAAGATTTTCCTACCTCCCCTCATCTAGCAGTCTGGCCGTTCCCGAGGCAGCCGCTAATAGTAGCGCTGATTGATTTGTGAATTCTGTCGGAGGCTCATTGTGCAAGCGGACTTAAAAGTTCGATTTGGCGAACTAATCATCTCGAAAAAGGAACTACTTAGTTTGGGGCCACAACTTGCACGAGCGGTTGTATCCACATCGTTTGTAGCACAAGAGATTCGGGAGTTCGTACGTCTTGTTGATGGGGCGATCGTCGAATACGAAACCCAACACAATGTACAGCTTATGCAAACTGCACAACGCAGTACATTACTCAGAGCATTAGCTCTGAAAGTCGACAACTTCTTGAACATTTGGGAACACTTGCTTTCAAATCCCAATACTAAGGCAGCAGACACATTCGGAATACTTGAGGATTTACATTCCAAATACTCACAATCCTTTTCGGATCTTCGGGAACATCCGGGTCAGGAAATCGCAAAACATGTTCGCGATAGAATGACTGCGCACACTGACTTAGTTGCTACTCAAAAATCTATTGAATTGTTTCAAGACGATTGGAGCGTCAGTATCCTCTATAATGCCGCCCCGGGAAATTCATTCTTCGCTCTGGGCGAAGATGTCGTTTTTGGCGCTGGTTTGATGCATCAACATGGTCGCAAGGGGAGCGAAAAACAGGAAGAACAATGTGCTTTTTCTCAACACGAAGCAACTGAGCGTTTAAAAGTTTGGAATGACTACGTGATTGATGCTGCCAGTGTATGCCTTAGCTATCACATTGAGCTGATACACGCTTTCCCAGAAAAGTGTCTGAACAAACGAGGCGCACCTTGGATTGACTTGGCCATCCCCGCAAAACGTCATAGTACGCTTGAAGACTTCCGACTTCCTGTCTACAGCCGTAACCCAGATATTGAATGACTCACCGGAAGAGGACGCGACATGGCCGCCTATCAATATGTCTACCACATGCAGGGTGTCTCCAAGACCTATCCCGGTGGCAAGAAGTGCTTTGAAAACATCCACCTGAGCTTTCTGCCCGGCGTGAAAATCGGTGTCGTCGGCGTCAACGGCGCGGGTAAATCGACACTGATGAAGATCATGGCCGGTCTCGACACCGATTTCACTGGTGAGGCATGGGCCGCAGAAGGCGCCAAGGTCGGCTATCTGCCGCAGGAACCGCAGTTGGATGAATCGCTGACCGTCCGCGAAAACGTCATGCTAGGCGTGGCCGCGAAAAAGGCCAAGGTCGACCGTTTCAACGAAATCGCCATGGAGATCGCCGAGAATTACTCGGACGAGCTGATGGAGGAAATGACCACCCTGCAGGACGCGATCGACGCGGAAAACCTCTGGGATCTCGACAGCCAGATCGACGTCTCGATGGAGGCGCTGCGCTGCCCGCCGGACGATGCCAACATCGCCAACCTCTCGGGTGGTGAGAAACGCCGCGTGGCGCTCTGCAAGCTGCTGCTCGAAGCGCCCGACATGCTGCTCTTGGACGAACCGACCAACCACCTGGACGCCGAGACCATCGCCTGGCTACAACAGCACCTGATCGACTACAAGGGCACCATCCTGATCGTCACTCACGACCGTTATTTCCTGGATGACATCACCGGCTGGATTCTGGAACTCGACCGTGGCCGCGGCATCCCGTACGAGGGCAACTATTCCGCATGGCTGGAACAAAAAGCCAAACGGCTGGAGCAAGAAGCCCGCGAGGACAAGTCCAAGCAGAAGACCCTGCAGCGTGAATTGGAGTGGATGCGTCAGGGTCAAAAGGCCCGTCAGGCCAAATCCAAGGCCCGGATTAACGCCTATAACGAACTGGCCGAGCAGTCCGAACGCGAAAAGCTGACCCGCGCTCAGATCGTCATCCCCAACGGCCAGCGCCTTGGCGGCAAAGTGATTGAGGTCGAGGGCCTTTCGAAACACATGGGCGACAAGCAACTGATCGAAGGGCTGGACTTCGCCCTGCCCCCTGGCGGCATTGTCGGCGTCATCGGCCCCAACGGTGCGGGTAAATCGACGCTCTTCAAGATGCTGACCGGTCAGGAACAGCCCGACAGCGGCACCATCACGCTGGGCGACACGGTCGAGCTGTCTTATGTCGACCAGTCCCGCGATGACCTGAAAGACAACGACACCGTGTGGGAGGCGATCACCGGCGGAGCCGAGATCATCCAGCTGGGCGACGCGCAGGTCAATTCCCGCGCCTATTGCTCGTCGTTTAACTTCAAGGGTGGCGACCAGCAGAAAAAGGTCTCTCTGCTGTCAGGCGGTGAACGCAACCGCGTCCATATGGCCCGCCTGCTGAAAGAGGGCGGCAATGTCCTGCTGCTCGACGAACCGACCAACGATCTGGACGTAGAAACCCTGCGCGCGCTAGAAGACGCACTGGTCGATTTCGCCGGCTGCGCCGTTGTGATTTCGCACGACCGCTTCTTCCTCGACCGGATTTGTACGCATATTCTGGCGTTCGAGGGGGATGCTCACGTGGAGTGGTTTGAGGGCAACTTCGAGGACTACGAAGAGGACAAAAAGCGTCGTCTGGGACCGGACGCGCTGGAGCCCAAGCGGTTGAAGCATAAGAAGTTTGCGCGGTGAAAACTTGGAAAGCTCAACGAACATTTTGGACGAGGTCGACTTTTATCGCGCAGCTCTCAATTGGGTGACCCGCAGAGATGAATACGAGTGCCCAAAAAATCAAAAGTTACCTCTGCTAAACTCATTCGCTCGGTTCCGTAGCTTTTGCATAGAATACAGCGTACCACAAAATCGCACTGAGGATTTCAAGAACATCTCGGAATTGTACGACTACTTAGGAGGCAAGATTGACGGGAGCCTACCTGTCGACCAGCATGCACACGATTGGAAAGAAAAGGGTATTTTTAGGAATCAGCAAGTTAGTCTGGCAAGCAAAATCTTGCACTTTCGGTTACCTCAGGAAGTAATGCCTTGGGATACTTATGCGAGAAATGGGCTTTCGCTTCTTGACGATGGTTCAAAGAGCTTCAAAAAGTATGCTGACTTTGAACTCAGACTTGATAACTTTCGGAATGAAATTGACTATCCAAAAGTTGCACGAGAATTTCTATGTCGGTTCAAAATTCCAACACGCGACATCTTAGGGTTTCAAAACCGTGTTCTTGATTGCGCATTGATGCGCATTGGAGGGAGATGGGAAAAACAAGCGTAGGGCACCATCGCTTCTCTATCCTTCAAGCCCAAACACTTCAAATCACGGGTGAAATCACCCATCCTACGGCTCGCTGTTTTGAAGCCAGCAAGTAGGCTGGGCTTCCACCCGGCACTCCACGCAATACAAGAGATTTTTTCAGAACCCGCCAATGACACGCACCAAATCCCTTCAATCGATACGGGCCAAATTGGGAAAGCCGGGCTGAAACCCGTCCTACGGACTTGGGTTATTCGATCCCACCGCGAAGCAACCAAACTCCGGCGTCCCAGTCAAAACTCTAATGGATGATCGCAGATGCAGCCCTCAAACTGACCGGTTTCTGCGAAGTTTGCCCAGACCAAACAGCCCGGCCAAAGCGCCGACCAGCAGCAACCAACTGGCTGGTATCGGAACAGCCGAAAGGTTCGCCTGCGCCAAGGTGCCTTCCGACATGCCACCCTCTTGATCTGTACGTTCCCCCAACAATTCCAGCTCCTCAAGATGCAGATCGTCGTCATAGGGTTCAGACATCAGGGGCAAACGGGGGTTTTCCCATTCCAACTCTTCTAGATGTCTTTCGCTGTCAAAGTCCGAGAGAAGCTCGGACACAACTTCATCATCCACATTCACGCTTTCCGCCCCATCCAAGGTGGTCAATGCTTCTGATGCTCCGGCCCAGAACAGAACCGCCAATGTGCAAATAACTCTCATAAACGCCCCCACAGCACCGTAATTAATTGTAGCATTTCAGCGTCATTTTTCAAATATCTCAATAATTGAATTAAAATGAGGACTTATGAGATCAAAGGCTACCGTCCTAACAAGACAACTCTGGTCCTGTGCCTCAAAGGGCCGCAAGCAAAGCTGCGATTCTCAATTGTCTCGTTATGCATTTATTCGGAAACGGGGATAACCACCGGTCGTATGAGCCGGGCACGGCAAGTCCAACCCTTTGATCAAAAACCCCTTGAAACACCGCAATAGGCTCTGGGGCCAAGGTTCAATCCAGGCGATCATCCCTTGCCACATGGCCACCTCAATGCCATATGAAAGGAGCTTACGTTTTTCTATTTCGACCCACTGTCTCCTTTTACGGCGCTCAGTCTATCGATCCAGACAACGACGCCAGGCTGCCGCATCCACGTGGGCAGCACCAAACAGGAGACAACGGATATGCCCGCAGGCACCGTAAAATGGTTCAACACCACCAAAGGCTACGGCTTTATCGCACCCGAAGATGGCGGCAAAGACATCTTCGTTCACATCTCGGCTGTCGAGCGTTCGGGCCTGACCGGTCTGGCCGACAACCAGAAGGTCACGTATGAGCTGCGCGCTGGTCGTGACGGTCGTGAAAGCGCCGACAACATCCAGCTGGCCTAAGCCAGTCTAAGGGTAAGGCATGGCCTTACCCTTTCCCTCCTGCTCGCCTGCGTGGCGGCCGGAACACATCACGACCACGTGATGTTTGCCCCAGAATTGACCAAATATCATATCATACTGAAACTGTTCTTAAGTTTCATTGGTCATTCGATGAGGGTTTTCGATGTTTACACGCCGTGTTTTTCTGGCCGGAACAGCTGCCAGCCTGTTGCCGGGAATCACCAGCGCCAAGAAAGCGGTCGAGTATGATCCGACGCCGCAATTCGTGCGCATCAAAAAGCAATTCGTGCCTGGGCAGCTTCTGGTCGCCCCCCGGTCGTTCTATCTCTACTACGTGACCGAACCACGCAAAGCGATCCGCTATGGTTGTGGTGTTGGAAAGGCGGGGCTGGAATTTACTGGATCGGCGACCATCGATGTGAAAAAGGAATGGCCCACCTGGCGTCCGACCGATGAAATGATCGAACGGGACCCGGTGGCCTACGCAAAATTCAAAGACAATGACTATGTCCAACCCGGTGGCGGAGATAACCCGCTGGGCGCGCGGGCGCTGTATCTATTCCAGAACGGCGTCGACACGTATTTCCGCATCCATGGCACAACGCAGCCGCAAACCATTGGTCATGCAGTGTCAAACGGCTGCGTCCGGATGCTGAACGAACATGTCATTGACCTATACAATCGCGTCCCAATCGGAACAGTGGTCACGGTCGTCTGATCAAAGTCAGGGGGCCGCTGCCTGCCCGACAAGCTCCAGAACGGACGGGCCCAGCGCATCCACGATCCGGGCGACCCCGTCGGCATTTGGATGAATGCCGTCGGCCTGCATGAACTGCGACACCGCGCCGGGATCGCCCTCGGCTGTCAGCCCTTCAAAGAAACTGCTGACAAACAACGCTCCAAAGTCCTGGGCCAATTCGGGATACATGGCGTCAAAAGCCTGCTTGTACTCGGCCCCATAGTTGCCGGGGGCCTGCATACCGATGAGCAGAACGGCGACATCACCTGCCCGTGCAACCTCAAGGATTTTGCTCAAATTGGCCCTCGATACGGCAGGATCGATCCCGCGCAGCAGGTCATTTCCCCCCAAGGCAACGATCATTCCATCCACGTCCGGTGTCAGGGTCCATTCCACCCGCGCGGCCCCACCCGCCGTTGTGTCGCCCGACACACCGGCGTTGATCACCTGCACATCCGCTCCTTGGCCCTCAAGCCAACGGTCAAGCTGAGGCACAAACCCGTCTTCTTCCACCAGCCCATAGCCTTGAGTCAGCGAATCCCCCAAGGCGGCAATCACCACTTGCTCGGCTGTGGCCGTGAAACCGCAGAAGATAAACAGACCTGTCATCAAAGCCTTGCGCAATGTGGTGATCGCTCCATATCCCAAAAGACCGCTCCTTAATCGGGTAAACCTATGACATCTGCTGTTCTCACTCTCCAAAATGCTGCTTTGTCACTGGATGGCAATGCCGGACGGGTCGATATTCTGCATGACATCACGTTGTCTGTGACCAAGGGTGAGACACTGGGCCTGATTGGGCCGTCCGGCTCGGGCAAATCTTCACTGCTGATGTTGATGGGTGGGTTGGAACAAGCGACCAGTGGGCAGATCACCGCGCTGGATCAGGACCTAACCAGCATGGACGAAGATGCACTGGCCCGCTTTCGACGCAACAACATGGGCGTGGTGTTTCAGAATTTCCACCTGATCCCGACCATGACTGCGCTTGAGAACGTGGCAACACCGCTGGAACTGGCAGGCCAAAAGGACGCGTTCGACCGTGCCGAGGCTGAGCTGGAAGCTGTTGGCCTGTCGCATCGGCGCGATCATTACCCGGCGCAATTGTCGGGCGGTGAACAGCAAAGGGTGGCACTTGCCCGTGCCTCAGCGCCGCGCCCCAAGATTTTGTTGGCGGACGAACCGACCGGGAATTTGGACGAAACAAACGGCTCCGCGATTGTCGATCTGCTGTTCGGACTGCGCCAGAAATACGAGGCCACCCTCGTTCTTGTCACCCACAGCCGTTCTCTGGCGGAACGCTGTGATCGTGTCGTCCGTTTACGCGATGGACGGATTGCAGAAGAAACCCTGCAGGAGGCCGCCGAATGAGCCTGCGACTGGCGGGGCGGCTCGCCCGTCGCGAGCTACGCGGCGGCTTGCAGGGATTTCGGATCTTTCTGGCCTGTCTGGCTCTCGGCGTCGCTGCCATCGCAGCCGTCGGGTCGGTACGGCAAGCCATTCAAACCGGATTGGCGCAGGAAGGTGCTTCGCTTTTGGGCGGCGACGCCCAGCTTGAATTCACCTATCGCTTTGCCGACGAGGCAGAGCGTGCCTGGATGCAGCAAGCATCCGAACAGGTGTCCGAAATCGTCGATTTCCGCTCGATGGCTGTTGTACCCCGTGACGACGGACCGGAGCGCGCACTTACCCAGGTCAAGTCCGTCGACACTGCGTACCCCTTGATTGGTTCGGTCAAACTGGATCCTGACATCACGCTGGATGATGCCCTAAACGGGACATCCGGCTTGCCCGGAGCAATTATGGAGCCCGTGCTGATCGACCGGCTTGGGCTGACTGTCGGTGATCGCTTCAAGCTTGGGACACAGGAATTTATCCTGACAGCCGCATTGGTGAACGAACCCGACAGCGCGGCAGATGGGTTTGGCCTTGGACCGCGCACATTGGTTCGAACCGAGGCGCTACAGACCTCCGGGTTGTTGGAACCCGGTACTTTGTTTTCGACCAAATACCGATTGAACCTGCCAGACACGATTGTTCTTCCCGAAATCGCCGCCGAAGCTGACAAAGCCTTCGACGGCACGGGAATGCGATGGAGCGATGCGCGCAACGGTGCCCCCGGTATTTCCGAGTTTGTCAGCCGCCTCAGCGCCTTTCTGGTTCTTGTAGGCCTCTCGGGCCTTGCCGTAGGTGGTATCGGAGTTTCTGCCGCCGTGCGCGCGTACCTGAGCCAAAAAACGGAAACCGTCGCGACCCTGCGCACTTTGGGGGCTGATCGCGCGACGATTTTTCAAACCTACATGCTTCAGATCGGCGTGCTGTCTGTGATCGGAATTGCGCTCGGCCTGGCGCTGGGTGGGCTGGCTCCGCTGCTTCTGGCGCCTCTGTTGGAAAGCCAGTTACCGGTTCCGGCAGTATTCTCGCTCTATCCGCAACCACTGATCGAGGCCGCAATCTATGGGCTGCTCACCGCATTTCTGTTCACGCTTTGGCCATTGGCCAGAACCGAAGACGTGCGGGCCGCAACCCTGTTTCGCGATGCGCTGAGCACGGCTCGAGCGATCCCTCGCCCGACCTTTGTCATCGCCACAGGAATTGGACTTGTATTGCTTGTCACCGTTGCCGCCTGGTTCAGCGGATCCACCCGATTGACCCTTTGGACAAGCGGCGGGCTTGTGGGCGCGTTGGTTTTGCTGACCCTCTCAGCCTATACCATTCGCAAACTGGCACGGGCCGGAGCGCCTCTGGCACGCGGCCGCCCCGCCCTGCGATGGGCTTTGTCCGCCATTTCAGACCCGCGTGAGGGCGCAGGCTCGGTTGTTCTGTCGCTCGGTCTGGGCTTGTCCGTTCTGGCCGCCGTTGGACAGATCGACGGAACGCTGCGCAACGCGATCTCTGGCAATTTACCGGACGTTGCGCCCTCATATTTCTTCGTCGACATCCAGAAGGACCAGATGCCCGGCTTTACCGATCGCCTGACTTCGGACCCTGCCGTCAGCCGCATCGAAAGCGCGCCAATGCTGCGCGGGATCATCACGCAGATCAACGGCCGCCCTGCCCGTGACGTGGCTGGTGATCATTGGGTGCTCGAAGGCGACCGTGGTGTTACCTACTCCGCTCAGCCCCCGGCAAACGCAAACGTAACCGACGGGGAGTGGTGGGCCGAGGATTATTCGGGCACGCCACAAGTCAGCTTTGCCGCAGAAGAAGCAGCCGAAATGGGCCTGCAACTTGGCGACCAACTGACCGTCAATATCCTTGGTCGCGACATTACGGCAGAACTGACTTCGCTGCGCGAGGTGGATTTCTCAACCGCAGGTATGGGATTCATCATGTCGATGAACCCCTCTGCCCTGTCCGGTGCACCGCATAGTTTCATCGCCACTGTCTATGCTGAAGAGCACGCCGAGGCCGCCATCCTCCGGGATCTCGCAGGCCAGTTCCCCAACATCACCGCCATTCGGGTCCGCGATGCCATCGACCGCGTTTCGGGCCTGCTGGCCGGTATCGCCGCCGCCACATCTTACGGCGCGGGCGTGTCTTTGCTGACCGGATTTCTGGTCCTGATCGGAGCCGCAGCAGCGGGCGAACCTGCCCGCAGATACGAAGCGGCAATCCTGAAAACCCTCGGAGCCAATCGGGGCCGCATCCTGCGCAGTTTTGGCCTGCGCTCTGTCTTACTGGGGGCCGCCGCGGGCTGTGTTGCCTTGCTGGTCGGCATTCTGGGCGGCTGGGCCGTTGCCACCTATATATTCGAGACGGATTTTGCGGTCATCTGGTCTTCGGCCCTCGGCATTGTTCTGGCCGGGATCGGTGTCACACTCTGCGCAGGTCTTGCCTTCGCGCTGCGCCCGCTTTCGGCCCGACCAGCCCGTATCCTGCGCGCCAGCGACTGAACTCAGCGCACACAGGCCACGGGCTGCAGAAGCTTCAGCAAAGGATCGTTGTCACAGACCAAGGCATCCAGCGAAACTTCATCGAGAGAGGCGTAAAACACCTCGGCCGCGTCTTGCAGCGCCAGCCGCAACCGGCAGGCATCCGTCAAGGGGCAGGTATTGTCCGCATCCGCAAAACACTCGGCAATGGGCAAGGCCCCTTCGACATGCCGGAAAACGGCACCGATCCGAATTTCTTCGGCCGGGCGCGCCAGGGACATGCCGCCATTGCGACCCCGTTGCGTGCTCAGATAGTTCAACTGGCTCAGTTGATTGATCACTTGTGCCAGATGGTTTTCCGAGATGTTGCACACTTCGGCAATTTCCGCCTTCGTGACCAACCTGTCCGGGTGCGCTGCGCAGTACATCAACAGGCGCACAGCGATATTCGTCCGTTTGGTAATCCGCATGAGGGCCTCCCTGAATTCTAGATGCAGCCTTATTGCATGTCCGGGAAAAAAGCGGTTTGACATACATCAATCGATCAAAAGGACGCCTTATCCATGCCTGACCCCTATTTCTTTGGCTATGGCAGCCTTGTGAACCTCGCGACCCATGATTTTCCCGACCCGCGCCCCGCGAAGCTGAAAGGCTGGAAACGGGCGTGGCGCCATACCGATCTGCGTCCGGTCGCGTTCCTGACCGCAATTCCCGACCCCGAGTCCGAGATCGAAGGCATGATCGCCCATGTGCCTAAAAACGACTGGGCCGCACTGGATCAGCGGGAATGGGCCTATGACCGGGTTCCGGCAACAAATTCGATTTCACACCCCCTGACGCATGATGTCGAAATCGCGGTTTATGCGGTGCCCCATGACCGGCACACCGCGCCCAGCAATCACCATCCCTTGCTGCTCAGTTATATCGACGTTGTAGTGCAGGGATACCTGAGGGCGTTTGGACAAGATGGTGCGGACCGGTTCTTTGCCACAACCGACGGCTGGGACGCGCCTGTTGTGAATGACCGGGCCGAGCCGAAATATCCCCGACACCAACAGCTCAAACCTGACGAGGCAGCATTTGTAGATGACCGCCTGGAGCGCGCATCAGTGAAGATCATCCAGCCGCACCAACAAAAAGAGGCAGACGATTTGCCTGCCTCTTTCAAATTCTAAACTTACATCGTTTCCGTACGGGGCGTTCAGTCCCGTGCGCGGATCACTTGCAGCAAGGGCAGCAGCGCCGCCATCTCTGGGCCCCGTTCCATCCCGGTCAGGGCTTTGCGCAGCGGCATGAACAAGCCTTTGCCCTTGCGGCCTGTCGCCTCTTTCACCGCTTTGGTCCAAGTACCCCAGGTCTCGCCATCAAACGGGCCATCGGGCAACAAAGCGATCGCCTCGGCAATAAACTCGCTGTCTTCATCGGCGATTAAAGGCTCGGCCCCATCGCGGCACAGTTCCCACCAGCCTTTCAAATCGGCCAGAGTTGTGATGTTTTCGCGCGCCATGGCCCAGAAGGGTTCCGCCAAATCAGCCGGAACACCAGCATCCGCAACGGCGTCCGCCACATCAGCCAACGGCAGCGACTGCAGGTGTTTGGCCGTCAGCGGGAACAGGTCTTGTACATCGAACTTGGTCGGAGCTGCACCAAAACGGTTAATGTCGAACCCTTCGATCAATTCCGCCATGTCCGAGCGCAACTCAACCGGGTCAGATGACCCCAAACGCGCCATCAGGCTTAACAAGGCCATCGGCTGCACGCCCTGTTCGCGCAGGTCGCGCAACGCCAGCGTGCCCAAACGTTTCGAGAGAGCCTCACCTTGCGGGCCGGTCAGCAGCGAGTGGTGGGCAAAACGGGGGCACTGTCCGCCCAGCGCTTCGATGATCTGAATCTGCGTTGCAGTGTTGGTCACGTGGTCTGAGCCGCGTACAACGTCGGTTACACCCATTTCGGTATCGTCCACAACGGACGCAATTGTATAAAGCACCTGACCGTCACCGCGGATCAATACGGGGTCAGACACCGAAGCAGCATCAATCGAGATGTCGCCCAAAATGCCGTCATTCCATTCGATGCGCTCATGATCCAGCTTGAAGCGCCATACACCGTTGCCACGTTCGGCGCGCAGGGCGTCTTTCTCGGCATCTGACAGGTTCAGCGCGGCCCGGTCATAGACCGGTGGCTTGCCCATGTTCAGTTGCTTCTTGCGTTTCAGGTCCAACTCGGTCGGCGTCTCGAATGCCTCATAGAACCGACCCATTTCACGCAGCTTATCGGCGGCTTCGGCATATCGGTCCAGACGGTCCGACTGACGCTCGACCTTGTCCCAATGCAGACCCAGCCACTCCAGATCCTGCTTGATGGCATCGACATATTCTTCTTTCGAGCGCTCGGGGTCAGTATCGTCAATACGCAGGATGAATGTACCGCCAGCCTTGCGGGCGATCAGATAGTTCATCAGGGCGGTGCGCAGGTTGCCCACATGGATGTAACCGGTGGGCGACGGGGCGAAACGGGTGGTTGTCATGGATGTCTCCTGTTGGCGCGGCTCTTGTCACAGGATCGGCTATTTGTCCAGTCGGCAGACCTGTTCACAGCAACGTCAGGTGGCAAGTTCACGGACAGGACCTATCTAAAGAATTGCTGGCACAGACAGGGAGACCCCAAAATGACTATCAAACTGACCCGCCGGGCTGCACTTGGTGCGGCAGCGGCTTTACCTTTTGCCTCTGCCGCTACGCCAATTCTGGCTGCGGGAACTGAAACCAAAGCGAAATCAACCATCGCCAGATCGTTTGCTCTGGGTGATTTCACTGTCACCACATTGTTGGACGGCAGCGTCCCCCGTGATGACGCCAAAGCGCTGTTTGGCCAGGACGTGTCAGATGAAGATTTCGCAAAGGTATCCGCCGAAAACTTCATCTCACCCGACGTGGCGCAGTTCTTCTTCACCCCGACGCTGGTCAATACAGGATCCGAACTTGTTCTGTTTGACACTGGTTTGGGACAAGGCGGTATTCAGACAGCTTTGGCCGATGCGGGCGTCACGCCCGAGCAGATCGACGTGGTTGTTATCACTCATATGCACCCCGACCACATTGGCGGCATGACCACAAATGACGCGCCTACCTTCCCGAATGCACGCTATGTCACGGCATCGTCCGAATACGATTTCTGGTCCGGGATGGAAGCCGGAAACCGTGTCGGCGACATGGTCGCGGCCAAGGTCACACCATTGGCCGAAAAGATGACCTTTGTCGAGGACGGGGGTGAAGTGTCATCTGGCATCACAGCCATCGCTGCTTATGGACATACGCCGGGTCACACGGTTTTCCATCTGGAAAGCAACGGTCAGCGGCTGGTTCTGACGGCCGATCTGGCCAACCACTATGTCTGGTCTTTTGCGCACCCGGAATGGGGCTTTAGCTTTGACGCCGACAAAGAGGCTGCGACCGCATCGCGGCGCAACGTTCTGGGCATGCTGGCCGCAGACAAGGTGCCGATGATCGGCTATCACATGCCGTTTCCAGCTGCTGGCTTTGTTGAAACCCGTGGCGAAGGCTTCCGCTTTGTTCCGGTCAGCTATCAGATGATGGGCTAAGCCGTTAGTACCCCGGATCCGGTCGCACTTTCGAACCGTCGGTAAACCGCGACAGGCGAAACGCGGCCGGATCCACGCAAGGCGTCGTTTCAGCGACAAGATCGGCGATCAATCGCCCGGCACCTGGACCAATGCCAAATCCATGGCCTGAGAATCCGGTGCCAATGAAAAGACCCGGCAACTCATCCACACCTGAGATCACCGGAATGGCGTCAGGCGTAACGTCGATCATTCCGGCCCAACTTTGCACAACTTCGCTGTTAACCAGCGCCGGGAACCCCTTACAGGCGCGGCCCCAAGCGTGCCGCAACGTTTTCTGCGATGGCTCAGGGTCCAAAATTCGGCACTGCTCGAACGGCGTCACATCGGTGGGCAGCCAGCGCCGATCGTGTCGCGCTTCGATCGTCCAGCGTTTGGACAAGCGAAAACGCAGAGATTTCCACTCTTGCGCAAAGGCAGGAAGGAACTGCCTCGCAAGCCGGAAACTGTCGGGCACGATGTCCACTGTGTTTTCGTGGCCAGACGCAATGGTATAGCCGCCGTCAGCGCGCTTGCGGATGGCAAAATCGTCGGACCACAACGCGGGTCCAGGACCATCGTGCACGGGGGATGTGCGAAGGACCGTGTTCAAAACCTTGAGTTGCGGCAGTGCGACACCTGCGTTGCCTGCAAACAACCGCGACCAGGCCCCACCAGCCAGGACAACCCGGTCGCAGGCCACCTTTCCACGCTCTGTAAAGACACCCGCGACACGCCCCTCACGAGTATCCAAACTACGTACGGCGCATTGCGTCATGATCACTGCACCCCGGTTTCGTGCAGCCTCTGCAATGGCCGGAGCAGCCCATTGCGGCTCGGCCCGACCGTCCTGCGGCATGTAAAGCGCTGTTGTCAAACCTGTTTGGTGCCCCTGCAGCAAATCGGAAAGCTCTCCGCCGGACACTATCCTGGCCCCGGTCTGCAATCCCTCAACATGGCGCATCCACTTTTGCAGGTTGGCTGCGTCTCTTGCGCCAGAGGCCCCAAAAAGGATGCCGGATTGGGTATAGCCTGTTTCGCGCCCCAAACGCTCGTCCAGCGTTTGCCAGATGCGCAACGCCTCTTGCATAAGGGGAATTTCCCTTGGGTCTCGCATACCCAGACGCACCCAACCCCAATTGCGCGAACTCTGCTCTGCTGCAATCTGACCCTTTTCACACAAAAGAACAGAAGCGCCGCGTTCAGCCAACTCTAATGCTGTTGAAACGCCAATGATGCCACCGCCAATGACGACAACATCCACACGTTTGGGCAGGGCCAGATCAGATTCGACGGGGGTTGGTTTCGGTGCGGTCATCAACAGGTCTTACATCAGTCGCTTGGACCAGTATGGAGACCTGCCTACCGTGGATAAGCAATGTGAATTCCGAGCGCTCTTGCAGTATTTTCGACACCTGTGGCCCAGGTGCCGAAATCAGTGTCAGCAAAAAGCGTATTAAGCCGCGCCGGACAACTCTGCCCATTTCTGGCGCAGGATCGCAGACAGCCCGCTTTGCTTGCGCGCGGCCTGTGCAGTCACGTCTTTCTGAGGCAGCAATCTTGGAAACTCTGTGCGGAAATGGGCGGCGGCTTGCTCGTCCAATTCCCGCTGCTCGTCCAGCATATCGGCTATTGCTGCATCCAACTTTTCTTCATTCAGCTCCTGAGGCGGAGATTCCATCGTCCGCATTCGCATAGGAGCATGAAGCGAATTGTCATATTCCTTGTACATTTTACCACCACACCGTTCACTCAGACATCCAACCCGGGATGCGTCGCTCGTACCGCGAACCAATTTTACGCGTACAGATTAAATTGCGTCGCACCCGCCCCACATCGGGCAACTTCTAAGCAAAAATGTGGCAGAAAAATGTCACCGGAACAAGTCTGAGGCAGCTTTAAGTGCCTCAAATCGCACCCGATTTCCCACGATTTAAGAACAATCGACACACTTATGCACGACTGTTTCCGCGCAATCTAACCTTGCCGTGAAACTCAGGTCCGATCGCGCCAACGATTCACAATTGGATAGCGCCGATCCAGCCAGAACGCCCGCTTGCTGAGGCGCGTACCGGGTGCGGACTGGAACCGCTTGTATTCACTGATGTAAATCAGATGTTCGACCCGCCGGGCCTCGGCTTCGTCATACCCGGCAGCGACGCAGTCGGCGATTGAGCCATCCTGATCGACCAAAATCTCAAGGATACCGTCCAAAACCGGGTAGTCGGGCAAGCTGTCGCTGTCTTTCTGATCTTCCCGCAACTCGGCACTTGGCGGTTTGTCGATAACCGAAGGGCGGATCACCTCGCCGACTGGACCCATCATCCAGTCGCGATGATTGGCGTTGCGCCAACGGCAGGTTTCAAACACCCGGGTTTTGTACAGGTCCTTGATCGGATTATAGCCGCCGTTCATGTCGCCATAGATCGTGGCATAGCCCACCGCGACCTCGGACTTGTTGCCGGTGGTCAACAGCATTTCACCAAACTTGTTCGAGATCGCCATCAGCAGCAGCCCCCGCAGACGGGACTGAATGTTTTCCTCGGTCAGCCCTTCGTCCAGCCCCGCAAACAACGGCGCCAGAGTATTCGTGACTGCGGTACGGCCTTCGGAAATCGGCACAAAATCATAGTGCACGCCCAATGCCTTGGCGACGGCCTCGGCATCATCCAGCGAAGCCTGGCTGGTATATTCCGACGGCAACATCACGCAGCGCACGTTTTCGGCCCCGATGGCATCGACCGCGATGGCCGCAACCAACGCGGAATCGACCCCGCCAGAAAGACCAAGAAGCGCCTTCTTGAAACCCGTCTTGCCCATATAGTCGCGCAAAGACTGTACCATCGCGCGATAATCCTGCTCCCAAACATCAGGCTGAAGAACGATTTCGGCAGGCGCGATCAGCCAGCCATCGTCACCACGCTCAAGATCCACGTGTGAGACAGTTTCGTCAAAAACAGGCATCCGAAAGGCCAGCTCTCCACCCGGATTCAGGCCAAAGCTGGCTCCGTCAAAGACCTGATCGTCCTGCCCACCCACCATATTCAGGTAAATCAGTGGCAAACCCGTTTCGACAACACGCGCCACCATATGGTTCAGGCGCACGTCATACTTTTCGCGGAAATAGGGCGATCCGTTGGGGATCAGTAGAAACTCGGCCCCGGTTTCTTCAAGGGTTTCTGCCACGTCCGGGTGCCATCCATCCTCGCAGATCGGGCTGCCAATTCGGAAGTTCCCAACCGAATACGGCCCACCCAGCGGACCGGCATCGTACAGGCGCACTTCGTCAAAAACGGTTTCGTTCGGCAAATGATGTTTCAAGACCTTGCTGGTGATCCGCCCGTTTTTGAGGATCAGGTAGGCGTTGAACAACTTGTCCTCTTCCGCCCAAGGCGCGCCAATGGCAATCGCTGGTCCGTCTGCGCATGTTTTGGCCAAAACCTCAACCGCCGCCATGGCCGCACGGTGGAACACTGGCTTCTGGATCAGATCCTGCGTGTTGTACCCGGTGGTGAACATCTCGGGGAAGGCTACCAGATCAGCACCGGCTGCTTTGCCTTGCTCCCAAGCGGTAACCGCCTTGGCTGCATTGCCTTCAATGTCGCCCACAGTGGGGTTCAGTTGCGCCAGAGTGATACGGAAACGGTCGGCCATGCTGCCCTCTTGCCTCGTCAGTCCTATTGCCATTTAGCAGATCACCGCGCGAGTAAAAGGCCAATGCGGCAAAAGCCGTTGCCCTGCCCTCGACGGTATCTTAGTTTTGCCTCCAAAGATGCAACCAGCGATGACCCGGCAGGCAGGACCGAAAATGAACGTGATCCGATATTCGATTTTGGCAGCGGGGCTCAGTCTGTCCGCAGTGACGGCGTTTGCGCAGGACGGAACGGTCATCATCAAAGATGACGAGGTTGGCGGCGTCTATGAAGGCACCTATGAAAACGGTTTGCGCCACGGGACCGGAACCTACCGGCTGCCCAATGGGTTTGAATACACGGGCGAGTGGGTTGAAGGCGAGATTCAGGGCCAGGGCGTGACCCGCTATCCTGACGGGTCAATCTATGAAGGCAGTTTTTCCAAGGGCCAGCCCGAAGGGCGCGGCAAGATCGTCTATGCCAATGGCAGCAGCTATGACGGGGAATGGTCCAACGGGTCGATCAACGGCACAGGTGTTGCCGAATTCGCCAATGGCACGCGTTATGAAGGCGAGTTCAGGAATGCCCAGCGGCACGGCAAAGGCGTTCTGACTTTTCCCGACGGATACATCTATGATGGCGACTGGGTTGATGGACAGCGGCAAGGTAAGGCCAAGATTACCTATGCGGATGGCAGTGTGTATGGAGGCGACGTCAGCGCAGGATTACGCGACGGCACGGGCAAGCAAACCATGCCCGACGGTATGATCTATTCCGGTGAATGGGCGCAGGATCAGATCACCGGCACCGGTCGTCTGACCTATGCCAATGGCGATGTCTATGAGGGTGAACTGGTAGAAGGGCGCCGTCAGGGCAAAGGCAAAGTGACCCATGCGCAAGGCGACGTGTACGAGGGCGACTTTGTCGATGATCGCCGCCAGGGCAAGGGCACGTTCACCGGCACGGACGGCTTTGTGTATACCGGCGACTGGAACCAGGGACAGATCGAAGGTCTGGGAGAGCTGACTTATCCCGATGGCTCGGTTTATGTCGGCGATTTTGTTGCCGATCTGGCCGAGGGGACGGGCCGCATCACCTATCCTGATGGGTCAACCTATGAAGGTGATTGGATCGCTGGCGTGATCGAGGGTCAGGGCACAGCCACGTATGCCAACGGAATGATCTACAAAGGCCAGTTCAAGAACGCGCAAAGCCATGGCAAGGGCGTCGTGACGCGCGCGGACGGCTCGGTCTATGACGGCGACTGGGTTGATGGCGTTCGCCAAGGCAAGGGCAAAGCGACCTATTCCGACGGGACCGTCTATACTGGCGATTTTCTGAACGGAAAACGGCATGGCGCTGGGGAAATCGTGACCCCCGCTGGGTTCAAATACGTGGGCGACTGGACCGAAGGCAAGATCGAAGGCGTGGGCGTTGCTACCTATTCGAACGGCGATGTGTACGAAGGCAACTTTGTCGACAATAAACGGCAGGGCAGCGGAACGATGCGCTATGCCAACGGGCAGGAAGAAACCGGTATTTGGGAAAACGGAGTCTTGCCGGGCCGGGCCTCTGACCAGCAAAGCGAGTCAGACACCCCGGATCCACAGCCTGCGCCAGACGATCAGGCCGAAACGCCAGAAGCCTCCGACGGGTAAACCCTCACCACGGAACGGGTTGCCCGGCCCAATCAAAGAAACCGCCGGTGTCCGCTGGTGTAAGTCCATTGATCACGGATACCAGGTTTTGGGCGGCATCCTCAGGCTCGACGGCTGGATGACGGTTCAAGTATTTCTGTGTGAACGCAGTTTTCACGGTTCCCGGATGCAAGGCGACACAAATCGCCTGTTTATGCGTCCGCGACAGTTCGATGGCCGAGGTATGGACAACTTGATTGACCGCAGCCTTGGCGGCCCGGTAGCTGATCCAGCCCCCCATCCGATTGTCCCCGATGGATCCCACACGCGCTGAAAGAACCGCAAAAACCGACCGCCTCTTGCGGGGCAAAAGCCTGCGCGCTCGGCTCAGCACCAAAGCCGGACCTACCGCGTTGAGCGCAAACTGATCCATCATCGCCTTGGCTGAAACCGCGCGAATTGTCTTTTCCGGTGCAGCCCCCTCGATCTCCAACGCCCCGGACGCGACGAGAATCAAGTCAAACGGATCAGGCAACCCGTCCAGCAACAGCAATGCCCGGTCGGGATCAGTCAGATCAAACTCGTCCAATGACCGCGACAAGCCCGTTACCGAGACACCCTGCCTTTCCAAGGTGTTACAAACTGCAGCGCCAATTCCGCCCGAGGCTCCGATGATCAATGCTGTTTTCATCTGCATCCAGCTAGCTGCGCAGAGGTCACAATCAAGTTGGTTTGGAATTAGAAAGCCAGCGCGGTACCCCTTTGTCGCAAATTGGTCTTTTCATTCCCGGCGGGCTCTGTATAACCTCAATCCCATGATCAACCATGCAGATATCCTTTGTGCCGACACCGCCCTGCGCGGTGCATCTCTGCGTGGCCTACTGATCCTAATCCGCCTCTGAGCGTGCCATCCGGCGCGCCCGCTCAGAGGAGGACGCCAGCGCGCCAAGAAGGCTTTAGGACAGACAAGAAAGAGATTCCCATGACCAACGTGACCGACCAAGACCGCGTCTTGATCTTCGATACCACTTTGCGCGACGGCGAGCAGAGCCCCGGCGCGACCATGACCCATGACGAAAAGCTGGAGATTGCCGAGCTGCTGGACGAGATGGGCGTCGACATCATCGAAGCCGGTTTCCCAATCGCATCCGAGGGCGACTTCAAGGCCGTTTCCGAGATCGCGCAACGTTCTAAAAACAGCCGCATCTGCGGTCTGGCCCGGGCAAACTTCGCCGACATTGACCGCTGCTGGGAGGCCGTGAAACACGCCGAACAAAACCGGATCCACACGTTTATCGGCACCTCTCCACTGCACCGCGCCATTCCGAACCTGACCATGGATGAAATGGCCGACAAGATCCACGAAACGGTTAGCCATGCGCGTAATCTGTGCGAGAACGTACAGTGGTCGCCTATGGATGCGACGCGGACCGAGTGGGATTATCTGTGCCGCGTAATCGAGATTGCGATCAAAGCCGGGGCAACCACGATCAACATCCCTGACACCGTGGGATACACCGCACCGGTCGAAAGCGCTGACCTGATCAAACGCCTGATCGAAACGGTTCCGGGCGCGGATGAGGTGATCTTCGCCACCCACTGCCACAACGACCTTGGCATGGCGACCGCGAACTCGCTGGCGGCCGTTGCGGGTGGGGCGCGCCAGATTGAATGTACCATCAACGGGTTGGGCGAACGTGCAGGCAACACAGCGCTGGAAGAAGTTGTCATGGCGCTGCGCACCCGCAATGACATCATGCCTTGGCGCACCGGCATCGACACCACCAAGATCATGCACATCTCACGCAGGGTGGCGACAGTGTCGGGGTTCAACGTGCAGTTCAACAAGGCCATCGTTGGCAAGAACGCCTTTGCCCATGAAAGCGGCATCCATCAGGACGGGATGCTCAAGAACCGCGAAAACTTCGAAATCATGCGCCCAGAGGATATTGGCCTGTCCGGTACTTCTCTGCCGTTGGGTAAACACTCGGGCCGCGCGGCCCTGCGCGACAAGCTTGAGACTTTGGGTTTTGAGGTCGGTGACAACCAGTTGCGCGACATTTTCGTGCGGTTCAAGGATCTGGCCGACCGCAAGAAAGAGGTTTTCGACGACGACCTCATCGCCTTGATGACCATGGATGAGCACGATGACTACCTGCAGCTTGTCTCGATGAAAGTGACCTGCGGCACAGGTGGTCAGGCAGAATCCACGGTCGAGTTGGAAATGGACGGCAAAGACGTTATCGCCACTGAACATGGTGACGGACCAGTGGACGCGACCTTTAAAGCGATCCGGGCAATCTATCCCAACACAGCCCGCCTTCAATTGTATCAGGTTCACGCTGTCACCGAAGGCACCGATGCACAGGCCACCGTTTCAGTTCGCCTGAGCGAGGACGGTATGATTGCAACCGGTCAATCTGCGAACACGGATACGGTTGTGGCCTCTGCCAAAGCCTATATCCACGCGCTGAACCGCCTGATCGTACGGCGTGAGAAAGCGGGTCCCGGTGCTGATACGCGTGAGATCAGCTATAAAGACCTGACCTGAACGGCCCAAGGGCTCCCGCACCCGCGGCGGCCCGGCTTCGCCGTCCCTTCTTGGGTTTTGGGCCCGGCAGCGCGCTTAGAGCGCGCTGCCGGGCCCAACTTCTTTTCAAAGCTGGTCAAACAAAGCGGACAGGCGCTCCATTTCGTCTTCGATGCCAAACGGGGCGTTGATGATGAACATGCCGGAGCCGACCATCCGGTGGCCTTCACGAACCGGGGGGAACGTCACCTCGTGACAGACAGCTTTGGGCAAGTTTTGCGACTTCAAAGCACGGACCATGGCCTGGTGGCGCTTGTCCGAGAGGATTGGGTACCACAGCGCGATGACGCCAACGTTCCATTTGCGGTGCAGCTTGGCGATGATGCCGGGCAGGCGGTCATAATCGGTTTTCACCTCATAGCTCGGATCGATCAGCAGCATCCCCCTGCGTGGTGTGGGCGGAAGCAAGGATTGCGCCAGCGCAAAACCGTCTTGCTGGTAAACCTTGGCCCCATAGGGCGACATGGCCAAGGCCAGAGCGGCATGTTCTTGTGGGTGAAGTTCCGCAAAATGCAAACTGTCCTGATCCCGCAGCAGATTGGCCGCAACAAGGGGTGAGCCCGGATAGGCAGCATTGCCGTGACGATTTTGAACGCTTTCCAAAACTTGCGCCATTGGATGATCAGGTCCGAACCACCCTTCCTGCTGCGCCCGCTTAATCCCCGCTGCGGCTTCTCCGGTGCGCACGGCCTCCTCGGCATCCAGCTTGTACAACCCTCGACCGGAATGCGTTTCGACATAGCTGAGCGGCTTGTCCTTGCGTGTCAGATAATTCAGCACCCAGGCCAACAATGCGTGCTTTTGGACATCAGCCAGATTACCGGCGTGGTAAATGTGTTGATAAGAGAGCATTTTGCCTTCTAAAGTCCCAATCAATAAGGCGGAAAGGTGCAGATTGTCGCGGAATCAGCCCTTTTACCGGGCGTGATGGCACCCTATAAGTCATCCGTCCCGGAACCGTCGAGTCGCGGGCAGTTGAAAAACCGACATACAGGATCAGGGGAAACATGGGGATCTTTGGCAATCTGGGCGGCCTGTTCACAGCGGACATGGCTATCGACCTTGGAACAGCAAACACGCTGGTTTACGTCAAGGGGCGCGGTGTCATCCTGTCTGAACCCTCGGTGGTTGCCTATCACGTCAAGGACGGTGTGAAAAAGGTTCTCGCTGTCGGCGAAGACGCCAAGCTGATGCTGGGCCGGACCCCCGGTTCAATCGAAGCCATCCGCCCGATGCGCGAAGGTGTGATCGCGGATTTCGACACCGCCGAGGAAATGATCAAGCATTTCATCCGCAAGGTGCACAAACGCTCGACCTTCTCAAAACCCAAGATCATCGTCTGCGTACCTCACGGTGCGACCCCAGTCGAAAAACGCGCAATCCGTCAATCGGTTCTGTCCGCCGGCGCGCGCCGTGCGGGCCTGATCGCAGAACCGATTGCAGCCGCGATTGGCGCCGGGATGCCGATCACCGACCCGACCGGCAACATGGTCGTCGACATTGGCGGCGGCACAACCGAGGTTGCAGTTCTGTCGCTGGGCGACATCGTGTACGCTCGCTCGGTCCGCGTTGGTGGCGACCGGATGGACGAAGCCATCATTTCGTATTTGCGTCGTCAACAGAACCTGTTGGTCGGCGAATCCACGGCTGAACGGATCAAGACCACCATCGGCACCGCCCGTATGCCCGACGATGGCCGTGGTCAGTCGATGCACATCCGTGGGCGTGATCTGCTAAATGGTGTGCCCAAGGAAATCGAGATCAGCCAGGCTCAGGTGGCCGAAGCGCTCTCGGAACCCGTGCAGCAGATTTGCGAGGCGGTTATGACCGCTCTGGAAACCACCCCGCCCGATCTGGCGGCGGATATTGTGGACCGGGGCGTGATGCTAACCGGCGGAGGTGCGCTTCTCGGTGATCTGGATCTGGCCCTGCGCGAACAGACCGGTCTGGCCGTGTCGATTGCCGACGAAAGCCTGAATTGTGTGGCTTTGGGCACCGGCAAGGCGCTAGAATATGAAAAACAGCTGCGCCACGCGATTGACTACGAGAGCTGAGGCGCGCACCTTTTAGGGGCAGTCTGAATTCGGCACGAGCAGCACGGGAAGGTAACCTGTGGCAAAAGACCGATCACAGCGCGATGACTACACTACCCCCTTGCGTCGTTTGTTGCTGGGGATCGTGATCCTTTGTCTGTTGGGAATCTTCCTGATCTGGCGCATCGATAGCCCGCGCGTGGAACGGTTTCGCGCGCAAGTGGTGGATGCTGTTGTACCCTCGATGGAATGGGCCATGGTGCCTGTGACTGCGACAGTCAACCTTGTTCGTGACTTCCAAAGCTATCAGCGCCTGAGCGAGCAAAACCGCGAACTGCGCAGCGAACTTCGCCTAATGCGCGCCTGGAAAGAAGCGGCACTGCAACTGGAGCAGGAAAACGCGCGTTTGTTGGATCTCAACAACGTACGTCTTGATCCGCGCCTGACTTATATCACCGGTGTTGTGACGGCCGACAGCGGCTCACCTTTCCGGCAATCCGTTCTGCTGAATGTGGGCGAACGCGACGGCATCGTCGATGGATGGGCCACGATGGACGGCATCGGCCTTGTCGGACGGATCTCGGGCGTTGGTTCAGATACAGCCCGCGTCATTCTGGTGACAGATGCCACAAGCGCGATACCGGCTACCATCCAGCCCTCGGGCCAAACCGCGCTGATCAAAGGGGACAACACGTCGGCACCGGTTGTCGAATTCCTTGAAAGCCGTGAACTGGTCCGTCCCGGCGACCGGGTTATTACATCAGGTGACGGTGGCGTTTTCCCGGCTGGTTTGCTGATCGGCCAGATCGCAACGGATCCGGGCGGCCGGTTGCGGGTGCGTCTGTCCGCTGATTTCGAACGGCTGGAGTTTCTGCGCGTTCTACGCTTCAACTCGGCCCCGATCATTCGGGACCCAGGCGGTATAGTCGGCCCAACCCGGCCCGAAGCCGCCCTGTCGCCTGAAGAGCTTAGTGATGGATAAGTCTGCCTCGCATAACTGGGCGATGCGCGGTCTCTACACAGCGCTGGCATTTGGTGTGCTGTTCCTGCATTTGTTGCCGCTGGATGCACAACCAGATCGCTGGCCTTTTCCCGACGTTCTGATTGCCCTGACTTTCGCTTGGGTGTTGCGTCGCCCTGACTATGTTCCGACCTTGCTTGTGGCTGTCGTGATGCTGATGGCCGACCTTCTTCTGCAACGCCCACCGGGCCTTTTGGCGGCACTGGTTGTCTTTGGATCAGCCTATCTGCGTTCGGCGGCACCGGGTATGAAAGATGCCGGTTTCGTCGGAGAATGGATGTCGGTGGGCGTGGTTATTGCGGGTGTGTTTTTCGCAAACAGGATCATTCTTTCAATCTTGTCTGTGCAACAGGCCGCTTTGTTGCCTGTCATGATCCAGCTCGTGCTGACAATTGCCTGCTATCCGGTCATCGTTGCACTGAGCCAAAGCGTGTTCGGTGTCCGTCGCATGACCGTTTCTGATACCGGCGCGGTAGGAGGTCGGGCATGAAGCCGCGCAAGCCCAAATCACAAGGCCTGGCCTATAAACGCTTGCCACGGCGAGCACTGTTGTTGGGCGGCCTGCAGGCCGCCTTCATTGGTGGGCTGGCGGCACGTATGCGGTTCATGCAGGTGGATCAGGCCGATGAGTATCGCCTGTTGGCGGAAGAAAACCGCATCAACATCCGCCTGATCCCCCCAAATCGCGGACGGATCTATGACCGCAACGGGCAGATCATTGGCCAGAACTCTCCATCCTACCGTATCGTCATTGTGCGCGAAGATGCCGGCGATGTGGATCAGGTGATCGGAAAACTGTCAGAACTGATCCCTCTGAACGATGATGAAATCGAACGCGCCCGGACCGAGATGCGCCGCTCGGCCCCGTTCCTGCCGGTCACGCTGGCCGATCAGGTCACGTGGGAGGACATATCGAAAGTTGCCGTCAATGCCCCCGCCTTGCCGGGTGTCACACCCGAAGTGGGTCTGACGCGGCAATATCCACGCTATGAAGACTTTGCTCATATCGTGGGCTACGTCGGACCGGTCAGTGACTACGACCTCAGCCAGATCGAAGACCCTGAACCCGTTCTGCGAATCCCCCGGTTTCAGATCGGCAAAGTGGGTCTTGAGGCAAAACAGGAAATCTCATTGCGCGGCAAGGCCGGTGCAAAGCGTGTCGAAGTCAACGCGACCGGCCGTGTCATGCGCGAGCTGGACCGACAGGAAGGCCAGCCCGGGGCCGACTTGCAGCTGTCCGTTGACGCGGACCTGCAACAATACGCACAGGCCCGGTTGGCTGGCGAAAGCGCCGCTGCCGTAGTCATCGATTGTGAAACCGGTGACCTGCGCGCGATGGCCTCGGCCCCCAGTTTCGATCCCAACCTGTTTGTGCGTGGTATCTCGGTCGCAGATTACCGGATGCTGACGCAAGATAAGTACCGCCCGCTGGCAAATAAGACAGTTCAGGGTACTTACCCTCCGGGTTCGACCTTTAAAATGGTTACGGCGTTGGCAGCGCTTGAGGCCGGAGTCGTCGGCCCCGGAAACACCGTTTACTGCCCCGGCCATCTGAAAGTCGGCAGCCGTCGCTTCCACTGCTGGAAGCGTGGCGGCCATGGCATGGTGGACCTCAACACTTCACTGAAACGCAGTTGCGACGTGTACTACTACGACGTGGCGATAAAGGTCGGCATCGACAGAATCTCTGAGATGGCCAACACGCTTGGACTGGGCATCAAGCATGAAATTCCTATGTCCGCTGTACGCGCTGGACTGGCGCCCAATCAGGAATGGAAACAAAGGATCCACGGCGAAGAATGGCTAATCGGCGACACCGCAAACGCCTCCATCGGACAAGGCTTTATGTTGGCCTCGCCCATGCAATTGGCTGTCATGACCGCGCGGATCGCCACTGGCCGTGCGGTTTCGCCTCGTCTGGTGCGGTCGATCAACGGGGTTGAACAGCCCAGCGGCGCGGGGGAACCGCTTGAGATCAGTCCCGCCAATCTCAAGTATATCCGCGAAGCGATGTGGTCTGTTTCAAACGACCGTCGCGGCACGGCCTATCGTAGCCGTATTATTGCGGAAGATTTCCGCATGGCGGGTAAAACCGGCACCAGCCAGGTACGAAATATCACCAAGGCCGAACGTGCAGCAGGCGTGATCCGGAACGAAGACTTACCCTGGGAACGCCGCGACCACGCGTTGTTCGTCAGCTTTGCCCCGTATGACAAACCCAAATACGCGATTGCCGTCGTGGTCGAGCATGGCGGCGGGGGGTCCAAGGCCGCAGCCCCGGTGGCGCGGGACATCATGCTTCAGGCCCTTTATAACGGCACACCACCGCTCGACGCGTATCCGGTCGGCGACCGTGACCGTATCAAGGAACAGCAAAAACGGCTTGAGGGCGACCGTCGCCCCAAAGCGCGTCCTGACGGAAAGGACCGCGCATGAGCTATCTTGAGTACGCGGTCAAATCCACGCCATCTGGATTTCGCAAATTCCTGTACATGAACTGGCCGCTGACCCTGCTGCTGATCAGCACGGCCAGCGCTGGATTCCTGATGTTGTATTCGGTTGCGGGTGGTTCGTGGACGCCTTGGGCCGAGCCGCAGATGGAACGGTTCGGTCTTGGCCTGACTGCAATGTTCATCATTGCACTGGTGCCAATCTGGTTCTGGCGCAACATGTCCGTTCTGGCCTATCTGGGCTCGGTCGCGTTGCTGGTGTTTGTCGAGCTATTCGGCACTATCGGCATGGGCGCGCAGCGCTGGATAGACCTTGGCTTCATGCGCCTGCAACCCTCAGAGGTCATGAAGGTCGCGCTGGTCATGGTCCTGGCGGCCTATTACGACTGGCTGCCATCCCACAAGACGTCCCGACCGCTATGGGTCTTTATTCCGGTGGCCCTGATCATATTGCCTACCCTGCTGGTTCTGAAACAACCCGATCTGGGCACGTCGATCCTGTTGTTGGCGGCAGGCGGCGGCTTGATGTTCCTCGCAGGCGTCCACTGGGCGTATTTTGCGGCTGTTATCGCTGCGGTGGTAGGTTTGATCGCCGCTGTGTTCAACAGCCGCGGGACCGAATGGCAATTGCTCAAGGACTATCAGTTCCGCCGGATTGACACTTTTCTGGACCCTTCGACCGACCCACTTGGGGCCGGGTATCACATCACCCAGTCCAAGATCGCCCTTGGGTCCGGGGGCTGGAATGGACGTGGGTTCATGCAAGGGACACAGTCCCGGTTGAACTTCCTGCCTGAAAAGCACACCGACTTCATTTTCACGACGCTGGCGGAAGAGTTCGGCTTTGTCGGCGGCATCACCCTGTTAATCCTGTACGCGCTGATCCTTGTGTTCTGCATGGTTACAGCGCTTGCGACCAAGGATCGGTTTTCTTCGCTGGTCACTCTGGGCATTGCGCTGAACTTTTTCCTGTTCTTCGCCGTCAATATGTCGATGGTGATGGGCATGGCGCCGGTCGTTGGTGTGCCGCTGCCAATGGTCAGCTATGGCGGCTCGGCCATGTTGGTGCTGATGGCCGCATTTGGCATCGTCCAAAGCGCACATATCCACCGCCCCCGTTGATCTGAAAGGCCCCCGATGCCCGCAAACGTCCTGTTTTCCGCGCGCCCTGCGCTTTGGCCCGTGTATGAGCCGCTGCTGACCAATTTCCTGGCAGAGGCCAATGTAGACGCACGGCTGAGCACCGAGTTTGAGCCGGATCAAGTGGACTATGTCGTCTATGCTCCGAATGGCGGCCTGCAAGACTTCACCCCCTATACGCGATTGAAAGCGGTGTTGAGCCTTTGGGCAGGTGTCGAGAAGATCGCGGATAATGAAACGCTGACTGTCCCATTGGCGCGGATGGTGGATCACGGGCTGACGCAGGGCATGACCGAATGGGTTGTGGGCCACGTCCTGCGCTACCATCTGGGCATGGACCAGCACATTACCGTTCAGGATGGCGTCTGGACCCCTGTTGCCCCGCCCTTGGCCCAAGAGCGTAACGTCTGTATTTTGGGATTGGGCACGTTGGGTGAGGCCGCAGCCCGAGCCCTGACAGCGCTGAACTTTCAAGTCTCCGGTTGGAGCCGTACCGCCAAAGACATTCCCGGCATTGTTTGTCTGCATGGTCCAGAAGGATTGCGGCAAGCGCTTTCTCAGGCAGAGATCGTGGTGCTGTTGCTTCCTGATACACCTGCCACAGAAAACGCGCTGAACGCCGAAACGCTGGCCTTGCTGCCTAAGGGCGCGCGGATCATCAACCCGGGTCGCGGCCCGCTGATCGATGACGATGCGCTATTGGATGCCCTCAACACAGGTCACGTCGGTCACGCAACACTGGACGTGTTTCGTGTCGAGCCCTTGCCTGCCGATCACCCCTATTGGGCGCACCCGAATGTCACTGTCACTCCGCATATCGCGTCTGAAACCCGCCCGATCACAGCCGCGCAGGTCATTTGCGAGAATATCCGGCGCGGTGAGGCCGGAGAGCCCTTTGTGCACCTCGTAGATCGCACTCTGGGCTACTGAACTCAGGCCGCGATCAGACCGCGGCCTTTCAACAGGGCATCCACACCCGGCAATCGACCCCGGAACGCAAGATACAAATCTTCCGCCTCCTGTGACCCACCGGTGGACAGGATGTTGTCTTCCAGCGCCTTGGCGCGTTCGGGATCAAAGGCACCGCCTGCCTCTTCAAAGGCGGCGAAGGCGTCGGCATCCATCACCTCGGACCACATGTAGCTGTAATAGCCCGAGCTATAGCCATCACCGGCAAAGACATGGGCAAAATGGGGCGTGGCGTGGCGCATTCCGATAGCATGTGGCATACCCAATTCCGCCAGAACTTCGGCCTGTTTTGCCATCGGATCTGCCGGGGCATCGCCATCATGGAAGGCCAGATCAACGAGCGCGGAGGCAACATATTCCACTGTCTGGAATCCTTGATCGAAATTGGCGGCGTTTAACACCTTCTGCAGCATCTCTTGCGGCATTGGCTCGCCCGTTTCGGCATGGGTCGCAAACTCGGCCAGAACCTCGGGAACTTCCAGCCAGTGTTCGTAAAGCTGGCTGGGCAGTTCTACGAAATCACGCGCAACCGAGGTGCCAGAAATGCTTTCATAGGTTACATTCGACAGCATCTGGTGCAGGGCATGGCCGAATTCGTGGAACAATGTCCGCGCGTCGTCGTAAGACAGCAGCGCCGGATCACCTTTGGCAAAATTGCAGACATTGATCACAACAGGTGCCTGAACCTGCGGGAACTTCGCCTGCGCCCGCATCGCGCTGCACCACGCACCAGATCGCTTCGATCCCCGAGCAAAGTAGTCACCGATGAAAACGGCGATGTGCTGCCCGTCACGTGTGACTTCCCAAGCCCGGCAATCCGGGTGATAGAGCGGAACGTTCAGCGGCGCGAATTCCAGCCCGAACAGACGGTTTGCGCAGGCAAAAGACGCCTCGATCATACGGTCCAGTTGCAAATAGGGTTTCAGGGCCGCCTCATCCAGATCGTGCTCCGCCTTGCGCCGCTTTTCGGCGTAGTAGCGCCAATCCCAGGCTTCCAGCGGGCCGTTGATGCCGTCTTCCTGCATCATCTGTGTCAGGATCTCGGCGTCAGCATCGGCACGGGATTTGGCCGGTTCCCACACCTGCATCAACAGTTCACGCACGCGATCCGGTGTGCGGGCCATTTCGGTTTCCAGCTTGTAGTCGGCGAAACTGTCATAGCCCAGCAGCTTGGCGCGTTCCTCACGCAGCGCCAAAATCTCGGCAGCGATGTCGCGGTTGTCGGTGTCGCCCCCATTGGCCCCGCGCGCGGCCCAGGCGCGATATGCCTTTTCGCGCAGGTCCCGACGAGGTGAGAATTGCAGGAACGGTACAATCAGCGACCGCGACAGGGTCACCACTGGCCCTTGTGCCTCTTTCTCTTGCCCCGCAGCGCGGGCTGCATCCAGGACGAAATCCGGCAGGCCTTGCAGATCCTCTTCGGTCAGGTCCATGAACCAGTCCCGCTCATCTGCCAACAGGTTTTGAGTAAAGGACGTTCCCAAAGAGGCGAGGCGCGACTTGATCTCTTGCATCCGGGTGTCGTCTTCCCCTGCCAGTGCTGCGCCAGCACGCACGAAACCGCGATGGGTCAGCATCAGCACACGCGCCTGTTCCTCTTTCAGGTTCAGATCATCGCGCCGCGCCCATAGGTCGGCCACGCGTTTGAACAGCGCCTTGTTCGAGGAAATGCCGGAAAAATGTGCCGACAGTTTGGGGGAGAACTCTCGCTGCAACTCTTCCCGTCTGGGATTGCTGTCTGCCCCTGCAACCGTGAAAAAGACCGACAGAACCTTGTCCAACTGCTCGCCCGCAGCCTCCAAAGCCTCAATCGTATTGGCAAAGGTCGGAGCGTCAGAATTCTCGGCAATCGCCGCGATCTGATCGTTATGCGCCGTCATCGCCTGATCCAGCGCCGGGGCGAAATCATCGTCCGAGATTTCGGCAAAGGGGGCAATTTCAAACGGGGTGGTCCAGCTGGACAGGATCGGGTTGGTCATTCGGATCTCCTTTGACCCTATAGCTAAGTCGCCAAGGCCGGGTGTTCCAGAACCCCTAGCCTGCGTAAAGAAAGGTTAATCGTTCGCGGTGCCGCAGACTGGGCAATCGGCGCGACGGGTCAGCGTTATCTTGCGGCTTTCGCCGTACAGAGCGTCATAGATCAACATCTCGCCACGCAACGCCATGCCTGCGCCCGTGATCACCTTGATCGCCTCAACCGCCATCATCGACCCAACAACGCCGGGCAAGGGGCCGATTACTCCGGCCTCGGAACAGGACGGGGCCAGACCGGGGGCTGGCGCCTCGGGGAAAATGCACTGATAGCACGGGGTGCCATTGGCCGGGTCGAACACACTCAGCTGCCCTTCCCACTGCGACAAAGCCCCTGAGATCAGCGGTTTGCCCAGCGCGACGGCCGTGCGGTTGGCCAGATAGCGCGTGTCAAAATTATCGGTCCCGTCAAGGATCAGGTCGAAATCGGCAAACAGATCGGCCGCAATCTCATCGCTCAACCGGCGATGATAGGGCAGAACCACCACGTTCGGGTTCTGCGCCTCCATCGCCTGCTGTGCCGAAAAGACCTTGGGCATGCCGATATCTGTGTCCCGGTGAATGACCTGCCGCTGCAGGTTGGCGTTCTCGACAACGTCATCATCTATGACACCGATTGTGCCCACACCCGCTGCAGCCAGATATTGCAAAGCCGGGGCACCCAAACCACCCGCGCCAATCACAAGAACCCGTGCTTTTTTCAGCTTTTTCTGCCCCGGACCGCCCAATTCGCGCAAAACGATGTGACGGGCATAGCGGTCCAGCTCGGTCTCGGTAAATCGGTCGGTGGGCACGGCAGGTTCCTGATCTGAAACGGACTCTGCGCGATTGCGCAGGGCTTTCAGCCCCCTGCCATACACCAAAACAATCGCGCCGAAACCTACAAGGATCAACCACATTGCCGCCGAGCCGCCTGTCGCCTGACGCAGCGGATGCCCGTCTGGCAAGATCAGATGAGACAGGATCACTCCGGCCAACAACACACTGACCGAAACCACACGCGCTGTTTTTGACGTGCCGGCAATATAGCCAACACCCCAAAGTCCCGCAGCCAGAACAAAAACCAGCAGCATCAGCCGCGCCCGGTAGAGCCAAAGCCGCCGGACCCGCGACCGGTTTCACCCAATTCATCAGCCAGTTCGAATGTGGCTTGCACGACCGGAGCGACTACCAGTTGCGCGATGCGCTCGCCATGAACAATCTCGAACCGGTCCTGGCCCGCGTTCATCACGATCACCCCCAAGGGTCCGCGATAGTCACTGTCGATGGTGCCTGGCGTGTTGGGCAGTGTAATCCCGTGTTTCAGTGCAAGGCCCGAGCGAGGACGGACCTGAACCTCGTACCCCTGAGGTATTTCGATGCGCAGGCCGGTTGGCACGAGAGCGCGTTGGCCGGGTTCCAGCAAGATATGGGTGCCACCTGGCAAGTTGGCGCGCACATCCGCCCCGGCGGCCCCAGCTGTTTCATAAGACGGAAGCGCGACAGCAGGGTCAGCACCGTCTTCGCGGATCACTCGAATTGCAACCATGCCTTTGCCTTTCCTTCAGTCTGTCAATGCGTCCGCGATCTTTGCCGCCAGACGCCGGGCAACTTCGTCCTTGCCCAAGCGCGGCCATTCCTCGGCACCACTGTCCGAGATCAGAATGACCGCATTCTCGGACCCACCCATGATGCCGGTTGCCGGGCTGACATCGTTCGCAACGATCCAATCGCAGCCTTTGCGAAGGCGCTTGGCGGTGGCGTGTTCAACCACATCGTCCGTTTCCGCCGCAAAACCCACCACCAGCGGCGGGCGGCCCACATCCATCTGGGATACACGTTTCAGAATGTCCGGGTTTTCGGCAAATTCCAGAACCGGCAGGCCATCCCGGCTTTTCTTCAGTTTCTTGTCCGATGCACTGGCCACACGCCAATCCGCGACCGCCGCCGCGAACACGCCCGCATCGACGGGCAGAGCAGCATCGACCGCGTCAGACATCTGTTGCGCCGTCTCGACCGGTACGACCTGTACACCTGCCGGAGGGGGCACATCTGCGGGACCGGTAACAAAGATCACCTCGGCCCCCAAATCTGCCAGCGCTTGTGCCACAGCGGAACCCTGCGCCCCGGACGACCGGTTCGCGATATAGCGCACAGGATCAATCGGTTCGTGCGTGGGGCCCGAGGTCACGAGCACACGTTTGCCAGCCAAAGGTCCCGCTGTCAGTTGAGCCTCAATCGTCGCACCGATCTCCAAAGGTTCGGACATGCGGCCCGGACCGTATTCGCCGCAAGCCATGTCGCCTTCGTTTGGCCCAACAAAACGCACCCCATCGGCCTGCAGCTGCTTTAGGTTGCGTTGCATTGCCGGGTGATCCCACATCCGTACGTTCATCGCGGGCGCGCAAAGAACAGGCGTGTCCGTCGCCATCAGAAGGGTCGATGCCAGATCGTTTGCCAGCCCAGAGGCCATCTTGCCCATCAGATCCGCCGTTGCAGGGGCCACGACGATCAAATCGGCCGAGCGTGAGAGCTGAATATGCCCCATCTCAGCCTCATCGGTCAGATCAAACAGATCGCGATAGACTTTTTCGCCTGCAAGTGCGGACACGGACAAGGGGGTCACAAATTCTTCTGCTGCGCGGGTCAGAACCGGCGTCACATCAGCTCCACGCTCGCGCAGCCTGCGGATCAGATCCAGCGACTTATAGGCCGCAATCCCCCCGCCAATGATCAGCAAAATGCGTTTGGATGACAGCATGTTCAGCCCTTCCCGTCCCGGTCGGCCCCGACATTAGGCAAGGCCAGCAGGTAGTTCCAGAGATTAATTTTGCACCTGGAATGCCGCGCAGGGGTCTTCGCGCTCTATCGATGGGCTGTCGATTACCACGTCGAAATCGCCATCGATAATCCCGTCTTCGGATTGTCCTACTGCAACAACCTTCCACCCCGGGGAAAGACGCGCAAGATAGGTCGGGATCCCACGATCCTTGCGCGCATGACCATTGCCGGTGATCACGGCTACCGGTCCGCCGGTTTCTTCCATCGCAAGCACCACTGCACGGGCAAGCACCGCGTCACGCAAGCGTTGAATTGCAACCATCTGAGGCAGCATTTCAGCAGGCAACGCGTCGCAATGAGCGGCCAGTTGATCCGCCTCTCGCGCTGCCTGTTCATCGGGTGGTAAAGGAACCGTCAAACCAAATCGCGCCGCATCCGCGCCCAAAGCGGTGGCCGCCCCGCGTTCCATCGCAGCGCGTGCGGCAGTCCTTGGCACCATTGCCCCATACACGGGCGCAGTTGAGGCTTGGAAAACAGGATAATACATGCTGAGCGGAGGCCATCCGCTTTCAGCCCATTTCAGGATACGGCCCAACTCTTCCGGGTCCGACGCTGCCTTTTGCGCCAACCGCTGCGCGCCTTCTTCAGTGACCATTTCCCACACAACTGCCGAAGGAGAAAAAGCGGTCAGTGCTGCGGCCTGAATGTGGTGATGGGTGGGGTTGTCGTGTACCTCACCAAGGATCAAGACATCGGCGCCCTGCATCGCAGTCAGAGCTGTGTCAGGTATTAAAGCCTCTGCTCCGCCAGGTCGCACTGCGGCGACCATAAAGCCCAGAACACACACAAGAATCGCAAGATGTTTCATGCAATGAAGTGTTGCACCTCGCGCGACTGACCTTCAAGGTTCTTACGCATTTTTGAAAAAGCCGCGGCCTCTAGCTGGCGCACACGTTCTTTTGACAGACCCAGCTCATCTCCAAGGCTTTCCAACGTCCTTGCAGGCTCTCGCAGCTTGCGCTCGCGCACAATGAAACGTTCGCGGTCGTTCAGCGCGTTCATCGCGATCAGCAACCACTCGCGCAGTTGCGCTGTGTCATGGCTGTGTTCAACAGATTCTGCAGCCTGTTCGCGATCGTCCTCTAACGCATCGATCCACTCGCGCCCGTCTTCGTCCGCAGACTGCACCGCATTCAGCGAAAAGTCTGAACCGGAAAGACGCCCTTCCATCATTTCGACATCACGCAGGGGAACACCAATTTCGGTGGCAATCATCTGATGCAGCTGGTGACGATCCAACTCCAAACCTTCGGTGGCTGCCTCGCGTTCCAACCGGGCCTGAACCCGCCGCATATTAAAAAACAACGACTTTTGGGCGGATGTGGATCCTGTCCGAACCATTGACCAATTGCGCATCACATAGTCCTGAATGCTCGCTTTTATCCACCACACGGCATAGGTCGAGAAGCGCACACCGCGATCAGGGTCGAACTTGTCTGCCGCCTTCATCAGACCCAACCCAGCCTCTTGAATAAGGTCGTTCATCGGCGCGCCATAGCGTTTAAACTTAGCTGCCATCGAAATCGCCAGCCGCATATATGCGGTGATCAACCGATGCAGGGCTTGTTCATCACGCTCATCGCGCCACGCGTAAGCCAGCTTTAGTTCGGTTTCCGCATCCAGCAACTCAGCCTTCATCGCTTGCCGGGACATCGAAAAGTCTGTCGCGTTATCCAGTGCCATCAACCTCTCCCCTGTTTTGCAGGCGCTGGCCGGGCTTGCTTTGCCGACCTATGACCGATACGCAAAACAACACTAAGTGGATCATCCAAAGGTAAGAATTGTGTCGTCGGATTTAACCTTGGTTCTTGGGGGGGCTGCCTCGGGCAAGTCGGCTTTTGCTGAAGAACTTATTGTTTCCACAGGGAAAAGCAGGAGTTATCTTGCGACATCACAAGTGTTTGATGACGAGATGCGCCAAAAGGTTAAGCGCCATCTGACACAGCGTGGCGACGGCTGGACCACGTTTGAGGAACCTCTTGATCTGGGACCGTTGCTGGCCCGCTTGCCGCACGATCAGATTTGTCTGATCGACTGTGCCACCATGTGGTTAAGCAACCATCTTCTGGCGGAATCCGATCTGGAAGTGGCACAGACCAACCTGCTGGACGCCCTGAACGACTGCCCGGCCCAGGTTGTGATTGTCTCGAACGAGGTAGGTCACGGGATCGTCCCGGACAACGCCCTCGCTCGCCAATTCCGCGAGGCGCAGGGTCGACTGAACATAGCCTTGGCGGCGCAGGCGGATCTGGTCGTACAGGTGACAGCCGGATTACCATCTGTTCTGAAAGGCCAATTGCCATGACGCGCCTGCATCTTGTCCGTCACGGGCCGACACATGCAAAAACCATGGTCGGTTGGTCGGATCTGCCTGCGGACCTGAGCGATACAGCAGCCTTGAGACGCCTGCATGATCATCTGCCGTCCGAGGCAATTGTGATCTCTTCCGACTTGTCGCGCGCTGTAGACACAGCGTCAGCAATTCAGGGGCCACGCCTTCGCTTGCCTCACAATCCGGACCTTCGGGAAATCCACTTTGGAAGCTGGGAATTGCGCGGCTTCGCCGATATCGAAGCAGAAGACCCTGAACTGGCCTTTGCCTATTGGGATAACCCCGGCGACGTCCGCCCACCGAAGGGCGAAAGCTGGAACGACGTCCGCAATCGGGTCGATACCGCAATCGACGCGCTTGTGGCTCAGCACACGGGGCGCGATCTGGTGATCGTCGCGCATTTCGGCGTGATCCTCACGCAAGTGCAACGCGCTTTGAATCTAGATGGGCAGCAAACCTTTTCGCACCGGATCGATAATCTGTCTGTCACGGATATCGCCTTGGAAGACAACAAATGGTCGGTCGGTAAGATCAATCACCTTCCGTGAACTAACCCCGCACAAATCACTGTTTTACTGAGCCACCGGCCTGCGGCATCGTTCATATATGACTTATGATTTGTATATCGGTGACCGCCTCTTCTCCAGTTGGTCCATGCGCGGCTGGTTGATGCTTGAGAAATTCAATCTGCCTTATCGCAGCCACATGATCGGCCTGTACTCGGGCAGCATGAAACAAGACATGGAATCGCTGGCGCCAGCCCGTCTGGTTCCCGCGCTGCGCCTGCCCGAGGGAACGGTTGTGGGCGAAAGCCTGGCCATGGCCGAAACGTTGGCCGAGCGTCACCCAGACGCGCAGTTGTGGCCTGAAGATCCCGCCGCACGGGCAACCGCCCGCTGGCTTTGCTCTGAAATGGTCGCCAGTTTCAGCGCCCTGCGCGGCCAATGCGCAATGCAGTTGCGGCACGTTTGGAAAGGATTTGTTCCGTCTTCTGGAACGCTGGCAGATCTTGAACGGATTGAGACACTCTGGGCACACGCGCGGCGTATCTCGGGTGCGCAAGACGGTCCGTTGTTCGGCACCTATTCGCTGGCAGATGTGTTCTACACGCCCGTCGCAGCACGGATCATCAGCTACGGGCTACCCGTGTCCGAGGCGAACCGGGCCTATTGTTTAGACCTCCTGTCGGACCCAGCCGTCAGACAATGGCGCGCAATGGGTATGACAGTTCAGTATGACCCATTCCCCTATCCGCAGGAGTTGGCATCGATGCCCTGGCCGGTCGGAGGGGACTCGAACGCCAAACCGGTATCAGGCGGCCCTTCCCTCAACGAGACTTGTCCGTATTCCGGCAAACCGGTTGCGGATTTTCTGGAATTGGATGGTCAATGCTGGGGGTTCTGCAATCCATTCTGCCGCGATAAAACTGTGGCTGACCCCGGCGCGTGGCCCAAATTCACCGCCTTGCGCGCATCCGTTAACGACTCTTAAACCACAACCATGGCAGCAACGTCCTGTTAACCAAGAACAGGACTGCCATGGTCGCCCGTGCACATACCGTTGCCTTCCAAGGGGTCGATGCCCGCCCGGTCGAAGTGCAGTGCGCCGTATCCCCCGGCCTGCCCGCCTTTTCCATCGTGGGCCTGCCAGACAAGGCGGTATCCGAAGCCCGCGATCGCGTGCGCAGCGCGCTCAGCGCGATGGCAATCGCCTTGCCCTCAAAGCGGATCACCATCAACCTGTCCCCCGCCGACCTACCCAAAGAAGGCAGCCATTTCGACCTGCCCATAGCCGTCGCGCTGCTATCGGCCTTAGAGATCATTCCAGCCGACGCCGCTGAAAGCACCGTAGCTTTGGGAGAGCTTTCACTCGACGGTTCTCTGGTCCCGGTGGTTGGTGCCCTGCCCGCGGCGATGACGGCGGCATCTGATGATCGTATGTTGCTCTGCCCCCGCGCCTCCAGCGCCGAGGCGGCCTGGGTCGACGCAACGCAGGTGATCGGCGCGGGGTCTCTGGGCGATGTTGTGCGCCATTTCTCGGGCCAATCCCCCCTACCAGCCGCCCAGCCCGGCGAGGTGAACCTGACGCCCAGCGCGCGGGATCTGCACGATGTAAAAGGGCAGGAACGCGCCAAACGCGCCCTGGAGATCGCTGCCGCAGGACGTCATCACCTGATCATGATCGGAACGCCGGGATCGGGTAAATCCATGCTGGCCGCGCGGCTGCCCGGAATCTTGCCCCCCCTGACCGCAGTTGAGGCTTTGGAAACCTCGATGATCCAGTCCTTGTGCGGTTTGCTGGACGAAGGCGGCATCAATCGCACGCGCCCTTTTCGCGAGCCCCATCATACGGCATCCATGGCCGCAATCGTCGGGGGCGGCAAAGGGGCAAAACCCGGTGAGATTTCGCTGGCTCATAACGGCGTTTTGTTCATGGATGAATTTCCTGAATTTCCACGCACTGTTCTGGAAACCTTGCGCCAGCCCATCGAAACCGGCGAGGTTATGGTGGCGCGCGCAAATGCGCATGTGAAGTATCCCTGCCGGTTCATGCTGGTGGCCGCAGCCAACCCTTGCAAATGCGGCTATCTGACGGACCCCTCTCGCGCCTGCTCACGCGCTCCGGGGTGTGGTGAGGACTATTTGAACCGCATCTCAGGACCGTTGATGGACAGGTTCGACCTGAGGATTGAAGTACCGCCGGTGGAATTCACTGATCTTGACTTGCCGCCGTCTGGCGACAGCTCTGCCACAGTCGCTGAACGGGTTGAAAATGCTCGCGCCATTCAGGCAAACCGATTTCAAGAAACGCCACATCTGCGCCAAAACGCGGATGCAGAAGGGAAGGTTCTGGAGGAGATCGCAACACCCGATGCGGAAGGCAAAGAGCTTTTGCTGAAAGCGGCGGACCGGTTTGGCCTGTCCGCCCGCGCGTTTCATCGCATTCTTCGTGTGGCGCGCACAATTGCCGATTTGGAAGCATCCGCAAACGTGCGCAGAGCGCACGTAGCCGAGGCGCTGAGCTTTCGCATCAGCGCCCGGGTCATGGCTTAGATTTTGGCTTCGATGGCCTGCCAGATTTTTTCGGCGATGTTGACGCCATCAAAGCGCTCAAGCTCTTGAATGCCGGTGGGGGAGGTCACGTTGATCTCGGTCAGATAGTCTCCAATGACGTCGATCCCGACAAAGATCTGACCTTTTTCTTTAAGCAGGGGGCCGATGGCCGCGCAAATCTCAAGATCACGCTCTGACAAACCAATCTTTTCCGGACGCCCGCCCACATGCATGTTGGATCGCGTTTCGCCCGCAGCAGGAACCCTGTTGATCGCGCCAACGGGCTCACCATCGACCAAAATCACCCGCTTGTCGCCATTGCTGACGTCGGGCAGGAATTTCTGCACGATCAGAGGCTCACGCGAGAAGCCCGTGAACAGCTCGTGCAGAGACGTCAGGTTGCGATCATTGGCGTCCAGTCGGAACACGCCTGCGCCGCCATTGCCATAGAGCGGCTTGAGGATGATATCGCCGTGCTTTTCCTTGAACGCTTTGATCGCTTGCAGATCACGCGCAATCGTTGTTGGCGGTGTCAGGTCAGGGAAATCCAGCACCAACAGCTTTTCCGGATAATTGCGCACCCAGAACGGGTCGTTGACCACCAGAGTCTGACCCTTGAGACGATCCAGCAAATGCGTGGACGTGATATAATGCATGTCAAACGGAGGGTCCTGTCGCAACCAGACCACATCGAAATCAGCCAGATCAACCTCGCGTTCCGGTCCCAGCACCGCCGGATCACCTGCGACCCGCTGCACTGTCATGTCGTGGCCACGCGCCGTGATGCGGCCTTCCTGATAGGCCAGTTGATCCGGCCCGTAGAAAAACAACGAATGCCCGCGCGCCTGCGCCTCTTCCGCCAGCCGGAATGAGCTGTCGGCGTTGATGTCCACGGCCCCGATCGGGTCCATTTGAAAGGCGATTTTCATGGCGTATCCCTCAGTTTCACGCCAGATACATGGCCCAGCAGGCCCTGGGGTTCAATGGGGCTTAGTTGTGACCAAAGGCGTTTTCGATGATTTGAACTGCGCCAGAGCCATCCACCAGAGCTGCGTCAAAGCGCACTTCGGTGAGTTGCCCGTTTGGTTCATTCTCCAAAAACTGAGCTGCTGAGGCGTAGATTCTGTCGATCTGTCTGGCGCTGATCCGGGCCGCCGCCTTGTCAAAACTACTGCTTTTCTTGACCTCGATGAACACAAGCCCAGCCCCGTTGCGCGCGATCAGGTCGATTTCACCACCCCCGCCGCGCCAGCGTCTATGCAGAATGGCCATGCCACGGCGCTCATAATCCTCAGCAACCCGAAGCTCTGCCGCCTGCCCGGCGTGGTAGGAAACAGAGCCCTGATTTGTCCGCCGACCCATGTCATCATTTTCCCAGCTTCAGAGCTTTCTGGTAAATCGGTCGGCGCGGCAGGTCATACATTTTTGAAACAAGATCCGCCGCATCCCGAACCGAGTGGCTTTCCAACGCTCGCATCAAAGCCTCTTCTACATCGGATTCGTTAACGCTTTGCGAATGGCCGCGATCGACCAACACAACGATTTCACCTTTGACCGTTTTGTCTTGGTACTCCTCGGCCAAATCGGCCAGGGTGCCTCGGCGGATCTCTTCGAACTTCTTGGTCAATTCGCGACACAGCGCTGCCTGTCGATCCGCCCCCAGAACCATGGCCAAATCTGACAAGCTGGTGGATACACGTTTTGGGGATTCGTAGAACACAAGCGTGCCGGGTATGTCCTTCAATGCCTCAATCCGGGCGCGGCGTGCCCCGGATGCATTGGGTAGAAAACCAGCAAAAAAGAACGCGTCGGTCGGAAGACCTGCCAAGGTCAGCGCTGTCAAGGCAGCCGACGCACCGGGGGCGCAGGTCACCATGTGCCCGGCCTCAGCCGCCTGCTTGCCCAGATCATAGCCCGGATCCGCAATCAGCGGCATGCCCGCCTCGGACGCATAGGCAACCGATTGCCCCTGCGCCAATGCCTGCATGAGTTTATCGCGCGCACCTGCGCCGCTGTGGTCGTGATAGGCTTGAATCCGGCGCCCCTCGAGTGGGATGCCGTGAATCTCCATCAAACGGCGCAAACTGCGGGTGTCTTCCGCTGCGATCACGTCGGCTGAAGCAAGAACATCCAACGCCCTGAGCGTAATATCGCGCGCGGTTCCAATCGGAGTGGCAACAAAATACAGGCCCGCAGCCAATCTGATCTTTTGGAAATTCAAAGCTGGACCCTCACAGCGTGACGTTTATTATCGCGGCTCGACAGAACAGAAGCATTCATAGCCGTCGGATCAGGGAGTTTTCATTTAGATGTTCACCGTTTGCAAGCCCGTTAGCAAGTTGGCGAAAGCTGCTGCTGCCCTGACAACCGCGGCGTTTCTGGCCGCCTGTGAACCAGGCGGCCTTGGGGGTGGACCTTCGATCAATACCTCTGCTCCGGTCCCGGTTGCCTTGCTTGTTCCCAGCGGATCTGGCCAGTCAGGCGATGCGGCATTGGCGCAAAGTCTGGAAAATGCCGCGCGTCTGGCAATGTCTGATCTGCCCAATGTGACAATTGACCTGCGCGTTTACGACACTGCCGGAAACCCGAACACGGCGACAGCGGTGGCCCAGCAAGCCGTTGCGGACGGCGCCAAGATCATCATCGGACCGGTCTATGCGCAGGCTGCAAATGCCGCCGGGTTGGCGGTATTGAACAACAATATCAACGTTCTTTCGTTTTCGAACAATACCAGCATAGCGGGTGGGAACGTCTTTGTCCTTGGCCCTACGTTTGACAATACGGCCAACCGGTTGGTGAGCTATGCGGGCAGCCAGGGCAAGGCTAATACGGTGATCGTGCACAGCAACGACGCCGCAGGTCAGCTGGGACAAGCCGCCATTGCCAGCGCGCTGGCCAGCAGCCGGGTCAACAACGCCGGCACTGTTGGATACGACCGCTCGCAGCAAGGCGTTATCAACTCGGTGCCCTCCATCAAAGCCACAGTTGATTCGACAGGGGCCGATTCGATTTTCCTGACGGCCACAACGGCTGGTGCGCTGCCATTGTTCTCGCAATTGCTGCCCGAAGCTGGAGTGTCACAGGCCACGACGCAATTCATCGGTCTGACGCGCTGGGATATTCCCCCGCAAACATTGGAACTGCCGGGTGTTCAGGGTGGATGGTTTGCCCTGCCTGATCCGTCCAAGGCACAAGCTTACCGCCAACGTTACAACGCGACATATGGCGAAGCGCCCCATCCGATCAGCGGGTTGGCCTATGACGGTATCGCAGCCATCGGCGCGTTGGTCAGCCAGGGCAAATCCGACGCGCTGACCGCGTCAGCGCTGACTCAGAACGCCGGTTTCCAGGGCGTTGGCGGCATATTCCGCCTGCGTCCGAACGGCACCAACGAACGCGGTCTGGCCGTGGCCACGATCCAGAACAAACAGGTGGTTGTGATTGACCCTGCCCCACAAAGCTTCTCTGGCGCCGGCTTCTGATCTGCCGGGCGCCAGCCCTGTGCCTGAAACCTCATTAATCTGCCCCGCTGAAGACATCTTCGACAATGCCAGCGTCCGTGACGCGCTGGCGCTGGCGTTTGAGTCATGCACAGACAACAGCAAAATGCGGGCTGAAACGGTGCGTATTCTGCGCGACGCGCAAAAGGCCGGGCGCGCTGCTATTGCCGAAGCCTTTGGCAAACAACCCTTTGCGGCGCACGCACTGACGCGGTCCTACACCTATCTAACGGATCAGCTGGTCGGTACGGCGATGCTGGTGTCCAGCACACGCCTACATCCGCTTGCGACGCCCACCCAAGGCGAGAAGATTGCGGTTTTGGCCGTTGGCGGATACGGGCGCGGGGAAATGGCGCCATCTTCGGACGTCGACCTGCTGTTCCTAACCCCCTACAAAATCACAGCCTGGGCCGAGAGCGTCATCGAATCGATGCTCTACATTCTGTGGGACTTGCGGCTGAAAGTCGGCCATTCCTCTCGTACGATAAAAGACTGCTTGCGGCTGGGCGCCGAGGATTTCACGATCCGCACCGCCATGTTGGAACAACGCTATCTGGCCGGTGACAAGGCCCTGGCAGACGAGCTGGATCAACGTCTGAAAAGCGATTTGTTCAAAGGAACCGAACGCGAATTCATCGAAGCCAAGCTGAAAGAACGGGACGAACGCCATCTCAAACAAGGTGAGCGCTATATGGTCGAACCCAATGTGAAAGAAGGCAAAGGCGGTCTGCGTGACCTTCAATCGCTTTATTGGATCGCAAAGTATGTCTATGGCGTGCAGGACGTGGCCGAACTCGTTCCTCTGGGTCTGTTCACCCCGGAAGAGTTCGAGACCTTTGTTCAGGCCGAAGATTTCCTGTGGGCCGTGCGATCGCATCTGCATCTGGTGACGGGCCGCGCCACCGAACAGCTAACCTTCGACATGCAGGTCGAAGTGGCCGCACGCATGGGCTATGAGGACCGCGCCGGGCGGCGCGCGGTCGAGGTGTTCATGCAGCGCTACTTCCGCGAGGCCACTCGGGTCGGTGAGCTGACGCGGATTTTCCTGACCAAGCTCGAAGCGCTCCACATGAAAGGCGCGCCGTTGCTGGAGCGTATTTTCCGCAGAAGACCAAAGGTCAAAACCGGGTACAAAGTGGTTCACGGTCGCCTCGACGTAGCCGATCCCGATGCGTTCCTGTCGGACAAACTGAACCTTCTGCGTTTGTTCGAAGAAGGGCTGCGCACCGGCATGTTAATCCATCCAGATGCTATGCGGCTGGTCAGCGCCAATCTGCATCTGATCGATGACGAAATGCGCAACGACAAAGAAGCCAAGCGCATTTTTCTGGATCTTTTGCTGAAACACGGCAACCCGGAACGTGCTTTGCGAAGGATGAACGAATTGGGCGTCCTGTCGGCCTTTTTGCCCGAGTTCGAACACATCGTGGCGATGATGCAGTTCAACATGTATCACAGCTACACGGTGGACGAGCATACCATCCAGTGCATCATCAACCTGGCCCAAATCGAACGCGGAGAACTGGTGGAATCCTTGCCGCTTGCCTCTTCGATCCTTGAGCGCGGCGTAAATCGAAAAGTGCTGTATGTCGCGCTACTGCTGCACGACATTGCCAAAGGTCGGCCCGAGGATCATTCGATCCTGGGTGCACAGATCGCGCGCAAAGTGGCCCCGCGATTGGGGCTGAGCAAATCAGAGTCGGAAACGGTTGAATGGCTGGTCCGGTATCACCTGCTGATGTCAGACATGGCGCAAAAACGCGATATTTCGGACCCGCGAACTGTTCGTGATTTTGCCAAGGCCGTTCAAACGGTCAAACGGCTGGATCTGCTGACCGTTCTCACCGTCTGTGACATTCGCGGCGTCGGTCCCAACACCTGGAACAATTGGAAAGCCACGTTGCTGCGCGCCTTGCACGCAGAGACAAAGCGCGCGCTGGAAACTGGTATGGAAGACCTCAATCGCGCCAATCGCGGGGCAGAGGCCAAGAAGGTCCTGCGCACGGAATTGGCGGGTTGGTCCAAGTCAGACCTCAAAACTGAAACAGCGCGTCACTACGATCCGTATTGGCAGGGTCTCAATCTGGCGACGCATGTCGAGTTTGCAGAGATGCTCCACGCACTGGACCAAAGTGGTGATCCGGGCGCGATGGAGATCAGGCTTGAACCTGACGAAGATCGCGACGCGACGCGGGCTTGCTTTGCAATGGGCGACCATCCCGGGATTTTTGCCCGCATTGCCGGGGCATTGGCCCTTGTCGGCGCAAACGTCGTGGATGCCCGCAGTTACACAACCAAAGACGGTTACGTCACGGATGCGTTCTGGATTCAGGACGCTGAAGGACGTCCTTTCGAAGCCGCGCGACTGCCCCGCCTGACGCAGATGATCCACAAGACACTGCGCGGCGAAGTGGTTGCCAAGGAAGCCCTGAAATCACGCGACAAGATCAAGAAACGCGAACGGGCCTTCAACGTGCCGACCCATATCACTTTCGACAATGATGGGTCCGAAATCTACACGATCATCGAAGTTGATACACGCGACCGCCCTGGTCTGCTCTATGACCTGACCCGGACGTTGGCGGCGGCGAATGTGTACATTGCCAACGCCGTGATTGCGACCTACGGCGAACAGGTGGTGGACGCCTTTTACGTCAAGGACATGTTCGGACTGAAATACCACTCGGAAAGCAAGCAGCGCGGGCTTGAGGCGAAGTTGCGCAAGGCGATCACCGAGGGTGCCGAGCGTGCAGCCTCATGAAGCAAATCCGGTTGATTTCGGGCTTTTTCACGGTTGGCTTTTGGACACTCGCCAGCCGCATTCTAGGATTTCTGCGGGAAATTCTGCTGACCGCGCTGATCGGCCCCGGGCCGGTGATGGACGCGTTTGTTGCCGCCTTCCGCCTGCCGAACATGTTCCGCCGCTTTTTTGCCGAGGGTGCCTTTAACGCGGCCTTCGTGCCCATGTTCTCAAAGCGGTTGGAAGCGGATGAGAATCCGCAGGGCTTTGCGCAGGATGCGTTCAACCTGTTGGCGCTTGCCGTTCTGGCACTGGTTGGGCTGGCGCTGGTTTTCATGCCCGGTCTGGTGTGGCTGACAGCAGAAGGGTTTTATGGCGACGAGCGCTTCGATTTGGCTGTGGACTATGGCTATGTCGTCTTTCCTTACATCCTGTTCATGTCTCTGGCCGCGCTATTCTCCGGTGTCCTGAATGCGACGGGGCGGTTCGCGGCCGCAGCTGCCGCACCGGTTTTGTTGAACATCTTTGCCTGTACGGCGCTGATCGCCGGAGCCCTTTCAGGCGGCGAGGTCATTCGGTGGCTGATCTCGGTTATTCCGGCTGCAGGTATCGCTCAATTGGCGCTGGTCTGGGTTGCAACGGAACGGGCAGGTATCCGCATTCGGCCCGGCCTGCCTAAACTCACGCCCGAGATGCGTAGGATGGTCCGCATCGCGGTCCCCGCAGCTCTGGCGATGGGGGTCACGCAGGTCAATCTGGTGGTCGGCCAATTGGTGGCGTCGAAAACCGAAAAGGCCGTGAGCTGGCTGTTTGCGGCAGATCGACTGTACCAACTGCCGCTTGGCGTGGTTGGTATCGCCATCGGTATTGTTCTGCTGCCCGACCTGTCACGCCGTCTGCGCGCCGAAGACAAAGAAGGTGCGCGCAACGCGTTTTCCCGTGCCGGAGAGTTCATGTTGCTGCTGACCCTGCCTTCGACCGTGGCGTTTCTGGTCATCCCGAACCCGCTGGTCTCGGTTCTGTTCGAACGGGGGCAATTCACCTCTGAAGATACCACAGCCACAGCGCTGGCCGTTGCCATCTATGGCATCGGACTACCTGCCTTCATGCTGCAAAAACTGCTGCAGCCTCTGTATTTCGCACGCGAGAATACGCGTTCTCCGTTTCACTATGCTGTTGTGGCAATGATTGTGAATGCGGCTTTGGCGTTTGGCCTCTTCCCGCTTGTGGGCTGGATCGCCCCCGCCATTGCTGCATCAACAGCGGGTTGGGCCATGGTCGTTCTGTTGGCCATAGGCGCGCGCAACATGGGAGGCGAAGCCCGGTTCGATGACCGGTTCAAACAGCGCGCGGGTCGGATCGTGCTGGCCTCAATTGGCATGGGCGTGGTCTTGTATGCGGCGCTTCTGGCGTTTGGTTGGACGTTGAGTGTTCCCGGTTGGAGATATCTGGCGCTGCTTGTCCTGATTATGGTCGCTGCGGCTTCTTACTTCGGCCTGTGCCACCTCTTGGGCGCATTCAAACTTTCCGAGTTCAAACGCGCCCTGCGCCGCTCCTGATCAGTCGCGGCGTATGCGCCCAACGATTCGATCCCAGGCGCCGGGTGCGACAAGGAAAGAGACGCCGAAACCGGTGGCAAACCCGCCCAGATCGGCGACCCATTCCCAATTGCCGCCAAAGATCAGGCCAAACAGGAATTGAATGCCCATCAGGACGGCAATGAGCTGAAATGCCCGCGCCTGATTTGCGCCAACCAAGGATAGTTTGCGCCACAACAACCAGGTAAATGCGCCGATCAGGCCGTAAACCGGTGGAAACCCTCCGATCAGAGGATAGCGCGGGTCCAGCAGAACGGCATAGGCCAACGCCCCCCCGATACCAGAGACGACAAAGATCAGCAGCATGGGGAAGCCGCCAAACACTTCACCGACCATCTTGCCCATGGCCAGAACGAAAACGCAGACAAACACCGCCTGCGTGAAATTGGCCGAGACAAACGGATAGGTCACGAACCGGATCACATGTTCAAACGGCCAGCGCCCGTTCAGCACCATCCAGTCGAAGATATCCGCCGAAAACGCATAGTGTTGTATCGCGTCCAGCCGCCAGCCGACCGCTGTTGGCCCTCCGACCAAACCGCGCGATCCCAGCGTAAAAGCGAGTTCAATGCCGATGATGAACAGAACCAGCGCCACAACAACGGGCGGCAAAGGGTTCACGGCGGGTGTGTAATGCTCACTGCTCATTGGGCGGGCCTTTCGCGGCTGTTGACGTCCCTGTGCCTCATGGGTAAGCGACGGGGGCTGATTTTTCCAGACGGGAGTTCCCTTCGATGACCGAGACCCAGTTCACGCCGCGCGTGTTTTCCGGCATCCAGCCTTCGGGCGGGCTGACCCTGGGCAACTATCTGGGCGCAATGAAGCGCTTTGTGGATATGCAGGGTGCAGATTTCGAGACCATCTATTGCATGGTCGATCTGCACGCGATCACCACATGGCAGGACCCCGCAGCGCTGTCCCACAACACCCGTGAACTGTGCGCAGGTTTTATCGCGGCGGGCATCGACCCCGAACAGTCGATTTTGTTCAACCAAAGCCAGGTGCCCGAACATGCACAACTGGGCTGGATCTTTAACTGCGTCGCCCGGATGGGGTGGATGCAACGGATGACCCAGTGGAAGGACAAGGCAGGCAAGAACCAGCAGAACGCTTCGCTGGGGCTTTTTGCCTACCCGTCGCTGATGGCGGCTGACATTCTGATCTATCACGCGACCCATGTGCCGGTCGGTGAGGATCAGAAACAGCATCTGGAGTTGACCCGTGATATCGCCATCAAGTTCAACAACGACTTTGGCGTCGACTTCTTCCCAATCACCGAGCCGGTGATCGAAGGCGCGGCCACACGCGTCATGAGCTTGCGGGACGGGTCCAAGAAGATGTCAAAATCCGATCCGTCGGACATGAGCCGGATCAACCTGACCGATGATGCCGACGCGATTGCCAAGAAAATCCGTAAGGCCAAGACCGACCCGGACGCGCTGCCGTCGGATGTTGACGGGCTGGAGGATCGCCCCGAGGCGCGCAATCTGGTCAATATCTACGCGGCGCTGAACGATCAAAGTGTCGAACAGGTTCTGGCCGAGGTCGGCGGCAAGCAGTTTGGTGACTTTAAACCGATGCTTGCCGATCTGGCGGTGGCGAAACTGGCGCCGATCTCGACCGAAATGTCTCGTTTGATGGCAGATCAGGGCGAAATTGATCGCATTCTGGCCCGCGGGGCCGAGCGTGCGCGTGAGATCGCTGCTCCGATCCTGCAAAAGACCTACGAAATCGTAGGCATGGTTGGGTCAGCATCACGCTGATTGCACTGGACCTTTTTCTGACGCCCTCCTAGGTTTGCCCAAAGCTTGGGAGGGCATCATGGCAACAGGCAAGAATATCCGCACATATTTCGAAGGCCAGTGGCATGAAGGGGATGCACCCATCATGCGCGCCGCCGATCACGGGGCCTGGTTGGGGTCTTCTGTCTTTGATGGCGCTCGATATTTCGAGGGCCTTGCACCCGACTTGCATGCGCATTGTGCGCGGGTAAACCGATCTGCAGAAGCTTTGATGCTGACCCCGACTGTAACAGCTGAACATATGGTGGAGTTGGTGCGCGAAGGGTTGCAATCCTACGACGCAGATACCGCCGTCTATATTCGGCCGATGTATTGGGGGATCGACGGCGACCAGACCGCCATTGTCCCACAGGAAAACAGCACGGGCTTTGCCATTTGTCTGGAAGAGATCCCGATGGCACCGGACACCGCCTCGGTCACTTTGACAACCACAAGGTTTCGCCGCCCTGTTTTGGAAAGTGCAGTTGTAAACGCCAAGGCCGGTTGCCTGTACCCCAACAACGCACGCATGTTGCAAGAGGCCCGGTCAAAGGGGTTCTCGAACGCTCTGGTCGCTGACGCGATGGGGAACGTGGCTGAAACCGCAACGGCCAACATCTTTATGGTCAAAGATGGTGAGGTCTTCACCCCGGCCCCAAACGGCACGTTTCTGGCGGGGATCACGCGCGCGCGACATATCAAGAACTTGCGCGACGACGGTGTTGCGGTCCACGAAACGGTTTTGAGTTTCGAGGATTTTCACGGGGCAGACGAAGTGTTCATGTCAGGCAACATGAACAAGGTGACACCAGTTACAGCTCTGGACGATACGCAATTTCAAGTTGGCCCTATTGCCCGCCGCGCCCGTGGACTTTACTGGGATTGGGCTGCAAGCGAACGCTAGCATGTCACTTTGAACGTGTCCGAGTTGCCACAGCGCAACCGCTGGGGCATGATCCCTGAAACTTGAAGAGGACACCCATGCGTAAGTTTCTAGTTGTTCTGGATGACAGCCGCGAATGCTTGAACGCCATGCGCTTTGCCGCGATGCGTGCCGCGCATACCGGTGGCGGAGTGACGATACTGTCGGTGATCCCGCCAGACGAGTTCAACCATTGGATTGGTGTCGCCGAAACCATGCGCGAAGAAGCGCGTGAACGTATCCATGCGCATTACGAAGTTTTTGCAAAATGGATGCGCGACAAACAGAATGTGGAACCGGAATTGGCCATCCGCGAAGGCGATCCGGTGCCACAGATCATAGAACATGTTCAGTCCGATCCCGAAATCGGAGTTCTTGTACTTGGGGCGGGCACCGACAAAAAGGGCCCAGGCCCACTGGTAACTCAGTTGACGAAAAACTCGGGCAGCCTTCCGATCCCGATCACCATTGTTCCCGGCGATCTGAGCAAAGAAAAGCTGGAAGAAATCACCTGAGGACCGACGATGGCGAAGACGATACAGTTCTGGTTCGAATTCGCCTCGACCTATTCCTATCTCAGCGCAATGCGAATCGAAGCCGCGGCGCAAGCCAAGGGTGTTTCGGTCGAATGGCACCCTTTTCTGCTTGGTCCCATTTTTGCAGCTCAGGGATGGCAAACGTCTCCGTTTAATCTCTACCCTGCCAAAGGGCGGTATATGTGGCGTGACATGGAACGCCTGTGTGCGGCGAGGGGGTTGCCATTTGTACGACCTGATCCCTTTCCGCAGAATTCTCTTTCGGCCGCACGTCTCTCACTGGCTATTGAAGGTCAAAATGAGCGGGCCGGTTTTGTCAGGGCGGTCTACAGCGCAGAGTTTGGGATGGGGCGCGATATCTCGAATCAGAATGTGCTGATGGATTGTCTGGAAACGGCAGGCTTGCCAACTGACACCTTGGGCCGCGTGCAGGACCCGGACATCAAGGCTGCGCTGTTTGCGCAATCCAACCGCGCCAAAGACCTTGATCTGTTCGGAGCGCCCAGTTTTCTGGTCGAAGCAGAGCTGTATTGGGGCGATGACCGTCTGGATGAGGCGCTGGAACACGCGGCTTCAATTTAGAACCGTTCCAAATCTTGACTTCCCGCGCCCCTGCGCGCATATCAGAGGCACATCAGACGGAGCTGCCTCATGTTCATCCAGACCGAATCCACCCCAAACCCGGCCACGTTGAAGTTCCTGCCCGGCCAAACGGTGCTTGAGGCTGGAACTGCAGATTTCCCAACGCCAGAAGCGGGCGAGAAATCTCCTCTGGCCAAACGAATCTTTGGTGTTAACGGTGTGACCGGCGTGTTCTTTGGCAACGATTTTGTCACTGTCACCAAATCTGATGAGGTTCAGTGGGATCACATCAAACCGGCGATCCTGGGTGCGGTGATGGAACATTACCAATCCGGTCAGCCTGTTATGGGTGCAGATGCAACTGCCGCATCTGGCCATGCGGAGCACACTGGCGAAGACGCTGAAATCGTCAACCAGATCAAAGACCTGCTGGACAGCCGCGTGCGTCCTGCGGTGGCTCAGGACGGTGGTGACATCACCTTCCACGGTTTTGATCGCGGCATCGTTTACCTGCACATGCAGGGGGCCTGCGCAGGCTGCCCGTCTTCGACGCTGACACTGAAGATGGGTATCGAGAACCTGCTGCGTCACTACATCCCCGAAGTGACCGAGGTTCGCCCTGTTGCCGTCTGACCCGACGATCCTGGCATTTGATACATCGGCCGCGCATTGCGCGGCCGCTTTGTTGCGCGGCGATGAAATCATAACTTCTCGGGCCGAAGCAATGTCGCGCGGGCAGGCCGAACGCCTGATGCCGATGCTCGAAGACATACTCGCCCAGGGTGGTTGCGCGTGGTCCGATCTTGACGCCATAGGCGTGGGTGTCGGCCCGGGTAATTTCACTGGAATTCGAATCTCGGTATCTGCCGCACGCGGACTTGCCTTGGGCCTCGGCGTCCCTGCCGTTGGTGTTTCAGGCTTCGATGCCTTGATGAAGCTAGGCGGTGCGGACCAGATTCCATGTATACCAGCCCCGCGCGATCAGGTTTATGTTCAGGCCGTCGGCGATGATCCACGCCTGATGCCCAGGGTAGAGGCCGAGGCACTTGGATCGCTGTTTTCCTGCAATGACCCGGACCAACACACCCAAGCCATTGCACGTCTGACGGCTGTACGTTGGCGCGATGTCAGCGCACCGCCGGCACCGCTATATGTCCGGCCCGCAGACGCGGCCCCGTCGCGTGATGTGCCTCCGGTCTTGTTAGACGAATGACGCCGCGCGATATGGCAACGACTCATGCCGCTGCGTTTACGCAGTCGCGCCCCTGGTCCGCCAGCGAATTTGAAACCCTTCTGGACAACCCGTTTACGCATTACGTTGGTGATCCGCGCTGCTTTGCGTTGTTTCAGGTGATCGCGGGCGAGGCCGAGTTGCTGACAATTGCGACTCACCCTTCGGTACAACGTCAGGGGCTGGCCCTGGAAACGATGCGTGAATGGCACCGTCAGGCCGCGGCCATGGAGGCAAACCGGGCCTTCCTGGACGTAGCAGCCGACAATGTGGCGGCAATCGCCTTGTATGAACGCTGCCGGTATCATCGGTGCGGCGTGCGGCGTGCGTATTATTCGCGCGATACGGGCATAAAAACCGACGCTCTTGTGATGGAATGCCGCCTGCCCTAAGGGCAAGTGAACATTTTTTGGACCATTTGGTCAGGAATCAATTGACCATGACGGTTGCAAACCCCCTTAATACCCGCCATCACAACAGTTATGCTCGCTAAACGTGGGTAAACGGGACTAATCTGATCCCGTGCCAACATAAAACTGGGAGACCGAAATGACCCTGATGAAATCCTTGATGAGCGCTGCCGCTGCCGTCGCTCTGACTGCAGGTGCCGCTCTGGCTGAACCGGCGCTGATCTTTGATCTGGGCGGCAAATTTGACAAATCGTTCAACGAAGCCGCCTATAACGGCGCGCAGCGTTGGGCAAATGAGACCGGTGGAAAGTACCGTGAGATCGAAATCCAGTCGGAAGCACAGCGTGAGCAGGCCCTGCGCCGCTTTGCCGAATCCGGTGCAAACCCGATCATCACCATGGGCTTTGGCATGGCTGATCCGCTGTCAGCAGTCGCGGGCGATTATCCGGATACCAAGTTCGTCGCCGTTGACGTGAATTGGCTGGACATTCCAAACATCCGTCAGATTGGCTTTGCCGAGCATGAAGGTTCGTACCTGGTCGGCATGATGGCCGCGATGGCGTCGGAATCAGGAACTGTTGGTTTCATCGGCGGTATGGATATTCCGCTGATCCGTCACTTTGGCTGTGGATACGCGCAGGGTGCCAAGGCTGTGAACCCTGACATCAACGTCGTGGCCAATATGACCGGCACCACTCCGGCAGCATGGAACGATCCTGTGAAAGGATCTGAACTGACCAAGGCACAGATCAGCCAAGGCGCAGACGTGATCTACGCAGCCGCCGGTGGCACCGGCGTTGGCGTTCTGCAAACCGCTGCCGACGAAGGCATCCTGTCGATTGGCGTGGACAGCAACCAGAACCACCTGCATCCGGGCAAAGTTCTGACCTCGATGCTCAAGCGCGTTGATGTTGCCGTTTATGAAGCAATGAAAGCAGGCGACGACGTAGAAACCGGTATCTTCACCATGGGTCTGGCCGAAGACGGTGTTGGCGTTGCGATGGATGAAAACAACGAAGCCCTCGTGTCCGTCCGCATGGCAGACGCTGTGGACGATGCGCGTAGCGCCATCATCAACGGCGACATCAACGTTGTCAGCTATTACGAGAACGACAGCTGCCCGGCACTGCAGTTCTAAAAATACATACGGGGTGGGGGTTTCCTCCGCCCCGTTTTCCACTCTGCCGCGCCGTCCGTGCGGCCCTTTCGGCAATTGAGGACAAGACATGACCGTCCCCGCCATTGAGCTCAAAGGGATTTCCAAAGCCTTTGGGCCGGTTCAGGCCAACAAAGACATCTCCATCAGTGTCGCCCCCGGTACAATACACGGGATCATCGGTGAAAACGGCGCGGGCAAATCCACGCTGATGAGCATCCTCTACGGCTTCTACAAAGCCGACAAAGGCGAGATCTGGATCAACGGATCCAAGACAGATATCCCTGACAGCCAGGCCGCAATCGCTGCTGGCATCGGGATGGTATTCCAGCATTTCAAGCTGGTTGAAAACTTTACCGTTCTGGAAAATATCGTGCTGGGTGCCGAAGATGGCGGGCTGCTCGCCCCGTCTCTGGCAAAGGCGCGTAAAGAGTTGAAAGACCTGGAAGAAGAGTACGAACTGTTCGTCGACCCAGACAAACGCATCGACGAGATCGGCGTCGGTATGCAACAGCGCGTCGAAATTCTGAAGGCGTTGTATCGCAAGGCTGAGATTCTGATTCTGGACGAACCAACAGGCGTACTGACCCCGGCTGAAGCAGATCAGTTGTTCCGCATTCTCGACCGCCTGCGGGCCGAGGGGAAAACGATCATCGTGATTACGCACAAACTGCGTGAGATCATGGAGAATACCGACACCGTCTCGGTCATGCGACGGGGACAGATGACGGCAACTGTCAAAACGTCCGAAACCAGCCCCGAAGAGTTGGCCGAGCTGATGGTAGGCCGCAAGGTTCTGCTTCAGGTCGACAAAGTTCCTGCCAAACCCGGTAAACCCATTCTTGAGATTGAAAAACTGAGCGTTTTCGATTCGACAGGAGTGGAACGGGTCAAAGGCATTGATCTGACCGTCCGCGCAGGCGAAATCGTCGGCATCGCCGGGGTGGCTGGCAACGGACAATCCGAGCTGCTTGAGGTTCTGGGCGGTATGCGCCCGGGCCAGGGTTCGATCAAATTGAATGGTCAGCCTTTGGCGCTGAGTGGCGCAGGATCGGACGGTCAGGCCCGCCGCGCCCAGCATATCGCACATGTGCCGGAAGACCGGCAGCGCGAAGGTTTGATTATGGATTTCCATGCGTGGGAAAACGTCGCCTTCGGCTATCATCGTGACCCGGCATACAAACGCGGCATCTTCATGGACAATGCCGCCTTGCGCGCCGATACCGAAGCCAAGATCGAAAAATTCGACGTCCGCCCGCCGGATCCATGGTTGGCGGCCAAGAGCTTTTCGGGCGGCAACCAGCAAAAGATCGTTGTCGCACGCGAGATCGAGCGCAACCCGGATCTGCTGCTGGTCGGACAACCCACACGCGGCGTAGACATCGGTGCGATCGAGTTCATTCACAAGCAGATCGTCGCTCTGCGTGATCAGGGCAAAGCCATTCTGTTGGTCTCGGTCGAGCTGGAAGAGATCTTTTCGCTTTCCGACCGGATTGCGGTGATGTTTGACGGACACATCATGGGTGAACGACTGCCCCATGAGACGGATGAAAAAGAACTGGGCCTGTTGATGGCCGGTGTTGCGGGAGAGGCCGCGTAACATGGAAAAAATGCCCAAATGGGCCGATGTCATCCTGATCCCGCTGATCAGTCTGATACTGGCCGCAATCCTGTCGGCGCTGGTCATCCTCGCCATCGGAGAAAACCCAATCGAAGCGGTTCAGCTTATGGTGACCGGCGCGCTGGGGTCGACCTATGGCTGGGGCTACACGCTCTACTACGCGACAAATTTCATGTTCACCGGGCTTGCAGTTGCCGTGGCGTTTCATGCGCGCCTCTTTAACATCGGTGGCGAAGGTCAGGCGATGCTGGGCGGGCTTGGCGTCGCCATGGTCTGCCTTTATGTCGACTGGCCCCATTGGAGCATTGCGTTGCTTGCGGCCTGCGCCGCATCAATGCTGTTCGGCGCATTTTGGGCCGCCATTCCGGCCTATTTGCAGGCCAAACGTGGTAGCCACATCGTGATCACCACGATCATGTTCAACTTCATCGCAGCCGCGTTCCTGAACTACATGCTGGTCAACATCATGCGCCCGCAAGGATCGCAGGACCCAGCCACCGCACGATTCCCCGAAACCGTTCACCTGCCGACCTTCCAGTCGATGTTCTCAACCGCTGAGAATGTGGTGTTCCGCGGGGCTCCGGCGAACATCACGTTCTTCATCGCGCTGCTGGCCTGTGTCGTTGTCTGGGCACTGATCTGGCGGACCCGCCTGGGGTACGAAATCCGCGCCTATGGCCACTCGGAAACCGGGGCGGTTTACGCTGGTATTTCACCCGTGCGGATCACCATCATAGCCATGCTCATTTCGGGCGCGCTGGCAGGTTTGATGGCCATCAACAACGTGATGGGCGAGGCCGAGCGGCTGGTTCTGAACTCGACCGAAGGCGCGGGCTTTATCGGAATCGCCGTCGCGCTGATGGGCCGATCCCACCCGTTTGGCGTTTTTCTAGCCGCCTTACTGTTTGGCTTCCTCTATCAGGGCGGGGCGGAACTGGCTTTGTGGGCCTCGATCCCACGTGAGCTGATCGTTGTTATTCAAGCGTTGGTCATTCTATTCACCGGGGCGTTGGACAACATGGTGCGAATGCCGCTTGAAAAACTGTTCCTTGGTATGCGGAAGAGGGCTGAGTGATGGAATTCTTCGTTACCCTCATCCAGGTCCTGGATTCGACCATCCGCCTGTCCACCCCGCTGTTGCTGGCCTGTCTGGCCGGGCTTTATTCGGAACGTGCTGGTATCTTTGACATTGGCCTCGAAGGCAAAATGCTGATAGCGGCGTTCTTTTCCGCAGCCATTGCGGCTGTTACCGGTTCAGTTTGGTTGGGCTTGCTGGCGGGCATTGCAGCTTCATTATTGCTATCGGGACTCCACGGGCTGGCGTCAATTACATTCCGAGGTAATCAGCTGATCTCGGGCGTGGCGATCAACTTTCTCGCCTCGGGTTTGACCGTACTGGTCGCCCAAAGCTGGTTCCAGCAAGGCGGGCGGACACCGTCCCTGTTTGGAGGTGGGCGATTTGAACCCATCAATTTCCCATTTGCGGAAGCGATCAGCGGTGTGCCGATTATCGGCCCGATTTATTCTGAATTGCTCTCGGGTCACTCGATCCTGGTCTATGTGGCGTTTCTGATGGTTCCGGCGACATGGTGGGTTCTGTATCGCACCCGCTTTGGCCTGCGATTGCGCGCAGTGGGTGAGAACCCGGCAGCGGTTGATACAGCGGGCGTATCCGTGGTTGGCCTGCGCTTCGCAGCAGTCGCGATCTGTGGCGTTTTGTGCGGCATTGCAGGTGCCTATCTGGCCACCGCATTGCAGGCCGGGTTCGTCAAGGAAATGACAGCCGGGCGCGGGTTCATCGCACTGGCGGCGCTCATCTTTGCGAAATGGCGCCCCTGGCATGCCATGTGGGCCTGTCTGCTGTTTGGCCTGTTGCAAGCCGTTGCCCTGCGATTCCAGAATATCGACCTGGGCGGAATTGTGATCCCGGTGCAAGTCATGGACGCCCTGCCCTACATCCTGACAGTTGTGATTCTGGCCGGGTTTGTCGGCAAAGCCGTTCCCCCACGCGCCGGTGGCGAACCGTACGTGAAGGAACGCTGATAAGTCCAGTTCAGGATCAATTCTGGGTCCTGTTCGCTGCAGAGCGGCATGCAGAGTTGATTTTGCATGCCGCACCCGCTCTAAGGGGGTATGCAAGTCTATCTGCCCATAGCCAAAGTATCTGTCGGCGCTTCCCTAACGTTGGGCGGTGCCTTCAAAATCGAAGCTGATCTCGTTTTGCAATCAGAAGACATCTTTGGGCTCATCGAGCCGGGAGGCATGTGACAATGATATACATGCAAAAAACTGCATCAATGGCTTACCAATGGACTGCATGCGGCAGCGCGGCGACGCAAAACACAAAGTGACGGTATTATGTACATTTACCTGCCCATAGCCGAAGTATCGGTGAATGCATTCCTCCTGCTTGGTTTGGGTGGAATGGTTGGCGTCTTGTCCGGAATGTTCGGGGTCGGCGGCGGTTTTCTTATGACGCCGCTGCTGTTCTTCATTGGCATTCCACCAGCGGTGGCGGTTGCGACCGAGGCCAATCAGATTGTTGCTTCGTCCTTTTCCGGCGTGTTGGCCCATTTCCGACGAAAAACCGTAGACCTAAAGATGGGGACTGTGTTGCTTGTCGGGGGCCTGATCGGGGCCGCTTTGGGTGTGGTTGTCTTCAACTATCTCAAAAGCCTGGGTCAGGTCGATCTGCTGGTCAAACTGTGTTACGTCGTTTTCCTTGGCGTCATCGGCAGCCTGATGTTCGTCGAAAGCCTCAGGGCGCTGCGAAAGGCAAAAAGAGGCGGAGCTGTTGCCGCGAAACGCCGTCAACGGGGCTGGATTCATGCCCTGCCCTTCAAAATGCGATTCCGCACATCTGGTCTTTACATCTCGGTCATTCCACCCGTTTTGGTTGGGCTTTGCGTCGGGGTTTTGTCTGCAATCATGGGTGTCGGCGGCGGATTTATCATGGTTCCCGCCATGATTTACCTGTTGGGCATGCCCACAAAGGTTGTTGTCGGCACATCGCTGTTTCAAATCATCTTTGTGACGGCCTTCACCACGATGCTACACGCCACCACGAACTATACGGTGGACATTGTTCTGGCGGTTCTGCTGCTGGTTGGCGGCGTGATTGGCGCGCAGATCGGTACTGTGATTGGCGCGCGTATGCCGGCAGAGCAACTGCGCGTTTTGCTGGCTGCTTTGGTTCTGGCGGTGTGCGGTAAGCTTGCGCTTGATCTGCTTCTTGAACCTGCCGAGCTTTATTCGCTTGGAACCGGCGGAGGGCACTGAGAATGCTGCGTTCACTCATTGCCGTCTTTTGTCTTATGTGCCTGCCCGCGTTTGCTGCGGAAGAACAGGTTGTCCTTGGTCTTAGCCAGGATCGCGTTGCGATTACAGCGACCTTTGACGGCTCTGAGCTTCTCATTTTCGGGGCCATCAAACGGGAAACCCCGATTCCATCCGGCCCACCGGTCGAGGTCATCGTTGCGGTCGCTGGTCCGTCCGAGCCTGTCACGGTACGCCGCAAAGAACGGAAGCTGGGGATCTGGGTCAACACCGACAGTGTTCTCGTCGATCTTGCGCCCAGCTTTTACGCGGTCGCAACCAGCGGGCCGTTGGATGACATTCTGACTGACACCGAAGATCTTCGTTATCGTATTTCGATAGAACGTGCGATCCGGTCCGTTGGTGCCGCGATGCATATCCGCGGCGCGCAGGATTTCGCAGACGCGGTAGTTCGCATTCGCGAGGAAGAAGACTTGTATTCCATCCGCGAAGACACGGTCGCCGTGGACGAACAAACACTGTTCCGCACCTCAATCGACATGCCTGCCGACCTGACAGAGGGGGATTATGCCGCCCGTATCTTCCTGACGCGCGGTGGAGAGGTGGTTTCGCAGTACGAAACAACCATCGATGTTCGCAAAGTTGGCTTGGAACGGTTCCTGTACAACATGTCGCGTCAGCAACCTGTCTGGTACGGTCTGATGTCTCTGGTCATCGCAATTGCTGCTGGCTGGGGTGCTTCGACGGCATTCCGTCTGTTGCGCGACAAGTAACGGTTATCCCCTGCCGATATAGGGCATGGTCGTCGCCATGACGGTCATGAACTGAACATTCGCCTCGGGCGGCAGGGTTGCCATGTGCAGAACTGATCGCGCCGCGTCTTCGACGGCCATGGTCGGGTCAGGCGTTTCCCCCGCCGCCTGCGCCGCGTCCACCAGCCCCTGAACCATCTGTGTCCGGGCGTTCCCGATGTCGATCTGCCCGCAGGCTATTCCAAAGCACCGCCCATCCAGAGACAGGCTGCGGGTCAGCCCGGTAATTGCATGTTTAGTCGCCGAATAATGCACAGAGTTCGGACGCGGAACATGGGCGGCAATCGAGCCGTTATTGATAATGCGTCCGCCCTGAGGGTCCTGATGCCGCATGATCCCAAAGGCTTCGCGTGCGCACAGGAACACGCCGTTCAGGTTGACATTGACGCTTTGATACCAATCCTCCAGCGCAATTTTGTCAATAGTACCGCCCAGCGCAAATATGCCTGCGTTGTTGAACAGGACGTCCAGACGCCCAACCTCGTCCGTAAACTTTCGGAACGCAGTCTTCACTGCCTCAGGGTCTGTTACGTCCGCAGGCAGCGCAACGGCGTTGCCGTGCTTTTGTGCCAGGGCATTCAGCTTATCCGCACTGCGTGCCAACACACCGACGGTCCACCCCTGGGCCAGGAACAGTTCCGCCGTGGCCAGTCCTATACCAGAGCTTGCGCCGGTAACAATAATGGATGTCATGTCTCTTCCGCCTCCAATGTCAGTGACGCCGCCGGGACAGCCCGCAGGTCGTCCACTCGCAGCGGATAAGTTGGCTTCGACAATCGGTTGCGGACGACCCAGATCAGACGTTCCTGCGCGCGCGTGATCGCCACATAAGCCAAACGTTTCCACAAGGGTTGTCCTGCCTCGGTCCGGCCCATTCGGGCTGCGGCGTAGATGTCCGGTGCAAAAACCTGAACCGTGTCCCACTGAGAACCTTGCGCCTTATGTATCGTCACTGCCGCACCGTGCAGGAACGTTGCGCCCATACGCGCCGCAAAGGGAATGAACGGTTCTTCCTCATCCGGCTTCTCGATCTGGACAATCGACGCCGCGCTGACCTGAGGGTCTTCGGCACCCATCACATGCAGCCGCGAGAATCCCGGCTTTCGCCCCGGCCCCAGGTACACCACCTGAGCCCCCTTGATCAGCCCACGCGCTTCAAGATCCAGCCGTTTTTTGCGGTGTTTCAAAGGCAGTTCGATCCCGTCGCAAATCAGCGGTTCCCCTTCCAGAAGCTCGGTCTCTGGTGCGCCATGGACGTTCCTGAAAGCCTGAATAAGTCGAATGCGTGTCGCGTTGCGCCAAACCAAAACCGGGCTGCGCGCCATCAGGTCGACCTCGACCCGCTGCCCCCAGACCACCCTGTCGTCGCGGCGCGCCGTCTCTTCGACCAAACGCTCGAAGTCTTCAAACCCCATCGCCGGGTCAGCCAGAGCATGGGCCAAATCGAGGATTGGGTTGTCTGCATCCTGTCTGTGAACGCGTTGAAGCGTCAGTTTTCTGGGCTCGGGCAAGGCCTCGAACACCATGCTGCCCGATTGATTTACAGGTGCCAGCTGTGCCGGATCACCGAATAACAGAAGGGTTGGAAAAATTTCTTTCAGGTCTTCGAATTGACGGTCGTCCAGCATCGACGCTTCATCGACAAACCCGATGTCCAAAGGTTCGTCGCGCCGTTTCCACCCCGTGATGAAATCCGATCCCCGCAAACCGGCTGCGGCCAGTGCCCCGGGCATGGACTTGTTGTTTTCGTAAAACGCCGCAGCCCGATCCAGGGCTTCATCGGTCAGTCCTTCAATCTCGGGTCGTTCATCGTTGCCCGCCAGCCATTCAGCGATGCGCTCGTATTCCGGGTCGTACACAGGCGTGTAGAGAATGCGGTGAATTGTGGTGGCGGGCACGCCGCGCAGACGCAGAACACTTGCGGCCTTATTGGTGGGGGCCAGGATAGCAAGGCTACGCTTGTCCCTGGACTTGCGACTTTCATAGTCGCCGGACACGACCTGTACCCCGGTCTCTGCCAGCGCCTTATACAGTTCAGCCAGCAGCAGGGTTTTACCAGAGCCAGCCTTGCCGATCACGGCCATTACGCCCGATTTCCCCGCCCCCGGCAGTTTGAGAAGGGCGTCATCTTCCAGATCGACACCTGCTGATCTCAGCATCTCGGCGATGCTGTCAAATGCGGCGGCCTGATCATCCGAGAAGGTTACATTTTGCAAAGACATGGCGCGACCCTACAGGGCCGCGCCGACCATCACCAGATGCGGAATGGCGTTTTCAACTGCTTATGCGGACAAGGCAAACCGGTGCTGTTTTTTGGGCCCAAACGCTGTGTTGAACCACAGACGCGACAGTTCGCGCGGGATGCCAGCACGTTTCGCGACGCGGTTGCAATCATCCGCAGAATAAGGCCACAACCCGACCGAGATCTGATCCCGCCCACTGCCCTGAGTGCCCAGAACCTCGGGCGATGAGCCGATCAGACGATAGATACGGATCATACGCGCATCAAACACACCGGCGATGTGAGTCAGGCCAAACCCTTCCATCATTTCACCACCGCTCAGCATAATGGCCCCGGCAGTATGAGGGCCTGCGTTGCGTGACAGGCAGAACCGTGTCACTTCCCAGATCAACGGGCTGCAAATGGGTTTGCCGCCGTTGAGATGCCCGAAAACCTCGTTGATCATCACCCGACCCGTTGTGGGCAACACCCGCATCGACCCGCCATGACTGCCGTCTGGCTCTTCCCAGATGACATAAAGCGGGTTGAGTGCGTCATACTCGTCCCGCTCTTCCCCCTGTTCATTGACATGGACATCCCACCCCAGCCGGGTTTTGAACTGATCCGCACGATCCTTGAACATCCCCTCTGCCAGAGTTGGAAATCTGTGCAACTCATCGGCATATAAATAACGCAACATGACTTATTCCCCTTGTCGTCCTGTGCAGGAACGAAGGGGGTACAGAGTCGTGGTTAATATTGCGTGTGGGGTGCGCGCTGGTCTTAAACCACTATTAATCCTCGGCTGAGCGCGGTTGCGATTGCATGCGTGGTGTTGTGAGCGCCCAATTTCGATCGGGCGCTTTCGATATAGACCCGCAGCGTATGCTCTGAAATCGACAGCGAATGCGCCACTTGGGCACGGCTGTAGCCCAAAGCCAAAAGGGTAATAGCGTCTATTTCCCGTGGTGACAGATTACGTGTGGAATCCGGTTGCCTGTCTTTTTCGAACTCAAGCGCTTTGCGGTTGATGAAATGCGCAACCAAAATCAAATCTCGCCCGAAGGTAGAAATAAAGCGCTGCCAGGTCTGATCATCGCAACTGTGGTTTACGGTGAATAGGGCAAACTGTCCGTTCGGACCTCGGATCGGAATGGAATAGCCTTGATTGCCAACGCCGTGGTTACGGGCGTCTTGAAGAAAGGATTTTGCGATCCTGCTTGACCAGTCCAGAGATTTCCAGTCGACCGGATGAAATCTTTGGAAACACCCAAGAATAACCGGATCAATCCGATGGTAGTTCTTGTCGCGGTAGCGTTCGTCCCAGGTGTCTGAATACGTGGTGTAACCGTACTGATCGCCCGCGCCATCAACCCAGTGATAGGTCAGATGTTCAACCTGAAGAATACTACGCAATCGCTCGGCGACATTGCTGAGCTCTTCAAGCGTGTTGGTGTTTTCCAAATCCAGTAGGATTTGACCCAATTCGACTTCCGTTCCCATCCGGGGGCGCTCGTGCCTCGTTCTTCAGGGACGCAATCTCGGCCGCAGCGATCAGCCTTGTGTCATCCAGCTGCTCGGCAAGCGCGCTCAAACCGTTCGCAACGGCGAAAGCATTGAGGTCCGACAATACGTCCAATATCCACTCATTCTGCGCCATTAGGGTCTCTCTGAAACAGTTAACGAAGCGTTAACACAACCATAACGTGTATGATCTTTTTCGACCTATTCACCGGTTTCTACTCCCCAAAAATAGCGGGGGAAGAAAATGTAAGTGTTTGAAAGTCCGCAAGGCTCTGTCAAAACGCAAAACACCCGCGAACCGGCCAGGCGATTCGCGGGTGTTTTTTTGTCTACGTTCCTAAAGAGAGATCAATCTGCGTCGAGAACTTCTTCCAGGGTGCGCAAGCCAGTGCGGGGTGCCTGCACAAGGACAGACATGTTGCCCGGCTTATGTTCGTTCCGCAGCATCTTCATGTGCGCCTCGGGCAGATCGTTCCAGGTGAACACTTCTGACATGCAGGGATCCAGGCGACGTTCGACCATCAGCTTGTTTGCGGCAGCCGCCTGTTTGAGATGCGCAAAGTGCGACCCTTGCAGGCGCTTTTGATGCATCCACATGTAGCGCACATCGAAGGTACAGTTGAAACCGGTAGTGCCGGCGCAGATCACGACCATACCGCCTTTTTTGACAACAAAGGTCGAGACCGGGAACGTGCTTTCGCCGGGGTGTTCAAACACCATATCCACGTTGTTGCCTTTGCCGGTGATGTCCCAGATCGCCTTGCCGAACTTGCGTGCTTCTTTGAACCATTCGGCATATTCCGGCGTGTTCACCGTAGGCAATTGCCCCCAGCAGTTGAAGTCCTTGCGGTTCAGAACACCCTTGGCACCCAAGCCCATGACGAAGTCGCGCTTGCTTTCGTCCGAGATCACGCCAATCGCATTTGCACCGGCTGTGTTGATCAGCTGGATCGCATAGGACCCCAGACCGCCCGACGCACCCCAAACCAGAACGTTCTGGCCCGGTTTCAGATCATGCGGTTCATGGCCAAAAAGCATCCGGTAAGCGGTCGCCAGAGTCAGGGTGTAGCATGCTGCTTCTTCCCAGGTCAGATGCTTGGGGCGCGGCATCAACTGCTGTGCTTGAACGCGAGTGAACTGGCTGAACGACCCGTCCGGCGTCTCATAGCCCCAGATTCGCTGGCTGGGAGAATACATCGGATCACCACCGTTGCATTCCTCGTCGTCGCCATCGTCCTGGTTGCAGTGGATGACGACTTCATCACCCACTTTCCACCGCTTCACCTTGTCGCCGACAGCCCAGACAATGCCTGACGCATCCGAACCGGCGATATGATAAGGGGCTTTGTGGCCATCAAACGGACTGATCGGCTGCCCCAGAGCAGCCCAGACGCCGTTGTAGTTGACGCCTGCCGCCATCACCAGAACCAGCACCTCGTTGCTGTCCAGTTCGGGCACGTCGACCACTTCCTGCTGCATTGCAGTATTCGGCTCGCCGTGGCGTTCCTTGCGGATGGCCCAGGCATACATCTGCTTGGGGACAAATCCCATCGGAGGAATCTCACCCATTTCATAGAGGTCCTTTTCGGGTGCCTCGTACGACGCGATACCGCTTTCGGTGTCCAAAGCCATGCTGGCCTCCTTTTTCTCAATACCATTGCCGCAACGCAGAATCGCGCGCTTCACAGACTGGAATATTGACCGCCAAGTAATAATGCAACCGTTTTCGGCCTTGATTTGTAATTTTATGACCCAGCGGATGCAGAAAGTTATTTTGCAGCCGCAGTATTGTCGGATTTCCTGTCGATTGGCACAGAAGCTGCATAATAGCCCAACAGATCCTCACGTTGACCTGAAAGGGTCAGATTGTCCCCCTGGCGGCTTAATATCCTGCGCTCGACCAACTGATTCACGGCGTTATCCACTGCCGTTTCGTCTTGATCCGACGTGTGGCCGTCTTCGGCCAACATGGACAGTATTTGGGATCGAACGGCCTCTTCAGGCAAAGATCCGTTCTGTTGCAACAACCGGCAAGCCGCAGGGGCCGGAACCAGCGGGATCGCCTGCCCGATGCGTTGCATCAGTTCTCGGGCCAAATCCGTCATGACATCGTCATCGCTGACAGCGCGGAATTCCTTCAGCGAAATCGGAACTCCATATCGTACAGAGGCAACGCCAAATCGCTTGTACCGCCCGATCAGACGTCGCCAGAGCTGCTTGAGGATCCAGCGCGAGATCACGCCGATCCGAGCGCGAAACCGGCGCTCTGACCCCAAGGCAGCGCGGGTCAGGATGGTATCTTCAAGCACCCGGTCATAGTTCAGTGCGACGGGGACAAAAACCACATCACGCCCGTCGGGCGAGGTGCCATCTATAATGTATTTCAGCAAACCCAACTTTGGGCGACCCAGTGCGCCGGTCAGGCTTAAGCCGCCTTCCGGGAACATGGCTTGCGTCACACCAGCTTCGGTCGCATGGCGCACATAGCAGGACAGCACTTGCCGATAGAGCTCGCTGCCTGATTTTCGCCGAATAAAGTAAGCTCCCATCGCGCGAATCAAACGGCTTAGCGGCCAAACGCGCGCCCATTCGCCAACAGCATAAGACAAGGCTGATTGCTGTGCTGCCAGATAGGTCACAAGCACATAGTCCATATTGCTGCGATGGTTCATCACAAAAACCACGGTGGCGTCCGGATCGATGTTCTTTATCGCAGCCTCGTCTTGATGGCTGAGTCGGACTTCGTAAAACGTATTGCTCAACAGACGGGCGAGACGGATGGCAAAGCTGAAATACGCAAAAGCGGAAAACGACGGAACAATCTCGCGCGCATAGCGACGGGCTTTTTCAAAAGCGACCGCCTCGGGAATGCCTTCGTCCTGCGCATGTTGTTGAACCGCACGCCCGACCTGAGGGTCGTAAATCAACTGCTGAATCATGTCGTGTCGCCGCGCCAGCTTAAACGGCTGGATAGGACGTTGAAGCCTTTGATTCAGGCGCGAAACGGCGCGTTCCAACCTGCGGCGAAAAAACCAACGCACCGAAGGGAACAGGAAATGCGAAGCAAAAGTGACCATGGCAAAGACCACGATCAGCAGGAAAAGCCAAAGCGGAAGTTCCACGGTTTGCGTCATGGCGGCACATTGCCACCAATCGCAACTGCCCACAATCTGAACAATTAATGGATGCCGCAACGCAGCGAATTGACATATCCCAAAAATTGCGCTTTAGAACCCCAAGACGTAATTTTATTGCCCACCGAAACGCGAGGCCCCGCTATGACGCAGACGCAGAAAGATCGCCCCTGGCTCATCCGAACCTATGCCGGTCATTCCACGGCCAAAGCCTCGAACGCGCTTTACCGGGGGAACCTGGCGAAAGGGCAAACCGGTCTGTCCGTGGCCTTCGATCTGCCGACGCAAACGGGCTATGACAGCGACCACACCTTGGCGCGCGGTGAAGTCGGTAAAGTAGGTGTTCCCGTTTGTCATCTGGGCGACATGCGGGTTCTGTTCGACCAAATCCCGCTTGAGCAGATGAACACCTCGATGACGATCAACGCCACTGCCCCATGGCTTTTGGCGCTTTATATCGCTGTCGCGGAAGAGCAAGGCGCAGACGTGTCGAAATTGCAGGGCACGGTTCAGAATGACCTGATCAAGGAATATCTGAGCCGCGGCACCTATGTTTGCCCGCCCAAACCGTCGCTCAAGATGATCGCGGACGTGGCCGAGTATTGCTATACCAACGTTCCCAAGTGGAACCCGATGAACGTGTGCTCGTACCACCTGCAGGAAGCTGGCGCGACACCGGAACAGGAACTGGCCTATGCGTTGGCCACTGCCATCGCCGTGTTGGACGAACTGCGCCCGCGCGTACCGGCAGAAGATTTTCCAGCGCTGTGCGGTCGGATTTCGTTTTTCGTAAACGCGGGTATCCGTTTTGTTACCGAAATGTGCAAGATGCGCGCCTTTGTGGATCTTTGGGACGAGATTCTGCAACAACGCTATGGTGTCGAGAACCCCAAATTCCGCCGATTCCGCTATGGCGTGCAGGTGAACTCGTTGGGTCTGACGGAACAGCAGCCAGAAAACAACGTCTATCGCATCCTGATCGAGATGCTGGCCGTGACGCTGTCGAAAAACGCGCGCGCCCGTGCAGTGCAGTTGCCCGCGTGGAACGAGGCTCTTGGCCTGCCGCGCCCCTGGGATCAGCAATGGTCGATGCGGATGCAGCAGATTCTGGCATATGAGACCGACTTGCTGGAATTCGACGATTTGTTCGATGGCAACCCCGCCGTCGATGCCAAAGTTGAAGACCTGAAAACAGGTGCGCGGGCCGAGTTGGCAAACCTGGACTCGATGGGTGGAGCGGTAGCTTCCATCGAGTACATGAAATCCCGCCTCGTAGACTCGAACGCAGACCGGTTGAACCGGATCGAACGGAACGAAACCGTTGTTGTTGGTGTGAACAAATGGATTGAAGGTGAGGCCTCACCTTTGCAGACCGAAGATGGCGGCATCATGGTTGTCGATCCTGCGGTTGAACAAAAACAGATCGACCGCCTGAGCCAATGGCGTGCAGAACGCGACGACGCAGCAGTCACGGCAGCCTTGGCAGCCTTGCGCGAAGCAGCGCAGACCGGAGCCAACGTGATGGAACCTTCGATCGCTGCGGCCAAAGCAGGTGTCACCACTGGCGAATGGGCGGAAGAGATGCGCAAGGTCTATGGCACGTATCGCGGCCCAACCGGTGTCTCGGGATCTGTTTCGAACAAAACTGAAGGGTTGGACGATCTGCGCGCTGCGGTCGACGCGGTCAGTGACAAACTGGGTCGTCGCCTCAAGTTCCTAGTCGGGAAACCCGGATTGGATGGCCATTCCAACGGGGCAGAACAGATCGCCTTCCGTGCGCGTGATTGCGGTATGGACATCAGCTATGAGGGCATCCGCCTGACCCCTGAAGAAATCGTGGACGCCGCGCGCGAAGACGACGCGCATGTGATTGGCCTGTCCATCCTGTCCGGCAGCCACCTGCCGCTGGTTGAAGAGGTATTGTCACGCCTGCAAAAAGAAGGGCTGTCCCATATTCCGGTTGTTGTCGGTGGGATTATTCCCGATGAAGATGCCGAAAAATTGAAAGCCATGGGGGTGGCCAAAGTTTACACCCCTAAGAACTTTGAATTGAACGCAATTATGGGCGATATCGTCGTTTTGGCAGACCCCAAAACGCTTGCCGCTGAATAACTGAGGCGTTTACTTCTTTTTTCCCCGTTTCTGTCCTTTATATCTTTGGGATGGAATAATCCTGTTTTTGGAAATACGGTGCGCGCAAATGCGCACCGTAATTTAATTCAATCGGAGAGGACTGATGGGGATCAATCTGGAACAAATGTCGCGAAAAGAACTGTTATCTTTACGTGATGAAATAGAAAAAGCGCTTGTCAGCGCCGAAAAACGCGAACGGCAAGAGGCTTTGAAGGCGGCAGAAAAAGCCGCGGCAGAGTTCGGCTTTTCGTTGTCTGAATTGTCCAGCGATGCGCCACGTGGCGGAAAAACGCCTAAAACCAAAGCGAAGTACCGCAACCCGTCGAACCCGGAACAGACCTGGACGGGGCGAGGCCGCAAACCTCAATGGGTGCATGACGCCTTAAAAGCTGGTGCGGATATTTCCGAACTGGAAATTTGATCAAGGTAAACGGAACAAATGACCATTCACATTGGCGCTGAAAAAGGCGAAATCGCAGAAACGGTTCTTTTACCCGGAGATCCTTATCGGGCGAAATGGGCTGCTGAAACGTTTTTGACAGATGTAAAGCAGGTCAATGACGTTCGGGGAATGCTTGGCTTTACCGGAAAATGGAAAGGAAACCCTGTTACTATTCAGGGCAGTGGTATGGGGATGCCCTCTCTTTCCATTTACGTGAATGAACTGATCCGCGATTACGATGCTAAAACTCTGATCCGTATCGGCTCATGTGGCGGCATGCAGGACAGCGTTAAAGTGCGTGATGTCATTCTGGCAATGACATCAACTACACTCGGCACCCCTTCGCGGGGCATCATGAAAGAGCTGAACTTTGCGCCCTGCGCCGACTGGGGTTTGTTGCAGGCGGCGGCAGCAGCGGCAGCGGCCAAAGGAACGCCGACGCATGTTGGCGGAATTTACTCCTCCGACGTCTTTTATGACGAGCGCCCGGATCTGAACGAGCAGATGGTGCGTCACGGCATTCTGGGCGTCGAAATGGAAGCTGCAGAGCTGTACATCCTGGCGGCACGCCACAAGTGCCGGGCGTTGGCCGTACTCACTGTTTCCGATCACCTTTTGACCGGAGAAGCTCTGCCGTCGTCTGAGCGCGAGCGGAGCTTTGGTGACATGGTGGAAATCGCCCTTCAGGCGGCTTTCCCGAACACCTGACAATAGGCAGGCACCACCAGATGCCTGTCGTATTTATCGCCCGTGCGTGCGATCATACCCATTGCGCGCCGGGCTTTGCCATCCTTTCAAATCACCTTCAGCGGGTGCAAATGTTTCGACCAGCAGCGGGAAACAGGCGGCCGTGTCCGAGGAATGCTCGGACGAACAATCCCCGCCCGGACAAGCACTCAGATTCCCGAGCAGATCAATCTCGGCAAAGAACTCAAGATAATCACCCGGGAGCACGGGTGAGGCTTTCATAAAGTACTGACCTGTATCGCGCGTAAACCCGGTGCACATAAAGACGTTCAGTACGTCATGCACTGCAAGTTCGGCCTCGGCCAGCGGAAGATCCAGATGGTCTGCAAGCGCGCGGGTCAGGTTTGAATGGCAGCAGTGGTGGTATTGCGTACCCGACAACAGGTTGCCCGTATACGGATCGCACCGCGTACCGATAACGTCATGGACCGACCCGCCAAAGGCGTCGATCCCGTACCATTCCAGCGTGTCCTCAATGATCGTGGCCATAGGGCGCAGATGGGGAAAACTAGACCACATCTGTTCTCCGGTAGTCAGATGCGTTCCATGCAAGGCGCGGGTTTTACCTGAATAGAACCGCTCGGACAGGTCATTGCGATTCCATATGTTCAAATCACCGACCTGTGGGCCTTCGACGGACGTAACTCGAAAAAAGTGCCCTGCCGGCACCTCAAAACATCGCGCATCGCGCGGGGGAACCAGAACCTCGCCCGTTTTGATTGCGCCTTGGCGCAGGGTTCGCATCCACGACACATCTGGTCGTGGCAACGCGTCGTTCGGGTAGCAGATTACGGGGGCCAGCGCGCGACGCGCCTCAGCATCTTCAGGAACGGGGATAGGGCGTTCAGAACGTGTCATGCGATGCAGACTGGCGCATAACGCTGCCTGCGAAAAGCAAATAATTAGTTGTCGCGCGCCCTCAAACACCGCAAAGGCTGGTCCTGAGAAGTGATTTCAGCGCCGCAGAAGCTGCACCGCCAGACGCCATGGCTTTTGTCTTGGCGCCACCGACAATTACGCGTCAGCGTAGAATGACGAGCGCGCCAGACAAAATAGCCGAATACACCGGCCGCCAGCAGAAGCAGAAGAACAGGCATTGCCTTGCTTTGCCGATTAGCCGTCGTAATTCAAGTCTTACCGCCCGTATCAGGCTGCGTTTGCGTATTCGAACAACTCAGGTTCTTTGTCAGCTTTCACGGGTTCTGGCACGTAATACGCCCATGCCTGCTCAAGCAGTTCCAACGCTTCTTTCGCGTCGGTTTTTTGTTTGGAAGTGTCCTTGCTCATTGGAGTGATCCTGACTTAATCTCATCACCCCTCCCTGCTCAAAAAAATAAGGCAACGCAGCCGGGGCTGCATCGCCTAAATTTGCAAGTTTGACATGCGCTTAACGCAAAACGCAGTGGCGCTTAAACGGCGCGTTCGACCATCATCTTTTTGATTTCGGCAATCGCCTTTGCCGGGTTCAGACCTTTGGGACAGGTCTTGGCGCAATTCATGATGGTGTGACAGCGATACAACTTGAACGGATCTTCCAGCTCATCCAGACGTTCGCCTGTGGCCTCATCGCGGCTGTCGATAATCCAGCGATACGCATGCAGCAACGCGGCGGGACCAAGATACCGGTCACCGTTCCACCAATAGCTGGGGCACGAGGTCGAGCAGCTTGCGCACATCACGCATTCATAGAGACCATCCAGCTTCTTGCGGTCCTCGATCGACTGTTTCCATTCTTTCGCAGGACGGTTAGTCTTGGTTTCCAACCACGGCATGATCGACGCGTGTTGCGCGTAGAAGTGGGTTAGATCGGGGATCAGGTCCTTGACCACCGGCATATGCGGCAGCGGATAAATTTTCACGTCGCCCTTGATCTCGTCCATGCCGTAAATGCAGGCCAACGTGTTGATCCCGTCGATGTTCATCGCACAAGAGCCACAGATGCCTTCGCGGCAGGACCGGCGGAAGGTCAAAGTTGGGTCGATCTCGTTCTTGATCTTGATCAGCGCGTCCAGAACCATCGGGCCGCAGGTATCCATGTCGACGAAATAGGTATCAACCCGCGGGTTCTGACCGTCATCGGGATTCCAGCGATAGATCTGGAACTTGCGCACATTCTTCGCGCCATCCGGCTTGGGCCAGGTCTTGCCGGTAGTAATCCGGGAATTCTTGGGCAGGGTCAGTTGAACCATGTCAATTCTCCATTCAGCACAAGGCCGCCTTTCAGCCTGTCCGGGCGCGATCAGACGCCCCTCGGTTATAATGGCCCCAATGGGCAATGTTTACGTCGAAATCCGGTGAGAGCCAGTCCGCAACGCGTTGTGGGTCATCTTTGTCGATATCATAGCGCAGGAAGCGAGGTTTTCCGTCGAAATAGGTTTCGACTTCGGCATGGTGCACATCGTACATATGCCTCCAGCCCTGTTTCACCTCATCCGCCGTTTGGCCATTTGCCTTGCAGCACCGCTCCAGATAGCCACCGCTGGAATGGCTGGCCCGTGACGTGATCCAGTCCTCGCAATTGCGCGTGTTCAGCAGGAAGTAAGCATCCGGGTAAGCCGCGTGCAGTTCACGAAAGAGCCGAGCGCCGTCCAGCATGAAGCGTGAATTGACAAAGGCAATGTCAGTGAATGCCCGGACTGCACCGAACCCGTCCAAGGGCCTGCGCCCCATGGCAATGTTGGTCATCATACGATGCGCTAGGTTTTGTCCCTGTTCATCTTCCCAATGCGCGGACGGAATTCCGCTGTTCAGAAACAGCTTGTGAAACGAAGTCGTCGCACAACGGTTCAAACCGATCAGGATGATCTTGGGGTCACTTGACCCGGACTTCAAAACTTCGACCGTCATGACAAGCACCAAGTACGCGCCATCCGCAGGCTAATTGCCTGCTTCAGGATCGTGGATATTTGGCGCTTGTGCAGCATTGCCTGCTTTCCCTGCCCTTAGAACGTCCGCGCTTTGGGCGCGATTTTCTGAAGGCTGATACCGCCCTGTTCCTCGGTTGTCAGCGGATCAACGATGACCGGGCGATAGCTCAGCTCAACTGCGTTGCCCTCAACCCGGCTGACTGTATGTACGCGCCAGTTTTCATCGTCACGCTCGCTGAAATCCTCGTGCGCGTGGGCGCCACGGGATTCTTTACGCGCCTCAGCACCGACGATGGTCGCCAGCGCGTTGGGCATAAGGTTGGTCAGCTCTAACGTTTCCATCAGATCACTGTTCCAGACCAACGAACGGTCTGTGACTTTCAGATCGTCCATCTTGGCAGCAATCGCGGTCATGTTTTCGACGCCTTCAGCCATTGTTTTGGCCGTACGGAACACGGCTGCGTCCGCTTGCATGGTTTTCTGCATCTCAAGCCGCAATTCCGCGGTCGCGACCGAACCGTTGGCGTTGCGGACCGCGTCAAACCGATCAAAGGCTTTGTCGACCGACGCCTGGTTCAAAACCGGGTTCGGCGCTTCGGCATCAACGACTTTACCAGCGCGGATCGCAGCCGCGCGGCCAAACACCACGAGGTCGATCAGCGAGTTAGATCCCAGACGGTTCGCACCGTGGACCGAGGCACAACCCGCTTCACCCACAGCCATCAAACCGGGGACAACAGCGGTCGGGTCTTCGGCGGTGGGGTTCAGAACCTCACCCCAATAGTTGGTCGGAATGCCACCCATGTTGTAGTGAACGGTCGGCAGAACCGGGATTGGTTCCTTGGTCACGTCGACACCCGCAAAGATCTTTGCGCTTTCCGAGATACCCGGCAAACGCTCTGCCAGAGCTTCGGCAGGCAGGTGCGACAGGTTCAGGTGGATGTGATCCCCTTCCGCGCCGACACCACGGCCTTCTCGGATCTCCATCGTCATCGAGCGCGAGACATAGTCACGTGGCGCGAGGTCCTTGTACTGGGGCGCATAACGCTCCATGAACCGCTCGCCTTCCGAGTTTGTCAGATAGCCACCCTCGCCCCGCGCACCTTCGGTGATCAGACAGCCCGAGCCGTAGATGCCGGTCGGGTGGAACTGCACAAACTCCATGTCCTGCAATGCCAGACCTGCGCGGGCCACCATACCGCCACCGTCACCAGTGCAGGTATGGGCCGAGGTCGCGCTGAAATAGGCGCGGCCATAGCCGCCGGTCGCCAGAACAACCATTTTGGCGTTGAAGACATGCATCGTGCCGTCGTCCAGCTTCCAGCAGACGACGCCCTGACATTGCCCATCCTCGGACATGATCAAATCGATGGCGAAATATTCGATGTAGAACTCGGCGTTGTTCTTCAGCGACTGACCGTACAGCGTATGCAGGATCGCGTGGCCAGTCCGGTCGGCGGCAGCGCAGGTCCGCTGCACGGCGGGGCCTTCACCGAATTCGGTTGTGTGACCGCCGAACGGGCGCTGGTAAATCTTGCCTTCTTCGGTGCGGCTGAAGGGAACGCCGTAGTGCTCCAACTCGTACACGGCCTTGGGTGCTTCCCGCGCGAGGTATTCCATCGCATCGGTATCACCCAGCCAGTCAGACCCTTTGACAGTGTCATACATGTGCCACTGCCAGTGGTCAGGACCCATGTTCGACAAGGACGCCGCGATACCACCCTGAGCCGCCACAGTGTGCGAACGGGTTGGGAAAACCTTGGTCACGCACGCGGTGCGCAACCCCTGTTCCGCCATGCCCAAAGTCGCCCGCAGACCGGCCCCACCGGCGCCGACAACGACCACGTCATAATCATGCGTTTCGTATTCGTATGCAGCCATTTCTTTCAGCTCCGGGAATTAAAGGGCAATGCGTGCGATGGCGAAGATGCCAGCCGCAGCTGCGCCGTAGGACAGGCAGGTCACCAGAATGATCAGGACCTTTTCAAGCGTGCCGTGAACATAGTCTTCCAACATCACCTGCGCGCCATCTGCGAAGTGTTTGAAGCCAACCGCCAGCGTCAGCGCTGCAACAATCGCAGGGAAGGGCCGTGAATAGTAGTCCAGAACCACATCAAACGGCTGACCCAGAACCGGGCCAAACGTGAAGACAAACAAAGGCACGAGGATCAGCAGCGCCACCGAGCTGACTTTCATGGCCCAGAAATGGGCGGTGCCGGATTTCGCCGAGCCAAGGCCAGCGGCGCGTTTGCGGTCGGTCAGATAACGCATCTCAGTCCTCCAATCACGCGACGATGACAAGGGTCAGAAGGGTCAACACAACCGACCCGATGACAACGGCCCAACCCAGTTTGGTCGCTGTTGGAAGGTCCAAGCCAAGCGCATTGTCCCAGATCAGGTGCCGCACACCGGCCAGCGTGTGATACCACAGGCCCCAAACGGAAAGAGCCATCACCAGATCCCCGATCATCGAGGTGATTACCCCGTTCGCTATGGCAAACGCTTCGGGCGATGTAGCAGCGGCCAGGAACCACCAAACGATCAGCAGGCCCGCGACTAATAAGGCGTTTCCTGTGATACGGGTCAGGATGGATGTGACCGACGTCAGCTGTGGACGATAGATCGACAGATGCGGCGAAAGTGGGCGATTGCCCCGATTTACATCGGCCATGGCGGCTCCTTTTCGGTTGGCTACCGAACGTTTTACTGTTTTTTGCGACACTGTCACGTGCTGCGGCTGCAAAATACAGCAAATTCGGCTCAAACCGGCGGATATTCCCAATATGTGATCACACAAAATAATGTCGTGATCACATATGACATTCCCCTTCATCAATGTTAGCGATTTCAAAGGCAAAAGGATGTGATCACGAATCTTTTGACGCGTCACTTAAGCCCTGCGGTTTGCTGCGTCACTTCGCGCAACAGTTTTCTGCGAATTCGTTCCGGGTAATCGGCAAATCCGGCTGCTGAAACTACAAATGCACCTTCACCCACAATGACATTCTCAAAGAAATATGCTGTCAGGTCCGGCTCACTCTCCTCAATGGCCAGGGCGTTGACGACAACGCCTCTGTCCCGCAGGGCGGCGTGAACTTGCGTCGGCTCGACGCCTTCATTGGATACCCCGTCGCCGGACAAATCGATCAGATGTCGGGTGCAGTGGGACACAGGCTCGAAGGAGTCGAGCGTTGTCTGAAGCGCTTCCCCAATCGCGGTTGAAAAGTTCCGCCAGATGCGCGGATCCTCAGAAACCTGTTCCGCAAACCGATCCAAAGCTGCGAAACTGTCGATACGAGTCCAGGGGATCGTGATCCGCTGACGCGACGACCCGGTCCATTGCACCAGCATCAACTGTGCCTGACCGCGGACCAATGCCTCGGATACGATCGGGTCGCGCAGTCCAGCGGCCAGACCATCCATCTGGATGCGGTACTCGCTGCCGTCGACCGAACCAGACACATCTACGGCCAAGGCCAAAGCCAGATCACAGGCTTGGGCTGCGGGTGCCAGAAACAGACTGGCCACTATCGCGCGAAGGGTATGCATGGTGCAAACCTAGCACGGCTTGCACGCATTGCATTCACATAACTGTCAGTTCGTCTATTGCGGCATCAGCGCCCAATAATCGAGGTCCAGAAGTACGTCCGACACGTACCGACCCTCGTCATTTTTTAACGCGAATGGTGCGCCTCCTTTGGTGGCGACCAGACGCAACCGGATCGCCCCCACGCCGGGTACGCCAGTCTCGGCCTTGTCCAGAACCTCGGACCACGCTTTGATGGTATCACCTGCAAAACAAGGGTTGGCATGCGCGCCACCATTCAGGCCAACGATCATCTGCGCATTTGCCAAACCGTTAAAGGACAGGGCGCGCGCCATCGAAATGACATGACCCCCATAGATCAGGCGGCCTTCAGGTCGAAACGTCAGGTCGAAATGCACTTTGGCGGTATTCTGCCACAAGCGCGTGGCCAACATATGCTCGGCCTCTTCCACGGTCACACCGTCCACGTGGTCGATGGTCTCACCTATTTCATAATCGCTCCAGCGATGTGGCTCACCAGCCAATGCAAAATCGTAGTTCGAGAAATCAAGGCCCTCGGGCACGATGAGGTCTTGAGGATCTAGAACCTTCTTCAACTCGGGAACAACTGTCTCAGGCGCAGGTGCATCGACATTTGCTTTGCGCACCATAACCCAACGAACATATTCGATGACCACCTCGTCCAACTGGTTCAGCCCGCGGGTACGTACCCAGACAACACCGGTTTTCCCGTTCGAGTTCTGCTTGACCCCGATCACCTCGGACACCGAACGCAACGTGTCGCCTGCATAGACGGGCTTTAGCCAACGGCCTTCGGCATAACCAAGATTGGCAACTGCATTCAGCGAAACATCGGGCACCGTTTTGCCAAACACCAAATGGAAGGCCGCCAGATCATCGATCGGGCTTTCCGGCAAACCACAATCCCGGGCAAATTCATCCGAGGAATACAGCGCATGACGCGCGGGATAGAGCGCGTGATACAAACCACGCTCTCCTTCGGTCACCGTGCGCGGTACGGCATGTTGCAGCACCTGTCCGACGGCGTAGTCCTCGAAAAAACGTCCCGGATTTGTTTTTGCCATCACTGCTGTCCCAGTTTCATTTCAGGGGAATAGTCGGCCTCGACCTCTTTGGTCACAGCCTGCGCACAACGCATCACGTTGTTTGCTGTGTCGAAGGCATAGGACGGGTCGCCATACAGTTCCCACCCTTTGGCCAGCGCGTCCGACACTTTGTGACAGAAGGCAGACGTGTCTTCTTCGGTCAACAAACGATAGAGTTTTGCCATTGCCTGAGGTCCTTATGAGCCGAACGGAGACGGGCCGACCAGCCCATGGATATAGCCGATAATCCCCAACAGGACGATCGAGGCCACAAAGAACATCGCGTCCTTACCGTAAGTTCCGGGTTCAGCCGGGCTCCATTCGGGTTCGGACTTGTTGATCACGATCACCTCGACCACGGCCCATGCCAAAAGCCCGCCAAACAGGATGATCGAAGCCAGATCGCCGTTCACCAGCAAATGCGCAAAGGCCCACAGCTTGAAGCCGCCCAGCATCGGATGGCGCAGCTTGTTCAGCAAACGGCCTTTTGTGCCAGCAGGGCTCATCATGTAGATCGCGATCAGCACCAACAGGTTGTTGACGTGGATCAGAAAGGTCGGCGGCGCCCAGACATAGATGAAATCGGTCATGCGATAGCCGAAGATCATCAGCAGAATCGACGCGACCAGAGCCAAGGCTACTGCGCCCTTACCACCGTTGCCCATCGCGGCCCGGCGTTCAGGTGCCATGCGTTTGAACAGGTGCGCCGCCCACCACAGCGCCACGCCGAGAATTAGAAGAACAAAGCCCATGCTGGCTTACCCCGCTTGCAAAGCTGAAATCGCCTCTGCTTTTGCCAGAATTTCGCGGGCCGTTGCAACGTGCAGATTTTCAACAATCTTCCCATCCACAACAGCAACACCCTGACCCTGTGCTTCGACTTCTTCAAAAGCCGTAATCTGACGGCGGGCCAAATCGATCTCGTCGTCAGACGGCGCGTAGGCGGCATTTGTGATTTCCACCTGAGCCGGATGAATCAGTGTCTTGCCATCGAAGCCCATATCGCGGCCTTGCGCACATTCAGCGGCCAGACCGTCACCATCTTTGAACGCGTTGTACACGCCATCAACGATGATCAGACCTTCGGCCTTGGCAGCCAGCAGGCACAGACCCAATGACGTCATAAGCGGCAGACGGTCCGGGCGGAAACGGGTTTGCAGCTCTTTCGCCAGATCATTGGTGCCCATGACAAAGCCAGCCATCAGAGGATGAGCGGCAATCTCTGCCGCGTTGAGCATCCCGCGCGGTGTTTCCATCATGGCCCAAATCGGCAGATCTCCGGTGATCGCTGCAAGTGCATCCACGTCGGCCGCCGAGTTTACCTTGGGCAACAGAACAACGTCAGCATCCATGTCACGCACAGCCTCGGCGTCGGCACGACCCCATTTGGTGTCCAATCCGTTGATCCGCACGATCTTGACCCGCGCCCCGTAACCACCAGTGGCCAAGGCTGCCTTGAGCGTTTCGCGCGCGTTGTCCTTCTCATCTGCTGCGACGGCATCCTCCAGATCAAAGATGATCGCATCCACAGGAAGGGTCCGTGCCTTGTCCAGAGCCCGGTCTCTGGAACCTGGGATGTAAAGAACCGAACGATAGGGGCGCTGACGAGGATCCATGGACCACTCCCATTGAAATAAAGTTGCGCGGAATGGGGCATTTTTTGCCGGAAAGTTCAAGGAGAAATTTGCCGCAGCGCAGCAAAAGCGACGCAACGTGCTTTGCCTTAACCGAATTTCGCCACCTCGGCCCCACCCTGAGCAACAGATGGAATCGAAGGGGTACGGGATGGACAAGACACTGTTCAAGATGACGATGGGCTTGGGAATCATGGCGCTGGCGGCACAACAGGTGCAGGCTGCGGGCCAGAACTGCGCACCGCGAGAGGACGTGTTGACACGGCTTCATGAAACTTATGGCGAAACGCGCCGGGGCCTTGGGCTGGCCCGGCAAGGCGCGGTTATGGAGCTGTTCGCTTCGGGCGAAAGCGGCAGTTGGACGATCACGGTGACTCTGCCGAACGGGATCACGTGCTTGGTGACCTCCGGTCAGGCTTATGAGGAAGTCGCGGACGCCTTGCCACCGAATGCCTGATTACGTAAGCGCGTCCCAGATCAGTTTGCTGCCCGTTAAGGTCAACAACACGTAGGCAATTCCAAAGAACAGGCGTTCGGACATCATGAAATGCGCCCGAACGCCAATCCATGCCCCAAGAATAGCAAAAGGTGTCAGCAGCAAATCCGCCAGTGCCGTATGCCATGTGAACAAACCCAAAAATGCGTAAGGCACAAACTTTGTGATGTTGATGACCCAAAAGACCAGCACAGTGCTGGCCTGAAACTCGGTTTTCGACAGTTTTTGTGACAACAGGTATACAGCGGCCGGCGGACCCCCGGCGTGGCTGACAAAGCTGGTAAAACCGGCTACCAGCCCCGCAAACAAACCGGCCGAAGGGGGTAGACGGTTGGCAAAACCGCGCACCCACCCTTTGGTCTGCGCGACGTGCCAGATGACGAAACCAACCGAGATGCCGCCGATCAGTAACCGCAGCAGATCGTCGTCCGTTGCCCGGTAGAGCCATGCACCCAGCGCAACACCCGGTACACCCCCTAAAATCAGCAGCCACGAATCTGCCCAACTCCAACGCTTCCAATAAGGTCCCAGCGTGGCCACATCGATGACCATCAGGATTGGCAGCATCAGCGCCAAAGCCTGTCCGGGTTCCAGGATCAGCGCCAGAATCGACGAAGACGCAAAGGCCACGCCCGAGCCGAAACCGCCCTTTGAGATACCTGCAAATATCACCGCAGGGATCGCCACAGCAAAAAACATCAGGTTCAATTCGAACATGCACCGATCCCGGTTTTGGCTTGTCTCAAAGGCCCTTTAGCGCAATCACACATGGATCCGCAAACGGTATGCGGTTGTATGCCACGTCGCAGAACCCTTGCCTATTGCCGTTTTAGCGACTAGCACGACCGCGATTTCAAAACCGACCGGAGATATTCCAAATGGCCAGACCCAAGATTGCGCTGATCGGCGCGGGGAACATCGGCGGCACGCTTGCGCATCTTGCAGCTGTCAAAGAACTGGGTGACGTAGTCCTGTTTGACATCGCTGACGGACTGCCGCAGGGCAAGGCGCTCGACATTGCCGAGTCCGGCCCATCCGAAGGCTTTGACGCCTCGATGAAGGGCACCAGCGATTATGCCGATATCGCCGGAGCGGATGTATGCATCGTGACCGCTGGCGTGGCCCGCAAGCCAGGCATGAGCCGCGATGACCTGCTGGGCATCAACCTGAAAGTCATGAAGTCGGTGGGTGAAGGCATCGCCGCGCACGCACCCGACGCGTTCGTGATCTGTATCACCAACCCGCTGGACGCGATGGTGTGGGCTCTGCGCGAATTCTCGGGTTCGCCGCACAACAAGGTTTGCGGCATGGCTGGTGTTCTGGACTCGGCGCGCTTCGCACACTTCCTGTCGGAAGAATTCAACGTCTCGATGCGTGACGTCACCGCATTTGTGCTGGGTGGTCACGGCGACACCATGGTGCCTTCGGTACGCTATTCGACAGTTGCCGGCATCCCGCTGCCCGATCTGGTCGAAATGGGCTGGACCACGCAGGAAAAGCTGGACGCCATCGTTCAGCGCACCCGTGACGGTGGCGCGGAAATCGTTGGCCTGCTGAAAACAGGTTCCGCTTATTACGCGCCTGCCACTTCGGCAATCGAAATGGCCGAAGCTTATCTGAAAGACCAGAAACGCGTTCTGCCTTGCGCTGCCTATTGCAGTGGTGAGCTGGGTGTTGATGGTCTGTACGTTGGCGTCCCAACTGTGATCGGTGCAGGTGGTGTTGAACGTATCGTCGACATCAAGCTGAACGAAGACGAGCAGGCCGGTTTCGACAACTCGGTCAACGCCGTGAAAGGCCTGATCGACGCGTGCAAAGGCATCGACAGCTCGCTGGCGTAAAACTGCGTTCAGATTGGAACTTAAGACCGGCCCGTTTTTGGGCCGGTTTTCTTTTGAACTGCGTTGACCCGGGTCGCTCATGTTGGCGCAAACGTCGCAAATCCCTTTTTTGAATGTGATTTTCGGTCCTCGTTCAGATTTTTCGAATCAATTCACCCGCTGGTTATTTTTGTGATCACACCCTAAAAACCCGTGATCACAAATAGCGAAAATCTTCGCTAAAAACCCATTGGACATCAAAAAACCCTTTAAACTTGACCGCTAGACACCCCTATAACGGTTAAACGCAGTCAGACGGGACAATTTCGATGAACATTCACGAATATCAGGCCAAAGCTCTTCTTCGCAGCTATGGCGCTCCGGTCTCCGATGGTCGCGCCGTGCTGCGCGCCGAGGAAGCCAAAACCGCAGCCGGCGAACTGGACGGCCCGCTTTGGGTAGTCAAAGCGCAAATCCACGCAGGCGGACGCGGCAAGGGTTCCTTCAAAGAAACCGACGCCGGTGAAAAAGGCGGCGTGCGTCTGACCAAATCGGTCGAAGAAGCCGCCGAGGAAGCCAAGAAGATGCTGGGCCGCACACTGGTCACGCATCAGACCGGCCCCGCAGGCAAGCAGGTCAACCGCATCTATATCGAAGCCGGTTCGGGCATCGAACGTGAACTGTACCTGGCCCTTCTGGTAGACCGCCAGACCAGCCGCATTTCGTTTGTCTGCTCGACCGAAGGCGGCATGGACATCGAAGAAGTGGCCGCTGCGACGCCCGAGAAAATCCTGTCCTTCTCGGTTGACCCTGCGACTGGGTATCAGCCCTATCACGGTCGCCGCATCGCGTTCTCGCTGGGCCTGCAAGGCGCTCAGGTCAAGCAATGCGTCAAACTGATGAACCAGCTCTACAACGCCTTCGTCGAGAAGGACATGGAGATGCTGGAGATCAACCCGCTGATCGTCTCGGACAGCGGCGACCTGAAAGTGCTGGATGCCAAGGTCGGGTTTGACGGCAACGCCGTTTACCGCCACCCGGATATTGCAGAACTGCGCGACACGACCGAGGAAGACCCCAAGGAACTGGAAGCTTCCAAGTACGACCTTAACTATATCGCGCTGGATGGTGAGATCGGTTGCATGGTCAACGGCGCAGGTCTGGCGATGGCCACCATGGACATCATCAAGCTGTACGGGGCCGAGCCTGCCAACTTCCTCGACGTTGGTGGCGGTGCCACCAAAGAGAAAGTGACCGAGGCGTTCAAGATCATCACCTCGGACCCGCAGGTCAAAGGCATTCTGGTAAACATCTTCGGCGGCATCATGCGCTGTGACGTCATCGCCGAGGGCGTTGTCGCCGCGGTGAAAGAGGTCGGTCTGCAGGTTCCGCTGGTCGTGCGTCTGGAAGGCACGAATGTCGAGAAAGGCAAAGAGATCATCAACACCTCTGGCCTGGACGTGATCGCGGCAGACAACCTGAAAGACGGTGCCGAGAAGATCGTGAAGGCCGTTAAGGGTTAAGCTGCTTGCGGTGGGGTTGGCTTAAAGCCCGCCCCACAGCGCGAACAACTCAGCAAGTGTTTTTTGTTGAGAGGAATCGAAAGAAGCAATCGATCTGATGACCATCCCCATCTTCCTCATAGGTCTTGAACGCGCCATCGGGCGGGCGCGTTTGATGGAGCAGGAGCTGCAAAAAGCAGGCCTGTCGGCGACGCGCGTTAATGCTGTTGATTGCGACGCCGCCACCCGTGAGGATTTCCTGCGCGAATGCAAACCCGAGGGGCCGTGGGGCTATTTCCATACCAAGGATATGGCCTGCACCCTCAGCCATGCCAAAGCGTGGGAAGCATTGATCGCCTCGGGCGCGGAACAGGCGTTGATCCTTGAGGATGACGTGTTCCTGAGCCCGGAACTGGCCGATTGGTTGAATGACCCCTCCTGGTGGCCCGCAGATGCCGATATTGTGCGGTTCGAACGCTGGCGTAGCACCAAGCTCTATGTCGCTCTTGGGCGCAAGCGGTTGATCCATCTGGGGCGCGAGCTGCGCCTGATGCGGTCACGCCATCCCGGAGGCGCGGCATACGCGCTGACACGGCAAGCGGCACAGCATTTTCTGGCGCAGAAACCCTATGATATCACGTTGGACGGGCTGTTGTTCAACCCGTCAGCCTCACCAGCGGCTCGTCAGATCAACATCTATCAGGTGATCCCGGCCATGGTCGAACAGGGCAACGAAGCGCCCGGCGAATACAACATGGGGGCACCGCGCAGTCGGCCCAAAGGCTGGCCATTGGTCCGGCAAAAGATCCGGCGCGGCATTGCTGAAATCAGCAGCGGGCTGCGCACCACGGCCAATCTGGCCTTGGGTCGTGCCACGCTCGAAAAAATACCTTATGCGCCGCAGGTTCTGCCGGCGACTGAACCCAATCAATCCAACACCGCCTAGAGAAAGGGACAAAATGGCAGTCCTCATCGACGAAAACACCAAAGTGATCTGTCAGGGCTTTACCGGCTCGCAGGGCACATTCCACAGTGAACAGGCCATTGCCTATGGCACCAAAATGGTCGGCGGCGTGACCCCTGGCAAAGGCGGGATGGAACATCTGGGCCTGCCCGTGTTCAACTCGGTCCACGAGGCCAAGCATGTGACCGAAGCCAACGCTTCGGTAATCTACGTGCCCCCGCCCTTCGCGGCAGACTCGATCCTCGAAGCGATTGATGCCGAGATGGAGGTGATCGTCTGCATCACCGAAGGCATACCGGTTCTGGACATGATGAAGGTGAAGCGTGCGCTGGAAGGCAGCAAGTCACGCCTGATCGGCCCGAACTGCCCCGGTGTCATCACGCCCGACGCCTGCAAGATCGGTATCATGCCCGGCCACATCCACAAGCGCGGCTCGGTCGGCGTTGTGTCCCGTTCGGGTACCCTGACCTATGAGGCCGTCAAGCAGACCACCGATGTCGGTCTGGGCCAGTCCACCTGCGTGGGCATCGGCGGCGACCCGATCAAAGGCACCGAGCATATCGACGTGCTGGAATGGTTTCTGGCCGATGACGAAACCACATCGATCATCATGATCGGTGAGATCGGTGGCTCGGCCGAGGAAGAAGCGGCGCAGTTCCTGGCGGATGAGGCCAAGAAGGGCCGCAAAAAGCCGACCGCCGGTTTCATCGCAGGCCGCACAGCCCCTCCCGGCCGCCGCATGGGCCATGCGGGCGCGATTGTCGCCGGTGGCAAGGGCGGTGCCGAGGACAAGATCGAAGCCATGCGCTCGGCCGGTATTGTCGTAGCCGAAAGCCCGGCGCAGCTGGGTGAAGCTGTGCTGGAAGCGATTGGCTGATATAGCAGCTTCGGCTGTCTAATTGGGGAGGAACGGAACACATGACCTTTAGTGAGGCTGTCAGAACGTGTTTCTCCAAATTCTTCACTTTTTCGGGCCGTGCATCGCGGCCCGAATACTGGTTCTTTTTCCTGTTCGTCGTGATCTGGGGCTTCATCGCCGGGATCATCGACTGGCAGTTCTTCACGCAGGTCTCGGTCACCGAAAGCGATGAGGTGAAATCCGTCACTGCCACGTCCAGCCAACCGGTCCAGAGCATTGTCGGCCTGATTGTCTTTTTCCCCCATCTGGCCGTCGCATGGCGGCGGATGCATGACACCGGGCGCAGCGGCCTTTACGCCTTACTGCCGATCCTTCTGATCCTTGGGGCCTTTGCGGTCCTGATCTTTGGCATCGGTATTGCCAGCCAGTTCCATGGCGGGACGCTCGACATTTTGTTTACCCGCGCAACATTGCTGATCGTCATTCCGACACTTATCGTTCTTTTTGTGTCGCCCCTCCTGGTTCTGTGGTGGCTGACCCGCCCCAGCCAACCAGGCACCAACCAATACGGTCCCAACCCATATGAGGTAGCCCAATGACCGAACACTCGCCCAACTCTGCCTTTCATGCCTCAAGCTTCATGCAGGGGCACAATGCCGAATATCTGGAGCAGCTTTACGCCCAATACACCAAGAACCCCGGTGCCGTAGACGCGGCCTGGGTTGAGTTCTTCAAGGCTATGGGTGACGCCGCGCCGGATGTGCAGCGCGAGGCCGAAGGGCCGTCTTGGGCGCGGACCGACTGGCCGCCCATGCCTGCCGATGATCTGACAGGCGCATTGACAGGGGAGTGGGCCGAGATTGACGCCAAAGCGGCGGGCAAGAAGATCAAGGACAAGGCCGAAGCAAAGGGCGTTGAGGTTAGCGATGACCAGATCAAACGCGCCGTTCTGGACAGCCTGCGCGCCCTGATGCTGATCCGGGCCTATCGGATCCGGGGCCATCTGGCCGCAGATTTGGACCCGCTGGGGATGCGCGCGGCATCCAATCACCCAGAGCTGGATCCAAAGACCTACGGCTTTACCGACGCCGACATGGACCGGCCGATCTTTATCGACAACGTTCTGGGGCTTCAGGTGGCCTCGATGCGGCAGATCGTCGAAATCGTAAAGCGAACCTATTGCGGCACATTTGCGCTGCAATACATGCATATTTCGAACCCCGAAGAAGCCGCTTGGCTGAAAGAGCGGATCGAAGGTTACGGCAAGGAAATCGCGTTCACCAAGGAAGGCCGCAAGGCGATCCTGAACAAGATGGTTGAGGCCGAGGGTTTTGAGAAATTCCTGCACGTCAAATACATGGGCACCAAACGCTTTGGTCTGGACGGCGGTGAAGCGCTGATCCCTGCAATGGAGCAGATCATCAAGCGCGGTGGTGCTCTTGGCCTCAGCGACATCGTCATCGGGATGCCGCACCGGGGGCGTCTGAACATTCTGGCCAACGTGATGGGCAAACCGTACCGCGCCATCTTCAACGAATTCCAGGGTGGCAGCTTCAAGCCCGAGGATGTGGATGGTTCAGGCGACGTGAAATACCACCTCGGCGCATCCAGCGACCGTGAATTCGATGGCAACTCTGTGCACCTGTCGCTGACCGCCAACCCCTCGCACCTTGAGGCGGTGAACCCGGTGGTTCTGGGCAAGGTTCGCGCCAAACAGGATCAGCTTGGTGACACGGATCGCACCAAAGTCATGGCCATTCTGCTGCATGGCGACGCGGCGTTTGCCGGTCAGGGTGTCGTGGCCGAAGGGTTTGGTCTGTCTGGTCTGCGCGGTCACAAGACCGGCGGCACTATGCATATCGTGGTAAACAACCAAATCGGCTTTACCACTGCGCCGCACTTCTCGCGCTCGAGCCCCTATCCGACGGATATCGCGTTGATGGTTGAAGCGCCGATCTTCCATGTGAACGGGGATGACCCCGAAGCCGTGGTACATGCCGCCAAGGTGGCGACCGAGTTCCGTCAAAAGTTCCACAAGGACGTAGTTCTGGATATCTTCTGCTATCGCCGGTTTGGTCACAACGAGGGCGATGAGCCCATGTTCACCAACCCGATCATGTACAAAAAGATCAAGACGCACAAAACCACGCTGTCTCTGTACACCGAGCGTTTGGTCAAAGACGGCCTGATCCCCGAGGGTGAGATCGAGGACATGAAGGCCGCCTTCCAGGCACACCTGAACGACGAGTTCGAGGCCGGAAAAGACTACAAGCCCAACAAGGCTGACTGGCTGGACGGGCGTTGGTCGCATCTGGACAAGAACAAAGACGAATACATGCGCGGCGAGACAGCGATCACGCCCGAGACTCTGGCCGAGGTTGGCGGCGCGCTGACCCGCGCCCCGGCTGGGTTTGCATTGCATAAGACAGTCGGTCGTCTGCTGGACCACAAGAAGCAGATGTTTGAATCCGGCACGGGCTTTGACTGGGCCACCGGTGAGGCACTGGCCTTCGGATCGCTGTTGACCGAAGGCTACCCGGTGCGTCTGTCAGGCCAGGACGCCACGCGCGGCACGTTCAGCCAACGCCATTCGGGATTCATCCATCAGGAAACCGAAGAACGGTATTACCCGCTGAACAACATTCGCGCAGGTCAGTCGCATTACGAAGTGATTGACTCGATGCTGTCCGAATATGCGGTGCTTGGGTTTGAATACGGTTATTCGCTTGCTGAACCCAATGCCCTGACCCTGTGGGAAGCGCAGTTTGGTGACTTCGCCAACGGCGCGCAGATCATGTTTGACCAGTTCATCAGTTCAGGTGAATCGAAATGGCTGCGGATGTCCGGTCTGGTCACGCTGCTGCCGCACGGGTTCGAAGGCCAAGGCCCCGAACACTCATCCGCGCGTCTGGAACGGTTCCTGCAAATGTGCGGTCAGGACAACTGGATCGTGGCGAACTGTACGACGCCCGCAAACTATTTCCACATCCTGCGCCGTCAGCTGCATCGCACCTTCCGCAAGCCGCTGATCCTTGTGACACCCAAATCGCTGCTGCGCCACAAACTGGCCGTCAGCACCGCCGAGGATTTCACAACCGGTTCCAGCTTCCACCGGGTGCTGTGGGATGACGCGCAAAAAGGGAATTCGGACACCAAGCTGGTAGCGGATGACAAGATCAAGCGGGTCGTCATGTGCTCGGGCAAGGTCTATTTCGATCTGCTGGAAGAACGTGACGCGCGCGGCATCGACGACATCTACCTGATGCGGATCGAACAGTATTACCCCTTCCCTGCACATTCGTTGATCAACGAGCTTGAGCGCTTCAAAGGGGCCGAGATGGTCTGGTGTCAGGAAGAGCCCAAAAACCAGGGTGCCTGGTCCTTCATTGAACCCAACATCGAATGGGTTCTGACCCGGATCGGCGCAAAACACAAACGTCCGGTCTATGCCGGTCGTGCAACATCGGCCTCGCCCGCGACGGGTCTGGCCAGCCAACACAAAGCCCAACAAGAAGCGCTGGTGAACGAAGCGCTGAGCATCAAAGGAAAGTAAGCGATGACGATTGAAGTTCGTGTTCCCACGCTTGGCGAGTCGGTCACCGAAGCCACTGTTGCCACATGGTTCAAAAAACCCGGCGATGCGGTCGCCGTGGATGAGATGCTGTGTGAGTTGGAAACTGACAAGGTCACAGTGGAAGTGCCTTCTCCCTCTGCGGGTGTGATGGCAGAGATTGTAGCCGCCGAAGGCGACACCGTTGGCGTTGATGCTCTGCTTGCGACCATCACGGCTGGCGAAGGCGCAGCTGCTGCCCCGGCTTCAGCACCGGCAGCAGCGGCCCCTGCTGCCGCCCCCGCAGCTGCGGGTGGGTCTGTTGATGTGATGGTTCCTACACTTGGAGAATCCGTCACGGAAGCCACCGTTTCAACTTGGTTCAAACAGGTTGGCGACAGCGTTGCGCAGGACGAAATGCTGTGTGAGCTGGAAACCGACAAAGTCTCGGTCGAGGTTCCGGCCCCGGCTGCGGGTGTTCTCGCTGAAATCGTCGCGCCGGAGGGTGCAACTGTGGATGCAACCGCCAAGCTGGCGGTAATTTCTGGCGCTGCGGCAGGTGCGGCACCTGCACCTGCTCAGGCGGCAGCAGCGGCCCCGGCAACCGCAAGCACCGGCAAGGATGTTGCCAATGCTCCATCTGCTGAAAAAGCGATGGCCGAGGCCGGATTGTCAGCAGATCAGGTCACTGGCACCGGTCGCGATGGTCGCATCATGAAGGAGGACGTGGCAAAAGCAGTCGCTACGGCTGCGGCTCCGACGCCAGCACCAGCCCCAGCCGCTCAGGCTCCGCGTGCGCCGGTTGCGGCTGAAGACGAGGCCCGCGAAGAACGCGTGCGCATGACCCGTCTGCGTCAGACCATCGCCAAGCGTCTTAAGGATGCGCAAAACACGGCCGCGATCCTGACCACCTATAACGAGGTGGACATGACCGAGGTGATGGCCCTTCGGAACCAGTACAAGGACCAGTTCGAGAAGAAACATGGCGTGCGTCTTGGTTTCATGTCGTTCTTCACCAAGGCCTGCTGCCATGCGCTGAAAGAAGTGCCCGAGGTGAATGCCGAGATTGACGGCAATGACATCGTCTACAAGAACTTCGTCCACATGGGCGTCGCCGCTGGCACACCGCAAGGTCTGGTGGTGCCGGTCATCCGCGATGCGGACAGCATGTCCTTTGCCGCGATCGAAAAAGCCATTGCCGAAAAGGGCAAGCGCGCCCGCGACGGTAAACTGTCCATGGCTGAAATGCAGGGCGGCACGTTCACCATTTCGAACGGTGGTGTCTATGGCTCGCTTATGTCCTCGCCGATCCTGAACCCACCGCAGTCCGGCATTCTGGGGATGCACAAAATTCAGGATCGTCCGATGGTCATCAACGGTGAGATCAAGATCCGCCCGATGATGTATCTGGCGCTGTCCTATGACCACCGGATTGTCGATGGTAAAGGCGCGGTGACCTTCCTTGTTCGCGTGAAAGAGGCGCTGGAAGACCCACGCCGCCTGCTGATGGATTTGTAACCATGGCGACACATGTACTCTGGCAGGCCGATGTGGCCGATTTCGACGTCTGGCTGAAAGTCTTCAAGGAAGATCGAAAGATGCGTGAGGCCGCGGGTATTCGCGACCTCCACATCTGGCGCGACCCTGAGCAGAAAGATCATGCCGTGGCATTGTTCGAAATCACCGATTTGGAGCGCGCGCAGAACTTTATCGAGTCAGAAGAGCTCGCCATGCACCATGAACGTGGGGGCGTGGCCCATATTCACACAAAAGTTCTGACACCCGTCTGAACATGATGGCGGAGCATCAGGGGTGACACACCTTTTGCATACGCTCCGCCACAGAACTCATACGTACTCAACACGGCGTCTTGCAATGAATGCAGAACTGACAGCACTGACCATGGCCGCCCTTCTACAGGTTCTGCAGTTTGTTCTTATGGCAGTCCCTGCAAATCTGGAATTGGGTCCGGGCAAAACCATGTCACCCCGTGACAGGGCCAGATTCGGCGGGACGCTAGAAGATCAACTCTCGGATGGGACAGCGCGGCTCTACCGTGCCCTCAACAACCATTTCGAAGGCTTGATCCTGTTTGCCATAGCTTGTGTCGTCGTCACCGTTTCAGGCAAGGAAAACGCACTGACGGCCACCTGCGCCTGGACCTATCTTGCCGCGCGCGTGCTGTATGTTCCTGCATATTATTTCGGTTGGAAACCGTGGCGCAGCGTCATTTGGTTCTTCGGGTTTCTGGCCACAACCCTCATGCTTTTGGTGGTTTTGCTATGAGACCGCCAACCCATATCCTGTTCAGAGGTTCCTGCCCTGCAACAGCCCGAATTCTCAAGGAGATCTTCCATGGCAAACTATGACGTTATCGTAATCGGCGCCGGTCCCGGCGGCTATGTCTGCGCCATCCGCTGCGCTCAGCTTGGTCTGAAAACCGCCGTGGTCGAAGGGCGCGATACGCTGGGCGGCACCTGTCTGAACGTGGGCTGTATCCCGTCTAAGGCGTTGCTGCACGCCTCGCACCAGCTGCACGAGGCCGAGCATAACTTTGCCAAGATGGGTCTTAAGGGCAAAGCACCTTCGGTCGACTGGAAACAGATGCAGGCCTACAAGGACGAGGTGATCGAGGGCAACACCAAGGGCATCGAATTCCTGTTCAAGAAGAACAAGATCGACTGGCTGAAAGGCTGGGGATCGATCCCTGCCGCTGGTCAGGTCAAGGTTGGCGATGAGGTTCACGAAACTAAGAACATCATCATTGCGTCTGGGTCCGAACCCTCTTCGCTGCCGGGTGTCGAAGTAGACGAGAAAGTCGTTGTGACCTCAACCGGCGCACTGTCGCTAGGCAAGATTCCGAAAAAAATGGTTGTCATCGGCGCGGGTGTGATCGGTCTTGAGCTGGGCTCGGTCTACAGCCGACTGGGGGCTGAGGTGACTGTGATCGAGTTCCTCAAGGAAATCACACCAGGCATGGACCCCGAAGTGCAAAAGACGTTCCAGCGCATATTGAAAAAGCAGGGCCTGAACTTTGTGATGGGTGCTGCGGTGCAAAAGACCGAAGCGACCAAAACCAAAGCCAAGGTCACCTACAAACTGCTCAAGGATGACAGCGAGCACGTGATCGACGCCGATACCGTTCTGGTCGCCACTGGGCGCAAGCCGTATTCCGACGGTTTGGGACTGGACGCCTTGGGTGTTGAGATGACCCAACGCGGCCAGATCAAGGTGGGTTCCGACTGGCAAACCAACGTGCCGGGCATCTATGCCATTGGCGACGTCACCGAAGGCCCGATGCTGGCGCACAAAGCTGAAGACGAAGGCATGGCCGCAGCCGAACAGGTTGCGGGCAAACATGGGCATGTGAACTATGGCGTTATTCCAGGCGTAATCTACACCTGGCCTGAAGTCGCAAATGTGGGTGAGACCGAAGCAACGCTGAAGGAACAAGGGCGCGCCTACAAAGTCGGCAAGTTCATGTTCATGGGCAATGGCCGCGCCAAGGCCAACTTTGCCTCGGACGGGTTCGTGAAGATCCTCGCCGACAAGGAAACAGACCGCATTCTTGGCGCTCACATCATTGGCCCGGCTGCGGGTGATCTGATTCATGAGGTCTGCGTTGCGATGGAGTTCGGCGCTTCGGCAGAAGATTTGGCCCTGACCTGTCACGCGCACCCAACCTATTCAGAGGCCGTGCGCGAAGCCGCACTGGCCTGCGGTGACGGACCAATCCACTCCTGATCCGATACTTGTGAAACCGGAGTATTGCGAGGCTCTGCCTCGCGCTCCGAGGTATTTTGAGCCAGATGAAGCGGGGGATCCCGACTTTGTCTGGCTCATAGTTTTCCAGAACAGGTGTGGCAGGGCAGAACCGCTGTTACCACATGGTTTTCCGGGCGCGCCCATGCCATTCCGCATCATAATGTGCGCCACCTTCGTCGTCGCCGGATGCCTCGGCAAGCAGCTCGCCCACGGTTGGAAGCTGCGCGCTTTCATCCTCGCTGGTCCAGGTTCGAGCCCGCATCAAAGCGCGCGCGCATTGGCTGTAAATTTCGCTGATCTCAATCAGAATAACGGTCGCCGGGCTCTTGCCATGTTTTTCAAACCGGGCGCGTAGCTCTTCGTCAGCCGTGAGTTTTGCGGTTCCGTTCAATCGAATGACTGTGTTCGATCCGGGTACGAAAAACATCAATGAAACACGTGGGTCGCGCACGATGTTCCGCAGGGAATCCAAACGGTTGTTGCCACGCCAATCTGGCATGGCCAGTGTTCGCGGGTCCAATTCCAGCACAACCGGGCCATCATCGCCACGCGGGCTGCCGTCCACGCCTTCCGGACCGACGGTACTGAGCACACAAAGGCGCGATGCCATAATCCATTTGCGATACAATGGTGTCAGATGACGAACGACCTTACGCAAAGATGGTGCGCCGGGTTTCCCATAGTGGGTTTCCAGCGTTGCAATGTCGTCAATGGTGTCCATCAGGATCAAACCCCACTTCGCGCATCAGTTCATTCGAGCGTGTTTCAATCACATCTTCCAATCGACCAAGAAAATCTTCCCGCTCAACCCCGGGTTCAATTGGCTCAAGAAAATCCACGATCGCGAGGCCGGGTTTGCGCATGACCCCGGTCCGGGGCCAAAACACTCCGGCATTTGTAGCCACTGGCACACAGGGAACTCCGAGACCTTCATAAAGAACGGCTGTACCGATCTTGTACGGTTTCTTAACCCCTGGTGCGACGCGCGTGCCTTGAGGGTAGATCACCAGTTGCCCAGGTTCTGAAAACTCTTTCGCCACGTCCTTAACCATCTTCGCAACCGCTGCGCCGCGCTTGCCGCGATTGACCGGAATACAGCCAAGCCGACGGGCATACATTCCGATGACCGGTGTAAACAGGAGTTCACGCTTCATGATGAACTTCCCATGGGGAATAGCGCTGAAGATCATGATGATATCAAGGAACGACTGATGCTTGGCACCCACGACCACTTCATTGGTTGGCGCGGTGCCCCGAACCTCGCACCGAATACCCACCATCCAACTGGCCAGCCACATGGTGCTGTGTGCGTACGTTTTACACGCCCTCAGAGCCCCGAGTTTCGAGAACAGGGCGTAAGGCAGAAATACAATGCCAAGGATCAGCATCCAGGCGTAGATCACGATCATAAAGACCAAAGAGCGCACCCACTGAACGGCTTTGAACATCAGGAAAGTTCCTTCAACTTGCGTCGGGCCGCAGCCCAGGTGGCGAAAAAGGCGACAGCCGCGCCAAGAATGGGGATGAGAATTGGCAGCAGCCAATCGGTGCCCTGAAAGCCCACCCCGCTGAGAAAGCCGCCGGCATCCGAGGCTTCGGGCAGCAACAAAACGCCCGTCATACCCAGCAAGGTCCCAACAAAGGCGCCGAAAAAGGCGCGATAGGTAAAGCGCCGGACAAAAGCCCCGGCGATAAATCTGTCGCGTGCGCCAACCAGACGCAACACCTCGATGATCTGAGCATTCGCCGCCAGAGACGCATTTGCCGCAAGCGTGATCATGGCGGCGGTCGCCCCCCCGATCAGCAGGATCGAGATCCACCCCAAACGCCGTAGCGACATAGCCGCCTCGACAAGAGGTTCACGCCAACGCGTATGATCATCCAGCACCGCGCCCGGCACTTCGGCTCCCAGACGCAAACGCAGACCCGCCACATCCATTCCCGGTTCACCTTCGGTGATTTCGATGAGCTGCGGGATGGGCAAACTATCCAAAGGCAGGTCCGGTCCGAACCACGGCGACAAAAGCGCGGCCTGTTCCTCGGCACTTAAGGCGCGAGCAGACGCGACGCCAGGTGTCTGGCTGAGCACCGACAAGGCTGCTTCAGTCTGCGCAGCAAGCTGCTCTGCGGGGGCATTGATCCTCAAGGTGGCCGCTCCCGCCAGTTCCGAGGCCCAACGGTTGGCGATCCGGCCAGACGCAAGCGCCAACGCCAGTGCAAACACCACCAGAAATGCCATCGCCCCGGCAACAAACAAAGTCAGATGAGCGGTGTATCCGGTTGGCGGAACGACACGGTTCGCCCGCGAATCGCCACGCAGCAGGGTGTTTACCTCAGCTCTGGTCATAGGTCGGCCCCCGCCAGATGCAGCTTGCGCTGAGAGATGCGCAATACGCGTGCCTGAACCTGGCTTTTGGCCGCGCGGATCAGGCTCATGTCATGGGTTGCAATCAAGACCGTCTTGCCCATGCGGTTCAACTCGATCAGCAGGCGTAGCAGACGTTGGGACATTTCCCAATCCACATTGCCAGTGGGCTCGTCCGCCAAGACAACATCAGGCGACAGGATGACAGCGCGGGCCAAGGCAGCGCGCTGACGTTCGCCTCCGGACAATTCAGGCGGGTGTGCTTCGAGCCGCGCGCCAAGCCCCACCCAACTGAGCAATTCGTTCAGATTGTCCTGTTCTGACGTTTCAGATCGCCCGGACACCATCAGCGGCAAAGCCACGTTTTCCGCAAGCGTCATATGGTCCAAGAACTGACAATCCTGATGTACGACACCGACACGACGACGCAGCACAGCCAGTTGATCCCGGTCAAGTGAGGAAATGTCCTGATCAAATACGCTCAGACGCCCCGAGGTTGGCAGCAGGGCCCCATAACACAGTTTCAGCAGCGTTGTTTTGCCCGCCCCGGACGGGCCGGTCAGAAAATGAAACGACCCCGGCTGCAATTGAACCGAGACGTCGCTCAGCAACTCGCCGCCACCATAGGTGTAGCTGACATTTTCCAGCTCGATCACACGTGCCCCCTTTATTTGCCGCTCTTCTTGCCCGAGCAGGGTGGCGGATTCAATGGCTCTACCGAGTCCAATTGGTGACACTTGGCCCATGAAACCGAAAACGCCCTTTGCTGACGGGTCTTAACGGAATATCATCCCTGAAAAAACTATTATCGGCCCATCGCCCGGCCGGGGAGGCAGCATGCGTCTTACATGTCCGAATTGCGGTGCGCAGTACGAAGTTCCTGACGAGGTTATCCCCGAGGAAGGTCGTGACGTGCAGTGTTCCAACTGCGATCAGACCTGGTTTCAGCCGAAGCACCCTGAAGGATCTGTAACCGCGCCAGTCGAAGACGCCGAAGCGCCGGAACAGGAACAGGAACAGGAACAGGAACAGGTTGAAGCGGCGGATCAGCCGACAGAAGAGCCTGAGACCACAGAAGCGGTCACCTCTGACGTTGCGGACACTTCGGCATCTACGGGCAACGTCGATCCGTCAGTTGCCAATATTCTTAAAGAAGAAGCCGAGCGTGAGGCGGAGTTGCGTGCGCAGGAAGGCAGCAACCTGGAAAGCCAGCCCGATTTGGGATTGGATCAACCGCCAGAGCCCAAGGTCAAGCCCAAGCGACCAGCCGCCTCGGAGACCGCTGTTGACGCTGGTCAAAAAGATGCGCTTCCGGATGTCGAGGCGATCAATTCCAGTATGCGCACGGATGAGACAGAAGACGCAGGACCCGCCCCGCGCAAATCAGGCGGATTCCTGCGCGGATTTGCGCTGATGCTGATCATCGGTGTGGTTCTGTATCTGATCTACGGCAACGCGCAGCAGATAGGTGAAGCCGTGCCACAGGCCGACCCACTGCTCAGCTCGTATGTGTCGCTGGTAGATCAGGCACGGATCTGGCTTGAAGCTCAGGCTGGCGCTCAGAACTGAAGTTAAAACCGCTCCAACAGACGCTTGAGGTATTCCAACTCAATCTCGGGGCGGTCCGTTTCTCCGGTCCGGCGGCGGATTTCATCCAGTAACTCGCGCGCCCGGCGATAAACGTCTTCGCCCTGCAGCAGGTTTTCGTCGGTTGAGATCGAACCACCGGCCCCCGGGTTGCGGCCCAGAGGATCGCGATTTTTGGCTTGCGCCTCGCCTTCCTGTGTACCCTGACCCGGCTGGTTTTGCTGGTTCTGGGCCATGGCCTCTCCCAATGAGCGCATCCCCTCGCGCAGCGCTTCCATGGCTTCGGACTGCCTATCAATGGCTTCGGCCAGATCATCCCCGCGCAGGGCCTGTTCTGCCTCGTCCATGGCGCGACCGGCGCGGCCAAGCGCATCCCGGGCCGCGTCACCTTCAGGTGTACCGGCGCCGGGCAGATTTTGCTGCTGGCGGTTCAGTTCATTGCGCAGGGCCTGCTGACGGTCCGCCAGTGATCCCTGCCCCTGCTCGCCCTCTCCGGCCTGATCCGAGCCTTGGCCCTGACCACCCTGACCTTCGTGGCTTTGACCCCGGCCGAGCCCGCCATTGCGGCCTTCATTGCCCTGACTTTCACCGGATTGCGCACCGGGGTTGAACTGTTCCTGCAAGTCGCGGAACGCCTGATCGCTCAGACCTTGCTGTTCGCGCAGGGTTTCAGCCAGACCTTCCATCGCCTGCTGCCCTTCGGATTGTTGGCCTTGCCCCTGGCCCTGGGTCACGCGCATGTTTTCCATCATCTGCTGGAACTCTTCCAGCGCCTGCTGGGCCTCGGCCATCCGACCTTGCTCCATCAGCTCCTGAATGCGGTCCATCATGCGCTGCAGGTCGTCCTGCGTCATCTGCAGGGATTCACCGCTCTGTCCGGGCTGGTTTTCGCCTTCCTGACCATTCTGCTGAGCAAGACGTTGTAGCTGCTGCAGGTAATCTTGCGTCGCTTCGCGCAATTCTTGCATAAGCTCGGCGATTTCTTCGTCGCTGGCCCCGTTTTGCATCGCTTCGGTCAAACGCTCTTGTGCGCGCCGCATACGTTCCAATGCGTCCGCCAAGGTGCCATCCTCGATCAACACGGCAAGCTCCCACAGGGCTTGCGCGATCTCTTCCTGCTGCTCCGGGTTCAGCGCTCCGTAGGTCTGGAAGGCTTCCAGCCGCCGTAAGGCCACCCGCAAGCGCAGGTAAGCAGTGTCCGACCGAAACAGATCCTCTGGCAGATGAGAGACAGCCCGCAACAGCTGCGCCACGCGCGGCGTATTGGACCGCGACCATAGCAGATCACGCCGCTGTTCGATCACCGCTGCCGCCAGCGGGTCAAAGAATCGACGGGCTGGCAAGGCAGTCATAAAAGGCTCGGACGCCGACTGCTGATCTGCCGCATCCACGGCCATCAATGTGATCTTCACTGGCAAATGGGCCCAGGGGTGCTGTGAAAAATCTTCGATCAGATCTTCGCTGAAATCCGCACGGTCACCGGTGATCGGCATTGGCAATTCGATCTCAATCACCTCTCGCGGCTCAGGCTTGATCGTCAGGCCATGACGGCGATCCACCGCCGCCAGATCCAGTTCGATCCGGGCTGATCCCGAGACTACGCCATAATCGTCGCTGGCGACATAGGGCAGCTTCATTTGCCCGCCCGCCTCGGCTTTGGCAGATCCGGCAACGGCGATCTTTGGTGTTGCATCGTCGATGACCTGCACGGCCCATTCGCGGCCTGCAGGGCCATCAATGCGCATTTGGCCTGAACGTTCAGCCACGAACTCCTGTTCGGGATCGATTGCAGCCTCAGTCCCCAAAGTCGAACTGTTCTCGGTCAGGCTATGTGCGCCGACCTCACCATACATCCGCAAGGTAATGCGGCTGCCTTTGGGGACTGACAGCTCTGTATCGGCTTGATCCGCAAGATACAGCGTTGGCAGGCCGGTGTATCTAGGGGGTTCAACCCAACCTTCCCAGGTCGGGCCTTGTCCCGCATTTGCGGTTCCCGGCGCCATATCGGCCACCGAACCTACGCGCCATAATGAGCCGAAGAGAACCGCCACCACAAAAGCCAACAGCGCTGCATAGCGCAACGCGTAAGGATCACGCGACGCCAGCCGCAAGTCAGGTTTGGCGGGTGCAGCAGTTGCGGCGCGCTGCGCCATCCGGTGTTTGTGGGCCTGCCACAGTGCGACCGAGTCCTGATCTGTGGACCCAATCGCTTGATCATCCATCAAGGCTTGTATCGGGCGACCGGGCAGCGTCTCATCCAACCGCATGAGCGCATCTGCACGAGACGGCAGGCTAACTCTTTTCAGCCCCCAAACACCCGCCACAACGATCGAAATCAACGACAGCGCGCCCGCGCCCCAAACGACCTCAACGGCAAATTGGTCTTGCAGACCCAGCATCAGCGCCGCAAGCAGGACCATCAGGATCGAGAACAGCGGCCAGAACGCACGCAATACCTGTTCAGCCACCATGCCCATGTGGGTCAACCACAAGGACAGGCGCGGAATGGGCAGGTTTGATCTGTTGGTCACGGCGGGCCTCCGGGGTTGGGCCCGCGCGGTTATCGCATCAGAGCCACGAAGGTATGGTATCGCGGTTTATGATTTCGTCAAAGCTTGGCCGTTCACGAATGACTGCAAATTGATCACCATTCACCAAAACTTCGGGGATCAGCGGGCGGGTGTTGTATTCGCTGGCCATAACCGCTCCGTACGCGCCTGCGCTGCGGAAGGCGATCAGATCCCCTGATCTCAAAGGCGGCATATTGCGCTGCTTGGCAAAGGTATCACCCGATTCGCACACGGGGCCCACGATGTCATAGGGTTGCTGCTCAACCCCAGCTGCCGGTTCCTGTACCGCAACGATGTCGTGATGCGCCTCGTACATCGCCGGGCGGATCAGATCGTTCATGGCCCCGTCCAGGATCAGGAAATCCCGACCTTCGCCAGACTTCACGTAAATCACCTTGCTGACCATCAACCCAGCATTGCCCGCGATCAGGCGGCCCGGTTCTATCTCGATCTCACAATCTAGATGTCCGAGTGTCTTCTTGATCAGTGCGCCATATTCCACCGGCAACGGCGGCGCGTCATTCGAACGGGTGTAGGGGATGCCCAACCCGCCGCCAAGATCGAGGCGGCGGATGTTGTGACCTTCAGCGCGCAACTGTTCGGTCAGTTCGGCAACCTTGGAATAGGCCAACTCGAACGGCTCAAGTTCGGTCAATTGCGAACCGATATGGACGTCGATGCCGATCACCTCCAGCCCCGGCAGGCTGGCGGCATGTGCATAGACCTCGGAGGCGCGCGCAATCGGAATGCCGAACTTGTTTTCGGACTTGCCGGTCGCGATCTTGGCGTGGGTCTTGGCATCCACGTCAGGGTTCACCCGAACAGTGATCGGCGCAACAACGCCCAGCTCTAGTGCGACCGCGTTGATCACGTCCATCTCTGGCTCGGATTCGACGTTGAACTGGCGGATTCCACCTGTCAGCGCGGTGCGAATCTCGTCCGCCGTTTTGCCAACACCCGAAAAGACGATCTTGTTGCCTGGAACGCCTGCAGCTTTGGCGCGCAAATACTCCCCGCCCGAGACCACATCCATACCTGCACCCGCTTGCGCCAGTGTCTTCAAAATGGCCTGGTTGCTGGCCGCTTTCATCGCGTAGCAAACCAGATGATCAGTGCCGTCCAGCGCATCATCAAACAGCTTGAAGTGCCGCAGCAGTGTCGCCGTCGAATAGACGTAAAAAGGGGTTCCGACCGCTGCAGCGATTTCGGAAACAGGGACATCCTCGGCGAAAAGCGCGCCGTCGCGGTAGAGAAAATGATCCATACCCGCGCGCTTAGACCAGAAGGCGACTGCGGATCAATGGATTCCGCACTCAGCGTCCTTGTTAATTTGAGGTGGAAACACCCACACGGCCGTAGCCAGAGATTGAAATACCGCTGCCAGATTGCTTGGGTTCTGCCGAAGGTTCGGGGCGTCGCGCGGATGAGGGTTCACATGCCGCCAGCGCCGCAAATGCCAAAATCAGTCCAACTGTTCTCATGTCAGTGTCTTTTCGTTGAGAGGATCGACGCGTTTTTGCACGCGCCCTAATTGGGGTATTGGGCCCGAGTGTACAATGCAAAAGGGTTCAGAACCCCAGATAAATACCCAGCGGCCCACGGCTAAGGCCAACACCCCCTGCAACATAAGTCCCGCTGGTACCGACCCCAATCGTCGCGCTGGCCGTTGGTTGAACTGCTGTGGGCTGCGACGGCTCACCATCGGCCCCGCATCCGGCCAGTATCAGGCCGGATACCACGATCGCCACCACACGAACAGCTGTCATCACACCATCGCCTTCCATCGTTCGATCTGGGCACGCACCTGATCGGGGGCCGTGCCGCCGTAAGACTGGCGCGAGTTTACCGAGTTTTGCACGGTAAGAACAGAATAGACGTCATCGGTGATTTCCGCGTGAACCGATTGCATGTCCTCCAGCGTCAGGTCAGGCAGATCGCAGCCTTTGCTTTCGGCCATGGCCACCAGCGACCCGGTTACACGGTGCGCATCTCGGAACGGCAGGCCCAGAACCCTTACCAGCCAGTCGGCCAAATCGGTCGCAGTCGAGAATCCAGACCCGGCAGCAGCAGCCAGGCTATCTTGATTGGCGGTCATATCCTTGACCATGCCCTCCATCGCCGCCAGAGCCAGCATCCAATTGTCCGCAGCGTCAAAGACCTGTTCTTTGTCTTCCTGCATGTCCTTGGAATAGGCCAGCGGTAGGCCCTTCATCACCATCATCAGCGCGGTGCTGGCCCCATAGATACGCCCCACCTTGGCGCGGATCAGCTCGGCCGCGTCGGGGTTCTTCTTCTGCGGCATGATCGATGAGCCGGTCGAGAAGCGGTCGGACAGTGTCACAAAACGGAATTGGGCCGAGGACCAGATCACAAGTTCCTCGGCAAAACGAGACAGGTGGACGGCGCAGATCGACGCGGTCGACAAGAACTCCAACGCGAAATCCCGGTCGCTGACAGCATCCAACGAGTTTGCGGCAGGGCGGTCGAAGCCCAGCGCTTCGGCCGTCATGTGGCGGTCAATTGGGAACGACGTTCCGGCCAGTGCCGCAGCACCCAGCGGAGATTCATTCATGCGCGCACGGGCGTCGCGAACGCGGGACAGGTCCCGGCCAAACATTTCGACATAGGCCATCATATGGTGGCCCCATGTTACCGGCTGCGCGGTTTGCAGGTGCGTGAAACCGGGCATCACCCAATCGGCCCCGGCCTGGGCCTGCGCCAAAAGCGCGCGGATCAGGGCCAAAAGGCCCGATTCCGCCGCGTCCAACTGATCCCGCACCCAAAGTTTGAAATCGGTCGCCACCTGATCATTGCGCGAACGACCCGTGTGCAAACGGCCAGCGGGCTCGCCAATTACCTCTTTCAGGCGTGCCTCGACATTCATGTGAATGTCTTCCAGCGCCGTCGAAAACTGAAATTCCCCGTTCTGGATTTCTGACAAAACGGTGAGCAGCCCTTCCCGAATAGCCTCGGCGTCACTATCACTTATGACGCCTGTGGCAGCCAGCATGGCGGCATGGGCGCGCGAGCCTGCGATGTCCTGGGCTGCCATCCGCTGATCGAACCCGATCGAGGCATTGATTGCCTCCATGATCGCGTCTGGACCGGCGGCAAAGCGGCCGCCCCACATCTGGTTCGAGGATTGATCGGTCATGTAAGAAAACCCGGAGTTGATATGCGCCTATTTCGTCTGATCCCCCTTTATATGGCCCTTGCGCTGGGTGCAAACGCCGCTTTAGCGACCGATGCGGAAACGCTTGCCCCCCTGCGGGAAAACAGCCTGAAACGCCTGATCCTGCACAAGGAACCGAAACCCGCCAAATCCATCGAATTCCAGTTGGAAGATGATGGCGGTGTCGGTACGCTTGCGGACTACGAGGGCAAGTATGTGCTGCTGAACTTCTGGGCCACATGGTGCGCGCCGTGCCGCAAGGAAATGCCTCAGATCGCGGAGCTTCAGGAAGAGTTCGGAGGCGACAAGTTTCAGGTCCTGACACTGGCCACCGGTCGCAACTCTCCTGCCGGGATCACCAAGTTCTTTGAAGAAAATGGCATCGAAAACCTCCCGCGTCATCAGGACCCAAGCTCGGCTGCTGCACGGGAATTCGGCGTGATCGCGCTGCCCATTACAGTCATCCTGGACCCTGAAGGTCAGGAAATTGCCCGCCTGATTGGCGATGCTGAATGGAATTCGGACAGCGCCAAAGCAATTATTTCGACGCTTGTGGAAGCCAATAGCTGACGCCTGCGCAGCTTTCCCCTGTTTGTGCTACACTTAAACCGGCCCAAATGGGTCGGTTTTCGTTTGTAACCTTGTGGGAAGGAGGCTGCGATGAAACCGGTGGTTCTTTTGATTGGGAAGCTGCCAAACGTGATCGGCGATGAGGCCAGACAACTGGATCACTTGCCGATTCAATGGCTGGGCGCGCATGATACCGACGAAGTTCGAAAGCAGTTGGATGCCGAACCTCGGATCACCTGCGCCATTTTGGGGGCAGGTCTGGATGACACGATTCGCGGAGAGATGGTTGGCATCATTGCCGCCCGTCGTCCGGATATATGCATTCACCTTAAGGATCGGGCATCAGGCCCTGATGGGCTGGTGCCCTTTGTCCAACGTGTTGTTCAGTACGAAGTTCTGGAACGTCTGGAACGTACCTGACGCAACGCCACCTTTGACAGCCCCAACGCGTCTTTGCAGGGTGTCCGCAGGAGGATGGGATGCCGTTGGAAATACTATTGGTTCTGGTGGTCGGAGGAATCGCCGGAATCACATTGCTTTTGCATCTGACGGGCCGTTCAGAGCCTTTTGTGCTGACACCCGAAACCGCACGCGCGCAATGGCTGCGGCATGCACCGGACGACACCATCATTGATGTTACGATCTCGAATGACCGCCACGCGGCACTGGTGCGTACCGAAACCGGCGCAGGGCTGCTGTGGTCCTTCGGTGCCGACACTGTGGCCCGGCACTTGCTGGATTTCGATTGGATCGAACACCCCGAAGGCTTTGAAATCCAGTTTCACGACTTCGGCACCCCCGGCACTCTTATCCACCTGGACGAAATAGAGCGCGCCCACTGGCGTCACCTGATGGAGCCCGAATGACCGACCAGATCAGTTTCCCCGATGCCGTTCAGTGGGCGGTTCCCTTTTTTGTGGCCGCGATTTTGGCGGAATTCTTGTGGATCGCCGTCAAAGGCAAAGGCGGGAGATACGAAACGCGTGATGCAGTAACCTCGCTCATCATGGGCGCAGGTAATATCGCGTCCGGGTTTCTGCTGGGCTTCATTGCCTATGGCTTTTTCATGTGGCTGTGGCAGATCACACCGCTGGATCTCGGCACGTCGATCCCGGTGATCATTCTGTGCTTTGTGCTGGACGATTTCCGCTACTACTGGGTGCACCGTTTTGGCCACCGCATCCGCTGGGTTTGGGCAAACCACGTCAATCACCACAGCTCACAGCATTACAACCTGACCACCGCTTTGCGGCAGCCGTGGACTTATACTTTCACGCTGATGATGGTCGTGCGCGCACCATTGATCCTGATCGGGTTCCATCCGGCCATGGTCCTGTTTGTCGGTGGATTGAACCTGATCTATCAGTTCTGGATTCACACCGAGGCCATCGGAAAGATGCCCCGCTGGTTCGAAGCCATTATGAACACGCCCAGCCATCACCGCGCGCATCACGGCCGGAATGCGCGCTATCTGGATTGCAATTATGCAGGCGTCTTCATCATCTGGGACAAGATGTTCGGAACCTTTGTCCCAGAGCAGGAAAACGACCGTGTCGATTTCGGACTTGTTCACAATATCGGCACATTCAACCCGTTGCGCGTCGCCTTTCACGAATGGGTCGGCATCTGGCGTGACGCGACCCAGCCCGGTCTGACACTACGTCAACGGCTTGGGTATTGCTTTGCCCCGCCGGGATACAGCCACGATGGCAGCCGCGACAGCTCGGAACAGATCAAAGCCAAACACCTGGTCCGCCATCCGGAAGATAGCGGAACGCCCGGGTTTGAGCGTTTCGACGAAAAACTGCCCACTGGACAGGCAGAGCGGGTCTGACACCAGCGAGCGCACACCCTTCGCTCTTGAAATTCAGGCTTTGGGGGCCATATCGACACTCATCTGTAGTCAAAGAGTGAACGAGGGTCGGCATGAACCGTTTGGCAGTCATTTCAACCTATGTCGGTTTGTCCGGCCTTTTGCTCGCGATGATTACAGCGTTGAACAGCACTGCACCGGCATGGATCGCCTTGGGCTTTGCTTTGATGGTTACAGGCGTAGTAGGAGCGGTGCTGAGCGCAGCGTCGTCCCTTGCCCGCGCATGGAGCGTCTCTCGATAAATCCTGAATCTGCTGGCTCCTTAACCGCAGATTCATCTGTTTACCCCGAAACTGTGTCGAAACACCTGCCCCGGACATACCGTCTGTCACGGGCTGATGGGAATCGGCGCTATGGGAAACAAGAAACAACTTAATGTGCCCGATGGGTCAGAAAGCCCTCTGAACGCTGCGGTGTCGACTCGCGATCGTTCTATTGTGCAGATGGCAACCGAAGCGGTGAAGCACAAACAGTGCAAGCTGGCATTTCAACCGGTCGTGCAGGCAAACGCCCCCAATAGTGTTGCGTTTTATGAAGGGTTCATTCGTGTGCTGGACGAAACAGGGCGGGTTATTCCCGCCCGAGAGTTCATGCCGCAACTCGAAAACACCCCGATTGGCCGGGATCTGGATTGCGTTGCGCTGGAATTTGGGTTGCGCACACTGGTGAGAAACCCCGGGATTAGGCTTTCGATCAATATGTCCGCCCGCTCGATCGGGTATTCTAGGTGGTCGGCGACCCTGGATCGGTTCTTAAAGCGTGACGCCGCACTGGGCGAGCGGCTAATCCTAGAAATTTCGGAAAGTTCAGCCATGCAAGTGCCGGAACTGGTCATCGATTTCATGGACCGCTTGCAGGATCGCGGCATTGCCTTTGCATTGGACGATTTCGGTGCCAGTAATTTTTGCTTTCGCCATTTTCGCGAGTTCTTGTTCGATGCCGCCAAGATTGATGGGCAGTTTGTCAGGGGGATCAGCAACAACCCCGACAATCAGACACTGGTGCGCGCTCTGATCGCTGTCGCCCGTGAATTTGAAATTCTGATCACCGCCGAATCGGTTGAAACACAAGACGACGCCGCGTTTTTGTCGTCCAGCGGCGTGGATTGCCTGCAAGGCTACCTGTTTGGCGCGCCAAGTGTCGCTGCCCCCTGGAAACAGGAAAGCGTTTCAAAAACAGGAAGTTGACCTTGGGTCAGTCGGCAAAAATCGTGCATTTTCAACGCTGAGACAAGCTGTCCGTTGCTGCAAGTGCAGCATTACGCTATTGCATGAGTACTTGAGCGGGGAACACGGGGCGCTCTTGTTTCGGGGGGCTCCTCTCGACCTGCGCCGTCAGAACTTCCGCTGGCCCATGACGGTAAAGGACTGATCATATGACCAACGTAGTAATCGCATCCGCCGCACGTACAGGTGTCGGCAGCTTCAGTGGTTCGTTTGCGAACACCCCAGCACATGATCTGGGCGCCGCCGTCCTGGAAGCTGTTGTCGAACGTGCCGGCGTGGACAAAGGCGAGGTTAGCGAAACCATCATGGGTCAGGTTCTGACAGCCGCCCAAGGACAGAACCCTGCACGCCAGGCGCACATCAATGCCGGTTTGCCGCAGGAAAGCGCAGCCTGGGGCATCAACCAAGTGTGTGGATCGGGTCTGCGCGCTGTCGCGCTGGGTGCCCAGCACATCCAGCTGGGTGACGCCGAGATCGTTGCCGCAGGTGGCCAGGAAAACATGACCCTTTCGCCCCACGCCGCCGCTTTGCGTGCAGGCCACAAGATGGGTGACATGAAGTACATCGACACCATGATCCGCGACGGTCTGTGGGATGCCTTCAACGGCTATCACATGGGTCAAACGGCCGAGAACGTTGCCGAAAAATGGCAGATCAGCCGCGACATGCAGGATGAATTTGCTGTTGCTTCACAGAACAAGGCCGAAGCCGCCCAGAAGGCAGGCAAGTTCGCGGATGAGATCGTGCCCTTCACCATCAAAACCCGCAAGGGCGACATCGTGATGGACAAGGACGAATACATCCGCCACGGCGCAACCATGGAAGCCATGGCCAAACTGCGCCCGGCCTTCACCAAGGATGGTTCGGTCACTGCGGCGAACGCTTCCGGCCTGAATGACGGTGCGGCGGCGACCCTGCTGATGTCCGCTGAAAATGCCGAGAAACGCGGGATCGAGCCTTTGGCCCGCATTGCGTCCTACGCAACTGCCGGTCTGGACCCGTCGATCATGGGTGTGGGTCCGATCTACGCCTCGCGCAAGGCGCTGGAAAAGGCAGGCTGGTCGGTTGACGATCTGGATCTGGTTGAGGCCAACGAAGCCTTTGCTGCGCAAGCCTGCGCCGTGAACAAGGACATGGGCTGGGATCCGTCGATCGTAAACGTCAACGGCGGCGCTATCGCCATTGGCCACCCGATCGGCGCGTCGGGCTGCCGTGTCCTGAACACGCTTCTGTTCGAAATGAAGCGCAGGGATGCCAAGAAGGGTCTGGCGACCCTCTGCATCGGTGGCGGCATGGGTGTCGCGCTATGTGTGGAGCGCGACTAAGTGCACTGAAACCTAAATATCAAAGGGCGTCCGTCGGACGCCCTTTTTTGTTACAAAAGGCTCATACCCCTTGGATGCGACGATATTGCCACCCGAAAAAATCAGATCCACGACGAAACAATATTGCGCGCGATCACCTCTCAGAGTAACAGCATTACCAAGACGACTAAAATTGAAGGAGTCATAAATGGCACGTACAGCACTCGTCACCGGCGGTTCCCGCGGCATTGGCGCAGCAATTTCCAAGGCGCTCAAAGCCGAAGGATACAATGTTGCCGCCACCTATGCAGGCAATGACGAAGCCGCCGCGAAATTCACCGAAGAAACCGGTATCAAGACCTATAAGTGGAACGTCGCCGACTATGACGAATCCAAAGCTGGCATCGAAAAAGTCGAAGCCGAGGTTGGCCCCATCGACATCGTTGTCGCCAACGCGGGTATCACGCGTGACGCGCCGTTCCACAAAATGACACCCGATCAGTGGAAAGACGTGATCGACACCAACCTGACCGGTGTGTTCAACACCGTACACCCCGTCTGGCCTGGCATGCGCGAGCGTAAGTTCGGTCGCGTGATCGTCATCAGCTCGATCAACGGTCAGAAAGGTCAGTTTGCTCAGGTGAACTATGCCGCGACCAAAGCTGGAGACCTGGGCATCGTAAAGTCCCTGGCGCAGGAAGGTGCGCGCGCGGGTATCACAGCCAACGCGATCTGCCCCGGCTACATCGCAACTGAAATGGTCATGGCCGTACCGGAAAAGGTCCGCGAATCCATCATCGGCCAGATCCCGGCAGGTCGTTTGGGTGAGCCCGAAGAAATCGCACGCTGTGTGGCGTTCCTGGCCTCGGACGATTCCCAATTCATCAATGGCTCGACCATCTCGGCCAACGGTGCGCAGTTCTTCGTCTGATCCATTTATCAGAAGAAAAAACGGGCCGGTCCTTTTGGACCGGCCCTTTTTTATCCCGTAAGATCACGCGCGCTGCGATCAGCGGGAACCGAAAATACGTTTCCAAAACTGCCAAACCACACGGCTGCGTTCTTGGTGGGCGCGCAGGATCGCCATCTGGGCGGCGGGATTTGTCGTCATCTCGATCATGGCTGTCTCCTATTCAAATCAGTTTTGTTTGACCTGAGATGAATATGAGGGTTACGTGGTAAAGCTACAAACGAGCTTTCTTGGGTGTTCAGTTAAGATTTACTTCACTATGAGCGACTATCTTCCCCCGCTTACCGCGCTCCGTGCGTTTGACGCCGCGGCCCGGCATATGTCTTTCGCAAAAGCCGCGGCGGAGCTGCATGTGACGCCAGCGGCCCTGTCCTTTCAGATCAAGTCGCTTGAGGAACATCTGGGCCGACCGTTGTTTCGCCGCCTGAATCGGGCCGTAGAGCTGACAGAGGCCGGGCGCGCTCTGGCACCCGGTGCTGCCGAAGGCTTTGCTACATTGCAAGCCGCGTGGCGCGCCGTGCGCAGGCAGGAAGATGACACCAGCCTGACTGTGACCGCCGGTCCCGCACTAACAGCCAAATGGCTGGCACCGCGGCTTTACGAGTTTGCCCGCGCACACCCTGAGATCGATCTGAAGTTCTCGGCTACTCTGCGCAATATGGACCTTGAGCGGGACGATGTGGATGTCGCCATCCGCTTTGGCAATTCCGCGGACGAAGGGCTGTATTCCGTCCCTGTGCGAAAGGAATGGCTAACCCCGGTCATGACACCGGAACTGGCAGAACAATTCGCCACTCCGGAAAGCCTACGGCACGCCCCGTTGATCCATGACGATTCGATCAATTTCCTGACCCCGCCCTGCGACTGGCCTGCTTGGTTCCGTGCAGTAGGGATCGATTTCACCCCGACCCATGGCGCGCATTTTTCGAATGCCGATCACGCGATTGATGCCGCCGTCGCAGGAGTTGGTGTGGCGCTTGGACGACGCGCCATGATTCTCAAGGACTTGACCGAAAGCCGTTTGGTCGCGCCGTTCAAAGTGGCTTTGGAAACACAGGGGCGGTTCCGGTTTCTTTGCCTTCCAGGGGCCGAGAAGAAACCTCAGATCGCGGCGTTTCGCGATTGGTTTCTGACCGAGATTGAAAAAACCGCGCATATATCGGATGAGTTCAAGATCATACCGATTGAAGAGGTTTCCAACCGATGACCAAAATGCGCGCAACGGCCATCGGTTTTGTGGCCGTCTTGCTGTGGGCTTTGCTGGCTTTGTTCACGGTCGGCTCTGCTCCCACGCCGCCCTTATTGCTGAACACAATTTGCTTTACGATTGGTGGCACGCTTGGATTGATCTGGGCCGCTGCCACGGGCGGGTTGAGCAGTTTGAAACGCGTTCCCTGGACCACCTACTTGTTTGGAGCCTTGGGTTTGTTCGGGTATCACGCCCTTTACTTCTCCGCCCTGCGCATGGCCCCAGCCGCCGAGGCTGGGCTGATCGCCTATCTCTGGCCTTTGCTCATCGTGCTCATGTCGGGATTGCTGCCGGGCGAACATCTACGTGTTGGGCATATGATTGGTGCCTGTCTTGGATTTGCAGGGGCCGCCGTAATTATCGGAGGTGGCGGCGGCGCAGGCTTTCAAGCCCAACACTTGCCCGGATATGCATTGGCCCTGCTCTGCGCTCTGACATGGTCAGGCTATTCCGTTCTGTCTCGTAAGCTGGGCGACACGCCCACCAGTTCGGTCGCAGTGTTTTGCCTAGCAGCCGCACTGGCATCTGGCCTGCTGCATGTGGCTTTGGAAGACACAGTGTTTCCGGTCACGCCCCTTGGCTGGGCCTCGGTTCTGGCGCTTGGCCTTGGGCCTGTCGGGCTTGCATTCTATGTGTGGGACATCGGGGTCAAGCAAGGCGACATTCAAATGCTGGGAACCTCGTCTTACGCGGCCCCTTTGTTGTCAACGCTGGCTTTGGTTGTGGCCGGGATCGCCGCCCCATCCTGGGGGCTTGCGATCGCGGCCTTGTTGATCACCGGCGGGGCCCTGATCGCGGCCCGCGCCAGCCTGAAATCTTAGGCAGACAGGCGTTCGATCTCTTCCTTCAGTTTAAGCTTTTGTTTCTTCAACTGAGCAATATGGAGATCATCAATGCCCGGCGAGCGTTGGGCTTGTTCCACTTCGAGACCGAGAGATTCGTGCTTTTTCTTCAGTTCCGTCAGATGTGCGCTCACGCTCATTGCGATCCTCCTTGTTTACGTGTCTGTAGTTCACGTAAGAAGTTGAGCACATCGTTTCCACCCTGTCACGCCGCACAAGCACAGAATCTGTAATAAATCCGACAAAATCGGCTGGTCATTGCCGATTGACGTCAGAACCGGGGCAATGGGGCGGCTTGCCGAAGCACCGCAGAAACCTGCTCGGTATAGCTTTCACCATCCGTTTCATGGCGTTCACCCTTGTGCAGAATCAAAGGTGCGTGGAGGCGAAATGCCGCACGACCGCCTTTGCGCGCCCGTAAAATCACCAGTTCGGCCTCACGACCTGTACGCGCACAAAGGGGCAACACTTCAACCGACCCCAGCCCGCCCGTGCAGGCCACTATCATATCCGGCAGGCGATCTGCCTTTTGGATCATATGCAGATACCCTTGCGGAGCCAGACGTTTGGCCGCCACTGAAATCCAGTCCTGCAAAGGTGTGTCTTCTCCCAACGCGATGCTGCGGCCGGTGTCGTTGGCGCGACTATGTGCTCCGGCCCGGTAATAGGGGGGATTGGCAATGACGTGATCGAACTGACGCTGCCGAATGGCTGTTGGCAAAGCTGTCAGGTCTGCCTCGACCAAATCCAGATCTACACCGTTCATTTCTGCGTTCCGACGCGCCAAATCTGCATAGGCGGGCTGTAACTCGACCCCGGTCAGCTTAAGACCCGGCACCCGAGCGGACAGGCACAGAATAGCGGCCCCCGCGCCACAGCCCAGCTCTAACACCGACTGGCCGGTCCGGGCAGGCACTGACGCGGCCAGAAAAACGGGGTCTACACCAGCGCGATAACCGGCTTCGGGTTGCAGCAGTCGAACCCGGCCACCCAGGAAATCGTTACGGGTCAGTTCTTTGTCTTCAAAGCGGGTCATCGGCCCAGCGGAATCTCGTTATCGCGCATCACACGTTCGGCGCGAGTCAGATCTTCGGACCGCACCATCAGGCGGCGCGGAAAGATTCCGATACCACCTTCGAGGATGCTCATATTTACGTCCATCTGAAAGCAGTCTATATCCTCGCCTTCAAGAAGAGCGGATGCAAAGGCCAGGATTGTCGGATCGGTACTGCGCAATAGTTCTTTCATGGGGATGGATGTAAGGGCAAGGCGAGGCGGAAGTCGAGCCTTGTATCAGGAGTGTGATGACCGTCGACATGATTTCAAAACCGCATGAGCGCCTCGCCGAATTGTTGGCGGGCGAGATGGAGGCCGTAAACGGCCTGATCCGCACGCGGATGGCGTCGGACCATGCGCCACGAATCCCAGAGGTGACGCAACATCTTGTGGAAGCGGGCGGAAAGCGACTGCGTCCGATGCTGACATTGGCGGCGGCGCGCTTTTTTGGGTATACCGGTGATCACCATGTGCGGCTTGCGGCCACGGTCGAATTTATCCATACCGCGACGCTGCTGCATGACGATGTGGTAGACGAAAGCGCCCAACGGCGCGGTCGTCCCACTGCAAATTTGCTGTGGGACAACAAATCCAGCGTTCTGGTCGGCGATTACCTGTTTTCACGCAGCTTCCAGCTGATGGTCGAAACCGGCTCGCTGCGGGTGCTGGACATTCTGGCCAACGCCTCGGCCACGATTGCCGAAGGCGAAGTGCTGCAGATGACAGCAGCTACCGATCTGCGTACGGATGAGAGCGTCTATCTGCAGGTTGTGCGCGGCAAAACAGCCGCCCTGTTTTCCGCCGCTACTGAGGTCGGTGGCGTGATCGCTGGCGCTTCGGAAGAACAGGTCAAAGCTCTGTTCGACTATGGCGACTCGTTGGGCATTGCATTCCAGATTGCAGACGACCTGCTGGACTATCAGGGCGACAGCAAAGCAACCGGAAAGAACGTTGGCGATGATTTCCGCGAACGCAAACTGACACTTCCGGTGATCAAAGCCGTGGCCCAAGCGACACCGGACGAGCGCGCATTCTGGGAGCGTACGATTGAAAAAGGCCGTCAACAGGAGGGCGATCTGGATCATGCGCTGCGTTTGATGGGCAAATACGCTACGCTGGAAGAGACCCGGCAAGACGCCTTGGGTTGGGCGAACAAGGCCAAGGCGTCGCTGGATGTGTTGCCGGATCACGAAATTCGCAGCCTGCTGCGTGAACTGGCAGACTACGTGGTCTCGCGACTCAATTAAGCTGAGTGGCGCGGCACCACCAATCAGGATGCGCTGCGCCGATCTCATAGGCTGCGAAATGCGCGTCTTTCATCGTCGGATACAGCGCAAAGCAGGTTGACCCTGACCCCGACATACGCGCGATGAGGGCGCGATTTGTCGTTTGCAGTGTGTCCAGAACCTGTTCAATCTCGTGCGCAGCGCCCATGGCTGGTACTTCCAAGTCGTTACGCTGATCACTTAGCCACAAGGCGCAGTCGGTGGCGTTTTTAAACTCAGGGATATGCTCAGGCATCCGCGGATTGTCTCTGCTGGCCAGTGCCTTGAAAACGGCCCCCGTTGGCACATGCACATTCGGGTTGACCAACAAAGCGGGCAAGTGCGGAAGGTTTACAGCACCCAGTTGATCACCAATGCCCTGCATTCTGATCGCTCGGCCTTCCTGACAGACGGGCACATCTGCCCCAAGTGACAGGGGCAGATCCGGCGGAGCGTCATAACCCTGCCCAGCCAAAGCCCCAAGCGTGGCCGCAGCATCTGACGAGCCGCCCCCAATGCCCGCTCCGTGGGGCAAGGACTTGCTGAGATCGATATGCCCGGTCCAACCCACACCTTCGGCAGCTTTCCACACCAGATTGCGGCTGTCCGCAGGGACGCCATCGGCAAACTCGCCGCGCACATCCATGGACAATGCAGGGCCGGGTTTGAACGTCAGTTGATCGCCCAAATCAGCAAAAACCACCAATGAATCCAACAGGTGATAGCCATCTGTCCGGAGGCCGGTCACATGTAGAGTCAGGTTAATCTTAGCTGGCGCAAACGCCTTAATTTCCATTAGCGACCTTCAAAGGCTCTGCACCTTCTTCGGCCAAAACGGCATCCAGCCCAACTTCGATCTTGCGGCGAATGCGCTCTGGGTCTGCTTCGCCATCCGTATCTTCGGGATCAATGAAGGACAGCGCCCGTTTCCACTGGAATTCAGCCTCGCGCGCACGGCCTACGGCCCAGTAGACATCGCCAAGATGGTCGTTCACCACCGGATCGACAGGCATCAGCTCAACGGCGCGCTCCATCTGCTCAACCGCTTCGTCATAGCGACCCAGACGGAACAGGACCCAGCCCAAGCTGTCGACGATGTAGCCGCTGTCCGGGCGGGCCGCGACGGCGCGCTGGATCATGTCCAGTGCCTCGTCCAGCTTCTCTTTACGCTCGACAAGCGAATAGCCCAGATAGTTCAGAACCTGCGGCTGATCAGGGTTCAGCTCAAGTGCGCGTCGGAAGTCAGCTTCGGCCTGATCCCACTGCTTCAGCCGCTCATGGCTGATGCCACGGGCATAGTGCAAGAACCAGTTGCCGCCTGCTGCGTTGTCCGTCAGCCCGATTGCCGTGTCATATGACGTCACTGCCGCCTGATAGTTTTCCTGACGTCGCTGCAGATCGGCCAAAGCCACGTGCACACCCGGAAGGTCAGGGTCTTGTGCTGCAAGGTTTTGCAACACCTCAACGGCGGCATCGGTTTTGCCTGAGCGGTCCAGTACTTCGGCCCGGCCCAGTTCGGCCGCGTGATGATCGTTGCTGTCTGCTGGAACCATACGATAGGCCGCAACCGCCAGATCATATTGCTCCAGTTGATCCAGAAGATCGGCGCTCAACAGAATGGCATCCACGTGGTCAGGGCGTAGAAAACTGGCCAATCGTGTATAGAGCAGAACGTAGTCCGGCGACGCCTCAGAGTTCAGCGCGGCACCAACGGTAAAGAAAATCTCGGCCATGCCATCCCGCGCCGAGCGGGCATGGGTGAAGGGGAGTGTTTCACCCGCCTCCAGCTGGCTGGTGTAGGTTTCGATGGTCGGGTCGCTACCAGCAACAAATACGTCCTCAAGAAACTGAAGGGCGTCTTCGTTCTGATCCAGCTGGGACAGCACTTCGGCTCGCGCCAAAGCCGCCCGACGCGTAAAACGCGCCACCGCACCGTCATTGTCTGCAAAGATGGCCTCGGCCCCTTCAAAATCGCCGATCGAGGCCAATGCCATGGCCTTGTGATACAACGCAAACTCTTTCAGGCCGTCTTGCGTGGCCACAGTATCGAACTGCTGCATCGCCTTGGTCATTTCACCCTGGCCCAAATGGGCCCAGGCGACCATCAACCCGTCCACCAGCGGTCCGACGCCCTGAGTTTCCGGATTGCGCGTTAAAAGGACGTCATACTTGCCATCTGCAACCAAATTGGCCGCAATCGCCATGCGCGCGGCCTGGCTGGGCAGGTTCGCTTCTTCGATCTGCTCAGCAACAGGTAAGGCACGTTCAATCTCGCCAAGCGCAAGGCGTGCCACCACAACGCTTTCCAAAAGCAACGGGTTCTGTGAATCGAACTTCAGCGCCTGTGCATAGTACCGCTCGGCAGCGGTATAATCACTTTCGTAAATTGCCTGCCGCCCGGCCAGATACGACCCTGCGCCCGAGTCTGAGAATGCCGGGACTGCGACCGACGACATGAGCAGCACGGACAGAGCCGCGCGACGAACCAGGGAAACCACCGAAATCCTGCCTTGCTATCGTTGACTGACAAACAAGCTAGGGCTTTGGCTGGCAAGAGGCAATGGCAGAGCCTTCACGACCCTGCCAGTGCCCAGTTTTTTGCTTACATGTTGGGATAGTTCGGACCGTCCCCACCCTGCGGCGTAGTCCAAGTGATGTTTTGGCTTGGGTCCTTGATGTCGCAGGTTTTGCAGTGCACGCAGTTTTGGAAGTTGATGACGAATCGCGGGCCCGCCGTTTCATCCTCGACCACCTCGTAAACGCCAGCCGGGCAATAGCGCTGCGCTGGTTCGTCAAACTTGGGCAGGTTGACCTTGACCGGCACTTCGGGGTCGGCCAGGCGCAGGTGGCAGGGCTGGCTTTCCTCGTGATTGGTCGCCGCGAAAGACACGTTGGTCAAGCGATCAAATGACAGCACACCGTCGGGCTTCGGGTAGTCGATGGGCTGGTGCTTGCTTGCATCTTCGGTCGAGTCTGCATCGTTCTTGCCGTGTCCGACCGTCCCGAACAGCGAGAAGCCCAGCGTGTTGGTCCACATGTCCAGACCGCCCAGCATCAGTGATGCGGTCAGACCCCATTTCGACCAGATCGGTTTTACGTTGCGGACCTTCTTCAAGTCGCTGCCAATGGGACCATCGCGCACTTCGGTCTCGTATGCGGCCAGCTCATCACCCGAACGCTCGGCCTTGATGGCGTCGAACGCGGCCTCTGCCGCAGCCTTACCTGACAGCATCGCGTTATGGTTGCCCTTGATGCGCGGCACGTTGACCATGCCCGCCGAGCAACCCAGAAGCGCCACACCCGGTGCCACCAGCTTAGGCATCGACTGATAGCCGCCCTCGGTGATCGCACGCGCACCATAGGCCACGCGCTTGCCGCCTTTCAGCAGGTCGGCCACCATTGGATGGTGCTTGAAGCGCTGGAATTCCATGTAGGGATACAGGTGCGGGTTCTTGTAGTTCAGGTGAACCACGAAACCGACATAGACCTGATTGTTTTCAAGATGATAGATGAACGACCCACCACCCGCGTTGCTGCCCAGCGGCCAACCCATTGTGTGCGTGACCGAACCTTCTTTGTGCTTGGCCGGGTCGATCTCCCAGATCTCTTTCATGCCAACGCCGTATTTCTGCACTTCTTTGCCAGCTTGCAGGTCGTATTTGGCGATAACTTCTTTGGACAGCGAGCCGCGCACGCCTTCCGACAGGAAGACATATTTACCATGCAGCTCCATGCCCGGCTCAGTGTTAGGCCCGTACGAGCCGTCAGCTTCCAGGCCAAAGACACCGGCGACAACGCCTTTGACTTCGCCATTTTCGCCATAGACCAGTTCAGAACACGCCATGCCCGGGAAAATCTCAACGCCAAGCTCTTCTGCCTGTTCCGCCATCCAGCGGCAGACATTGCCCATCGAGACAATGTAGTTGCCGTGGTTGTTCATCAGCGGCGGCATCGGGAAGTTGGGGATACGCAGCTTGCCAGCTTCGCCCAGCATGTAGAAGTTATCTTCGTGCACAGGCACGTTCAGCGGTGCGCCCTTTTCTTTCCAATTAGGGATCAGCGCGTCCAGACCGCAGGGGTCAAGCACCGCACCAGACAGGATATGCGCGCCAACTTCCGAGCCTTTTTCCAGAACCACGACGTTCAGGTCGGCATCCAGCTGTTTCAGACGGATGGCCGCCGACAGGCCCGCGGGGCCTGCACCCACGATCACCACGTCGTATTCCATCGCTTCGCGTTCAATCTCGGCCATCGCGGGCTCCTTAGCTAACTTTCCGAATTGGCGCTTTCTACATGCGGTCGGCGCAATTTTGTTTCACGGCTGATTACATGGTTGCAAAGACCTTGGTCAATCGAAACACGGCGTAACAATGCCGCTATTCGACACTTCAAGCCTCTGGTGTGTCCCCCATCAGATACCTGGGGCCGCTACCATTGGATTTTACCCGGTCATCGGCGTTGTAAAGCGCACATTTTGGCAGGCTGAGACACCCACACCCGATGCACCCATCCAGATTGTCGCGCAACCGCGCCAGCGTATCGATTCGCTGATCCAGATGAGCGCGCAACTGCACGCTTATGGCCTTCCAATCCTGCGGCGTTGGGGTGCGGTTTCCAGGCAGACCTGACAGCACCTCGCGGATTTCGGGCAGAGTCAGACCAAATTGCTGTGCAATCATCACAAAGCTCAACCGTCGAATATCTGCGCGCTGATAGCGCCGCTGTCCGCCCGAGTTGCGCCATGGCGAGATCAATCCCTGCGCCTCATAATAACGGATAGCTGACACCGCCAGCCCGGTACGCCGGGCCAATGCGCCGATTGCCAGCCCTTCTGAAACAGCCATCACATCCTCAAAAAAAATACCTTGACCTAAAGTTAGGTTTAGAAATTAGCTTGAGTCGGGACAAGCCTAAAAACAGGAGATCCCATGATGGCAACGCTTGAACACACCAACTTCACTGTCCGCGACCCGCAGGCTTCAGCCGCATGGATGGAACAGGTCTTTGGCTGGAAAACCCGCTGGGAAGGCCCGGCCACCTTGGGTGGCTACACTGTCCATGTGGGCAGTAAGCATACATATCTGGCGCTGTACGCGCCGCGAGACCCCAAACCCATGGCCAATAGCAGCTATGACGTTGTTGGCGGCCTCAATCATGTGGGCGTTCTGGTTGAAGATATCGATGCGACCGAAGCCAAAGTTCGAAAAACAGGGTTTGAGCCTCATAACCACGCGGATTACGATCCGGGGCGCAGGTTTTACTTCCGCGACGACAACGGCATCGAATTTGAGGTTGTGCAATATGATTGAGATGATGTGGCTTTGCACCCCTTCGCAGCGATGGCACAGATCCCGGCACCCTGATCATCGCCACAGACCGCAGCCAAAATCCACACGACGGCGCGAAGTCGCGAATTGATCGCTGCAACTGCTGTCCCCTCTTGCAATTCACGCAGTATTTGGGTCAGGTAACTGCCAACCCTACATTCGCCCCGACGCTTCCGTGCGGCGGGGCGACTCAATTTATACGTGGACGTAGAGAGTATGGAAAAGATTCCGATGACGCCTACGGGCAATGCCGCGCTTGCGGCTGAGCTGAAGAACCTCAAATCCGTTGAACGCCCGGCGATCATCGAAGCGATTGCCTCGGCACGCGAATTGGGCGACCTGAAGGAAAACGCCGAGTATCACTCGGCCCGTGAAAAGCAGGGTTTCATCGAAGGTCGCATCAAAGAGCTGGAAGGCATTCTGTCGCTGGCCGACGTCATTGATCCGGCAAAGCTGTCTGGGGCAGTGAAGTTCGGTGCAAAGGTGACCCTGGTCGACGAAGACACTGATGAAGAGAAAACCTGGCAGATCGTTGGCGAGTACGAAGCCAATATTGAAGCCGGCCTGCTGAACATCAAGTCCCCCATCGCCCGTGCCCTGATTGGCAAGGACGAAGGCGACAGTGTTGAAGTGCGCACACCCGGCGGCGTGCGTTCCTATGAAATTCTGAGTATCGAGTACGCCTGACCGGAGCGCATGTAATGTCGGGGCCCAAACCTGACCCGGAAACTGAAAAACCGACCTCGCTGGGCATCTATGATCGCCCAAAGACACCGGCTTTGACTGAAATTGAGATTGCCGCACTGGTGCTCAGCCTGATCTGGCTGGTGGTGTCGGTTGTCTTTCTGGTGCTTCCGGAACAGGGTCAAAACGGTGGGTTCATCGTTACCTTTCTGGCGGTGTTTATGCCCGTGGCCATGATCTGGGTCGCGGCTACGGCAATGCGTGCCAGCCGGGTCATGCGCGAAGAAAGCGCGCGGCTGCAAACGGCGATTGATGCCATCCGGCAGGCCTATGTGGCGCAGCAGCAGCGGGCCTCGAGCACCTATGAGCCAGCTGTGAGCAAAAAGCTGGACGAAATCGCAGCGGCCACCCGGAAAACGGAAAATGCGCTGGCGACGTTTTCAACCAAGCGCACCAGTCCGACCGCCAGTGCGACGCAGGCCTCTGCCCCTGGCGACCAAACCTCGCTCGAGCTGGGAACGCCTGCGGAAGACATCGCGCCGCCGCTCAGCACAGCCATTTTCATCCGGGCTCTGAACTTCCCGGAAACGCAGGATGATACCGAAGGGTTCAACGCCCTGCGCGTCGCGCTGAAAGACCGCAAGACAGCGCAGCTTGTGCAAGCCTCGCAGGACGTTCTGACGCTGCTCAGCCAGGAAGGCATCTATATGGATGACCTGCGTCCCGACATGGCCCGGCCAGAAATCTGGCGCCAATTCGCCCAAGGCACACGCGGTCGCGCTGTGGCCGCGTTAGGAGGCGTCCGCGACAGGTCCTCACTGGCGCTGACAGCAGCACGGATGAAACAGGACCCGATTTTCCGCGACGCTGCCCATCATTTTCTTCGTCGTTTTGACAAGATGATGGCCGAGTTCGAACCCACCGCAAGCGACGCGGAACTCAGCGCGTTGGGTGAAACGCGTACTGCAAGGGCCTTTATGTTGCTGGGTCGCGTAGCAGGAACCTTCGACTAGGAATGTGCCACCGGCCAGGACATCTTGGTCGCGCTGCTAAAGCCGAAGAGGTATTTGAGAGGCCCGATTTTTTCCTCACCCACTGGCCGAAACCCTTCGCGCTCGTACAATGCCCGGGCGCGCGGGTTGGTATCGATCACATCCAGCTGAACCTCGGACATGCCCTGATCGCGGGCCTCTTGTTTAATGGCATTCAAAAGGGCCGTACCCACGCCTCTGCCACGGGCATCAGCAGCGACAAATATGCCATCCATCTGAAACACTCCCGGTTTCAGTTCACGTTCCAGAAGGCTTAATATGCAGGCGCGCCACACGGCCCCGAACCAGCCATAGGTTCCGGCGAGATCAGACATCCTGCCACCAGCCAAACCGCCGTCGCGCGTTTTGAACCCCGCCAGCCCCAACATATGACCCGCGTCATCGCGCGCGACGAGCGCGAAATTCGGGTTCAAAGCGATTTCAAAGAAGGCCAAACCCTTTTCATCTGGCCCCATGACCTTATGCAGCTTGGCCGAAAACGCCTGCCAGAACAGCGCTGCTGCCTGCGCGCGTTCGTGATCAGCGAAGCCGGATGAAATCGCGATGCTCAAATACCAAAGCTCCCAAACGGTATGAAACGCACGGTATCGCCCGGTTTGATCTGCCGCGCGCCATCTTCGATTTCGACCAGCCCTTCGGCCCAGCTGAGGCCGCTGATCCGGCCCGAGCCTTCCGAATGAAACACTTCGACCCGTCCATCGCGCATCCGGGCGCGCAAGTATTCACGGCGGCCCGGTTTTTTGCGTTTCTCAAACGCGGCAGGAACGTCAAATCCTTGCGGTTCCGTCCAGCCTTCGCCTGACATCAAGCCCAGCGCAGGACGCGCAAAGATCAACGTGCAGACCATGGCAGCAACCGGGTTGCCCGGCAGGCCAAACACCGGCACGCCTGACCACAAACCCAAAGCCAGCGGGCGCCCCGGCTTTAACGCGATCCGCCAGTGCTGCATCGCCCCCGCCTCTTGCAACAAGGCGGACACGTGATCTTCATCGCCTGCTGATGCGCCTCCGCTGGTCAGGATCACATCAGCCTGTGCTGAGGCTTGATCCAACCGGTCCCTCAAAGCATTCCGATCATCTGCAACACGCCCCATGTCAACTGGCACAAATCCCATGCGTTCGATCAACGAAAGCAGCATCGGGCGGTTGGCATCGAAAATCTGTCCCGGACCTGCGCTTTCTCCGGGTTCGATCAACTCATCACCGGTCGAGACCACCGCCACACGCAACGGCTGACGCACATTCACCTTCGCGATACCCACAGCAGACAGCAACGCGAGATCGGCAGGAGTTAACTGACGCCCGGCGGGCAAAGCCACATCACCTGCCATCACATCTTCACCCGCGCGCCGCGTGTTCGCGCTTTTTTTCAGCGGGCCGCGGAAGGCAATATGGCCGCCTTGGACCGTGACATCCTCTTCCAGAATAACCGTATCCACACCATCAGGCAGTGCCGCGCCTGTCAGAACACGCAAGGCCCGACCTTCGGGGACTGAATCGTCAAACGGTATTCCCGCCGCCGCGCGCCCATCCACCAGCGGCATGACCTGCGTGCCATCCGGTGCGGGGCCCGCAAACCCGAACCCATCCACTGCCGTGTTGGGCTGGGGAGGGTTTGAGCGTTGGGCGATTACGTCTTCGGCCACAATGCGGCCACTTGCCTTGGACAGCTCAAGCGTTTCCACTGACGTGATCGGATGCAATCTGTCGCGCAGATAGGCCAACGCCTCGTCTACAGGTGTCCACTCCACCCCGGCAGGCAACGCGAAACAATCGTTTCGCAATGGCGGCGGGGCTATGTTCGGCTTGTCCTGAGCTACACCCAATATCCAACCTTCCTCTGCCGCTGAGACATTCAATTGCGCATCCAACTCCTGCTCTGTCAAACGTGACAGAGTCAAGGCGACCTGTTCGACCTGCCAGGCATCCTTGATCCTTCCCTGAGGAGGTTTGCCTAAGTTGAGCGAGGGCCAGATTTCCACAAAAGCAACTGGCTTATCCAGTGTTTCAAACGGCCAGACCGCGATCTTTCCTGCGAAAAGGTGGCGGAGGCGGTTCAGAACCGGAAGCCCCATCATCACCTGCCCGCCAACAGCCCCCGCACCTGCCATCTGCCAGCAGGTAAAGCTGCCCCTGGCCAAGGTTTCTACATCGCGGCGGTCCGGGAAAGGATTGGAATAGTCCGCTTTTCTGCGTGGCAGACCGTCGATGTCACGACGCAAACCGTTCATCCAGAACGGGCCTTTTCCGCCAAACTTCAGGTTGATCCGGCCTGCCAGATCAAATCGGTTATTCGCCTTGGGCGTATCCTCAATATGCCGTTCGAACCAGTCCCACAAAACCAGAGGGTCGTCCGAGCCCGTCACCGCCCGGGCAAACCCTGCCGGATAGCCAAACGGGAAATCGAACCCCAGAAACAGGCGGCGACCGGCCTCAAGCTCGGTACGGATCAGGGCCTCAAGCCACTGTTCGGCGACCTCCCTGTTGCGCAGGTACTCGGGTTCTAAAAAACGCCCTTCACGCACAATGCTGGCCCAAATCGCATCTTTGCGCGGGGTCGGCCCGGTGTCGTTTCCACCAGACCAATCCACCATGGCAAAGGTCTGGAACAGGATCACAAACCGACCTCTTTGAGGATGAAGTCGGCAATCCCGGCAGTGTCGTCCAAGTCGAAAACCGGGCGGTCCAGATCTAGCGGAGTGTCGCTGGCCACGGCCCGAATAGTCTTGTTCTTTGGGGCCATCAGCGCATGGCCCGCCTCAACGCGGAAAGCTTCGATCTTGGGATGGTCTTCGCGCTTGAAACCTTCAATCAGCACCAGATCAACCGGTGAAAGCCGGGCCAAAAGATCGGCCAAAGGGGGCTCTGGCGTGCCGCGCAGCTCTTGCATCACGGCAATGCGCTGACCTGAGGCAAGCAGAACTTCACTGGCCCCTGCCATGCGGTGGCGGTGACTGTCGGTGCCGGGTTGATCCACATCGACACTGTGATGCGCATGTTTGACAGTCGACACCGTAACGCCCCTGCCTGTGATCTCGGCCACCAGCCGTTCCATCAGTCCGGTTTTGCCAGCATTCTTCCAGCCGGTGACGCCAAAGACCCTCATGCCTGCTCCAACAATGTTCGGGCGCGATCCAGATCTTCCGGCGTGTTGACGTTGAAGAACGGGTCAAACAGGTCGGCGTCGAACAAAGCCTCGCGCCCATCATGTTTATCGGTCCACAGCACCACCTTGCGCAGCCCGTCCGTCAGCGCCACCCGCAGATCGTCGCGCAGCGCGACAGGCCAGAGGCCAAAGGTTGGATGCCGGTTAACCCGCTTGCCACCGCCGGATTTCAGCGCCTCGTCCCCGGTGCGCGGGGTAGTGGCCAGAACCAGAGGGTGCACCTGCCCCGCTGCCGCATCTTGCAACCGCACCACTAAATCGCGTGGGAAGAACGGCGTGTCAGCAGCAGCGGTCACAATGCTGTCCGCGCCTTGCTCTGCCGCCCAGTCGAGCCCGGCCAAAACCCCAGCCAAAGGCCCCGCAAACCCTTCGATTGTGTCAGGAAGCACAGGCAGGTTCAGGTCGGAAAACCGCTCGGGGTCGCCGTTGGCGTTCAGAGCCAGCCCACTGACCTGTGGGGACAAACGGTCAATCACATGTGAGAGCAAGCTTTGCCCATTGATCTGCAATAGCCCCTTGTCACCGCCACCCATCCGGGTCGCCTGTCCACCTGCGAGGATAATGCCGAGGGGTTTGGTCATGATTGGTCCTCGATGTCAGGCCATCTTTTGAACTTGGTCATAGGCAAAAGAACAGAAACGAGAAAGACAACCAAAAGAACCAAATAAGAAACTCTTGGTGAAATTGATAAAGAAGCGTCAAGCCATTGCGCAATGTGCACCGATCCAAAAGTTAGAACTATGAACGTTCCAGGAGCTACAAAGCACCAGAACACCAAGCGATACATCCGCGCTGATAGTTCTACTGTTGGAGTGTGGGCAATTGCTTTTGGCAACCCTCGTATCGCTAGGCGCTGAAGGTCTTGCTGTTGCAGTTGGTAGTCTAGCCCAACGGACTGCCATCCAGGCATCCATACGGCAAGGGTTTCCCAGCCACTTACGAACCTGCGGCTTTTCCAGCCCAAAACACTGAGCGTGTCTTCATCAAGCACGCCCATGCCATCGACCAGCGTTTTTTTACAGAGTTCATAGCGACGATGGGCGCGGAGCATCAGCCAAAGCAACCCGATAGAAATCACAAACGGCGGGATCAAGAGAAAGAAATACATCGCGCTCATCCCGCACTCTTCCGACGATGCTTCTTGTCTTCGACCGCAACGGTTGACGGATCCACGTCGCGCAGCAGGCGGTCCTCGCCCGACAGGCAGACAAAGCGCTGTCCGCGCATCCGGCCAATCAGGGTCAGCCCAACCTCGCGCGCGATCTCGACGCCCCAAGCGGTGAAACCCGAACGAGACGCTAATACAGGGATACCCATCATAGCCGTTTTGATCACCATCTCGGATGTCAGGCGACCTGTAGTGTAAAGGATCTTGTCCGCCGCACCCTCTTCTTCGGACAACATCCAACCGGCGATCTTGTCGACGGCGTTGTGGCGGCCCACATCCTCCATATAGACCAGCGGGCGGTTTTCCTTACACAGGACCGTGCCATGGATTGCCCCCGCCTCAAGATACAGCGACGGCGTGCGGTTGATTTTTGAGGCGAGATCGTAGAGCCATGAGGTCCGCACCTGAACCTGTGGTAACTGCACGTCCTCAAGCCCCTCCATCATGTCGCCAAACACCGTTCCGACGGCGCAGCCGCTGGTCCGGGTCTTTTTCTTCAGCTTGTCTTCGTATGATGTCTCGCGCGCTGTTCGCACAACAACGGTCTCAAGATCGTCGTCATACTCCACACGGGTAATCTGATCATCCGCAAGCAGCATCCCCTGATTGCGCAGGAAGCCCAGCGCCAGATATTCGGGATAGTCACCAATCGTCATCGCCGTCACGATTTCCTGAGAATTGAGGAAGATCGTCAACGGGCGTTCCTCGACCACCGAGATCTGGCTGACCTCGCCGTTCTGGTCCACACCCTCAACCGCACGGGTCAGGCGAGGGGCGCCGGGATCGGGCGCGATAAGATAGTCCGACAGGTCGAATTCCGTGGCCAATTGCAACCCCTTCTCAAGACAGTTACTGCTGCATGCGTCACCATAGGATTTAGCCATGGCCACTGCCACATCCAAGTCGTACTTCTGGAAAGGTTTTCGGGACGGGACGCCCTTTGTCTTTGTCGCCGTCCCCTTTGGTCTGTTGTTCGGCGTTTTCGCGACCGAAGCCGGGTTGGATATTGTTCAAACCATCGCCTTTTCGGCGACCGTTTTTGCCGGAGCCGCCCAGTTCACGGCGCTGCAACTTTTACAGGATCAAACCCCAACAATAATCGTGTTGATCTCGGCGCTGGCCGTGAACCTGAGGGTCGCGATGTATTCCGCGTCGCTCACGCCCTATCTGGGTGCGGCCCCCCTGTGGCAGCGCGCCTGTGCCGCCTATCTGATCGTTGATCAGTCTTATGCCTGTTCGATTGTGCGGTTCGAGAAAGAGCCTGACCTGACAATCCCCCAGCGCATGGCATATTTTTTCGGCTCGGTTACACCGATCACGCCGCTTTGGATCTTGGCGACCATCATCGGCGCTGTCCTTGGGGCACAAATCCCGGAAAGCTGGGCGCTGGATTTTGCTCTTCCGATTACTTTTCTGGCCATGGTCGGGCCGATGATGCGCACCCTGGCGCATGTGATTGCGGCCCTGGTCGCCATAGTCGTCGCGCTGCTGACAGTGGGTGTGCCGTACAATCTGGGTCTGTTGATTGCCGGGATGGCCGGGATGATGGCCGGTGCACAAGCCGAACTGATGCTGGAACGGAGGTCGCCGTCATGACCCAGATCGACCCGACCACCATGTGGATCATTATTGTGGGCCTGGCGGTGGGCAGTTACGCACTGCGCTTTACCTTTATCGGGCTTGTGGGCGATCGCCCTATGCCGCCCTGGCTGCTGCGTCACCTGCGCTACACGGCCGTCGCCATTCTTCCCGCCCTGATAGCGCCTCTGGTCGTTTGGCCCTCGGCCACCGAAGGACAACCGGACCTGCCCCGCATGTCAGCGGCAGCCGTTGCATTGGTTGTGGGGGTGATCAGCAAAAACGTTCTGGCGGCCATCTTTTCGGGGGCCGCCACGCTGTATGGGCTGCTGTATCTATTGGGATAAAGCAGCGTCCAACTGATTGAGGCGCGCGTTGTTGGCGGCTAGACCTTTTTGCAGGTCGGCGTCATCGTTCTCGCGATATTCTTCGGTCATTACGCCCGGCAGTTGTGCAAATTGCTCGGACAGTTTGACCGGGTAGAAGGTTACGTCAATTTGCTCGAACCCTGGCACCTGCTTCAACAGTTGCGCGGTTGAATTGGTACAGAACGCGCCAGCAACCGGGCCGGATTGTTTGGCCAGTTGCAAGGCAATTTCAGCCTGCTGCGGGGTCACCTGAATTGTCTGAATGCGGGCATAGTGCGTCTCGCGGGCGTGCGAACTGCGGTAGGCGCGCTCGACCGCCGGGGTAATGCCATAAAGAACGTCGTCCTTTATCGGAACCACGTCCGCACGAAACGAACCGGCTGGATCAAAGATCACCCGTTCGCTGCCCGAAATCATCAAGGATGTATGCGCACCCGAACCAGTGCGCGTGTTGATCATCGTGTACAGTGTCAGCGTCGATGGACCCTGCGCGCTGTAGGATCGCGCAACAATTTCTGCCCTATCCGCTTGCGGGCGATTCGAGCTTGCGCAGCCAGCCACAGTTGCTGCCAACAGGCAGGCAATCAAAATCCTGAGCAACGTTGCCCCCGAAATGCTTAGGAGGCGAAAACCGCCAGGAACAGACACAGGAAAGCAATCGCAACCACACACCATGTGGTGGCCTTGATGAAACCGTTGAAAGTTTTGGTTTGGACGGTGATGTCCATTTCGCCGTGCTTGTGTTCAGCCATGAGTCTCAGAATCCCAGTTCGCGTGTTTGATCTGTTGGATAATAGAAAACCAAACGCCTGTCACCACGTCATTCGCGCGCAGGGTGTGCTTACCTGAGGATCGAACACCCTGGATACCCAAACCCCCACCGCCACGGCAGGCCACTGCATGGCCCACCGCCAAATCGCACGGCACCATACATCGCATCCGCTGTAATCGCGTGCACGTCGCGAATCTGCTTGGGCGTCATGTCGTAACGGTCGGCGTAATCTTCAGCATAGCGATTTCCGTGTTCCACCACACAAGCATGCAAGGCATCATCCGCTGCAAGACGCGCATCATAGCTTTCCTCTGCCGTCACCGCGCCGCCCGCGTTGTGATAGGCTTGGTCATGGGTCACGCAACAGTATTCCCACGGTGGGTGCTCTTCATACAGCTCACCAACTTGCGGAAATTGCTTGGCGACCCAGCGCCAACTGGCTGACAAACCGCCCGAACAGCCATCTGTTTCAAAAGCAATCAATGCGGCGTCCAAGCTTTGATCCACCAGCGCGCGGTGCGACGGCATCTCAAAACTGCGCATCAGATCCTGAGACAAGGCTGGCAGCGGCAGCAATGATGCGAACAATGCTAAATTAAGGGCTTTCATCGCGCATTGCCTCGGTATCGACCTGCAATCCAAACGTTGTTGCAAGCCACAGCAACAGCCGCTCGCCCGGCCCCATTTCAGCGCGCACGCGCAAGACCTCGTTGGCCATTGCGGGGCGGTCGGTGATTAGCCCGTCCACACCCATCGAGGCCATTTTGGACATCTGCAACGGATCATTCACCGTCCAGACGTAAATATCCTTGCCCGCATCCTGCACCTTGCGGATCAAACCCGGTGTCACCATCCCTGCATTGACCGCGACGAATTCGCCTTCCAGGCCCGAAAGGTCCCCAACGGCAGTGGCCGCCAACACGCCGGACCGCCAGTCGGGGCGCAACTTTTTCATCTTTTGCACCGCCGGATACTTCAGGGACATGGTGGCAATGTCGTCCTGCATCCCCAGTTCTTCCACCAGATTGATCACCCGATTTTCCAGATCGACATCGTGACCATAGTATTTCAGCTCAATCAGGACCTTGGACTTGCCCTTGGCCGCTTCCAAAACCTCGCGCAGGGTCGGCGTGCGTTCCGAGGCATATTCCGGCCCGAACCAACTGCCAATATCGATGTCGGCCACGTCCTTCATAGTGGCGTCCCAGACCTTCAGGTTGACGCCCGCCAGCTTCATGAAATCGCTGTCATGGGCCACGATGACCACATCATCGGCCGTTTCCTGCACGTCAATCTCGACCCAATCCGCGCCATCCTCGATCGCCTTCAACACCGCAGCCATGGTGTTTTCAGGCCGTATGGCCGCTGCACCCCGGTGACCGATCACCTCGGCGTGATCCGGAGCCTGCACACGTTCCAGCAGGCCCTGCCCGAACCAAAGGCCAATACCCAATGCGGCCAGCGCCGCTGCGACGGTTACAAATACGGGCGCGCGGATTTTCCTGGGTTCAGGGTGAGCAATTTCCTTGGCCTCTGAATCAAAAAACCCGTCCAGCAAAACAGCAAGTGCGCCCAACGCCGTCGCCGCCAGAACCAACCCCGCCAAAGACCAAAGCCCTGCGATGATGAGACTAAAGATCAGCGCAAGCCTTAGGCTGCCGCCTTCCTGTATCGGCACCAGCGCAAACAAAAGGCTGGCCACCCCTGCGATCAAAGCCGCAATGACAAGCCGCGTCGCCAGCCACAGGGCAAGTTCGATCTTTAATCGCCCACGCTGGCCTTCCATCCTCTGCTCGCTTTGCGAGAAAGCCACTCGAGGTGACGCATCTTCAAACAGCACCAGATGCAGGGCCAGTGCCCAACCGGATAGACGTCGGATCAAAACCCAAGCCAGCGCCAGAACCACCAATCCAATCAGGACCACCGCCACCTGAAAGGCGGGCGGATGGAAAGTCAGGTAGTAGTTGATGTCATATTCCGTCAGCGTCCACCACGCGATCAGCCCCGCAACGGCCACAAATGGCAGGGCAAGCAGCAGCACGCGCAAAATAAACCGAACCGCAAACCCAAACAGCGCCGGAAAGCGGGACAGGTTCAGCGCCAGCGCCGCGCTGCCCGCGCGCCAAGGGTCGCTTTCGCCCATGCGCAAAGACCCGGCCATAACCGAGAACACAAAGACTTCGGCCAGCAAAAACAGGCTGAGAACCGCGATACCCGCGATAAACCCTGCCGGAGACAACAGGAACATTGCAATGTCCTGATCCGTCAGCGCCGTCTGATCCGACAGCGAAACCGCCAAGTTGACCGCCACCGCGACACCTGGCGCGATCAGCGCCACCAGCAGCAGACGCACAGCAATATAGATCGGGACAAAGACCATACGTCGGGCCCAGGCCCCGGCATAGGCATGTGAAACGGCTTGAAAAAATCTGCTCACGCGGCGGCCTCCGAAATGATGCACTCATTCAAAGGCGCGCAAGCGTGAATTGCAAGTCAGCTGTCTTCCAGATCAGCAGCCAGACGGAAACCGATGCGGTTTGCGGGCTTGTCTTCGACCGATTTGGGCAACGCACGCAGCATTACGTTCAACTGGCTGACGTGCTGCACCAATTGCGTGCGAGCCCCTGCCCCGTCCGAGCCATAGAACGTGATCATATCGGGGTCGAAATATCCCATACCTTCGATCCGCATCACACCAGCATCCCCACCGGTAAAGCCCATTGCGACCTCGTGGTCGCCATCCAGTGTTTTTTCAAAGTTCTGGATATACATGATCAGTCGTTCATAAGCCCATTGCGCGGGGCTTTTGTTTTCCACCGGCTTGTTCAAAGGCTCAGGAAGGGTTTTAGTGCCGGACTCGGCTTTTGGATCGGCGTGAACCTCATGGCAACGTGGCAAGGCGGCGGCTTCGGCGGCCTCGGCCGAGGTTTCAATCTGGTCCTGCATTCTTCTCTACCCTTTGCGCTGATACAGCCAAGCCCCGTCCGCACGCTGCGTTCGGGTCACAGCGTCAATGTGGTAGAGATGATTCATATGTGCAACCGCCTCGACCAGCGCGAGCCCATATTCACCTTCGCGGATTGTGCGTTTGAATAGCGGCAGAAAACAATCGGCGGCGGATTTCGGTTCGTCCAGATGGTCCAGCAAACGCTCCAACGCACTGTGGTGGTTATCGATCAGCTGTTTCATGCGCAAAGGCAGCCCGGCAAAGGGCAGTTTGTGCCCTCCCAGAACAAGATGATCAGGTTGGGCCAGTGCTTGAAGTCGCTCGCACGCTTCCATCCAGGCCGAAACCGGGTCGGCCATGGGCTCGGTTGCATAGACACCCAGATTGGGGCTGATCGAGCTGAGGATCTGATCGCCACTAAGAACCAGATTGTCATCGCGGCTCCAGAACGTGGCGTGTTCCGGGGCGTGGCCGTTGCCCATATGCACATCCCAGTCGCGCCCGCCCATGCGGAACACGTCACCCTGCTGTATGCGCGTAAAGCCCAGCGGCATGGGATAGACCGTGTCGGCAAAATTGAATGGACGATCCTGCATTCTTGCGTTCAGCACTTCGGGTGACATGCCAGCACTACGATAGAAATCAAGCGTCTCCTGCGGCCATGTCTCTTGCACATCCAGCGTCAGCATCCGCGCAAACAACCATGAGGTTCTGCTGGTCACCAGCTCAGCCCCGTGTTCCGACTGAAGCCACCCGGCGTTGCCCACGTGATCGGGGTGATGATGCGTGACAACCACGCGTTTTATCGGTTTGCCCACCAAAGGGCCATCCATCAGGGTGTGCCAGATGCGCCGTGTCTTGTTCGAGGACAGGCCGGTGTCAATTACCGTCCAGCCATCACCATCGTCCAGAGCATAGATATTGACGTGATCCAGAGCCATTGGCAGCGGCAGGCGCATCCAAAGAACCCCCTCGGCGATCTGGATGGCTTCACCTGTCGCGGGCGGTTCGGCCCACGGATATCTGATTCCCAATACGCGATCTCCGTCCATCAGGCTGCCAACTCGTCCACGCTCAGCGCAAAAAGATCATCCGCCCCACCCTGAACACGGGCCAAAAGACCAGAATGTTCGGGAAGCAAAGCGTTGATATAGTATCGCGCCAACTTGGCCCGTGGTCCATCAGGGTCAGCCAGAGCTGCGGTCAGGTGGTAATGCCCGCCCAGCACGCGGGCAAAAGCCTGCAAATACGCCGCCGCACCTGCAAAGCGGTCGTTCATATTGTCCTGCGCCACAAGCCATTCGGTCGCCTCGCGCAGTGTTTCAGTGGCCTCCCAGACCGGGCCCGCCAAATCGGGCATAGTGGAGCGGGCGCGCTCAGCCTGATCCTCAATCTCATCCAGAAGGTTCGAGGCTGCCTCGCCCCCATCCATCATCTTGCGTGCGACAAGATCCATCGCCTGAATTCCGTTTGTACCTTCGTAAATCGCAGTCACCCGGACATCGCGATAGAACTGCGCGGCACCGGTTTCTTCGATATACCCCATGCCGCCATGCACCTGAACACCGGTTTCGGCCACGCGTATGCCTGTTTGCGTTCCAAACGCTTTGCCAATCGGCGTCAACAGGGCCGCGCGCGCAACCCAGTCTGCGTCTCCGGAGGCCTCGGCCATGTCTATCGCGGCAGCATTGGACACCAAAATGGCACGCGCCGCGAAAACATCAGCCCGCATGTCCATCAGCATGCGACGCACATCCGCATGGTCGATGATTGCACCTGACGGCGTTTTGCCCTGCTTGCGATCCTGCGCATAAGCCAGCGCATGTTGATAAGCGCCTTCCGCAACGCCGACGCCCTGTCCGCCCACGCCCAGACGCGCGTTGTTCATCATGGTAAACATTGCGGCCATGCCACCATGCTCTTGTCCAACAAGCCAGCCTTTGGCTCCATCATACTGCATCACACAGGTGGGTGAGCCGTGCAGGCCCATTTTGTGTTCCAGAGATACCACATGCAGGTCATTGGCTACGCCAGGGTTCCCGTTTGCATCCGGCAGGTGCTTTGGCACCAAGAACAGGGATATTCCTTTTGTGCCGGGCACACCATCCGGCAAACGGGCCAGCACCAAGTGGCAGATATTCCCGGCAAAGTCGTTGTCACCCCACGAGATGTAAATCTTTTGCCCTGTGATCGCATACGTCCCATCACCGTTCGGCTCAGCCTTGGTGGTCAATGCGCCCACATCCGAACCAGCCTGTGGTTCGGTCAGGTTCATTGTTCCCGACCACTCACCCGACATCAATTTGGGCAAATAAAGGGCTTTAAGCTCTTCACTGGCGTGATGTTCCAACGCCTCGATCTGGCCCTGGCTCATCAGCGGAGCGACCTGCAAGGACAGGCACGCTGCGCTCATCATTTCGTTTACGGCTGTTGCGATGGTTATCGGCAAGCCCATTCCACCGTGTTCGGGATCACCGCTCATGCCAATCCAACCCCCCTCGGCGATCGCCTTCCAGCCCGCTGCAAATCCCTCGGGGCTTTTGACCAGGCCGTTTTCAAGACGCGCAGGATCCAGATCACCGGTGCGCTGCAACGGGGCCATGACCTCTTCACACATCTTTCCGGCTTCGGTCAGGATTGCGGTCACGACATCGATGCTGGCCTCGGCGAACTTTTCCGTCGCAGCGATCTGGTCGAACCCGACCACATGGTCCAGCAAAAACTGATAGTCTGAGATTGGGGCGCGATAGGGCATGACAACTCTCGAACGTCTAGAGGATCAGAATACGTCGACGGGCTTGGAATCAGGGACAAGCGCCGGTAAGCGTATGGGTCTTGATCGATTACCTACTGTTCCTCATGTTTCAGGCAACCAAAACGCGGCGTCACCAGATATGATCTCATCCGGCACTCAGGAACTGACGGCTGATCCCGACGGCATCGCGCGGGCGGCAGATTTGTTGCGTCAGGGCCTTCTTGTCGCCCTGCCCACCGAAACGGTTTATGGGCTAGGCGGAGACGCCCGAAACGGAGAGGCCGTCGCGTCGATTTACGAAGCCAAGGGGCGGCCCAGCTTCAACCCGCTGATCGCCCATGTCGCCTCGGTCAGCGCGGCGCAGAGGTTTGTGCAATGGTCCGATCAGGCCGAACAACTGGCGCGCGCCTTCTGGCCCGGTCCGCTTACTCTGGTTTTACCGCTGCGCGAGGGGCACGGAATATCCTCGCTTGTGACGGCCGGTTTGGACACGCTGGCGGTTCGGGTGCCTGCGCATCCCACCGCGCGCGCCTTGTTGACAGCATTCGACGGGCCGATTGCGGCGCCTTCGGCAAACCCGTCAGGGCAGATCAGCCCCACAACAGCAGATCACGTATGGTCGGGTCTGGGCGGCAGGATCGCCGCAATTCTGGACGCCGGGCCGTGCGGCGTTGGCGTGGAATCCACAATCGTCGGCCTGGCCGGACAGCCCACATTACTACGACCCGGCGGCGTCGCGCTGGAACAGATCGAACAGGAACTGGGGGTACATCTGCACCTGCATCAATCCGGTGATCTGCTTACCGCTCCGGGGCAGCTGCAATCACATTACGCGCCGGACGCGCCAGTCCGCCTGAATGCGGGATCGCGTCAGGGGGATGAGGTCTTGCTGGGCTTTGGCCCGGTGGATTGTGATTTGAACCTGTCCGTGGACGGCAACCTGGCTGAGGCCGCCGCAAACCTTTTTGCCTGCTTGCATGAATTGAACAAGACAGGCAGACCAATCGCCGTTTCTACGATCCCTGATACTGGATTGGGCACAGCTATCAACGACAGGCTGCGACGCGCGGCAGCGCCACGCGACTGCTGATCAGGCGCGGCCGGCGCTGGCGGACAAAGTCAAAGGATCCACGCCCAAGGTTGCCAGCGCAGCCTCCCATTTTTCATCATCCGGCACGTCGAAGACCAGCTTGGAAGCGGCTTCAGTGGTCAGCCAGCCATTCATCGCGATTTCATCTTCAAGCTGACCTGGACCCCAGCCGGAATAACCCAGTGCCAACATCGAATTCAGCGGCCCGACGCCAGAGGCAAGGTCTTCCAGCACATCCAGCGTCGCGGTCATGCTGAACTCTTCCGAGATCTGCATCGAATGCAAGTTTGCTTCATAGTCCGCGCTGTGCAGAACAAAGCCGCGCGACATCTCGACAGGGCCGCCAAAATGAACCAGCCGTTCGCCAACAACCGGAATACGGCACGCAATGTTCAATTGGCCCAGCAAGGTCTTGATGCGCAGGTCCGAGGGTTTGTTGATGATCAGCCCCATGGCGCCGTCATCGCCGTGGCTGCACATGTAAACCACCGAATGTTCGAATCGCGGGTCGCCCATACCGGGCATCGCAATCAACAGTTTTCCGGTCAGATCCATGGGACGTCATCTCTTTCTCGACTCTGTCAACAATGGCCCCGCCACCCCTGTGTTTGCAAGAGAACAACGGGTAATTCGACAGATTTCATTGCAGTGACCGGATCGTGACTTGGAATCCGGCCCCAGCCCGCGCATGTATGAGGGATGAAGATGTCGATCAAATCCACAGCCGCCGTTGCGTTTGCTTGCCTGACCCTGTCCTCTGCTGCCACCGCACAGAGTTTGGACGGTGTGGTGAAACTGGATGTTCTGGACGGTGGTCGAACCGCAAACGGCACGTATCTGAGCGCCCTGAGGCTAACCCTCAAAGACGGCTGGAAAACCTATTGGCGGGCGCCCGGTGATGCTGGCATCCCGCCCCAGTTCGACTGGAAACGCTCAAGCAACGTTGGGCATGTGGACATCACCTGGCCCGCGCCCGAGATTTTTGACCAGAATGGCTTGCAGTCGATCGGCTATGAAAACCAGCTGATCCTACCGATTGAAATTACACCGCGAAACCCTGCCAAACCCGTACGCCTGCAAGGTGAGATGGATCTGGGCGTTTGCAAAGACGTGTGTATCCCGGAACGTTTGGGCTTTGACCACACACTGGACTCAGAAGCAGGCCGCAACCCAGCCATTGCTGCGGCTCTGGCGCAACGTCCCTACTCGGCGCAGGAAGCCCGTGTCAGCAAGGCCACGTGTAATCTCACGCCAACTCAAGACGGAATTCAAATCGAAGCTCGGGTGACGATGCCGTCTGCGGGGGGTCGCGAAGTCGCCGTGATCGAGCCCGGAAACCCGGTTCTCTGGGCATCGCAACCGGTCTCGCAACGCGAGGGCAATACGCTAGTGGCGCAGGCTGAAATCATCAACGCGTCTGGTGCACCTTTCGCGCTGGACCGATCTGAAATCCGGATCACCGTTCTGGGCGCAAATCACGCGGTCGACATTCTGGGCTGCAGCGCGGGCTGACCTTGTGATCCAAACTCCAAAAATCGGCGCTTTGGCGGTTGTTCTGCGTCAGGATCAGGTGCTTCTGGTACAGCGCAGCAAACAACCAGATGCCGGGTTGTGGGGCTTTCCGGGCGGGCATGTGGAATGGGGCGAGACCGTTCTGCAAGCAGCACAGCGCGAACTGCGCGAGGAAACCTCGGTGATTGCAGAGCCGTCACACTATCTCAAGAATCTGGATCTTCTGCGGCACGACCCCAATGGGCAAGTTCTGTCCCACTACCTTCTGGTTGGTGTCGCCTGCACGTACCTCTCTGGCACGCCCGAAGCTGGCGACGACGCACTGGATGCACGCTGGTTTCCAATCGACCAGATACGCGAAGGCGACCTGCCGATGAGCGCGCGGGTTGCCGATCTGATGGAATTCGCTCTGCGTGAAGGTTAGGTTCCTGCCGACCGAGTGAGCCGACCATAGAACACCGCAGACAGTGCCATGCTCAGCACCAGAATAGGCAGGGCTCCGGCAAGGAACGCGCCCAGCCCCATCTGCAAAGCCGGGATACCGTCTGCGTCAGCATAAAGGCCCTGGAAAATACCTATCGGCGCACCGGTAACTGTTGGCCAGATCATCGTCAGAACAAACCAAACCGCCAAAGCGGCTCCTGTCGCCATCAAAGCGCCCCGAACCACCCGGTCGGGTGCGCGTAACGCGCGGCGCATGGCGGTCATCGGGCGCGCAACATCGTTGAGGATCGCCAGCAGGGCAGGCACGAGGATCAGAACCAGAAGCATTCCAAACCCAAGCCCATAGACCAAGGTGATCACGGTCGGCTTCAGGAATTGTGCCTGTTGCGAGCCCTCATAAAGCAGCGGTGCAAGCCCAAGAACCGTTGTCAGTGTGGTCAGCATAACGGGCCTCAGCCTGTCGGCTGTGCCTTCGACAATTGACGGCACCAGACCGCGATCCTGCTGATACCCATCTATCGTGGTCACAAGCACAATCGAGTCGTTGATAATGATCCCGGTCATTCCCAGCAATCCGACCACCGTGAACATACTGAGCGGAACATCCCAGATGTAATGCCCCCAGATCGCACCGACGAGGCCAAAGGGGATAATCGCCATAACCACCAACGGCCTCGACCAGCTTGCAAACACCCAGGCCAGCACAAGGTAGATACCGGTCAGACACAGTATCAATCCGGTGCGGGCTTCGGCTAGGAATTCGTTCTCCTGCTCGCTCAGACCCGACATACGCCATTCAACCTGACGTTCTGCGGAGATGTTGGGTAGTATCTCGTCCTGCATCATGCGTTCGATTTCAGCCGCTCGGGCAGGGTCGTCTTCGGAAATATCTCCTGTAACTGAAACCACCCTCAGACCATTTTCGCGCCGGACGACGGAAAACCCGGTTTTTCGTTCGACGGAAACGATGTCGGCCAGCGGAACATAAACCCCATCAGGCGAACGCATAAGGGTGCGTTCAAGGAAGTCTGCCGTCAACTCGCCCTCAGGCAATTCAACCCTAATTTCGGTGCTACGCGGGCCATCGGGGAAGGTGGCGGCCTCGATCCCGTTAAGGCGGTTGCGCAACGCGCGGCCCAGCGTTTCGATCCGAAAGCCCAAAGCTTGCCCCTGTGCCGTCAGGTCCAGAATGAACTCTTCCTTGTCATAGGCCAGAGTGTCTTCTAGCGCCGAGACTTCGGGGAATTTCGACAACGCGGTCTGCAGGTCCTCTGAGGCCGCCTTCAGAACATTCACGTCCGATCCATAAAATTGCACATCAATGGCATCGCCGCCGGGGCCGGACCGCCAGCCCCGGAAAGTCAAAACCTCGACATTCGGGTGCCGTGGCACGAAGTCCTGCAATTCGCCCACAAATTCAAAACTGGAATAGGGCCGCAGGTCGGCATCAATCAATTCGATCGAAATCCCACCCAGCACGCTGCCGTCTTTGCCGTCTGCCGCCGCCAGACCACGGCCCGCGGTGCCCCCGACCTCGGCCAGAACAAATTCGATCGGATTTTGGCCATAACGTTCTTCATAAATCTGACCCAGCTCGTCGGTGGCGTCCTGTACAATGCGCATCATTTCCAGCGTATCCGACCGGGTCGAACCTTCGCGCATGATGAACCCGCCACTGACGGAGCTGCGTTCAGGCGCGTTGAAGAAACGCCAGTTCACATCACCACGGATGAACAGGGCAACCTGACTGGCCAAAATCGCGATCATCAAAGCCACAACAACGTATCGCGCCCAGATCACCCAGGCGATCAACGGACGGAACAGGTGGTCCCGCACCCAGCGGAAGCCTCGGTTCACAACACGGTTCGGTAGATCGTACCAGTGTTCCTTGGCAGAATGCGCAATCGCGTGCGCCATATGGTTGGGCAGAATAAGAAAGCACTCAACCAGCGACGCGATCAGAACCGCAATCACCGTGAACGGAATATCGCGTATCAACTCGCCGAAGCGACCACCTACAAGGGTCAGGCCAAAGAACGCAATCACCGTCGTGACGGTCGCTGCCAGAACCGGCATCGCCATGCGCCGGGCTGCGCGTTCAGCGGCCACCACAGGCGGCTCGCCCAGACGACGGGCGCGGAAATCGGCGTGTTCGCCCACTACAATGGCGTCATCCACCACGATACCGAGGGTAATGATCAGGCCAAACAATGAGACCATGTTCAGCGACAACCCACCTAAATACATCAGCGCAATGGCAGCCGACATGGCCACAGGAATACCCGCCGCAACCCAGAAAGCGATGCGGGCATTCAGGAAAAGAAACAACAGACAGACCACAAGGCCCAAACCCATCAACCCATTGTCGACAAGGATGTTCAGCCGGTCTGTGATGGCCTGGGCCCGGGTGCGGATCAACTCGATCTTTACGCCTTCGGGCACACTTGCCTGCATCTCGCGGGCGACATCTTCAACGGTGCGCTGAATTTCGATGGCATCGCCCTGGTTTGACCGGTCAACCCGGATCGACATGGCCGGATTTTCGCCAACAAAATAACTGTGGTAACGCGTAACCCCATCGACTCGTATGTGGGCGATATCCCCGACCCGCAGCTTCGACCCATCATCGTTGGTTCGCAATGCAATTGCTTCGATCTGTTCAGGCCTACGCTTTTCGGTTCCAGCCCGAATGCGGGCGCCTGCACCTTCCACTTCACCTGCGGGATCCGTATTGACTTCGGACCCGATAACCGAAGCAATTTCGGCCATCGTAATGTCATTTGCGATCAACTGAGCCGTTGTCACTTCGACAATAATCTGCGGTGCGGCAATGCCCCGAATGCTGGTACGAGTCACACCGGCGGCAAACAGGCGATTGACCAATTCGTCGGTCAGTTTGGCCAATTGCGCCGTGTCGGTTGGGCCACTAATGATAAGATCCGTCACCCGATCACGCCAAACGCCGCGCTGGATTTTGGGTTCTTCAGCGTCTTCAGGCAGGTCCGAGACACCATCTACTGCGGTTCGAACGTCCTCAATTGCGCGAGACATGTCCCAGTTTGGCTCAAACTCAAGACGTATCCGTGTCCACCCAGGGTGCGAGTCGGCCTCCGTGCTTGTTACACCTTCCACTGCCAACAACGCAGGTTCCAGAAGCTGGACAATGCCCGCATCCATATCTTCTGGCCCGCCATCGTCCCACGTGACGCTTACGTCGACACGTTCCAAGACCACGTCTGGAAAGAACTGCGCCCGCATGTTGGGAATGGCCGCCGCACCCAGAACCAGCATCACCAGCAATAGGAGATTGGCAACGGTCCGATGGCGCGTAAAGTAACTGAGAATGCCGCCCGCTGCCCCGGGTATCTCGCGCATCATGGCGCTCAGCCTCCGGCCTTGGTTTCAAGACGACGTATCAGAGCAGCCGGCACGCGCGCTTCCTGCAATTGGCCAAGTAGCTGCGATTTCTCGTCTTGCGGCATGGATTCACTGGCTTCGACTTGCGCGACAAGCGCGGCCCGTTTCGAGGGACTTAACTCAACCATGTCCGGGGCTGCACCAGCCTCAACGCGTAATGGCCGAACCCGCACGCCCGAACCCAGCAGCGGCGTGCGTCCGATGACAACTTCGCGCCCCTCAAGCCCGTCGCCACGCAACAGGACCTCATCCCCTTGCCTGCGAACCAACTGCACCGGAAGACTTTCCAGGCGGTCGTCCGCGCCCAGAACCAGAACCGTACCCGACGCATCAAGCACGGAAGAAGGTAATCGGTATACATTTGCGACTGGTTGTTCTTGAACCGAAACCGTCACAAAATCACCGGGCTTGAAACCTGACGCCTCTTGCAGACGAGCATAGATCAACCGCCCGGTCTGTCCTTCTCCGGCCGAACCGCTGTCGCGACTGATTTGACCTGCAGCAGTCAGATCAGCGCCGGTGACTTCCAGCGACACTGTAACCGGGGCGTTTATCAGTCGGTCGGTTTCGTCCAACAAGCGGACATATTGCGCCGTCGACACCCGGAACGCCACCTCAAGCGCGTTGGGATCAACCAGTTCCGCCAGCTTTTCGTTGGCCGACACCAATCGCCCTTCCACAAGGGTCACGTCGGTCAGCGTGCCGTCAAACCCAGCCCGCACCGTCATGTCTTCTAGGTCACGCTCTGCTGCTTCCAATGCGATCACCGCACGGGACTGCAAAGTCATGGCCTGATCAACACGGGATTCTGCCTGCGCCAGCGCGATGCGACGGGCCAGAACCGCTTGCTGCGCCGAGGTTGCAGCCAGTTCAGCCTCTTCTACGCTAGCCGCGGCACCAACCCCACGGGATTGCAAGTCACGCTGACGTTGCAACGCCCGTTCACGCAGGTCCGCCTGCGCCTCGGCTGACTTCAACTCGTCCTGTGCCAGTAGCAACGAGCGTTCGGCATCGCGTTCTTCAAACTGAGCATCCAAAAGATCGGATTTGGCCCGATCCAGTGCTGATTGCGCATCCGCCGGGTCCAGTTCAACCAGCACCTCGCCCGCCGAGACTGTGCCACCATCCTCAAAGTCTTCAGCCAGCGCAACCACGCGCCCGCCCAACGCCGCACGCAATTCCAGCCTGCGGCGGCTTTGAACCTCTCCGAATGCCTCAAGATAGGGGGTGACGGTTTCTGCCTCGGCCTGACGCACCGCAACCGCAAAGACTCTTTCACGCGAAGGCGGTGCAGCATCTTCCCGGGTCAAAACGTCTTGCACCGCGCTTACAATTATCTGCGCGGCAACAAACAGCAAAGCCAGCGTCAGAAACGCCAGAAAAATACCGACAAGACTTTGCCGCAAAAATCGCATCAGTCAGTTACCCCGGTTGCACCACGCTGCCGTCCCTAACATGTAGCTGGATCACGAATTATGCCAAGCCACAAAGCGGTTACACGGAATTGAACGTATGACCAGTCTACTTCCGTCGCAGGTGTTCGTCCAATCTGGGCATTATTTCCACAAAATTGCAGGGGCGATGCCTATACTCGAACTGTTTTTCGAGTATCCCGTCCCACGCATCCTTGCAGGCGCCCGGGCTGCCGGGCAGTGCGAAAAGATACGTACCACCGGCAACCCCACCCGTTGCACGGGACTGCACCGCCGAGGTGCCGATTTTCTCCATCGAGATAATGGTGAACACGGTGCCGAACGCGTCGATCTCTTTCTCATAGACGTCGCGATGCGCCTCGACGGTCACGTCGCGCCCGGTCAAACCGGTGCCTCCGGTCGAGATCACGACGTCAATCTGATCATCCGCCACCCAGGCGCGCAACTGATCGGCAATCTGATCACGTTCGTCCCTAATAATCTTGCGATCAGCCACCACGTGGCCCGCTTTTTCGATCCGGTCCACCAGAGTCTGACCCGAGCGATCTTCGTCCATCGACCGTGTATCCGACACGGTCAGGACGGCAATTTTGACTGGGATGAACTCTTTGTTTTCGTCAATGCGTGACATCTTGCGTCAGGCCCTTTCCAAAATCGCAAGCCGGATGGCAAGCGCGGCAAAAATACCGCCTGTAACCCAGCCAATAATACGAGAGGCGCGCGGGTTGCCGACCAGCACCCGACCCGCGCCGCCCGCGAATATGCCCACCAGCCCGTTTACCACAAACGCTCCGACTGCGATGATCACACCAAAGGTTAGAAACTGAAGCAGAACAGAGCCCGTGGCGGGGTTCACAAACTGCGGGATGAAAGCCAGCACAAACAGGATGACCTTGGGGTTGGTCAAGTTGACCAGCATCCCATCCCGAAATGCCAGATGCGTTGGACGGACCGGCGTATCTTCGGTGATCGCACCGTTACGGATCGCGCCCCAGGCCAGATAGAGCAGATATGTAACGCCCATCCAGCGGATCACGTCGAACAGCCACGGCATCGCCGCGACTGCGGCCCCCAGGCCCAGACCGGCCAACAGAACATGGATCATCAACCCGACCGCCACACCGGCACTGGCCGATACCGCAGGCCGTGGGCCGGAGCGCAACCCCTGACCAAAGCAAAACATCATATCCGCACCCGGTGTGAAGTTCAGCGCCAAGGCAGCCGGAATGAAAGCCAGAAAAGTGATGGTGTCGATCATGGCTCTACCTCAAACCAATTCGGCTTTGGCCCCAGATTGGCCAATTGCGTTCGGCCCAGCGTTCCGCGATAGCCCCAACTTTCGTGTACATGTCCAAAGACCGCATGACCCGGCTGAAGCCGCTCTATGGCGTCGCGCACAGCGGTTGACCCAACCGACAGACCTTGCGACGTCTGATCCCCATAGCCTTTGGGCGGAGAATGCACGATCAGGACATCAGCCGCATCGCACCGGTCGAGCATCTCGGTCGCAGCACCTTCAGTCAGGTCGCAGGACCACTCGCCAAACGGCGTGGGCGGCACGCCATAACCAAGACCAAACAGGCGAAGCCCGTCGAGTGTCATACCGGACCCGTGCAAAACATGAACACCTTCCGGCGCGGCATCGCCCAGTTCTTCTGCGCTTTCTGCATTTCCTGGAATCAAAACCAGCGGGGCAGAAATGCCCGCAAGCATTTGCATCGCCTCATCCAGACCCTGACGCATGTTGCAATAATCACCCGCGCCAATGACCAAATCCGCGTCAACACTCGCCGCTACCAGATCCGCGGCGCGATTGCGCGCCATATGCAAATCGGAAAAGGCCAGAACCTTCATGTTGCGCCTCGCAGCCGCGCTTTCAATTCCAGCAGATCAGCCCAAGCCTGCCGTTTCATTTGCGGCTGACGCAACAGATAGGCCGGGTGGAACATCGGGATCACCGGCAAATCCATCGCCTGATCCCAATTGCCGCGCAAACGAGTGATACCCCGTTTTCCCAGCACTGCCTGACAGCTGATATTGCCCATCACCACCAGAACTTCGGGCTTGGCCAACGCAACGTGACGCTCAAGGAAAGGCTTCATCATCCCGATTTCTTCGGGCTTGGGATCGCGGTTCTGCGGAGGCCGCCATGGTAGTACATTGGTGATATACACGTTTTCGCGGCGATCCAGATCAATTGCCGCCAGCATCCGGTCCAGCAACTGACCGGCGCGACCGACAAAGGGCTTGCCTTCACGGTCTTCATCGCGGCCGGGGGCTTCGCCGATGATCATCACCTTTGCGCCGGGGGTGCCGTCGGCAAAAACCAACTGTCGTGCCCCGCGCTTTAGCTCGCAATGATCAAAAGCCTCCATCGCCGCGCGCAATTGGTCCAGAGACCCTGCCCCCTGCGCTGCAGCCTGCGCTACGGCAACCGGGTCAGCCTGTTTAGGTTTCGTCTGAGGAGCGGAGGCCGCTTCTGCCTTCTTGGGCTTGGGCGACGTATCCGGCAACGCATACCGATCAACCGGCGCATCCCCGATTGCCTCGGTCGCGCCCAGTTCGATCTGCCATTCCAGCAGCGCCCGTGCAGAGTAATAGTCCAAGCCCGATTCCATACGGATAATTTACCTGCCTAAACGCTGAGGGAAAGCGAATAGGGCTTGATCGGTCGCTCTGTCGCGCCGACCATCAAGGCGCGATGCTCAGAATTCTGCGATTCCTCCTGCTTAGTCTTGTGCTGGCCCTTACCGGTGATCCGGCTTTGGCGACGTTTCACGACACACATGGGCAGTGCCGTGCGGGTCAGTTCAAATGCGGCAGCACCTGCTGTTCGGGCGGGCAAAGATGCAGCTTTGATGGCCACTGCATTCCGCTGGGCGGCACCTATTGTGGTGGCGGTCGCACCTGCGGCCCGTTCGAACGTTGCGTGGCCGGTGGAACCAGATGTGCACCCGCGGGTCTGAACAAGTGCACATCTCGTCTGGATTGCCCGGGAGACAGTTTTTGCAACGGGCGTGGCGAATGCGAACGGATCACACCCGACCTGGACACAACGCCGCCCACCACGTGCGACGACGGGCGCACCTGCGCGCGTGGCTCCTCCTGCCTGCCCGGTGGGGGCTGTTCCCGCCCTGGGTGGTTCTTGTGCGAAGAAACCGGTTCGCAATGCCGCCCTGGCTTCAAATGCTCGGCCCATCAGGGCTGCGTGCCGATCAAGGCCATCGACTGCGGTTATGGCAAATGGTGCAAGCCGGGTGAACAATGCCTGCCCGAGGGCGGCTGCGAAAAACTGCCAGAGGGTACCGAACCTTAGGTTGCCTTGCGCCGCCCAGCTTTCTATAAGCGGCCCGATTGTCAGACAGGAGCCCGCCCATGCGTTTCGCCCATCGTCACCTTCTTGGCATCGAGCATCTGTCGCAATCCGATATCACCGAAATTCTGGATCTGGCCGAGACCTATGTCGACATGAACCGCCAGTCGACCAAGCATTCGGACGTTCTGTCGGGGCTGACCCAGATCAATATGTTCTTTGAAAACTCGACCCGCACACAAGCCAGTTTCGAACTGGCGGGCAAGCGTCTGGGTGCAGATGTGATGAACATGGCAATGCAGGCCAGTTCGATCAAAAAAGGTGAAACCCTGATCGATACGGCGATGACATTGAACGCAATGCACCCGGATCTGCTGGTGGTCCGGCATCCGCATTCCGGCGCGGTCGACTTGCTGGCGCAAAAGGTCAATTGCGCCGTTCTGAACGCGGGCGACGGCAAACACGAACACCCTACGCAGGCCCTGTTGGACGCGTTGACGATCCGACGCGCCAAGGGCCGCCTGCACCGGCTGAACATCGCGATTTGCGGCGACGTGGCCCATTCCCGCGTCGCGCGATCAAACCTGATCCTGCTGGGTAAAATGGAAAACCGTATTCGCCTGATCGGCCCGCCGACACTGGTGCCCAGCCAGTTTGCCGAGTTCGGGGCCGAGATCTACGACGACATGAACGAGGGTCTGAAGGACGTCGATGTCGTCATGATGCTGCGCCTTCAGAAAGAGCGGATGGATGGTGGGTTCATCCCCTCGGAACGCGAGTACTATCACCGCTATGGGCTGGATGCCGCAAAGCTGGCGCAAGCCAAGCCTGATGCCATTGTCATGCATCCCGGCCCGATGAACCGCGGGGTTGAGATCGACGGCACGCTGGCCGATGACATCAACCGGTCCGTCATTCAGGAACAGGTGGAAATGGGCGTCGCCGTCCGCATGGCCGCGATGGATCTGTTGGCCCGCAACCTGCGCGAGGCCGCATGAGCGATCTGACCGTCGCCCCCCACGAACGCGGCGTCTTGCGCCTGTTCACGCTGGACATGCGCCCGGAAGAGGCGAAGTTTCTGCGCGAACCGGGTGCTGCCGATCAGGTGCTTGGGGTGGACGGGTTGGATCCTGAGCAGATCGATATCTTTCCAGTGTCCGATCTCGAAGACCTCGGGCTGTATGGCTATCTGACCGAAGGTTGCGGCGTGTCCTCAGATCAGTTGGATCAGGACGCTCTGGCCGCGATAGACGGCTGGGTTATGGTCTTGCGCAGCGCTGCGTTCCAAGGACGCCCGGCGACGTTGAAACCTGATCCGCGCTTGCACCTGATCGGTCTGTTCACGGAAGAGGCCACAAACTGGACCGGTGGGGTCATTGAAACCGAAAGCGCCAAGCCTTTTTCGGCACCGCAAGCCGCTCCAACGGATAACCACCCCCACCGCGTCGGGTCAGCTGTTCTGGCACTGGCCGCGCTTTTGGTCATCGGAGGCGTCATATGGCTGATCCTGTGATCTTCGCCCCGGACAAAGGGGCCTATATCCGCACCAACGCCTGGTTGGCCGCTGTCGCGATGGGTGGCGCCATGGTCGTTCTGTGGCTGATTGGAAATCCGTACATCTGGACCGGAGCTCCCGCAGGTCTGGCCGCCATTGGCATCCGCGCCTGGTATCTGGCCTCGGAAGAGTTGGTCGCCAATTGGGAAATGTCGGACACCACCCTAACCGGCCCTGGCCCGCGCAAGGTGCCTTTGAGCCAGATCCAAACGGTCAACACCATGGGCAGCTTTGTTCAGATCGTCACCAAGAGTGGTGACAAGCACCTGATCAAGTATCAAGCCGACCCTGCCGCAACCAAAGCCGCCATCGAAAGGGCCATGCCATGAGCACCGTTCTCTTCACCAACGCCCGCCTGATCGACCCGGAGGCCGGGACGGATACAATCGGCTGGCTACAGGTGGCCGATGACCGGATCGTTGACCGAGGGGAAGGAAACGCGCCGGGTTCTGACGGGCAGATCATCGATTGCAACGGAAAGTGCCTTGCCCCCGGTATCGTCGATATCGGCGTCAAAGTGTGTGAACCGGGCGAGCGGCACAAGGAAAGCTACAAGTCTGCAGGTCTGGCCGCCGCTGCCGGTGGTGTGACCACCATCGTCACCCGTCCCGATACGCTGCCAGCAGTGGATACGCCTGAGACGTTGGAATTCGCGACCCGGCGCGCGCAGGCGGATGCGCCTGTCAACGTGCTGCCGATGGCTGCGCTGACCAAAGGGCGCGAAGGGCGTGAGATGACCGAGATCGGGTTTTTGCAGGACGCAGGCGCTGTGGCCTTTACCGATTGCGATCATGTCATCACCAATACCAAGGTGTTTTCCCGCGCGCTGACCTACGCAAAATCCTGTGACGCGTTGGTGATCGCCCACCCTCAGGAACCCGGTCTCAGCGCCGGGGCGGCGGCGACCAGCGGCAAGTTCGCAGCGTTGCGCGGCCTGCCTGCCGTATCGCCGATGGCGGAACGCATGGGTCTGGATCGTGATATTGCCCTGCTTGAGATGACCGAAGCGACCTACCACGCCGATCAGATCACCACCGCCCGCGCCCTGCCCGCGCTGGAACGGGCCAAGCGCAATGGGCTGGACATCACTGCCGGCACATCGATCCACCATCTGACCCTGAATGAGTTGGACGTGGCCGACTATCGCACCTTCTTTAAGGTCAAACCGCCGCTGCGGTCCGAGGATGACCGGCAAGCGGTGATCGAGGCTGTGCGGACAGGGCTGATCGACACCATCAGTTCGATGCACACACCGCAAGATGAAGAAAGCAAGCGCCTGCCGTTTGAAGAGGCTGCCTCGGGTGCGGTCGCTTTGGAAACGCTGCTGCCTGCAGCACTCCGCCTGTATCACGCAGATCAACTGGACCTGCCGACCCTTTTTAGGGCCATGGCGCTCAACCCTGCAAAACGGTTGGGACTGAAGAGCGGTCGATTGGCCGAAGACGCCCCGGCTGATCTGGTTCTCTTCGACCCGGATGTGCCCTTTTTGCTTGATCGGTTTGCCTTAAAATCCAAATCGCAAAACACGCCATTTGACGGCCAGCGGATGCAAGGTAAGGTCTTAGCAACTTATGTTGCAGGCCAAGAAGTGTTCCGGAGACCTTAATGCCCATTATCGGAAATTCGGCAGAGGATTTGTTCTTGTGGGCTTTGATTGGATACCTGTTGGGATCCATCCCCTTTGGGTTGATCCTGGCCAAGGTCATGGGGCTAGGCAACCTGCGCGAAATAGGGTCGGGCAATATCGGGGCCACAAACGTTCTGCGCACTGGAAACAAGGCCGCTGCAGCCCTGACGTTGCTGTTTGACGCCGCCAAAGGGGCTGTGGCCGTTCTTGTTGCGCGCGCTTATGCGGGCGAAGATGCCGCCCAAATCGCAGCGCTTATGGCATTTGTGGGCCATTGCTTCCCGATTTGGCTTGGCTTCCAAGGCGGGAAAGGCGTGGCAACCTTTCTGGGGCTGTGGCTGGCGCTGGACTGGCGCGTCGGTGTGGCCTGCTGCCTGAGCTGGCTGGTCGCGGCCGCAATCTGGCGGATTTCGTCGGTCGGCGCACTGGCTGCGGCGGCACTGTCGACAACCTGGGTATTGGTTCTCACAAACGGATCCACCTTTATTCTGGGGATCATCCTGACTCTTATGATCTATTGGCGTCATGGCTCGAATGTGGCGCGGATCAAGGCCGGGACTGAACCGAAAATCGGGAAGCCGTGACGGTACCCGACGCGTTCTTGTCAGCGTTTCTGGCGCTGCCGGAGGGCAGCTTTACCGGCACTTCGAGTGCGCGTAGCTATGTTGTCGTGCGGCAGCGGATGGCTGGTGGCAAGTCGCACAAACTGGTCGCCCATGAGCGGGGCGGCGCGGACTATATCAGCCTGAACCTGTACCAGACGCGAGACAGCGGGGCGTTGCTGCGGCCCTGTGAAATGCCCGCCAGCAAAGTCATCACTTTCGTACTGGGCCTTGTGCCTGACTAAATCAGCTAAGCTCTGCATTTTTGAACACGACATCTTTGCTGCTGCACAATCACAATTCATTGCTTTGAACGTGATCACCCCGCTTCCCAGATCGCTGTCGTGACGGTCAATTACGGGCCGCACAGGACAACAACCGGGGCCTGCGCTTGCACCAAGACAAGGCTCCTTTCACGAAAGGTGAAGCAATGAACACTTTTAAATCTCTGATCGGCGGCGTCGCTCTGTCCGTCGCGCTGGCAACTTCGACTTTGGCTGCAGGCGTGGAAATCAACGCCAGCTCGACCGGCTTGGCGATGCAGGGCTATGACCCGGTTGCCTACTTCACCGCCGGTGAAGCAACCAAAGGTGATTACCGCATCACCACGCTGCATGATGAAGCGCTGTACCGTTTCTCGTCGGAAGAAAACAAAGCCGCTTTTGAAGCCAACCCCGAAGCATACCTGCCCGCATACGGTGGCTACTGTGCATTTGGCGCGGCCATGGGCTTCAAGTTCGACGGCGACCCGAACCACTGGAAAATCGTTGACAACAAGCTGTACCTGAACCTGTCGCAAGATATCCAGGAACGTTGGGAAGGCGACATCCCGGGCTTCATCGAAAGCGCAAGCGCAAACTGGGAAACCATCGCTGACAAGACCCCTGCGGAGCTGCAAGAGCAATAATCCGCTGAAAATGTCAGGCGTGTCGGCGGCGGAGCGTTCCGTCGCCGCATGTCGTTTGAAGACCTCAGATCCTTTCCTATCTTTTCAGTATACTAAGTGCCCGGCTGAACAGGGCACAGGCGCTTGCCTGTATCTTCAAGCGCCGGATTTCGGGCTGGAATACGTAGAAATCAATGATCCGGTAACCAAGCTGGATCGTATCGGTTTGCATAGGTGAGCAGAGGCTCGCTCGTGCAGAGTTTCGAACGAAAGGAAATGAGATGACTTTGAAATTGGCTCTCATCGCAACAGCCGCGACACTGACGGCCGGATCAGCGCTGGCGCAATCTTCGGGCAATTGGACCGGTTTCTACGGTGGTCTGCAGTTGGGTTACATTGACGTGGATACCAACGTATCTGGCGTCGACGGAGACGGCGCAATCGGTGGTATTGTACTGGGTTACGACTATGATCTGGGAACCTGGGTTGTTGGCGGCGGCTTTGATTACGACTGGACCGATGTGGATCTGGCCGGAGCCGCTACCGTCGAAGACGTATGGCGCCTGAAAGCGCGCGCAGGGTACAAAGTTAACCCACAAGGTCTTCTATACGGAACGGTCGGGTATGCCGAAGCCGGGACAGACACCCTCGGCAGCGATGACGGCTGGTTCATCGGCGCGGGCTATGAACAGATCGTGGCACCCAATGTGAGCATCGGTGGGGAACTGCTGTACCACGAATTCGACAATTTCAACGCAACTGGTGTGGATGTCGACGCAACCACATTGCAGATCCGGGCGACGTATCGGTTTTGATAACTGTTGGCTGAAAACTTATGACCCGGCTTTTTCAGCCGGGTCGCGTCTCACACATCCAAAATTGTGCTGCCGGTTGTTTGCCGCGCCTCAAGCGCGCGATGCGCATCAGCGACCTGATCAAGCGCAAAGCGTTGATCCACATGGATCTTGACCTCACCGCCTTCAACTTTGCCAAATAGTCGTCGGGCCATTGCCTGACACACCGCATGATCCGAGATATGCGTGAACAGCGTGGGCCGGGTGATCTTAAGTGAACCCTTTTGACCCAGAACACCGATATTGAAGGGTGGCACCGGGCCCGAAGCATTTCCGAAAGAAATCATCATGCCCAGCGGCTTGAGGGAATCCAAAGATCCCTCGAACGTGTCCGCCCCAACGGAATCCATCACCACATCCACACCCTGCCCCTTGGTGATCTCGGCCACGCGCTCGGCGAAATTTTCAGTCCGGTAGTTGATACAATGCGAAGCCCCGTTGAAACGGGCCAGGCTGCATTTTTCATCACTTCCAGCCGTCCCGATCAATGTGATCCCCTCGGATTTTGCCCATTGGCAGGCGATCAGTCCAACACCACCGGCGGCGGCATGGAACAGGACAGTATCGCCGCGTTTCAACGGAGTCGTTCGATGAAACAGGTATTCCACCGTTAATCCTTTAAGCATCATCGCCGCAGCAGTCTGAAATGTAATGTCATCTGGCAAGGGGCAAACCTGCGCTGCTGGCATCACTCGGGCCTCGCAATAGGCCCCCGACGGTGCCGCAGCATATGCAGCCCGCTGTCCCGGTGCCAGATGCGTTACCCCTTCACCAACAGCCTCGACAACACCTGCGGCCTCCATGCCCAGCGCGTGCGGAAGATCCAGAGGGTACAAGCCAGTCCGTTGATATACATCGATAAAATTTAGACCACAGGCTTCGTGACGAATTCGGATTTCCCCCGGTCCGGGGTCACCGAGCGGTCTGTCTTCGATCCGCAGAACGTCGGGGCCGCCAAACTCATGAATCATAACTGTTTTTGCTGTATTCTGCATCCTGACCTCCTCTTGCCTGCCCTCAAGCTAACATGACTTCGACGCAGGGCAATCCGTGCGATGCCAGACTATTGATCTGGATTTCGCAAAACTGTGCTATACTGCAATCAGGCGTTGCCGGCTGGTCCGGCCACGGGCAACGTGATGCCGGATCCGCCCCGCGGCGCAGTTTTCGCCAGGGAAGGGGAGGAAAATGGCCAAAACAATCGGAAACCCGATCAGCTGGACCGCCCGAAATCTCGGGGCGGCAGGTGATCATGTCACTGAAAGCGTCTCGCGCCTGGGCAGCGCGGACACCAAAGAGCTGCCAATGGTGCAAACCTTGACGCTGCAAGACCTGCGCGCCTGTCTGCGCGCGGGCTATGACGACTTTCTCGAAACACGGGCGGATGCCGTGTTCATCGTGTTGATCTACCCGATCGCAGGGCTCTTGATGTTCGGCTTTACTTTGAACATGAATCTGGTGCCGCTTCTGGCTCCACTTGTCGCCGGCTTTGCCTTGATCGGGCCAGTCGCCGCCGTGGGGCTTTATGAGATTAGCCGCAAGCGTGAACAGGGCAGCGCAGTGCATTGGTTGGATGCGTTCGGTGTCTTCAGATCACCGTCCTTCGGTGCAATTCTGGTACTTGGCTTCTACCTCGTCATGCTGCTTTTGGTCTGGCTGATGGTCGCACAAGCCATTCATACTTATACAATGGGCCCTGAAGTACCCGCATCCCTTGGTGCATTTGCCACACAGGTTCTCACCACTTCTGCGGGATGGACGATGATTGTCGCCGGAACCGCTGTTGGTTTTGTGTTTGCCCTGTGCGCATTGGCGGTCAGCGTTGTCAGCTTTCCATTGCTGCTGGACCGCAAGGTGGGACTGCCGGTGGCGGTTGTGACATCGTTTCGTGTCTTGCGTGAGAACCCCGGCGTCATCCTGACATGGGGCTTCATCGTGGCGGCGCTGCTTTTTCTGGGCGCCTTGCCGATGCTATTGGGTCTGATCGTGGTAGTACCCGTTCTGGGCCACGCCACATGGCATCTATACCGCCGCGCGGTGGCGTGAAGGCGCGGGACAAGCCCGCGCATTTGACACTTAGTCCGCAACCTTGAGGACGATCTTGCCGATATGGCCAGAGCTTTCCATGCGCGCATGGGCCGCTGCCGCGTCGGCCAGTTCAAATTCACTGTCCATAACGGGGGCAACTTTGCCAGCGTCGAGCAGAGGCCAAACAGCTTCGCGCAGGTCCTGCGCAATTTGTGCCTTGGCCAAATCGCTCTGCGGGCGCAGGGTACTGCCTGTCAGAGTCAGACGTTTGACCATCATCATCGCAAAGTTCAGCTCGACCTTCGGACCTTGCAGGAAAGCGATCTGTACCAGACGTCCATCCTCGGCCAATGCTTTGACGTTGCGTGGGATGTAATCCCCACCCACCATATCAAGGATCAGGTTCGCCCCGCCCTCGGCCCGCATGGTGGCCACAAAATCTTCATCGCGATAGTTGATTGCCTTTTCCGCACCTAGCTTGACGCAAGCCTCACATTTCTCATCGGACCCAGCGGTCGCAAAGACACGTGCACCAAAAGCATTGGCCAGTTGGATTGCGGTTGTTCCGATCCCGCTGGAGCCGCCATGGACCAGAAACCGCTCACCCGCTTTCAGATCGCCACGTGTGAACACGTTGGACCAGACGGTGAAAAAGGTTTCCGGCAGGCAAGCGGCTTCTTTCATTCCCATCCCCGCAGGGACCGGAAGGCAATGCGCAGCAGCCGTGGCGACGTATTCGGCATAGCCCCCACCCGGCAACAACGCACAAACCTTGTCGCCGACTGACAACCCCTCGACCCCTGCACCGACCGAGACCACTTCGCCCGACGCCTCAAGCCCTGGCAGGTCGCTGGCCCCCGGCGGCGGATCATAGGCCCCTGCCCGCTGCAACGCATCAGGACGGTTCACACCGGCAAAGGCGACTTTCAGTACAACCTGTCCGTCACCCGGTTCTGGGATCGGTCGTTCGGTCAGTTGCAAAACATCAGGACCACCCGGTTTGGTGATCTCAACAGCGCGCATCATCTGGGTCATAGGCACCTCCTTTGCGCAATGCCTAGCAGGCATACGGGCTGGGGCCTAGCGCCAAGATGCCCTACTTTCGGGGGTTCAACATGCCCGGAAGATCGGCCCGCATTCTCATGGGCGCTTTCACCTGCCCGGCCAGCCAGTTCGGAACCGCCAGAAACGGCTTCAGCACCGGATTGTCGCGTACCTGCGCCTTGAGCTTTTCAAACTCCATGACATTTGCGATCCGGCGGTCCAGGAATTCCCACGAGCGCTGATGGTCGGGGCTGTCATCGCCCAGCCAAAACAGCAACGTCGACGAGTAAACCCCCGACAGAGTGGCACGTTTGGTGTACCAATTCACATCGTCCGATGTGTCGCCCAGCGCATCCCAGATTAGATCGCAGGTTTGCCAAACCGCCTTGGCCCCATCCGCCGCATGGGTCGGCAGGGAAAACAGGGTCATGCCACGGCGCACCAACTCTTTGTCATCGACCGCCTGCAACCGGAACCGAACCGCAGCTGCAATCTTGTCGCGGAATTTCAACTCGCTCAGATCTTCGGATTTGATGCGATCCAGCATCGCCTGATCCCCGCGCGCGTGATAGGCCAGCGCAAGATCAACCGCCCCGCGCGGACAGATCGCACGGGCCAGACCATCATCCAGATCACAATCGGAAATAGAGGCGCGAAAACTGGTTTCCGACCAGCCGTCGAAGGGAACATGGATCAGCATCGCATCCAAAAGCTGCTGTTTTGCATCTTCATATGTGGTCGTCATAGCGGTTCTCCGGTTGTCGGGCCCAGTACTAGACAAGTTAGGGCGGCTTTGCTATACGGCCAACTCCTGCAATTTCCTTGCAACTCTATCTAGAAAGGTGGTGACAACCACATGCAGGTTAGTGTTCGCGACAATAACGTCGATCAGGCGCTTCGTGCCCTGAAGAAAAAGCTGCAGCGCGAAGGCGTGTTCCGTGAAATGAAGCTGAAGCAACATTTCGAGAAACCGTCCGAGAAAAAAGCGCGTGAGAAAGCTGAAGCGATTCGTCGTGCCCGTAAACTGGCACGCAAGAAAGCCCAGCGCGAAGGTCTGCTCTAAGACTTTCCTCATCCAGCTTTGGATGACACTATTTGACGACCCCCGAGGCCCCGCCCGGGGGTTTGTCGTTTCAGGGGTGGGTTTTATTCCGCCGACTCGTGCTTCAGGGTGTGCGACAAGCCGCCATTTCCCCACCAGCAACATTTTGCCCGGCATTTTGCAGCGCAGCGAATCCCGCTCTGGTAGCATTGCCCCGCCAGAATTCGCCTAATATTTCTGCGCCCCTATCTGACCTCAGCAAGCCGCATGTAACTGGCGACGTCCAACCGGACGACACTTACAAACGGAGGCTACCATGTCGACTGCAAGTCAAATCGAGCAAGAAATGCTGGCGCTGATCAACGCCGAGCGCACATCACGCGGGCTTACCCCACTGCAACTGGAAACACAGCTGAACGACTCATCCGAAGATCACAGCAGCTGGATGCTGGACACCGACACGTTCAGCCATACAGGCCAAGGCGGTTCTAGTGCGACACAGCGTATGCAGGATGCAGGTTTTGATCTGTCCGGCAGCTGGCGCACTGGCGAGAATATCGCCTGGCAATCAGAACGCGGCGAGCCCGGCATCAGCGATGACGTCGCGCAGTTGCACGAAAACCTGATGAACAGCCCGGGACACCGAGCAAACATTCTGAACCCTGATTTCGAATATATTGGCATCGGCATTGAAACCGGTGACATGCAAGGATTCGACGCGGTGATGGTCACTCAGAATTTCGCGGCCACTGACAGCGCTGTGATGCTGGACAACGGGAACGCTCCGGTTCCACCTGTGGACGATGTGGCGGACCCCCAAGACCCGGACGCCGAGACGCCCGACACCGATGTGGCCGAACCCGAGGATCCGGATACCGAGACGCCCGACACCGATGTGGCCGAGCCTGAGGACCCGGATGCTGAAACGCCCGACACGGATGTGGTTGAGCCTGAGGAGCCTGATGCTGAAACGCCTGACACCGACGTGGCCGAGCCTGAGGAGCCTGATGCTGAAACGCCTGACACCGACGTGGCCGAGCCTGAGGACCCGGATGCCGAAACGCCTGACACCGACATGGCCGAGCCCGAGGACCCGGATGCCGAAACGCCTGACACCGACGTGGCCGAGCCAACCCCCGAGACACCGGTCGGTGAAGAACCTGACGGATGTTTCGACGTGGCAGCCTTCCTGGCCGAACTGGAAGCTTTCCTGGATAACGTTCTGGCGCAGATTGATCAGTTCCACTGGGAGACAGACGACATGACGCCGTCGGATATGGCCGAGGATGACATGCAGGATACAGACACCGACGACATGGACATTGTTGAGGTCGATGACATGGACCCGGTCGAAGCCCCCGTTGACGACTATGCCGGCTCGGACGGAACAGATGACGCAGACATCTATGTATTCAATTTCTGGGGCACGGGCTGCATGATCGAAGCAGCCTGATAGCAGCTGAGGTGCGGGGCGGCTGGCTCGCCCCGCATGGCGCCATCAGTAAATCTTAGGCACGTACAATTCATCCGGCAAAACGCGACGCTCATATTCCGGGTTATATCGGCGGTCAGGCAGATTGACTTTTTCCTGTGGCACATCCGTGTATGGAACTTTGGTCAAAAGATGCTCGATACAGTTCAACCGCTCGCGTTTTTTGTCATTGCCTTCGACAATGTACCAAGGGGCTTCGGGAATGTTGGTCCGGAAGAGCATATCCTCTTTCGCCTTGGTATAAGATTCCCAACGGATGCGGGATTCCAGATCCATCGGTGACAGCTTCCACTGTTTCATCGGGTCGTGAATCCGCATGAGGAATCGCAACTGCTGTTCTTCATCCGTGATCGAGAACCAGTATTTCAGCAGAATAATCCCTGATCGCACCAACATCCGTTCGAATTCGGGAACGTCCTGAAAAAACTGTTCAACCTGATCTTCGGACGCAAAACCCATCACCCGTTCGACGCCTGCACGGTTATACCATGACCGGTCGAACAACACGATCTCACCTGCCGCAGGCAGATGCGGCACATAACGCTGAAAATACCACTGGCTCTGCTCGCGACGGCTGGGCGCGGGCAGGGCGACCACACGCGCAACACGTGGGTTCAAGCGCTGGGTGATCCGTTTGATCACGCCCCCCTTGCCCGCGCTGTCACGACCTTCGAACAGAATACAGACCTTGGCGCCGGTGTGCTGAACCCAATCCTGCACTTTGATCAGCTCAGCTTGCAGGCGCAGCAGGTTGCGGAAATAGACCTTGCGATCCAGCATATCCGGATGTTGTTCCCGATAGATCTTCCGCACTTCCATCGATAGCATCGGTTCGCTGAACTCGATCTCAAAATCTTCGTCCAACGTGTCTTCCAATTCGGCCTCAAGCCAATCTTTGGGTCCACCGTCGTTTTCGTAAGCCAAGGTCAGCTCCTTTTTTGTTATCGGGTTCGAACCATATCGGGCCCGTGTAACCGCCTGATGTCATCAGATAAATTGATGCAAGACGATGACGCCCAATGCTGCCGAAATCTCCGAAAATCCAGTCGGCGCGGGCATATGGTCTTTCCCCAAATGTGAAGGCCCAAACCAGAGGTTACAAGCGTCAGAATTGACGCAAGGCAGAACACAGGAACGCGCAGCGTGCTGAATGCTTGCATTGCCTCGATTTTGTGCGGCAAGACTGTCTGGACTTACAGGATGCAAAGCGCGTGACGTTCTTTCTTTCTCTATTACCGGCGATTTGGCCTTGGTTGATTCTGATCGCCGCGCAGGTAACTGCGCTTGTGGGGCACTGGGCGGTCGCGCTGTCACTGCTGGTTCTGTTTGCAAGCATCGCCTCAGCAACGGGGCTGATGTCACTTCTGGCTATTGCGGCTGTGGTCGGTGGGCTGGCCGGAGCCGCCTTGCTGCCGCACCTCCAAGGGCGGCTTGCGGTCGCAGGACACGCGCTTTTGATCCTGTGGTGTCTGGCCATGGGTGCGCATCTTCTGCCCGGATTTCAGAACCTGAAAGTGTTGGATCAGGTGCAGACCGGGGCCGCCAGTACAGGGTTCACAATGCACCTGAATCTGGACAAACCGATGGTCTTCTTCGCCGTTCTTCTAGCCTGGCCCGGCATGCTTCAAAGCACCATTCAGACCAAATTCGGCCCGCTGGTGGCAGGGCTCCTGCTGTTGCCGGGGCTGTTTCTATTGGGTCTTGCCGTCGGCGCGATACAGCCAGAATTTTCGGTCCCACGGTGGTGGCTGGTCTTTGTCCTGTCCAACTTGTTTTTGACCTGCCTGACGGAAGAAGCCTTCTTTCGTGGCTACCTGCAATCCGCCATCATCTCACGTCTTGGCGCCGTCGGAGGAGTTATTGCGGCTAGCCTGCTGTTCGGGTTGGTTCACTTTGGCGGCGGACCGGCCCTGGTGGTCTTTGCCTCAATTCTCGGGTTGGCCTGTGGTTTGGGGTATTATGCAACACAGCGTCTTTGGGTGCCCGTTGCGATGCATTTCGGGTTCAATCTGGTGCACCTGCTGCTGTTCACCTATCCCGGCCCCGCCTGAAATTCAGACTGGCAGAGCGGTGGTCTTGAACACTGTGCGCAAAGCAAACGAGCTTTGCATCTGCGCCACCCCGGGCAATCGCGACAGATATTGCCGGTGAATGCGCGCAAAATCCTCGGTGTTTTCGGCCACCACTTTCAGGATATAGTCCGCCGTTCCCGCCATCAGGTGGCACTCCAATACGTCGGGAATACGCGCCACTGCCTTTTCAAAAGAATCCAAAACCTCTTCGGCCTGTCCTTGCAAGGTAATCTCGACAAAGACGGTTGTAGGCACGTTCATCTTGCGCGCATCCAGCAACGCCACATAGTTGCGGATGAACCCCTCAACCTCGAGACGCTGAACACGCCGATGGCAGGCAGACGGCGACAGGTTGACCTGCTCAGACAGTTCCGAATTCGACATCCGGCCGTTTTTCTGGAGGGCGGCCAGAATCTTTCTATCAGTCGTATCTAAGGCCATTCGTGCAATTCCTTTGCGGGATTTACACCTTATACAGGAGATTCTTCCAAAGAAAATTCCCACGGCACGTTTTCTTTCACAGAAATTGCGCACCAGAATGCACATAATTTAAGCAGTTTATGAACGGAGACCACCATGAAAATCGGTTGCCCCAAGGAAATCAAACCTCAGGAATTCCGCGTCGGCATGACGCCCAACGCCGCTCAGGAAGCGGTTGCCCGCGGTCACGAAGTGCTGATCGAAACCGGTGCAGGCATCGGCGCTGGTTTTGACAATGACGCGTACGTTGCAGCAGGCGCACGCATCATCGACACCGCAGAAGAAGTGTTCGCCACCGCTGACATGATCGTTAAGGTCAAGGAACCGCAAGCTGTCGAACGCAAGATGCTGCGTGAAGGTCAGCTGCTGTTCACATACCTGCATCTGGCACCCGACCCAGAGCAAACCCATGACCTGCTGGAATCAGGCTGTACAGCGATCGCCTATGAAACCGTAACCGATGCCAATGGCGGTCTTCCTCTGCTGGCGCCGATGTCCGAAGTCGCGGGTCGTCTGGCGCCTCAGGTCGGCTCGTGGACCCTGCAAAAGGCAAATGGTGGACGCGGTGTTCTGATGGGCGGCGTTCCCGGCGTGGGCCCGGCCAAAGTCGTCGTGATTGGTGGCGGCGTCGTGGGTACGCACGCAGCAAAGATCGCCGCTGGCATGGGCGCAGACGTCACCGTTCTGGATCGCTCTTTGCCACGCCTGCGTTATTTGGATGACGTCTTTGGTGGGACATTCAAGAACCAATATTCAACCGCGGGCGCCACGGCCGAGCTGATCCGGGATGCCGATATGGTCATCGGTGCCGTTCTGATCCCTGGCGCTGCGGCTCCTAAACTTGTATCGCGCGCTCAATTGTCGACGATGAAGCCGGGCGCAGTTCTGGTTGATGTCGCCATCGATCAGGGCGGGTGCTTCGAGACCTCGAAAGCCACCACCCATGCCGACCCAATCTACGACGTCGATGGCATCATGCATTACTGCGTGGCAAACATGCCCGGTGCTGTGGCGCGTACTTCGACCATCGCATTGGGCAACGCCACGATGCCCTTCATGCTGTCTCTGGCTGATAAGGGCTGGAAACAGGCATGTCAGGACGATCCGCACCTTCTGGAAGGTCTGAACGTTCATGCAGGGCAGCTGACTTACTATGCCGTCGGCAAAGCCCTGGGTATTGACGTGGTTTCGCCCAACGTGGTGGTCAAGTCATAAGCAAAGATGGTTCTGAACCACAGTTTACAAACCAAAAAAGCACCGCGCTTTCGCGCGGTGCCCAGCCCAACAGGATAAGGGCAAATTTTATGCCCGGTTGACAGGCAGGAGCCGTCACCCCTGTTTCTGAATTTCCACTGCGTGTGGGTAAGGGATCGAGATACCCTTGTCGTCAAAGGCTTCTTTCACAGCCTTGGTCAGTTCGAATTTGGCATCCCAATAATCCTCAGCATCACACCAGAGCCGCGCTGTCAGGTCCACTGAACTGTCCCCAAGATTGGTGACCTTGACCCAGGGCTCGGGATCGCTGTGAATGCGGTCGTCCGCTTTCGCCACGTCCAAGATGATCTGCATCGCCTTGTCCGCACTGTCACCATAATCAATACCAAACACCAGATCGACGCGACGCGTGTCATGTGCCGAAAAGTTGGTGATGATCGATCCCCAGGACTGACCGTTCGGGACAATGATCTGAACGTTGTCAGGGGTTACCAGTTCGGTGGTGAACAGGTTCAAATCCTTCACGGTTCCTGCTGTGCCGCCAATATCCACATACTGACCCAGTTTGTAGGGTCGGAAGACGACCAGCATGACACCGGCAGCCAAATCGCTGAGCGTGCCTTGCAGCGCCAGACCGATGGCCAGCGAAGCGGCACCCAGTATGGCAACGATGCTTGTGGCTTCGATCCCAAAGATGCCAAGAACGGCAACCAGAACCATGGCCAGTATGGCCCATTTGACAAGGCTCGCCATAAAGTTCCCGAGTGTGGGATCGATATGTGGCGTCGAATTGATCCGGCGGCGCACCATGCCACCGATTGCGCCGGCTACAATCCAGCCCAGGATCAGAACGACAAGCGCCTTGACTGCATTCATGATCAGCGGGGCGTATGCGCCCACCTGTGTTACGACCTCATCCACGCGCATCTCCTTTCAACAGCAAGAAACCCGCGAGGTTTTCGCGGGGGTCACCGGATTGTGAGCTAAGATTGCGTTTCGGTCTAGGTGCGACTTTCGCCGGATTTCCCCGTTGTTCGTCAAAAAACACGGCCTGACCGGAAATGCACAGGGCAAAGGGCTTACATGATCGCAGTTTGATCCCTAGCTTTGACGAGATATCCAATCAGGAGCCCCCAATGCTGGACAACAAACCTCATCCGATCATGGCCCGCTGGCCTGCCCAATCCCCGGACAAGATCCAACTGTACTCCTATCCAACCCCAAACGGCGTCAAAGCGTCGATCATGCTTGAGGAAACCGGCCTGCCTTACGAGGCTCATCTGGTGACGCTCGCGGATGCGGATGTCAAAAGCCCCGAGTTTCTATCGCTGAACCCGAACAACAAAATCCCTGCTATCATCGATCCCAACGGGCCTGATGGTGAACCGCTTGCCCTGTTCGAAAGCGGCGCCATCCTACTGTACCTTGCAGAGAAGTCGGGCAAGTTATTGGGTGAAAGCGCTGCCGACAAACACCGCATCACCCAGTGGCTGATGTTTCAGATGGGCGGGGTCGGTCCGATGTTCGGCCAGCTGGGCTTTTTCCACAAATTTGCGGGCAGCGAGATCGAAGACCCCCGCCCGCGCGAACGCTATATCAACGAGGCGAAACGCCTGTTGAACGTGGTCAACACCCAGCTCGAAGGGCAAGATTGGATCGCAGGCGACTATTCAATCGCTGACATTGCCCTTGCGCCATGGCTGAATGCGTTGGATTTCTACGGCACGAAAGACGTTGTCGGCTGGGACGACTACGCCAATGCCGTCGCCTATGTCGACCGTTTCATGCAACGTCCGGCGGTTCAGCGCGGCAAGGTCATACCTGCGCGCGGCTAAACGATCAAATTTTTGGAAGGGTGCCTGTCGCGGCACCCTTTTTGCATGTCTCAGCCGTGCAGCGCGCCTGTCAGCACATAGCGCAGAATTTCCACCACCTGAGCAGGCTCTTCAGCCACGGCAAGCGCGGCCGCGTCGACTTCTTTCAACGCATGCTGATGATCCGGGCCGTGCAGAACAATGATCGACTTGCCAAGTGCCGCAGCATAACCCGCGTCAAAGGCTGCGTTCCACTGTTTGTACTTGTCTCCAAACCGAACAACCACGACGTCCGCATCCGCAATCCCCTTGCGCGTGCGGATCGCGTTGACCATCGCGCCCTTATGGTCGTGCCAATATTTGTTCGGCTCGGCCCCTAGAATGGCGACACCGCAATCATCGCTGGCAGCATGATCGGTCACAGGGCTGTTGAATGTCACATCCAAACCTTGCGCACCCTCAATTATCTGTTCCCGCCAGTCGGTGTGAATTTCGCCCGAGAGGTAAACGTTCAGCATATTCAGTCCTCCGCAAATACAGAAAGGGCGCCACCGCCCCTTCATCTTTTCAAAAATACTCTCGCCGAAGGCGATCCTGAGTTACCCGCGCAGGACGCCGCCGGTCGCCTTGGTAACTTTCGAGATGATCTTGTCGGCCACCGCTTCGATGTCTTTTTCCTTCAGCGTCGTGTCCGTCGGCTGCAGGCGCACGGTGATGGCCAGAGATTTCTTACCTTCACCCAGGCTTCCGCCGATGAATTCGTCAAAGACGCGTACATCCTCGATCAGCGCCTTGTCAGCACCCGCTGCAGCATTCACCAGCGTCAGCGCCTCGACGCCTTCATCGACGACAAAGGCAAAGTCACGTTCGACCGCCTGAAGGTCACGCAGCTCCAACGCGGCGCGGGTCGCACCGGATTTGCGGGGCAGAGGCACCTCGTCCGGCCAGATCGTAAACGCCATCGCCGGACCCTTGATGTCCATCGCCTGCAAGACACGCGGATGTAGTTCGCCGAACACGCCCAGTACCTTTTTCGGACCCAGGCAAATCTTGCCATGACGTCCCGGATGCCACCAGGCGTCCCCGTCACGAAGAATCTGCACCTTCGCCGGTGCACCAATGGCAGCCAGTACAGCTTCAGCATCTGCTTTGGCGTCAAACACATCCACCGCTCGCGCGGCCCCGTGTACATCTTTCGGTCCGTCACGACCGACCAGCAAGCCGGTGATCTGGGTTTTCTGATCGCCGGGCTCTCCGTCATGGAACACCGGGCCAACCTCGAACAAAGCGACGTCCGCAAAGCCTCGCGCCTGATTACGCGCCGCCGCTTGTAACAGGCCGGGCAGCAAGTCGGGTCGCATGTGGCTCATCTCGGACGAGATCGGGTTTTCCAGTTGGGTCGCCTCATCACCTCCGCCGAACAACGCCGCAGACGCCTGATCAATAAAGGTGTAGGACACACATTCATTATAGCCCAGCGCAGCGCAGGTGCGACGCGCCATGGACTGACGGCGCTGCGTCGGTGTCATCACCGCCTTGGGGATACCATCGGTCACGCGCAGCAGCGGCTTGCCCTGCAACTTGGTCAGCGACGCAATCCGCGCGACCTCTTCCACCAGATCGGCCTCACCCATGATATCGGGACGCCAGCTGGGCACATGAGCCATCTCACCTTCAAGGCGGAAACCCAGGCGGGTCAGGGTCTGACGCTGTTCGCTTTCGGGAATATCCATACCGACCAGTGACTGCACACGTGCCGCGTCCAGCTTGTAAGCCCGCCCGTGGTTCGGGGCCTTGCCCGCTTCGACCACGTTGGACGCTTCGCCGCCACAGATATCCAGGATCATCTGAGTTGCGTGTTCCAACCCTTCGCGGGTGTAATCTGGATCAACACCGCGCTCGAACCGGTACCGCGCGTCCGAATTGATTTTGAGCGCACGACCGGTCAGCGCGATCTGCACATGATCCCAAAACGCGCTTTCGAGGAAGACATTAACCGTCTCTTCGGCGCAGCCGGTTTCCTCACCGCCCATGATCCCGGCAATCGATTCCGGGCCGTTGTCGTCCGAAATCACCATCATGCCTGGCTGTAGGATGTATTCTTTCTCATCCAGCGCCACCAGTGTCTCGCCACCTTTGGCGCGATGCACCCGCAGGTTGCCTTGCACTTTATCCGCATCAAACACGTGCAGCGGGCGGTTGTGGTCGAAGGTCATATAGTTGGTGATGTCCACCAAGGCCGAGATCGGACGCAGGCCAATAGCCTTCAGCTGATCCTGCAGCCACTGTGGGCTGGGGCCGTTCTTGACGCCGCGGATCAGGCGCCCAGTGAAATGCGGCGCGCCGTCCAAAGTGTCTTCGTCAATGCTGACCTTGATCGGGCACTCGAAATCCCCGGGAACCGGCGCATAGTCACGCTGTTTCAACGTGCCGATACCACGCGCGGCCAGATCACGCGCGATCCCCTCAACGCCCAGCGCATCGGGCCGGTTCGGCGTGATCGCAATCTCGATCATCGGATCGACCTTCGACGGATCGTTCTCGGCCAGCCAGTCGACAAATTTGTCACCAACTTCACCGGAAGGCAGCTCGATAATGCCGTCATGCTCCTCCGACAGCTCCAGCTCGCGTTCCGAGGCCATCATGCCAAAGCTTTCGACGCCCCGGATCTTGCCGACGCTGATGGTGATATCCAGACCGGGGATGTACATGCCCGGCTTGCAAACCACGACGGTGATGCCTTCACGCGCGTTCGGGGCCCCGCAGATGATCTGCAGATCACCCTCGTCCGTCGCAACCGTGCAGACCCGTAGCTTGTCAGCGTCAGGGTGTTTCTCGGCATGTTTGACATGGCCCAGCGTAAAGCCTGCCAACCGGTCCGCCGGGTTCACGATCTCTTCGACCTCCAGGCCAAGGTCGGTCAGCGCCTCGGCGATCTCATCAACCGAAGCGTCAGTGTCGAGGTGGTCTTTCAGCCAGGACAGAGTGAATTTCATTGCACGGGGCCTTTTTTGGCAGATATCCAGTCGGCACAGGCAATGGCAAAGAATGGACCAAGGTGCAAGCGCTGTGCGTCACGGATAGGTGGGGGTGCGGCCCAAAAGCTCGTCCAATTGCCGCCCGATCCAGCCATGCGGGATGAAATGCCCGCCCGGATGGGTGTCCAGCACCACCTGCCCCTGCGCGCAATCAGTCCATTCCACGCGGCTGAGCGTCAGGATCGGCACCACGCTCCAATCGCCGCGCGGGGTTGCTCCGTTGCAATTGTACTTTTCACGCCACAGCGAGACCGGATAGGTCGTGTCGCCATTCGCGCCATAGGGAAAATCCATCACCGTATCGCTGAGGCCGTGGACATGGCGCGCCTCGCCCGGGCCTTCGGGACAGTTTTCGGTCTGGCGAATGCTGCCCGCAACGGCCAGTAAGGCGGCAACGTCATTGCCCGACTGGCACACATAACGCCACGCCATCGCACCGCCGAAGGAATAGCCTGAGACATAGATGCGTTCGGGATCAATCGGATAGCGCTTGGCCACATCCTCCAGCACCCTGTCGGCAAAGGGCACGTCGCCGGTGTCCGAGGTCCAGAAATCCCAGCTTTTGCCCAACCCGTTTGGGGCCACTAGTAACACGCCCCGCAGCTTGGTCGCCCCGGCGATGCGTTCGTGGTTGACGACCACGGTCCCCTGCCGCGCCCAGCCGTGGAAATGCAGCAATACGGGCAAAGGCGTTTCGCCATCCCAGCCCTCGGGTTCCAGCACATGGTACGAGCGGTCGCCGACCTCACAGGCCGTGTCGCCGTGGCAGTCGGTATTCCAAGGCCCCATGGCGAAGGCGGGGGAGGCGGTCAGCAGCAGAAGGCAAAGCAGTCGATAGATCATGCGCCTGACCCTAGCCAGCCAGAGCGCCAAGTCACCTCACAACCCCGTGGGAACCTGTAACAAGCCGCGCAGCTCAAAAAATCACAGCATCGAACGACCTAAAGCGATGGTAGATCATAAGTTCTCAGCCTAATCTCATTCACGAGCGCGTTTATAGCTAAATCAAGATTTTCGATCGCTTTTTTTACCACTGGCTGGCAGCGTTGACGTATAAAGTCACCGTTAAATTCTGCGTCAATATCTTGCTCTTCGGTGATGCGAGTAAGCTCTTCACTAAGTTTTTTAAGAACATCAGCAATTGACTCATGACAGTCACGTAAAAATGGCGCGATTTCAATATGAACCAAAATCATTACAGCTTTGGCTTTGATAAGTAATGCTCTTTGAGCCGAGCGGACTTTCGAAATGCTATCTAGCAGAGATTGGTAGCCTTTGTAATCAATGTCAGAAAACGTTAGACGAGATTCGGTAAACAGCATCACCAATTCTTCATACGCCTTACGCTGCTCCAATGCGATTTGCAGTTTCCGGTCTTCGTTCTTCTGTTGAGGGTAAGCTTTGAACGCTATTACCAGCGCTGTAGCAGAGGCCAGCATAGCTGGGCCCCAATCAGAAAACGATCCGAGCCAACTGAAGTCACGGCACACATTTTCGCACGCCGTGATCACCTCTATTTCGCTCACCGAGACAAACCACCATGCAGATTCGGCATATCCAACGCCGCAAACCCATAGTGGCGCAACCAGCGCAGGTCAGAATCAAAGAACGCCCGCAGGTCGGGAATGCCGTATTTCAGCATCGCCAGACGGTCGATCCCAATGCCAAACGCAAAGCCTTGATAGACCTCAGGATCAATCCCACCGGCGGCGATCACCTTGGGGTGGACCATGCCGGAGCCCAGAATCTCCATCCAGTCGTCGCCCTCACCGATTTTCAGCTGACCGTTGTCCCAGGAACAGCGGATATCGACCTCGGCCGACGGTTCGGTGAAGGGGAAGTGCGAGGCGCGGAAGCGCAGTTCAACGTCGTCGACTTCGAAAAACGCCTTCACGAACTCTTCCAGAACCCATTTCAGGTTCGCCATCGAGATGTCTTTGTCGATGGCCAGCCCCTCGACCTGATGGAACATCGGCGTGTGAGTCTGGTCATAGTCGGCGCGGTAGACGCCGCCCGGACAGATCACGCGGATCGGCGCGCCCTGTTTCTCCATCGACCGGATCTGCACCGGCGAGGTATGCGTCCGCAGCACATGCGGCGGGCGATTGTCGCCCTCGGCACGGTGCATGTAGAACGTATCCATTTCGGCCCTCGCGGGGTGGTGGCCGGGGATATTCAGGGCGTCAAAGTTGTACCAGTCGGTCTCAATCCGCGGCCCTTCGGCCACCGAGAAGCCCAGTTCGGCAAAGATCGCGGTCAGTTCCTCGGTCGCCTGGCTGATCGGGTGGATCGAGCCCTGACGGCGAGCGCGGGTTGGCAGAGTAACGTCCAGCCATTCGGTGCGCAGACGTTCATCCAGCGCGGCATCGGCCAGAGCCACTTTCTTGGCGGACAGAGCCGAGTTGATCTCATCCTTCAGGGCGTTCAGCGCGGGGCCTGCAACCTGACGTTCCTCGGGCGTCATCTTGCCCAACTCGCGCATCTTCAACGCGACCTCGCCTTTTTTGCCCACGGCAGCGACGCGGATCGCCTCAAGCGCGTTTTCGTCGCCTGCTTCGGCGATTTGGCCCAGATATTTTGCCTTAAGATCGTCCATGACGGCCCTCTGAATTTGGTCGAGAACCTGCTATCGGCCCCGCCCCGCGAATGCAAGCGGGACGGTGCGGATCAATAGCTGTATTCCGGGAAAATCCGGGTCAGGTCGCCATTCCAGTCGCCATTGTAGTGATCCAGCAACTCATCTGCCGGAACCTTACCAGTGTCGATGCTTTCCTTGAGCGCATTCAGGAAATGTGTCTCATCCGGGACCAGCCCCCCTGCACCGGGGCGTGCGCGGGCCTTCAACCCGGCCTCAGAGATCGCAACAACCTCACGCGCCAAGTCGTGCATGTTGATGTCACCGACCTGCGCCTGAAGGCCATTGACCGCAGCTTGCACGCGAAGCCCTTCGCGTGTTTCCGCGTCCCAGCCCTTGACCAGATCCCACGCCGCATCCAGCGCGCTCTGATCGTAAGTCAAACCAACCCAGAAGGCGGGCAGCGCACACAGGCGGCGCCACGGGCCACCATCTGCCCCGCGCATCTCCATGTATTTCTTGATCCGTGCTTCGGGGAAAGCCGTGGTCAGATGATCGGCCCAATCGCTGAGGGTCGGTGTCTCACCCGGCAATGCAGGCAATTCCCCTTTGAGGAAGTCGCGGAACGACATGCCCAGCGCGTTGATATACTGGCCGTCGCGATAGACAAAATACATCGGCACATCGAGCGCATATTGCACGTAACGTTCGAACCCAAAGCCGTCTTCGAACACAAAGGGCAGCATCCCAGTGCGTGCATCATCCAGATGCCGCCAGATATGGCTGCGCCAGCTTTTCTGACCGTTGGGCTTGCCTTCAAAAAAGGGCGAATTGGCAAACAAGGCGGTCGCCACCGGTTGCAGCGCAAGTGCAACGCGCAGTTTCTGCACCATGTCGGCCTCGGACCCGAAGTCGATATTGACCTGAACCGTGCAAGTGCGCCGCATCATGGCGCGGCCCATGGTGCCGACCTTTTCCATATAGTCGTTCATCAGCCGATAACGCCCCTTGGGCATCAAGGGCATTTCCTCGTGGGTCCATATCGGGGCCGCGCCCAGACCGATGAAACCAACGCCGATCTCGTCCGCGATGTCCTTCACCTCACGCAGGTGGGTGTTTACCTCATCGCAGGTCTCGTGGATCGTCTCAAGCGGGGCACCGGAAAGCTCCAGCGCGCCACCGGGTTCCAGGCTGACATTTGCACCGTCTTTTTCAAGACCGATCAACTTGTCGCCTTCGCGCACTTCGCCCCAGCCATGGCGATCCCGCAGACCTTCCAGCACGGCCACAATCGAGCGTTTGCCTTCAAACGGCAGCGGCTTCAGCGTGTCTTTGCAATAGCCGAACTTTTCGTGCTCGGTGCCGATGCGCCAGTCTTCTTTGGGCTTGCAGCCTGATTCCAGATATTCGGCCAGTTGCTCATGGCGTTCGATCGGACCGCCGCCGGACTGAGGGATGGACATGAACCGTGCTCCGATCCTGATGTGTCTGTCTTGAAGGTCAGTCGTGGTCGTAAATGACGCCAGTGTCAATGCAACCGCAAATGTGCCGGGCGCGATGGGGTACGTTCCCAGATGACGACGGGATGTCTTGATGTACCGTTGAGTTCCGACAGCATCTGTTCGGTTTTCAGCCCTGGCAGGCTAGAGAACACATCAAACAAAGCCTCTGCCCCTTCTGCATTCACAGGAATGTGAAGCGCCGGCTGTCCCGACTGATCCAAAACCCAATGCGCCGGGCTTGAGGTCGGGTCGAGCGCAAGCCGTTCAATTTCGCGCGTCGCCACGATGCCGCCATCCAAAGGACCCAGATAGGTGATCTGACCTTCGTCCACGGTCACCACACCCTGCCCGCCTGCGCCGGTTCTGAACCGGGCGCGCTGTATGCCAATGACCGCCAATGCCACAGACACCAAGATCAGGAACCAGCCCAACCATGCCAACAACCCACCCGGCCCGCTGACCCAGCTGAGGCCGAGGATCAGGACAAAAACCGCAACCACCACTTCGCGCCAGCGCCACAGCGCCAGTTTTGCCTCGGGTCGGATGAAACTCATCTGTACTCTCCAACAGAAACGCCCGAATACGGTGCCTGTATTGCCTCAAACTGCATGGACGTGAAATCGTGCACCAGTTGACGATTTTCAATCCCACCCGAATCGACCAACTGCGTCTGCCACAACTTTCCGTTTTCCGCCCATTGCAACAAGTCGCCAAAACGGTCCGCCCATTCCCATCCTGAGCAACATATTGCCGGCCCGTCGTGAGGTGACAACAAAGCATACTGACTGGAAATAAGAGCGCGGTTCTTTTTTCCTACCGTGAACGTTTGCCTCAGAACCCAACCTTCCGACAGGTCCAGCCTCAGTTCCGTTTCATACTTTTCGCCGCGCGTGTGGATCCAACCCCTTTGCTGCAAGCGAGATACTACTAGATCACCCATGTGAAACCCGTCAGTCGAATGCGGGAAGCTGTCGGTCTTTGCTGCTCTCAGGTCATCGGGCAGGTCTTCAGGGGGCGTTGCGCCGTTCAGCCAAAGCCTGCCGTCCTCAGTGAACGCGCCTCCGCCGAACCAGCTGTCGGATTGGGGCCAATACGCGATCGCCGTAAGCCAGGGTGCTTTGGAAACGGCCGTCCAGCAGCGACCACCTTTGCACGCAAAGTAGACAAGATGTTGGCCTGATGGGGACAGATCGCACCTGTGTTCATGAATGCGTGCGCCAAGCCATTGCCCAAGCCTGACAGTGCCTTTACCGCGGTCCCACATCAAAACGGCAACTTGGTCGGTCGGACCGCGACGCAAAACAACTGCTTGATCTGAACCCAAAGCCGTCAAAACGTGCAGCCGGGGCGGTGGTGTCACGACCAATCCCCCAGCGCCTGTTGCCACATGGTTAGCGCTGCAACGGCTGCCGTATCCGCCCGCAGGATACGCGGGCCCAGACTGACCACATGCGCATACGGTAATGCCGTCAGTCGCGCGCGTTCTTTGTCGGAAAAGCCACCTTCCGGGCCGATCAGAATCGCCCAAGGCCGTCCTTTTTCATTAGCGGCCAATCGCAGGGCCGAGCCGACCTCGGCCTCGTTGCAGAACATCAACTGACGGTCTTCGGGCCATGTATCCAGTACACGATCCACCCGCTGCAGGTCGGTGACTTCGGGCACGAATGTGCCACCACACTGTTCTGCAGCCTCGACCGCATGGGCCTGCAAGCGGTCCTGACGGATGCGTTCGGAATTGGTGAATTCGGTCTGCACAGGCAGGATGCGGGCCGCGCCCATTTCTGCCGCTTTTTCGACGATGAAATCGGTGCGAGCCTTTTTGATCGGCGCAAACAGGAACCACAGATCGGGCGGTAATTGCAAAGGTTTGGTCTGTTCAAGGCAGGTCAATACTCCACCCCGCTTGCCCGCTTCTGTCACTTTGGCCAACCATTCGCCATCCCGGCTGTTGAACAGGGCCACAAACCCGCCAACCGACAGGCGCATCACGCCAAACAGATAATGCGCCTGGTCGCGCGTCAAAGGAACCGATTGCCCCTGACCCAAGGGCTGCTCTACATACAGTCTGATCTTCGCACTCATGAGACCTTACATATGCAAGGCAATGCCCCAACACCAGACGGTCAAGTCGCCGATGCCGTAACCGGCAATTGGGTCGACACTTATGCACCGGCTTTTGCCCGCCCTTATCTGCGCCTCAGCCGCGCGGACCGGCCCATTGGAACGTGGCTGTTGCTGATTCCATGCTGGTGGGGATTAGCGTTGGCCATTCTGCATGATGGCCAGCCCCGTTGGGAAGATCTGTGGATTGCCATTGGCTGCGCGCTGGGCGCGTTTCTGATGCGAGGGGCCGGATGCACCTGGAACGACATCACGGATCGGGACTTCGACGGGCAGGTTGAACGCACACGTTCACGCCCGATTCCTTCGGGACAGGTCAGCGTCCGGCAGGCTGCGGTGTGGATGATCCTGCAATGCCTGCTGGCGCTTGGCATCCTGCTCAGCTTCAATCAGGCCGCGATTGCCATGGGCGTTTTGTCCCTGCTGCCGGTGACAATCTACCCTTACGCGAAACGGTTCACGTGGTGGCCGCAGGTGTTCCTTGGACTGGCCTTCAACTGGGGCGCGCTATTGGCTTGGGCCGCGCATAGCGGCTCTGTAGGCTGGCCTGCCATCACGCTTTACCTGGCGGGCATCGCATGGACCCTGTTCTACGATACGATCTACGCCCATCAGGACGCCGAAGATGACGAGTTGGTGGGCATCAAGTCCACGGCGCGCTTGTTCGGCAAAGATACAGCGAAGTGGCTTAAGTACTTTTTGGTGGCAACGGTATCGCTGATGGGACTGGCCATCATCGATGCGGGCGTGCCGGATGCTTCGATTCTGGCGCTTGTTGTTGCACTTAGCGGACCTTGGGCCATGGGTTGGCACATGGCGTGGCAGTTGCGCGGTCTGAATCTGGAAGACAATGCCAAGCTGCTGCAATTGTTCCGGGTCAACCGCGACACCGGCTTGATTCCGCTGATCTTCCTTTGCGTCGCTTTGCTGCTCTGATTGCACCTGCCGAATGGGGACTGTAAAGATCGGCCCAATCGCCTGAGGAGTGTCGAACCCAAGCATGCGTCTGCCGTATTTTATCGCTGTTTTGCTGATTTTTCTGGTTTCGGCCGGATTGTCCCTCGTGGCCGCCAGCTACGCTGTTACGAAGATCGAAGAGACATCCGAATTCGCTGTGCGTCGATCATTGGACCTTAAAGGACATGACTGGGCCGAGGTCGAATCCGACGGGCTTCGTGTGGTTCTGACAGGCACCGCGCCGGATGAAGCCACCCGATTCAACGCGCTGACCGCTGCTGGAACCGAGGTCGAAACATCCCGTGTGATCGACGAAATGGAGGTCGAGGCCACCTCGGCGCTGGCCCCACCCCGCTTTTCAGCAGAGATTCTGCGCAATGACAGCGGCATCTCGATCATCGGTCTGATCCCCGCCAGCGAGGACAGGGAAGAGCTGATTGACCGGCTGCGCAACCTGGATCGGAGCGTTGCAGTATCGGACTTGATGGAAACGGCAGATTACCCCAAGCCCGACGGCTGGGACGCCGCAATATCTTACGCCATCGAAGCATTGGCACGCTTGCCTCGTGCAAAAGTTTCCGCCAGCTCTGGCTTGGTCAAGATCACCGCAATTGCTGATAGCCAAGAAGAAAAACAGCGGCTTGAACAGGATCTGACGCGCACCGCGCCGCCCAGCTTGCGCATCGGCCTGGCAATCTCGGCCCCCCGCCCCGTCATCACACCCTTTACGCTGCGCTACCTGATCAATGATGAGGGCGGGCAGTTTGACGCCTGTTCCGCGCAGGATGAAAAGGCGCGCGACCGCATCGTAGCCGCCGCACGCGAGGCCGGCTTGCAAGGCACTTATTCTTGCACCATCGGTCTGGGGGAACCCTCACCGCGTTGGCCCGAAGCCGCTGAACTGAGCATTCAGGCCCTGTCAAAAATCGGCAATGGCACTGTCACACTGTCAGATGCCGACATTACACTGGTCGCAGCCCAAGGAACGGACCCTGCCCTCTTTGACCGGGTGGTGGGTGAGCTTGAAACCGCCCTGCCCCCCGTCTTTGCGCTGCACGCCGTGTTGCCAGAGCCCGAAGACACGGATGCGACCGGCCCGGTTGAGTTTTCGGCCACCCGCAGCCCCGAAGGTCTGGTGCAGCTGCGCGGTCGTCTGGGCGATGAAACCCTGCGTGACATGGTCGACAGCTATGCCCGGGCCGCATTTGGCTCTGATCAAGTTTACACGGCCACCCGCATCGTGACCGATCTGCCCTCAGACTGGCCTGTCCGAGTTCTGGCCGGGCTGGAAGCATTGGCGCAGCTGCACAACGGGGCCCTGACCGTGACGCCTGATACCGTGGAGTTGATGGGCCTCAGCCACGAAGAAGACGCGAAAGCCCGCATTGCTGGTCAGCTGTCGGACAAACTGGGCGAAGGTCAGGAATTCACTCTGATGATTACCTATCAGCCTCCGCCGGAACCCGAAGACGCCCTGCCCGATCCGGAAGTCTGTGAACAACAGATCGCTGAAGTCCAGGCTTCCAGCAAAATCGCCTTCGAACCCGGATCGGCCACGATTGCATCGGATTCGCGCGATACCGTGAACCAGATCGCAGACATCCTGCGGGACTGCGGCCCCATTCGACTGGAGATTCAGGGTCACACAGACAGTCAGGGGCGCGAAGAGATGAACCAGCAGCTCAGTCAAGCACGCGCGCAGTCGATCCTGAACGAGTTGCGCGGGCGTCGCATTCCCACCAGCAGCTACACGGCCGTCGGATATGGCGAAACGCAACCCATTGCGGACAACGACACTGAAGAAGGTCGGGAAGAAAACCGTCGTATTGAATTCCGCCTGATCCGCCCCGAGCCTGTTGAGGCCAATGAAACAGGTCTCGAAGCGCTTGAGACTGAGACTGACACGTCAGAAGCAGACCAGACCGACACGACCGCATCAGATGCGGATGCAAAGGACCAGTAAGTTGAACAGAATAGAATTCATCATCGCCACGGCCATCATTCTGTTTGCCGCATTCTGCATGGGCTGGTTTGCCAACTGGCTGGCTCACCGCCTGTCCCGCGTACGCCAAAGCGACGTGGCCGATCTGGACCGGATGAGTCAGGAGCTGCACGAGGCCGAAGAAACCCGTGATCAGGCCATCACTTATCTGCAACAGCGCGAAGCCGAGCTGACCAATCAGCTGACCCAGACCGAGGCTGAGCTGGCCGCCGCCATGGACGGTCTGCGCGCCGCGCGACAAGAGGCCGAAGAATTACGCGGGCGGATCAACAACGCCGACTGACGCGCCCGCGACATGATCGGGTTACAAAATCTGCGCGAGATCCGCGATCAGGTCTTCGGGATCTTCAAGACCAACCGACAGCCGGAACACGCCGTCCCCGGCGTAATCCCGGTAGCTTTCCAGTTGCGCCCCTTCCAGACGGAAAGAGGTCTGCATCAAAGCCTCCGTTCCCATCCAGAAAATCAGGCTGCGATGATGGCCAAGTGACACGGCGTAATGGACGATCTTCAATTTGTCGATCATCTGCTGGGCCAGTGCTTCTCCGGTGGCGTTGTCGCTCACCTGAAAGGTGATCATGCCGGATGAATTCCGCATCTGCCGCTGTGCCAGTTCGTATTGTGGGTGTGATTTCAGACCCGGATACACGACTTTGGTGACGGTCCCGCGTGTTTCAAGCCATTCAGCCACCGCCATGGCCCCCGCCTGATGCGCCTTCATCCGAAGCGGCAAAGTAGCCATACCCCTGGCGATCATCCACGCGTTGAACGGTGACATGATGCTGCCGTGATGAATGGCTGATTCATTGCGAATCTTCTCAATCAACTCTTTGCGGCCCGCTACCGCTCCGCCAATGGCATCACCATGTCCGCCTATGAACTTGGTCACGGAGTGCATGATCAGATTGACGCCCAAATCTTTGCTGGGTTGACCCAGCGGAGAGGCAAAGGTGGCATCGCAAGACAATAACGCCCCGGCATTTTGCGCAATGGCTGAGACCGCAGCCAGATCGGTCAGTCGCCCGATTGGGTTTACCGGTGTTTCCGTATGTATCAGCCGTGTGTTCGGCCTGATCGCCGCTGACACCGCCGCCAGATCAGACATGTTGACCGTGCTGACTTCGATCCCCAAGCGCGGCAACGTGTCCCGCGCCAGCTCGGCCACGCCCGCATAAGACACGTCAGAGACGATCACGTGATCTCCGGCAGACAGGAACGTCAGGAAAATCGCAGTTGCAGCCGCCATGCCTGACGCCAGACAAATACAATCCTCGGTGCCTTCCAAGGCGCTGATCTTGGTTTCAAGCGTTCGCACGTTGGGGTTGGCCCAGCGCCCATAAAGGTAAGGGGCCTCTTCCTCGAGATCATGGGCCGAGAACCCGGCAACCTGACCGGTGACAAAAGTCGAGGACATATGCAAAGCCGGTGCAGATGCACCATTGGTCGGGTCCGGTTCTTCGCCCGCATGAATAGCGCGCGTCGCAAGACCCTTGTTTCTCAAATCGTTTTGCATGGGGTTGTCCTCTTGATCCGGTTGATCGGATTAAGCGTGAGCTCTGTTGCTGACGTCTAGAGGAAAATTGAACCTGATCAGGGTCAAAAACGACCACCGCATTGTTGCGGTGGCGGGCCCATCTCACCACCGGGTTAGTGCGTCTTCGTCTTCGTCCTTGGCGGCAACCCATTCCGCACCGACCCCAGTGATTTCTTTCTTCCAGAACGGGGCGCGGGATTTCAGGTAATCCATCAAGTATTCAGCCGCCTCGAATGCATCTTTGCGATGCGGCGCTGCGGTCGCCACCATCATGATCCGGTCGCCCGGGGCCAGGCGACCGTGGCGGTGGATCACCAACACATCGCCCAGTGACCACCGATCCTTGGCTTCCTGGGCAATCTTGGTCAGGGCACGTTCGGTCATGCCCGGATAATGTTCGATCTCCATGACATCCAGATCACCGCTTGCAAGATCGCGTACGACGCCGGTGAAGGTAACGATGGCACCGTTGGCATCATCCCCGGCGGCAAAGGCGTTGGCCTCAGCGCCCAGATCGAAAGCTTCTTCCTGAACAGCGATCCTCATCACTTAACCACCTGTCATCGGCGGAAAAAACGCAACCTCACGCACACCGGTCAGCGAGGCGTCAAAATCTGAAAGCTCTTGATCCAATGCCACGCGCAGGGCTGACAAATCGGCAAAAGCCGCTGCGTAACGTTCTTCCCTTGCGCTTAACTCGGCCACCAGATCGCTGACCGTGGCAGCACTGGTTTCGACTTTTTCCTTTGGCAAACCGATGCGTTCGCGCACCCATGCAAAGTACAGCACATCCATCGCTTAGCTCTCCTTCAGATGCGGCATGGCTTTACGTAAGTAGTCATAACCGGTGATCAATGTCAGCGTTGCGGCAATCCACAGCAACCACAGCCCGATTTGGCCAGCCCAGTACATGCCTTCGATATTCCAGCGCAGGTGGTTTACATCTTCAACCTGACCCGCAATGATCTGCTCGACCAGATCAGCATCCATTCCGAAGCTCGCCATAACGGCATAGTGTTCAAAGATACCTTGCGAAAACAGAACCGCGATGGCGATCATCTGCGCAGTGGTCTTCCACTTGGCCAGTTTCGTAACTTTTAGCGTCCCAGCCACATCACCCAGATATTCACGCAGGCCCGAGACAAAAACCTCGCGGAATAGGATCACTGTGGCAGGCAGCACCAGCCACGGGGTCCAGTGTTCGGTCGAGTAGCCGACAAGGATCATAAGTGCGATCACAACCATCGCCTTATCTGCAATCGGGTCCAGCATCGCACCGATTTTGGTTTCCTGCTTCCAGGCGCGGGCCAGATACCCATCGAACCAATCCGTGATCGCTGCCGACAGGAACAGGATCAAAGCGAACCAGTCCGCGTATGGCCGGGTAAAGTACAAAAACATGACGGCCAGACCGGGTGCCGCCAACAGGCGCAGGACGGTCAGAATATTGGGCAAGTTCCACTTCATGGCTTGGACCCTATATCGACGCCGCAGGACAGAAAAGCCAAACAGGCAAAAAACTGCGCCACACCGAAACGCTTGGTCAAAGCGCCGCAGGCCTGACGTCTCAGAGTTGTACCTCTTGGCCTTTTCCTGCTTTGCGGTCAGATTGCCGCGCAAGTCCAATCAGAAAGAAACAGATGACAGCGCATATTCAAACCGACGCCCGGTCGAACATGATCGGCAGCCTTTGGATGATCGCCGCGATGGCGGGCTTCGCGCTTGAGGACGCTTTGCTGAAAGCAGCCTCGGCCGTACTTCCGATCTGGCAGGTGCTGGTGCTGTTTGGCGCGGGCGGCTCGGTGATCTTTGCGGCGGTGGCATTGGCCCGGGGGCAAAACTTGCTGCATCCCGATGTCTTGTCCCGCCCGATGAAAGTTCGGGTGCTGTTCGAGGTCTTTGGTCGGTTGTTCTATGTTCTGGCGATCGCGTTGACCCCTTTGTCTTCGGCCACGGTGATCCTGCAAGCCACGCCACTGGTCGTGGTTGCCGGTGCTGCGATGTTCTTCGGGGAATCCGTCGGCTGGCGGCGGTGGAGCGCCATTTTCGTCGGTATGATCGGGGTTGTCGTGATCCTGCAACCCACCGGCGACAGCTTCTCGCTGCTGTCGATACTGGCCGTGCTGGGGATGCTGGGATTTGCCGGGCGCGATCTGGCCAGCCGCGCAGCACCTGCCACATTGGGAACCGAGGTCTTGGGGTTCTACGGATTTCTCAGCATCATCGTTGCTGGGCTCGCCTATCGGTTTTGGGAAGGCGTCCCGATGGTTTCGCTTGATCTACATACCAGCCTGCATCTAACCGGCGCGGTGCTGATGGGCGTTCTGGCTTATTCGTCACTGATGAAGGCCATGCGCACGGGCGAAGTGTCCGCTGTGACCCCGTTCCGCTATACCCGCCTGCTGTTCGGCATCGGGTTGGGCGTGGTCATGTTCGGTGAAAGCCTCGATCCGACCATGTGGATCGGCAGCGCGCTCATTGTGGCTTCGGGGCTGTACATCCTGTGGCGTGGACGACGCGCCTAGCCCTTGTCGTGGAAGAAATCGTAAACCTTCTGCGCCAGCCCGGCCGAGATCCCCTCGACCGCTTTCAGATCGGCAAGATTGGCCCTGCTGACCGCCTTGGCGCTACCGAAGTGCGTCAACAAGGCACGTTTGCGCGCGGCCCCTACACCGGGAATTTCGTCCAACGGCGTGGCCCCGACGGCCTTTGCCCGTTTCGCGCGATGGGTACCGATGGCGAACCGATGCGCCTCGTCCCTTAAACGTTGAATGAAATACAGCACCGGGTCGTTGCGCTTCAGGGCAAAGGGGCGCTGACCGGTCCTATGGAATTCTTCCTTGCCGTGATCGCGGTCGACCCCTTTGGCAACGCCAACCATGGGAATGTCTTCGACCCCATGGGCCTGCATGATTTCGTGCACGGCGCTCACCTGCCCTGCACCGCCATCAATCAGCAGCAGGTCTGGCCAGAGCCCTTTGTCCCGATCCGGATCTTCCTTTTGCAACCGGGTGAAGCGACGGTTCAGCACCTCTTTCATCATGCCGAAATCATCGCCAGGTGTGAGGTCATCGCCTCGAATGTTGAACTTGCGATAGGCGTTCTTCATGAAGCCCTCAGGCCCCGCAACAATCATGCCGCCTACGGCGTTGGTGCCCTGAATGTGCGAGTTGTCGTAAACCTCGATCCGTTCCGGTGGCGCGTCCAGATCAAACGCTTCGGCTACCCCGCGCAGAAGTTTGGCCTGCGTCGCGCTTTCTGACATGCGACGAGCCAATGACTCGCGCGCATTTCGCAGGGCTCCTGCCACCAGTTCCTGCTTCTCACCGCGTTGCGGCACCAGGATTTCCACCTTGCGGCCTGCTTTCTCGGTCAGGGCCTCCTGCATCAGATCGGCGTTTTCAATGCCGTCCGACAGGATCAATTGCCGGGGCGGTTCCTTGTTGTCGTAGAACTGGCCAAGGAACGCCTCCATCACCTCAGCGGGCGAAACATCGGGGCCGACCCGCGGATAGAAATCCTTGTTGCCCCAGTTCTGGTTGGCACGGATGAAGAACACCTGCACACAAGCCTGACCGCTATCCATGTACAGGCCGATCACATCTGCCTCGGCCACGCCGCGCGGGTTGATGCCTTGGGACGTCTGTACTTGCGTCAGCGCCCGGATGCGATCCCGTAGACCGGCGGCGCGTTCGAACTCCATCGCCTCGGACGCAGCCATCATCTGCTCGGCCAGATCCTCCTGCACTTTGGTGGACCGGCCAGACAGGAAACGCTCAGCGTCCTTGACGCTTTCGCGGTATGCCTCTTCCGAGATCAAACTGACACATGGCCCTGAACAGCGTTTGATCTGATAGAGCAGACAAGGCCGCGTTCGACTGTCAAACATGGAATCCGAGCAGTTGCGCAGCAGGAACGCCTTTTGCAATTGGTTCAGTGTCCGATTCACCGCACCGGCACTGGCGAACGGGCCGAAATAGGCACCTTTCTCTTTCTTCGCCCCGCGATGCTTTTTGATCTGCGGAAAGGCATGGCTTTTTGAGACCAGAATATTGGGGAAACTTTTATCGTCGCGCAGAAGCACGTTGTACTTCGGCTTGAGCTGCTTGATCAGGTTCTGCTCCAGCAGCAGCGCCTCGGTCTCGGTCCGAGTAGTCAGAAACATCATCGAGGCGGTCGAAGCGATCATCTTTTCGATCCGGCCGGAATGCCCCGGGCGTGTGTAATTCGACACCCGCGCCTTCAGGTTGCGCGCTTTGCCCACGTAAAGAACACGACTGTCTGCGTCCAGCATCCGATACACACCGGGCGAACTGTCCAGCGTTTTCACATAACGCTGAATACAGGCGTAACCGGTCTGAGAGGAGTCGCTGTGGGTCGTCATGGGCTTTTGATATGATTCTCTTGGACTGGCTGCAATCTCAGGCCTCTCAAATCAAGAGGAAACAAATCCACGACTTCTGTGGATAAGTGTGAAGATAAGTTTCTGCTGGATCGGAAATCCCCTTGTTTCATTGCCTCTTCCTTGATTTGCACAAAAAATGGGCAATATTGTAAGCATATGTAAATAAAAGATATTTTTTCCATCACTTAGCAAGTGTATGAAAAAAAAGACATTTTTGTAACGCGCAGGTAACAGGATTGAGAGCGGTGCAAAACTTGCAGCAAAATTGCTTATTCTACGCCCAGCACGTCAGGCGTTTTCCATCCCAGATGCTGTCCCCCATCAACGCAGAGCAATTGCCCTGTGACTGCATGTGCATCCAAAAAATAGCCCAGCGCTGCGGTTATGTCCGACGGGTTGGAGCCCCGCTCAAGCACCGTGTTCGATCGCTGTGCCTGAAAATGCTGTTCGCTTTGACGATGCCCCTGAACCGTCGGACCCGGACCAATCGCGTTGACCCGAATGTCAGGTGACAGGGCCTGAGCAGCCGTTCGGGTCAGGGCCCATAACCCCATTTTCGCGATGGTGTAGGACATGAATTCGGGCGTCAGCTTTCGGACCCGCATATCGACCATGTTGACGATCAAGCCCGCGGCCAGAGGCTCGTTGTTTTCGTCCATGCCAGCGGCCAGTCCCTGTTCAGACATAGCCTGCGTCAGTACGAATGGCGCGCGTAGATTGCTGTCGAGATGGCGGTCCCAGCTTTGGCGGGTTGCAGTATGGATATTGTCGTATTCAAAAATCGAGGCGTTGTTCACCAGACAAGTGATCGGTCCACCCAGCGCCTCAGCCGCTTTGGGCAACAACGCCTGAACCTGAACTTCGTCCAGCAGATCGGCCTGCAATGCCACCGCGTGCCGCCCAAGGGCCTGCACCTTTTCTACAGTTTCCTGCGCCGGTTGTTCTGATGTGGCGTAATGCACCGCCACATCGTAACCATGACCCGCCAGATACAGCGCCATGGCCCGGCCCAGACGAATACCGGCACCGGTCACTAAAGCTCGGGTCATGCTTCACCTCGTTTTGTCAGATCACACCAGCAATACGGTGACATAAAGCACATAAAGGAAAGTCAACACCAACCCCCAGATGCGCGAGATATCTTGTTTGAAGAACACAAACGGGATCAGCAGCAGCGATGCGCCCAGCATGACCCAAAGGTCGAATTGCAGGAACTCGGGATCAACCGGGATACGACCAAACCAGGTTGCGATCCCGATGATGGCCAAAAGGTTGAACATGTTCGAACCGATCACGTTACCCAGCGCCACGTCGGCCTGTCTGCGCAACGCGGCCATAACTGTTGTCGCCAATTCAGGCAAAGACGTTCCAACTGCAATCAATGTCAAACCAATGACCGTTTCGCTGACACCATAGTTACGTGCGATGACCGTTGCATTATCCACCAACAGATGCGCGCCCATCGGCAGACCAATCAGCCCGAGGATCAAGAAAACAGATACCTTCCAATACGGCATGTCAGGATCTGCTTCTTCCAGCCCCTCAAGCTCTTCATCCACACAGGCCTCACCGCAGGCTTTGCGATGGGCTTTTGCCTCTCGAAAGGCGTTCATAAGAATAAGACCCAAAGCCGCCAGCAGGATCAGGCCGCTAAAGAAAGTAAACGTTCCCAAAAATGCCAAACCAATGAACAGAACCGTCGCCATCAGCATGAAGACATAGTTCCTGCGGCTGTTGCACTCACTGGTGTGTAACGTTGCCAACAGCGCGGGCAAGCCTAGAACCAGCAGGATATTCGCCGTGTTTGATCCGACTACGTTGCCCAGCGCGATGCCAGGCGCGTCCTCTTCCAAAGCGCTGATTGCAATCAAAAGCTCAGGCGCGGATGTCCCAAAAGCTACAATCGTCAGGCTGACAATCAGCGCCGGAACGCCAAGGCGCAGGCTCAGGTTTACGGCACCACGCACAAGGGCGTCGCCTGCCAGCAACAGAATCAACAAGCCCAGACCGGACAACAGCCATGTGGTAATCAAGTCCGGCCTCCCTTTTCGCAGGCGCAGGGGCCTTTGCCGATACGATACCGACCGCAGCGCGGACATTTCGCCGAACTCAATTTCTTTTGCCCGGGAAAGCGAAGCTTACCGAACATTGCCAATACGCCCATGGCAATCAGGAAAAGGGTGACGGCCTTGATGATCACGTTACAAACCGAAACGCGCATAGGCTGCACGCTCCTCTAATCCGGCGATGGCATCCTGTGCCAGGCTGGCCCCAAAGCGCGTCCAGATCGGTTTGCGAACACCATAACGACGGAACTTGACCTTGTCTCCAAAGCGTTCCTGCATCTTGGGTTTGAGATGAGCGATGCCATCAATCAGGCCCAATTCCTGCGCGCGGCGCGCCAGCCAAACCTCACCTGTGAACAGATCAGCACTGCTATCCAGCTTGTCACCGCGGCGCGCTTTGACATGGTCAATAAAGTTTTCATGGATGTCCCCCAACAAACCTTGCAGGCGGGCGACATCCTCTTTCTTTTCCGGCGCAAACGGATCCAGCATGGATTTCGACTGGCCTGCCGTGTGCACGCGCCGCTCGAACCCTTGCCGGGCCAGAAAGACATGCGCGCCAAACCCGGCCGAGATCACTCCGATCGAGCCCAGAACCGAACTGTCATCTGCCCAGATCTCGTCCGCGGCGGCGGCCAGCCAGTACCCGCCCGAGGCAGCAACATCCTCGACAAAGGCGATAACGGGCACATCCAGCTCTTCCGACAAACGCCGGATACGGGCACCGATCAGCGAACTTTGCACAGGGGACCCGCCCGGGGAATTGAGCTCAATCGCCACGGCGGCGGGTTTTCCCTTGCGAAACGCTTTTTCCAGAACCGGGGCCAGGGTTGTATCGTTCAACGCCCCACGCCCCGCCATTCCAATGGCGCCGGACAGGCGGACAACGGCCACGCAGGGGTGTTTTTTGACAAACGGCAGGCTGAGTTTCATGGGTGCCGATGTAGAGTGCCCCCAACCCGTAAACAAGGGACTCATCCGGCCTTAAACGCGACGTGAACCAAATTCCCACACTCGGTGGGCAAAAATGCAACGCCCAAGAACAGTCAGCTGCGTATGCGCCAACCGGTTTTGAAGATCCAGCCAATGACCGCCAGACAAACACCTGTAAAAGCCAGAATGGCCAGCAGACTAAAGACAATCGGTACATCGGCCAGCCCGTAAAAAGACCAACGGAACCCCGAAATCAGATAAACGACCGGATTGAACAATGTGATGGTCTGCCACACCGGTGGCAGCATCGAGATCGAATAAAACGTTCCCCCCAGAAATATCAGGGGCGTCACAACAAGCTGAGGCACCAGAGACATCTGTTCGAAATTGCTGGCCCAGATTCCAATGATGAAGCCCAGCAAAGAAAAACTGAGACAGGACAGGATCAGGAACGCAGCCATGGCAAAGGGATGTTCAATCCGAATATCCACAAAAAAGGTAGCGGTTGCCAATATCACCAAACCCACAAACAGCGCCTTGGTGGCTGCGGCACCTACATATCCGATCACGATCTCGATGAAATTGACCGGCGCGGACAGAAGCTCGTAGATGGTGCCCAGAAACTTCGGGAAATATATCCCGAAAGACGCGTTCGAAATCGACAGCATCACCACCGACAGCATGATCAGCCCCGGCACGATAAACGCACCATATGAGACGCCTTCGACTTCCTGAATGCGGCTGCCGATAGCCGTGCCAAAGACCACGAAGTACAACGACGTGGACAGAACCGGCGAGAAAAAACTTTGCGCGAGGGTGCGGAAGAACCGGGTCATTTCGAACCGGTAGATGGCAGCAATTGCAGTCCAGTTCATGCCATTTCTCCGGATACAAGGTTGACGAATATCTCTTCCAGACTCGATTGCCGTGTTTGCACGTCCCGCAGGATCAACCCGGCTTGTGACACGTCATTCAGCAGTGTCGTGATACCCGTGCGGTCCGCGTGGGTGTCATAGGTGTAAATCAAGACATCCCCCGCGCCATTCAGCGTCAAATTATGCAGCGCAAGACTGTCAGGAATCTGCGCGATTGGCTCTGTCAGCATGACCTCAATCTGCTTTTTGCCCATTTGCGCCATCAGCGCGTCCTTGTCCTGCACCAACAGCAGCTCACCCTTGTCGATGACCCCGACACGATCTGCGATGGCTTCGGCCTCTTCGATGTAGTGGGTGGTCAGAATGATGGTGACCCCGTCCTGTTTTAGCTCGGCCACGATTTCCCACATGTCTTTACGCAGTTCGACATCCACACCGGCAGTGGGTTCATCCAGAAACAGAACGCGGGGTTCATGGGCCAGTGCCTTCGCAATAAGGACACGACGTTTCATACCGCCAGACAACTCCTTGATCGCGTTGTCGCGCTTGTCCCAGAGGGATAGTTTCCGCAGAATCTCTTCGATCCGCGCGTTGTTTTTGCCAAGCCCGAACAGCCCCCGCGACAGGCGCACCGTGTTCCAGACCTTCTCAAACGGTTCCAGCGCAATTTCCTGCGGCACAAGCCCGATCATCCTGCGCGCAGCGCGGTAATCGGCCTGAATATCATGCCCTCCCACCGTGACCTCGCCGGAACTCGGGGTGGTGATCCCGCAGATGGTCGAGATCAAGGTTGTCTTTCCGGCACCGTTTGGTCCCAGCAGAGCAAGAATCTCACCCTCTTCAATGTCCAAAGACACACCTTTCAGCGCCTCAAACCCATCGGCGTAAGACTTGCGCAGATCTCTGATGGACAAAATTGTCGTCATATCCGTTCCCCGTTCTGGCGTGGACCCTATCGCGCCAAACCTGGGTATAACAGGTCAATTCAACATCGTTTGACACACATCTGCCTTACAGGCGACGATCTGCGCCATCAAACATCCGCCTTGCAATCCGCAGCCGGCTCGCAAACTCTGCCCGAAACGGAGGGTGCAGATGCTAAAAGGAATTCGTGTCGTCGAAATTGAGGGGCTGGGTCCCGGCCCGTTTGCCGCCATGCAATTGGCCGATTTGGGCGCTGATGTGATAACCATTCATCGCAAAAGCGGTGCCGTCACACCCGGAATGCCAGAACGCTCACTTCTGGATCGCGGCAAGCGGTCCATAGCGCTTGACCTGAAAGACCCTGATGACCTGGAAACCGCCCTGTGTCTGATCGGCACCGCAGATGCCTTGATCGAAGGCTTCCGCCCCGGTGTGATGGAAAAGCTGGGCCTTGGCCCCGACGCTTGCCTGACCCGCAACCCAAAACTGGTCTATGGTCGTATGACCGGCTGGGGTCAGGATAGCCCGCTGTCTGATACTGCCGGGCATGATCTCAACTATATCGCCCTGTCCGGGGCGCTTTGGTATGCCTCTCAACCCGGCCAACCCCCGCAGACACCTGCAACTCTGGTGGGCGATATTGGCGGTGGTTCCATGTATCTGGTCGCAGGTATTCTGGCCGGTCTGATCCATGCGCAACGAACTGGTGAAGGCACAGTTGTCGATGCCGCAATCTACGACGGTTCAGCCCATATGATGAACCTTCTGATGACCATGCGCCAAACAGGCAATCTGTCCGACACGCGCGGCGAAAGCCTGCTGGACGGCCCACACTGGAGCCGAACTTACACCTGCGCCGATGGTGGCTTCATCACCGTCCAATGCCTTGAACCCAAGTTTTACGCCCAGTTCTTGCAGATCCTGGGTCTCGCTCAAGATACCGCATTCCAGAACCAATATGATCGCACACTCTGGCCTGATCTGACCCAAAGCCTTGCCGATATTTTCGCCAGTCAACCCCGCGGCCATTGGGAAGCCTTATTCCGTGGCACGGATGCCTGCGTCGCCCCTGTGCTCAGCCCGCAAGAGGCGCTGGACCACCCTATGAACACTCACCGCAACAGCTGGCAAGACATCGACGGAACCCTGCAATCCGCCGCCGCGCCGCGATTTTCTAATCACCAATGGCACCCCAGTCCTAGCCCGGAACGCGGTGAGCACACAAAGGAAATCCTCGCCGAGCTCAATGCTCCGCGCTGATCCGCTCTTCATCTGGCCACAAATACCTCGGGGGATGAATTGGCCGCAGGCCAAGAAGGGGGCTGGTCCCCTTTCGCCGGTTTACCGCCCACGCACCGTGTCGATCATCAGCTGCACGTTCTCAGGATCCGCGTCCGGTGTGATGCCATGCCCCAGGTTGAAGATGTGTGGCCCTTTCGAGAACGCCTCGACAATGCGTCGCGTCTCGTCCACCAGCGCCTGCCCGCCCGTCACCATATGAGACGAGGCCAGATTGCCCTGTACACAGCCATCTACCTGCACATGCTCGGCCGCCCATTCCGGCGACACCGAATTGTCCAGCGCAACACAGTCCACACCGGTTGCTTTGGCAAACCCGATATACCCATCGCCCGCCTCACGCGGGAATCCAATGGCCGGAATGCCTGGATGGCGTTTCTTAATGGCCTGAGTAATCACCCGGCACGGTTCGACCGCGTATTTCTGGAACGCCTCGCCTTTCAATGACCCCGCCCAACTGTCAAAGATCTTGACCACCTCGGCCCCGGCTTCGATTTGCGCGGACAGGTACTCGATCGTTGCGGCGGTGATGCGATCCAACAAAGCCTCAAACAGCGCGGTGTTCCCTTCCCGCAACGCGTGCGCGGGACCCTGATCTGGCGTGCCGCGCCCCGCGATCATGTAGGTGGCCACCGTCCACGGCGCGCCAGCAAACCCGATCAAAGTGGTTTCCGACGGTAATTCCTGTGACAGAATGCGCACCGTTTCATAAACCGGTGACAGTGTTTCATGAATCGCGTCAACCGGCTTCAACACGTCAAACTCGGATTGCTGCGTGATCGTCGACAGGCGAGGGCCTTCACCGGTCACAAACCACAGATCCACGCCCAGCGCCTGCGGTACCAACAGGATATCAGCAAACAGGATCGCGGCATCAAACCCATATCGCCGGATCGGTTGCAATGTGACTTCGGCGGCCAGCTCAGGGTTATAGCACAAGGACAGGAAATCACCGGCCTGCGCGCGGGTGGCGCGATATTCGGGCAAATACCGACCCGCCTGGCGCATCATCCAGATCGGCGGCACGTCCTGAACCTCACCCGCCAGAGCCCGCAGCAGTTTCTTTGTCTCGGCCATTTTTGCCCCCAGTCATCCGGTTTTCGCAACGGGTCGTCCTTCGGCGGCAATTTGTCAAGCGCAGCCCCCATTGTCAGGGCAATGTGACGCGACTAAAGCTGTGAGCATGACTGTGAATTTGCCCACACCCGCATCGCCCCTCAGAATCGGCACCCGTGGTTCTCCGCTTGCGCTGGCGCAGGCCCATGAAACACGCCAACGCCTGAGTGATGCCTTCGACCTGCCCGAAGACGCATTCGAGATCGTTGTGATCAAAACCACGGGCGACAATCGCGCCATGATCGATGCTGATCGACCGCTGAAAGAGATCGGCAACAAGGGCCTGTTCACCAAAGAAATCGAAGAAGCGATGCTGCGCACCGAAATCGACATCGCCGTGCATTCGACCAAAGACATGCCAGTCGCACAGCCCGACGGTTTGGTGCTTGATACATTCCTGCCACGTGAAGACGTAAGGGATGCATTTATCTCACCGCGCCTGGGTTCCATCCACAACCTGCCCGAGGGGGCCGTTGTCGGCACTTCCTCGCTGCGCCGTCGGGCACAATTGCTGAGTCGCCGCCCTGATCTGAAGGTGGTCGAGTTTCGCGGAAACGTGCAGACGCGGCTGAAAAAGCTGGAAGATGGCGTGGCAGATTGCACCTTTTTGGCGATGGCCGGTATTCGCCGCTTGGGTATGGATGATGTCCCGGCCAGCGCCATTTCCCCTGACGATATGCTGCCCGCCATCGCGCAAGGCACCATCGGCATTGAACGGCGCAGCGACGACATGCGCGCAGCAGAAATGCTTGAGGCGATACATCACGCGGAAACCGGCCAACGGCTGGCGGCCGAACGTACGTTGCTGGATGCGCTGGACGGGTCATGCGAAACACCGATCGCGGGTCTGGCCGAGCTGGATGGCGGCACTCTCAGGTTGCGAGGCGAGGTTCTGCGACCAGATGGAACTGAAACCGCCAACCGGGATATGACAGCCCCAATAGAAGACGGTCCGGAAATGGCCCGCGCGATGGCCGCCGAACTGCTTGCGCAAGCAGGCCCGGATTTATTCGATTGGAAAAAATCAAAATAAATTCGCCTAATGTGAACTGGGTCACTGTAGAAGGTGATTTAATCAGGCATTAAGGTGACATACCAACCAGGAAGTCGGGTCAGTCTCGAAAGTATCGAAAAGTTTTCAGATTGCGGTGATTTAATCAGTATTCGAGGGGGCGAGGCTGGCCCCCGACTTCCCAAGGTGACGGGTCGCAGTTTTAACCAACGGCGACCCGTTTTTCATACAAACAACACTCAGGAAATCGCAGCAACCGCGTGACGCACGGCCTCTCTGGTCTGATCCAGATCTTCCTCTGTCACTGCCAGAGACGGGTACAGCTTGCCCGGGGCTTTGAATATCCCATGCGACCTCAAAGCCGCGTTATATGATGTGTTGCGCGCAGGGTCATCATGACTGGCGCTGCGGTAATCCCTGCATTCGGCCTTGGTAAAATAGATGTCGAACAACGTCTCGTCACCGCAAATCCGATGCGGAATACCCGCTTCGTTCAGCGCCTCGGCCTGCATATCTTGCAGCTGTCGGCCGATGTTGCGCAGACGGTCATACGCCCCGTCTCGACGCAGAATCTCCATTGTCTTCAAACCTGCAGCCGCAGCGATAGGATTGCCTGACAAAGTTCCCAATTGCATCAACCAGCCGTCTTCACCGACTTTCGATTTGTCAAAATGCTTCATGATTTCGGCACTCGCGCCCAAAGCGGCCAAAGGAAAGCCGCCACCTGTGATCTTGCCCAACGTGCAGATATCCGGGGTCACGCCATAACGTTCCTGCGCCCCACCATATGCCAGACGGAACCCTGTGACGATCTCATCGAAGATCAGCAGCACATCGTGTTTGTCGCACAAATCCCTCAGCCCTTGCAGGTACCCGGGCAAGGGCGGAATGATCCGCTGCAACGGCTCGACCATGATCGCCGCCACATCGTCATGTTCATCCAACAAGGCCGCGACAGCCTCAAGATCATTGAACGGCGCGATCAGCATCTGTTCGGCAACGCTGTCCGGGATCCCGGCACTGTCGGGCACGGCCTGAGGGAAATTGACCCGACGGCTGGGCGCCAGACTCATCTGCGCTTCGGCGCTCATCCCGTGGTACCCGCCCTCGAACTTGAGGATCTTGTTGCGACCCGTATAGGCCCGTGCCAGCCGAATGGCATACATGTCAGCTTCGCCACCTGACGCAACAAACCGCACCTGTTCACAGCAGGGAACGGCCTCGATGATGGCTTCGGCCAGTTCGATACCCTTTCTGTTATTGGCAAAGAAGGTCATGCCTTGCGGAAGCTGTTCCAGCACGGCCTCCATCACCTCGGGGTGGCCATGCCCCAGCAGCATGGGGCCGGACCCGATCAGGTAGTCGACATATTCGTTGCCGTCTTCGTCCCAGACACGACTGCCTTCGCCCCGGGCGATGACGATGCCCGGGTCGAAATTGCCGAACCCGCCTGCTGGCAATACAGCCCTTGCACGGTCGATCCATTCGGATTGAGTGTTAATCTTCAACATGTCACGTGATCTCCGTCATCTCAGAACGTTGGTGCGAGTCCTATTTGTACACGGCTTCAGGATCTCCCAGCGTGTTTTCATCAGGGTGCACACCCAGCCCCGGAGTTTCAGGCAAGTGCAGGTGACCGTCAATATTGCGCGGCCCACGCCCGCCCGCAATGTCGACGGTGATCATGTCCTGACAAGCCCATACCGCATGGCAATTGTCATCCGGGATCGTGGCCGCCAAATGCAGTGCTTCGGTATCGGCCAGAACCGTGCCGCCGGTTGCCATTACAAACATGTCGATACCATGGGCCAATGCGATGTCCCGCATCCGTGCGGCCTTGGTCAAACCACCAACGCGGTTCAGTTTGATCCCGAAAATCTCGGCAATGCCCTCGCGGGCAATCCGGGCGGCATCCTGCAAGGTCACGAGGCTTTCATCCACAGAGACAGGCGAGGCATGCAACCCCGAGATCGCAGCAATATCATCCAACGTCTCACCCGGCTGTTCGAACATAACGTTCAGGTCTTCGCAGGCGCTCATCACCCGCAGGGCCTGTTGCCGCGTCCAACCGCGGTTCACGTCATACAGGACAATCTCGCCCGGTCGCCGAATGCTCTCTACATCGCGGACACGCGCAATATCGCGTTCCACGTTGCCGCCGATCTTTACCGAATGCGCGATGTAACCCCGGCTGCGATAGCGCTCCATCACCTCTCGGGTTTCTTCGACAGTCTTTGCCCCTACAGACGAAGCAATCGGGCGCGGCATGCGCGACCCACCCCCCATCAGATCAGCAATGGGCAAGCCCGCCGCCTGACCGGCAATGTCCCAACAGGCCATGTCGATCGGGCTTTTGGCGTAAAGATGCCCGGGCAAGGCCAGATTCATCGCCCGTTCCACATCCAAAACCTTGCGCGGATCAAGGCCAAGAATGAAAGGTGTCATCGTCTGGATGCCAGCGCGAATGCCTGGTCCGTGGGCAGGAACATAGGTGTGCCCCCATGGGGTACCCTCACCCCAGCCTACCAGCCCGGCGTCGGTTTCGATCTTCACAATTGTCGCATCGAGTGTTTCGAACTTTAGCCGCCCGCCAGACAGCCAATAGGGATGCTCTAACGGCAGGTCCACCTGATAGACGGTAATGGACTTGATCTTCATAGTGTGTACTCCGCTATAGGCGCGCCGAGGCTTTCAAAATCAGGGGCAACGCCCAGTCCGGGCGTGTCCGATGCAAAGAGCTTGCCATCCTTTGCCGTTGGTCCACCGATGCCGGTTGATCTGGTGTTGTAGTTCATCAGATCCGTTGTGTTCTGCAGGTATTCAGGTGGTGTCGAGGCCGCGAAATGTGCCACCACTGACGTTGTGATCTCGCCGCCCCAGGTATCTTCGCTGACCACCGGGATACGGTTGTCGACCAGATAGTCCCGCACGCGCCGCGCTTTGCTGATGCCACCCAGGTTCGAAATCTTCAGACAGCAGATCTCGGCTCCACGATCCGCAACGATCCGCTGCGCCATGTGGATGCCTGTTACACATTCATCCAGTTTCATCGGTTGTTCGGCCACGCGGCGCACCTGTTGGCATTCCTCGTAGGTACGACAGGGTTGTTCGAGGATGAAATCCAGATCGCGTGTCGCCCGCGCCACTCGGATCGCATTGTCAACGCGCCATCCTTGATTGGCATCGGCCATCGCCTTTTCACCCGATTGCAACAGAGGGACCGTAGTGCGGATCCGATCAATATCGGTGGCCCAGTCGCCTCCGACCTTGACCTGAAACTGGCGGTATCCCTGATCGCGATAGACATTCATTTCTGCCACGGTCTCATCCACCGCCTTTTGCGGCGCGACCCGGTACATCGGCGCACCGTCCGTCAGCTTGCCGCCCAGCAGCATCCAGACCGGCTGATCACACGCCTTACCCAGAATATCCCAGCACGCCGCATCGAATGGGGCTTTGGCATAGCCGTGGCCTTGCACAAGATGATCCATCAACTGTTCGATCCGTGCCACCTGTCGGGGATCCTCACCCAGCAGCTTCGGCGCAATAAGCCGCGCCAATGCCGGGACGCCTTCGGAATGGGCGATCATGTAGTTTTCCCCGCAAGGAGAGAACTCGCCACACCCTTGCAAGCCCGCGTCAGTATCGATGACCACAACCGATGCAATGGCCGTTTCGATAGCGTTCCCTGCCCCCCAGACATAGGCACCACCGACGTAAGGCAACCCGGTCTGAAAAACCCGAATTCGAGTGATTTTCATTTTGCATCCATTCTTGGTAAGTCGCCCATCCCTTCACCACGCCACAACACAAAGGTCAGGATCGGTTGATCGGTTGTGATCATGGCATGGCTTTGCCAACTGGAATGCAGCCGTGTCTGGTTGGGGCCAACAAAAGTCTTATCTCCTTCGACCTTGAACAGGGCACCACCCGCCAGCGTCAAATAGATCTCTTCTGCCTGATGGCTGTGCCAGTCATAGTTCAGGCCAGCCCCCCAATACCCGATGTAGCCGCGCAATTGCGCCGAGTGGAAATGGCCGATCGGACCAAACAGCTCATAATAGCCGTATCGGTTGAGAAAATCCGCCCCAACCTCTTCCTCGGTGTAGGTCTGTTTCCAATGGGCCAGATGGGTGGTTGCCTTGACGGCGTCGATGAGCGGTTGAGTCAGTTCACTCCCCCGCAGACCGAAACCCTGCACCAGATCTGCGGCTGGGACGTGAACTGGTTCTGTCACTGAGGCAGACAGATCAGATGGCCAAGCGCCAAAGGCGGACAGCTCAGGGTGTGCCTGATGTAGCTGCCGCGCCGCCTCCAAAACGTCGTCAAGCGTCATGGTATCACCACGATATTGCCGGTGTGCTCTTTGGCAATGAACGCGGCCTGCGCTTCACGCAATTCCTCCAAAGGATATGTGGCGGCCAAAGCAGGTTTGATTTCACCAGCCTCAATGTAGCCGACAAGGTTTCGCATCACCTGTGGGTCAATCACGGTCGAGCCCGTAAAGGTCAGATCCCGCAGATAGAAAGTGCGCAGATCAAACTCGACCATTGGTCCGGCGATCGCGCCAGAACAGGTATAGCGACCGCCGCGTTCCAGAATGTCGATAAGGTTCGGCCAGTACGACCCACCAACCACATCCGCGACCACTGTAATCTTTTCTTCACCTAATACATCACGCAGATCCTTTGGCCCGCGCGGTAAAATGACATCCGGGCCAAGCCTGGCGACATCTGCGTGTTTGGCCTCGGATGCCATCGCGATGACACGCGCGCCACGCCGTTTTGCCAACTGGACAAGGGCACCGCCAACGCCGCCCGATGCTCCGGGCACAAGAACCGTGTCCCGGTCCGTTACGTTGGCGCGGGTCAGCATGCCTTCGGCCGTGGAATAGGAACATGAGAAGGTGGCCAGTTCAGCGTCCGACAGATCTGACGTGATCGGCACGGCATTGACCGCAAGCGTCGTCGCGTATTCCGCAAACCCGCCATCTCGTTCTGACCCATAATAGCCGGTCTTATCCATATTTTCGGGATCGTTTGGATCGCGTAGCCAGCCATCGGTAATGACACGCTCACCTATGCGCCGGGGGTCGACACCTTCACCCACAGCCACGATGTGCCCACAAATGTCAGCCCCCTGAATCCGTGGGAAGGTGATCGGATTGCCGCCCCAGGTAGGGTCGTCTTCTCCAACCTCTTCAAACGCACCGCCGGTCGTTGCGTCGGTCACGGTCTTTGAATACCAGCCTGAGCGCGTGTTGACGTCGGTATTGTTCAGCCCACAGGCCGCGACCTTAATCAACACTTCCCCAATCACTGGTTCAGGACGCGGCCAGTTGTCGTGTAGAACCATCTGTTCCAGGCCACCGTGGCCCATTGTCACCATAGCTTTCATTGTTTCAGGCAAGCTCATTGAGCGGTCTCCACTGTTGCGTCAGTGCGGGGCGTTTGTGTCGGTGCAATGCCCCCAATCAGAAACGTCCTGCCAGCGCGCGCAATGCGCTGTTCGTCGGCTGGCGCGGTGGTTTTTTCGCAAGCACAGTTGCACCTGTGCGCAATACGCTTCACGTCCATGGCAAATTAGTCATAGTCAGCGATCACCGCATCCGAGAGTGATGGCAATTCGTTCGCGGACATGATCGTTCCTTATCGCGAGTCGCGTTTCTGCTCGACACGCTAATTTCACATTTGTACCATCGTCAACCATGAATGACACAAACGTATCCCAAGCTGTCCTGAACCGCCTGACTGACGAGTGGGACGCCCTCACACCCGAAGCGCAAAAAGCCGCACGGTATGTTTTGGAAAACCCAACGGATGTTGGGGTTTCGACCGTGCGTGAAATTGCCGAGGCTGCAAAGGTTAAGCCCAACACCTTTGTACGCATGGCACGGCAAGTTGGCTTTGACGGGTATGACGATTTCCGCGAACCGTTTCGCGACGCGATCCGCAAGGGTCAAATCTCGTTCCCGGACCGCGCCCGTTGGCTGCAAGACATCGGTAAGTCCGGAGAGCTGGGTACACTTTACGCCGACATGATCGGTGCAGCGATACGGAACATCGAAGAAACCTTTGCCGGTATTGACGCTGAGCGCTTGAAATCGGCTGCAGAAGACATCTGGAATTGTCGGCAGATTTTCACTTTGGGCGTGGGCGTAAACAACTCAAACGCGCGCAATTTCACCTACCTGGCCTCCACTGGAATGAAGCAGTTCCTCGCCATTCCACGCCCCGGATCCACGCCGGTCGATGATCTGGCATGGGCTGACGAACAGGATGTGTTGATCGCAATAACCTGTCACCCTTACCGCACCGAAGTGATCGAGGCGATCAAACTGGCGCGGCAACAGGGCCTGACAGTTGTGGGGATATCGGACAGCCCGGCCAGCCCTGTCATCCTGAACGCCCATCACGGATTCGTTGTATCTGCAGATACGCCCCAATTTTTCCCGTCGTCCGTTTCAACCATAGCATTGCTTGAAACCCTGCTGTCCTTTGTGATCGCCGTTTCCAGCGACGAGATCGTCGAACGGGTCGAGCGGTTCCACCGCCGCCGCCATCAACTTGGCATCTACGCGGCTGAACCCGAATGGCCCAGTTGAAGCGGTTCAGTTGACACAGGTTGTGATCGGCAGATTGCGCAAGACTCAGGTTACGCGCCCTTTGCTTTGGGCTCGAGTTTTGAAATGCCTTGGCGATGCGCAGATTGAAAAACAGTGTGTAAACTGCGTCGTAATTCACCATTCGCCACGTGAATCCAAGCAATTTCAAGGATTTCCGGAAAATTCAATAAAACTGTCAAACCTTCGACAAATGGCCTTGTATTTCCAGCGTTTGCAAGGATATACCCGTCGGCGGAGACGTGGCCGAGTGGTCGAAGGCGCTCCCCTGCTAAGGGAGTAGGCGGGAAACCGTCTCGAGGGTTCGAATCCCTTCGTCTCCGCCATCAACCTATTTGAATGAGTTGTCATGGCGCGCTCAACGTGCCGTAAACTAAAATATAATCAGCACTTACCACTTTGCAGTATCACCTTGAGTTTTACTGAGTTGCACTTAATTTGTTTAATTGAGCGGTATATTTTGTGGTATTTTCATTGCTGCGCTCAGCGGGAAGCTTACAAAGAAGCTGGTAGAGAATTTCGGTCCGGGTCGGCATGGCGACGGTTCTGGCTTGTACCTTGTTGTCGATCCCTCGGGCGCGCGGCGTTGGATCGTACGCGTAACGGTCAAAGGACAGAAGAACCGAAAGGGCGCACCGCTGCGAACTGACTTCGGTTTGGGCGGCGCTGATGTCGTGACTTTGAACCAGGCCCGAGAAAGAGCGCTCGAATATCGTCGGATGGCGAAAGCCGGGTTGAACCCGCGTTTCAGTGCAAAGCGCGAGATCCCGACCTTCGAAGAGCTCAGCAGACAGGTCCACATCGACCGCCTGCCGACATGGAAGAATGCCAAACATGGGCAGCAGTGGCTCAACACCTTGCGCGACTACGCGTTCCTGAAGATCGGCCGTATGCCCGTGGACAGCATCGATCAGCCCGAAGTGCTGATGTGCCTGTCGCCAATCTGGACCGAGAAACACGAAACCGCAAAGCGATTGTCGCAGCGGATCAAGACAGTGCTCGACGTGGCAAAGTCCAAGGGCTTCCGCTCGGGCGAGAACCCGGTGACTGCGATCCGCGAAGGCAAGGTACTGCCCTCCGTCAAAGCCAAGGTGCAGCACGATGACGCGATGCCGTGGCAAGAGGTGCCCGCGTTCTATGCCGGGTTGCAGACCCACTCGGCCATGGCCGCCAAGGCGTTGCAGTTCACTATTTTGACCACCTGCCGAACCTCAGAGGTGCTGGAGATGAAATGGCCCGAGGTCGATTTCGATGCGCGCCTATGGACCATACCTGCGGAGCGCATGAAAGGCGGGCAGGTCCATCGCTTCCCTCTCACCGAAGACATGCTGGCCATTCTGAAGCCGTTGCGCGCGCTGGCCTCTGACTATGTGTTCGAGGGGCAAAAGCGGCATCAGCCGTTGTCGAACATGTCTATGCTGATGCTGCTGCGCCGGATGCGGCAGGATGGCGTCACCGTGCATGGCTTCTGCAGTTCGTTTCGGGACTGGGCGGCGGAGGCCGCAAACGCACCACGTGAATTGGCGGAAGCGGCTTTGGCCCATCAGGTTGGGTCCGATGTGGAGCGGGCCTATGCACGGTCGGATTTGTTGGAAAGGCGGCAGGAAATTATGCTTCGTTGGTCTGTTTGGATTTCTGGTGGAACAATTCAGAACGAGAGCACCGCCTGATGGGGCGGCGCAAGAGAATTTTTTCTGGCCAAAACTTAGGTGAGCAGTTCGACACTGCCCTCGGTTTTCCCGAGCATCAACGCGCTCAAGATATTCTGTCGAAGTCGGGTGTCGAAACTCCGAAAATCGACTGGTCTAAGACAACAGGACAGCTCGGTTTCTGAAACCGCATCGAACTTTGTGATGTCCGTTGTCGCCGGGGTCAGGCCGCAAGACGAGATCGAAGCCATGCTTGCGATCCAAATGGGTGCAATTCATCAGGCCACGATGATGATGGCGCGCCGCTTGAACCATTTAAAAAATTCTCCCGCAGCAAGATTCAGCAGAACGAGCGCTCAATAAGCTTGCGCGGACCTTCACGAGCCAGGTTGAAACCCTGAAAAGGTATCGCTCCAAGGCAGATCAAACCGTCCGTGTTGAACGCGTCGAGGTCAGAGAAGGTGGGCAGGCAATCGTTGGTAATGTTCAAAACGGGGGCAGGGTAATGACACAAACCAACGACAGCCTCCTGGACCCTACCAAGCGGCTCTGGAATGCGCCCAGATGCACAGCCACAGCAAAGTCCATCGACAAGCGATGTCGCGCACCCGCCGTTCAGGGCTAGAGCGTCTGCCGAATGCATGGTGCTAAAGGTGGGCATGCTGCGGGACTAAGCCATCCGTCTTGGGAGCATGGGGAACGGTCGAGAGAAACCGAGGAAATGCACAAGCCGATCAATGAACTTATCCGCGCTGACAGGGCACTGCAGAAATTGATCGACTGACTCGGCACGGCCTCGCAAGCAAGGCAAAGCAGTCGTTCGAGCGGAGTGCTTGGATGGCTGCTCCAAGCCCAATGTGGTCGTTCGCTACAACTTGCTTGAAATTCAACTTTGCGGACAAAGTTGACGTTCAACAAATCTAGGTGAAGGTCTGCTTACTGTGCAAAGCAGTACAGGATTCAAATAGCGGGTATCACAGAAAATACTCTGCCCGTTCCACTACCCAAACCATTGCGACCAGACTTGCACATACGGCAACGACAGCGCGAGAGCCGATCCAAATACGACCTGGTTGTTTGCGCAGGAACAACACCAATGGCCAGACCAAAAAAACGATCATAACTTGTCCAACCTCAACTCCAACATTGAAGGCCAGCAAGCTGTGCCAAACGTTCGGTGCATCGACTTGCAGAATTTGGTGCAACATGAAGGAGAACCCAAACCCGTGCAGCAACCCAATGCCGGACGTGACGGTAAAAGCCTTCAGGTCGCCGTGTCCCTTCTCTGGCGGCCGAACCGCCATTGCAGCTGAGTAGATTATTGAAAGTGCTATTGCCAGTTCGACAGTAGGTATGAACCACGCTCCGCTCGGCGCGAAGCCAAAAAAACCCAAAATCAGTGTTACCGTGTGGCCCAAGGTAAAGCCGGTGACGCGGGCCAAAAGGCTGTGCAAGTTCAAGGCGCCGATGATCATGCAAAGCACAAAAAGAACATGATCTGGACCTTCCAAAATGTGCCGGATTCCCTCTGCAATAAAGGTCGAAGCGGCGGCGGCCGCTGATCCGGAAACTTCGACCGGGGTATGCATCAAGCCCCTCGCACGAAATGTCCGAACATCTTGCCCGTTATAATCGAGTATCAGATTCGCTGTTTTGTCTTGCCCAGGAAGTCCCGGATCAGAAGTGTAGGATAAACTATATGCTTCAACTTCTCCCGTCCCAAAGCGCAGATGAACGTCAACCATCACCTCGCCAACATAAATCTCCTCGGTTGTTGGAAAAACATCTCTTGGCAGAAGTGCCGCGCGTGCCTCATTGAGCGTTGCAAATCCGGGCTCTTGCCCCAACGGGTGCAGTCTTATCGAGACAATTTCCGGTGTTTGTCGGTGACCGTCGATAGATAGCACAAAGCCGTTTTCAGCAATACGAGCCAGGCCGGTTGGGTCTTTGCGAAATGCGGCCTGATCTAAGTAGTGCATAAGTACGCCATCTTCTATCAGATTGTATGTGTACGGAGCCGGTGCAGGCAAACCGTCCGGACCTTCGGGACCGACGAGTTCCGCAACCAAAAAGGGCATCGGAAGGCGCAAATAGACATCAAGCCCATCTTCTGAGTCAGCCACATGATGAATGCGGACATTCTGGTTTAGATTGAAATGCGCCTCTGCTCTGTCAGCAGTCAAAAAGACCACGGCCAAGAAGTATGTGGCAAAGAACAACCTTACGACCACCATTGAACTACCCTTCCGTTTTGGCGCGGATAATCGTCAGGTCATCAAGCATCCAATGATCGCCGTGCCGCGAAACGTCTAGCAAGCCTCGATAGGAAACCGCTTGCCTATGTAAGTGCCCCCAATGACCTCCGCTCACACGGGCGGTCCACTTGGCGAGGACCTGATGCTGATTTCTGTCCTCGCCTGGCGCGAAGCGCTCGACATTCAGGTTTGAAATCGCTTCGACGCGAGCCATAGCGCCAGAGGGCAAAGTAACTGACAGACCCCGACGCATTTCTGCTTGAACCTTGTCGCGATTGATTGCTTCGACATATGGCTCCATCGCTGCCACGGCATTGTCATCTCGCACCTCAAGCATCGTGGTGGCGATGTTGGTCACCAGCCCTTCTACGATTTGGCGCGTCGCGATCTCATCCGGCTCGGGCGCTGTCGATGGGATTTTCAGCGAATATGTGACAATCGCAGCTGCACCGAATGCCCCGGTCAGGCCAAGCAAGATCAGGCGCTGACCGTTTGCACGCTGAAACGAAAAAAAGGCACATATCAAACACAGAAAACCCAAGCCGAACGCAAACGAAGGCACCTGAGCTACACCTGCGACTTTGACAACGACAGGCTCCGTTTTTGGGTTTGTCCAAGTTTTCAGGTGGTTGTTCCAACTTACAACGGGGTCAGTTGCATAAATCTGCGAGGGGACCGCCCCTGCCGGATCAGAGAGGGTGATCGGAATAACATCCAGGCCATCTGGGAAAAGCTCCCATGCCAGATCAACTCGGTTCGGCAAGGTCGCAACCGGATAGGAAAGGACAACACCCAACAGCATCGTCTTTCGGTTTGCCTCCGCTTCATCCGGAAGAACACGCAAACCTTCGGCCCCAACTTTGATACGTGAGACCTGCACAGTTTCCGGTTTCATCGGCTTGCCGTCGACGGCGAGCGGGTTTTTAGTCTTAAAAAAGTCCGAAACGCCAGACTTGATCCTGGTGACATCATCTGTGGTCAGCCGATCAGCGTCTCCAAAGTCCAAATCCGCCCAAGTCTCATAGTCTTTCAAACGCAATATGATCTCGTGCCGAACGACACGTGGTTCCATCGCCAGAAAAGACATCATCGGGGACTTGTGGTGTCGGGTGAGGTTTGGGTTCTCAAATTTGCTAAACCAAGGATCGTCCCAGTCCGGTAGTATTGTCTCAGCCTGAGAAAGGTAACGATAGTCTGTCACCGGAACGCCCATATGCTCGGCCACAACCCCAAGTGAAGCCAAGGGAATCCCGTCTGAACTTAGGGGGGGAATGAACTTGATCCGTTCGGGTTTACCAGCGAACGGAAACTCCATATCGACGTAGACAACATTTTCGCTGCGGGGTCGCGGTCGATACTGTGCGCTCGTTGCTGTTTGCCGGGAAATTCTGGGACGCACATCAATCGTATTCGTTGTGCTGGTAAGTTCCTCTTCGTCTGCCCAGATTCGAAGGTTTCGACCCGTACGCTCGGCCAGAGACGTACCCGAACCATCATCTGGAATGACGAATAAGGGATAGTCGTTCAAATCGACCTCAAGGATAACCCGCACATGATCAGGCTGCACCGAAAGCTCGACAAAGTTCGGTGCGGTTTCTCCGCCGTAGGGGGACACAAGATCAGCAATCGATGGGTTTGCGCCAATCGCGAAACTGGCGAGCGCTGAGCCCACCCAAACCCATGTCTTGCTGCATTCGCCAATCCTAGAAATGAAACGCGACAGCAGCATAGATGCCATTCTGGTCCACATCATAAGCAAACTCCCCACCTGAGCGGTCAGTGGAATAGTCAATTCCATAGAACTGATAGCCAAACCGCAATGACGTGTTCTCCCAGCCTTTCCAGTCAAGCCCAGCCAGAAGCAGGTATTGCAGGTCATCGCCATTCACACCGAAGCCACTCAGTTCAGCGCGGCTGGCGAAACTCCATTTATCGTTGATTTCCATCGCATAGCGGAGCGCGATCATAGGCTCGAACCAATCCTCTGTTCCGCCCAGCGTTACACCGGGTCCAGGACCCGCAATGTAGATTTCTTGTTTTAGCCGGTTCCACTGAACACCAATTGCTACATCTGCTGCATAGCGGCGACCCCAAGCATTGACCCCGTTCGCAAATCGGTAAGCCCCCTGAACGTTTACAAAAGTCTGCCGGACATCAACATCAACGTTTGCATTTCCACTCGGTAAGGTTCCGTCTTCACCGAGCCTTACGTAGTAGACCTCGGAGATGATCCCGAAATCCCCGTTCCAGCCTTCGTAGCGTACGGAAGCTGCGCCTTGCAGCACGTCCAGCACCTCGCTCAGGCTCAAGTCCAAACCGACGCTAGTACCATCAATGGTTGATGTGCCAGTCGTGCTGAGCGGTAGAAAAAGATAGGGCGTGATTGAGTGTCGCCAACCGCCTTCATCATCTTCAGAACGTGCAAGTGACTGGGCGTTTGCCGCGTGGGATATCGCGACAAGCAACCATCCAACACAAACCAAATAGCGAGAAAACACTGAGGTATGCCGCATGGAGATTTCCAATCAGAATTGAAAGAACCGGCGGCGCGTGTTGAAATCGCGCCGGTCGAATTTGACTCTAATCATCGCCCGGATACGGGAAATCTTTGCCTAGCACTTCAGAAGCTTCCTCGTAGATCGGACGCAAAACATCATCTACGTCGTCAACACCACCGAGGGTGAACTCTGAGAACGTTAGAACATCTTGCGGCACACCAGCTTTTTCGGAGAAATTGACCCGATCTTGCATGTCGGGTGCTTGCGCCGGAGCAGCTAATGGCGGTGCCCAAGTTCTTTCTTCGGTTGCGGCCATACGGATGGTTATGTCGTCCTTAGTAACGTTCCAGACCATAAAATCGTCCGCGAGACTGAGCGGCCCGTCATAGGTCGAACGAATGCGCTGGTAGACCGAGTTGACCGTGTCGAAATCGTTGAAGAAGTGGTACGCGACGGCCAGTCTTGGTTGGATGTCGCTCATCACCTTGCCAAAGGCTTCAGGTGCTGTGTGGACTTGGGTTCCGACCAGCAGTGCAGATTCAGGTGTAAACTTCATCTTGGAGACCAGTTCAGGAACGGCGATGAAACACTCGTGGATCGCGAGATCTGCGTTCTTTGCATATTCCTTGAACCATTTGTTCGGATAGGTATCCGAGCTGAACACAAACTTCAGCCCATTCCACTCCAAAGCATAACTGACCGAGCCATCAATCGCGTGGATCGCTGGGAAGGAGCGGATCGTGACACCATTGTTCTCGTAGACCACTTGGTTTTCACCTTTGTAGTCGAACTCGTTGATTTCCAAGCTGTATCCGCGAAAATCAGTATTGCCAGCACGCGCTGCAAGGTCCCAGGTCAACATACGGCGCATATTTTCAAGCGCATAGGCTGTCCCTAACTCTTCCACGGGCCCGCTTGGACCCCAAACCCGCAACGGAACGTTTCTGCCCATCAATGCGCCACCGATGAAAAGGTCATGCAACGCGCCGAAATGGTCAGTATGAAGATGGCCGATAAAGACCTTGTCCAAATAATTGTATGGGATTTGCAGGGAAGAAATTCTCTCTGCCGATCCCGAGCCAATGTCGAACAAGAACTTGTCTCCGTTGCCTAGTTCCACAAGGAAACACGCAGCAGCCTGTGCAGCCCGCGTTGTCGGCATTCCGGTTCCACACGCGATGACCCGCATCTCGTCTTCGGCAAGATCTTCGGTATTGGGGTAGTATACATCGCGCGGGCGATCACGCACCGTCGTCGGTGAAACTTCATCTGTTTCCTGCGCATATGCTGCCGAAGGCGCAACTAAATCGATGACGGCTTCAGTGACCGCTTGTGGAGAAACAGCCCAAGCGCCAAATACTACACCGATTGCGAAGTGCTTGCTAAGACTCCTGTAGTTCATACGTTGGGCCATGTGTCATCCTCCAGTCGCTTAGTAGATTGGCAAGCTGGGAATGCGGAATTTCGCATTCCGGCCCGCTAATTCGGTTATCAGTCTGAGGCTTAGGAAGCATTCACGTAAGTGACTCACGGTGAATATCGGCGTGACTCACGCGCTGATAGCTGCAAAAATAAGAATATGGTGAGGTATTCCAAAGACATCTCGGACAGTGAGAAACGCACTGCCCTTGGCAGGCTACTTGCTGACGCTCATCTAGATGGATCCGATAGACTTCAGGCGTTCCTGACGTACATCGTCGAGGAAGAGCTCGCTGGACGGGGCGATCAAATTCGCAGCAAGACTATCGCTCAAGATGTTTATGACCGCGATACCTCAGAGGGGACCGATCCGGAAAACATCGTTCGCGTCGACGTTCGGCGGCTTCGCCAGTTCTTGGAACTGCATTACGAGGGTATTGGAAAGGATGATCCGGTACGAATGTGTATCGATAGCGGTGGATATAGGCCGCGGTTCGAAAATGCCTCTGAAATCAGTGCATTATCAATCTCAACAAATGCCCAACGCTTTGGACTACCCATAGGGGCGTTTACGATTGGGGCCGTCGTTGGTGCGTTGGTCGCAGTTGGTCTTGCCCAAGATGGACAAGAAACTGCTTCTGCCGAAGTGGGAGGTCTATCTGCAACTGACTCGAACGCGTACTTGCAGCGAGTGGCTATTTACGAAAAGTCCCCAGCCGCATTGCAAGCATTCAATTTGGCGCAACAAGCGCGGACAATGATATTTCCGATCTTCGACCGACAGCGCCAGTTACTGGTTCTGTCCGTGTTCGAAGGCGTGATCGAGATCGACCCAGAGTATTTCGGTGGATATGCTGGTGCAGCACAGGCACTCGCGTCCCTTGCGGTGATAACTCCGCCGTCCGATGCCAAGACCGAATATGCTGATGCCGCCATGAAGCTGGCGAGCCAAGCCGTCAGCCTTGCTCCAGACCAAGCCTGGAGCCAGTCTGCCAAAAGCTGGGCCTTTTTCGCCAATCGCGACTATGACGCCGCTCTGCAACTCAGTAGACGGGCCTCAAAACTTGATCCGAATGATGGAGCAGTCCTCGACTTTCTTGGCGCTGTGGCTTTGTTTTCGGGCGCATTTGAGGAGGCAATCGAGACCGCAGACAGGCTCTCGTTGCTGAATTCCAGCAACCAGAGGTTTGCCAATCGAAACATTTCGGGTGCGACGCACTTTCATCTGGGCGATTATCAAACAACGGTAGAGCGCTTTGAAGAAGCAAAGCAACTTGGCGATCCACTCAGCGCTCCTTCACTAGCTTATGTAACGGCGGCGTTGTCAGCCATGGGGCAAGACAATTCCGCTAAAGCCAAACTGGCTGAACTTGAGCGTGCATGGCCAGAAGCGCCGATAGATGCGATGCTCAAAAGTATCCACAAAGACGTCGAGAACGCAGAAGCCGTGCTACGCGAGTTACGAAAACAAGGCTGGGTAAGCCCAGTACGATAGGGTGATGCACAGCATCTGGTAACGATGCCATGGTCAAAATAGTCTTTGCTGGATCCGGTGCTCAGGTTGAAACTCACACCACCAGTGCGCGGTTTAGGTCGTTATGGGAAAGCCAGATAAGGGACGTTTTTTCAGTTTATGCAAAGCCTGCTTTACTACGTACTACGGTCATTGGGGCATCGTGCAGCATCGATCAAAGTGGGCTCTTTGCGGCCATTTTCCGCAGGTGCTTGAACGTCGGCTTGGCCTTGCGGGATATCTGCTCGACCGAAAACGCTTACTCCGACCTCTCCCCCATCGGGTGCCAAGATCCTATACTGATTCCTTCCTGAGCACCCTGACGGCTAGTGGCCGCCGATGATCTCCAGTTTTGCGAAACTGGATAATAACGTCCATCATCGAGCGGCAGTATTCAAGGATCTTGGAAAAGGTCAGACGATACCAACATTGACCCGAAGCCCCTGCCTAGTCTCGCGAGCAACACTTTAGGCAGGTGCCATTCTGCGTGATGATCGATCAATGTGTTGAGGAAAGACCTGTGGTTCGAGAACTTGGTAAAACGTGCCGCTCTTACGAGGCAATGGTTCCCCTGACGGTTGCACGCCAGACTCCGTTGCGATCCGGCGTGCTAGAAACCCAAAACAGCTGGGCCCGCACGGCAAACTGGCCGCAGTTTTCGCTATTCAACTTTGTCAATTGCGACAAGCTTTTGAAGCTCTTTTTTGACCAATCGCGGAACGAAGATGAATTGACCACGAGACAGATATCGTTCGGACAATAAGTCGAACACTTCACGGGACAGTATGACTGGCAGATAATCCGAATGACTTTTGGCAACAATCTGGTGCTCAGTTTCCAGGTCGGTCACGTCGTAACCGACGGTAAGGCTGCCCTCACGTGCAGGTTCATAACCAAGCAAAGCCAATCGATGATAGAAGGCCGCACGGTATTTCTCTTCTCCTCGCACTGATGCCCTAAACAGTATCTGTCTGCCGTCGGCGACTTCGATGATCTTTTGCAATGTCACATCGGTTGGATCGACTAGTGTCACATTCTCATATGTCCGTGCAATCGAGTTCAGTGTGACCTGATCGATCTCGGATTCGACAATCCCGTTTTCCGAGGCAGTTACAAAGCGGCTCGCTTGTTCTCGATCTCCGACAATGAGGATGCGTTTTTTTTCCCAGTCCTGCGATTTCTCAAATTCCCGGATTCGTCGAACAGCAATCTCGACTCGATATGGCGGAGTGTCATATTCCTCGGGTCCCGGTAGGAACAAATGATCGTCAACGACCGGGAAAAGAATATATTCGCCCGCATCTTTTGCATTGAACTGTTCTAAAACTTTTTCAAATCCGTCTTCTCCATCTTGAGCCGAAAAGCGTCCCCATAATGGCGAATAGTTAGGACGTACAGAAGAAATCGTTGGTCCGAGCGTGGGATCATCCAAAACCAGACTTTTTGCGATCCGGTCGCCGTCGCCGGCAAAGAGAAACGAAAACCCAGGTTTAAAGTCAAAGCGTCCCGTTCCCTCGACAAGGGCGGTCTCCAGTTTTTTGCGAGCCTCTTCCACCTGATCTTTCCAGTTGTTTTTATGGATTTTCCGCCAAAGCAACCGGATTCCGGCAACGCCAAAAGCGTAAATAATAATGTTTGGGAGGTGATACATAAGATGCTGTTTCTTAACCGGTTTCCCAACTAATCCCCATAGATAGTCGAGCGCTTTGGCCAGCCGTTCAGGAAGAAGAAAAAAGCCAGGCAGGATCTCAATCATTTTTTCTCCAACTTCGGGAAAGATCACCAGAACGGAGGCGAAGAATAGAGAAATCCATGCTGCAACCCGCAGCATGAATTTTCCGAAAGAGGTATTGTCGGGAAACCTGTGATTCAGAAACGCCGCAGTGACTTCTGCGCTGATCCGCTCGCCCGCATTGATCTGCTTGGCCAGCCCGATCAGTTTCTTCTTCGAAAGAGGTCTTTCCATGGCTAACCTGCGCAAATACCTAAACTAGCCAAAGTACATGACTATTTAAGGTATTCATACCTTCGAATGCACTAAAATTGACCGAAAACAGCGATTGCAATGAATGCTGCGAGTAGGAACTACACGTCAGAAGCCCTTAGCGACTGAAATTTCTGCGCGCCCCAGTCGAATTCAACAGGCAGCGTCCGGAACGCGCCTACACTTCACCTATTTGGCACTCTCCAAAGCAGTAGTTCGATTTACGGTGCCGGTCCGCTATGGGTTCGGTTCGGTCAGTCGCTTTGCTAAATTTGAACGACTGCTATGCGGACAAACCTGCTGTCCGTTTAGGCCACTCTAAATTTAGCCAAACTAGGGAGATTGGGCCAAAGATCGCTGTTTTCTTCAGCGAGGAGTCTAACCGTCGGTCACTCGACTAAAAGACAAGACCGCTCATGGAATAGTAACGCCAATCTCACTCAATGCTTCACCGGCAGCACTGCTAGGTTGGCTGATACCAAGAATAGTGCTCAGAGTGACGGCGACGTCTACCGTGGAAACAGGGCGGCTAACACGAGCAGGCTTGATACCAGGACCAGCAAAAATGATTGGAACATGTGTGTCGTATCGCCAAGGCGATCCGTGCATTACAGCAATTGGACCATCCTCGAAGAGAAATGAATAAGGCGTTTGCACGACATAAATGTCGCCAGAGCGCGCTGGGTGATAATTTCGCCGGATCTGCTCTTCAAGGGTATGGCCTCGCTGTTCAGCAAGCGGTTCGGTCGGCATCGCAAGCTTAATGCCAGACGCAGCCATCAGGATATTGACGATGCGTCGTTCAATTGCACGCCGGTCGGCGCCTGACGCTTCAATTGCGGCATTGTCCAGATAAACGTAAGGGCGGAAAAAGTACTGTATTGCGGACTCCACTCCAAACTCATCGACGATGACCGAATTCACATCCATCATCAGTGTTTCGGTGGAGTTACGGAATGTCGAAAGCCCGGCTTCGGCCATCTCTTCTGGCGCTTCCGGCATGCCATGATCGGCGGAAAGCACGTAAAGCACATTCGCAAGTCCAACCTCTCGATCCATAAACTCAAAGAAATCTGCCAATGTCTCATCCAAACAACGCACCACTTCTTCATTTTCTAGGCTGGATGGTCCAAAGAAATGGTTGGTTGCGTCAACGCCAGAAAAACTGACGCTTAGGTAGTCTGGCCATTCGTCATCACCAAGCCCCTCCTCTTTGACTACAGTTTTTGCAAAGTCGGCCGTGATCCGATCCCCATGCGGCGACAACAGGACCTGCGTGTAATATAGCCCATCATCCGGGGTTCCATAGAAATGGGGGAAGGTGCGACCGAAAGTGCCAAGGTTCGTTACGAAGGAGCGTTCCTTTCTTTCCATTAGGTACGGTGCGTCTGAACACTCCGGCCACCATTCACTTTCGATCTTAGCATCTGCGGGGCGTTTGGAATTCCAATCGAGAACCCAATCGGGATAAGCGTCATAGTAAAATTTACTTGTTTCAAATGCCCCTGTAGCCGCCGACAGCCACAAAGCTTTTCCAGAATGCCCTGCCATTGCAACCGCCGAACGGTCTTTACCAGATACGGAAAACACTTTTGATCGACCGGCATTGGCTTTCACCAGCTCGTCTCCGAACGTCGTCGCCAACAAGTTAACGGGAGAACGGCCCGAAGTCGCAGCAGCGGCTTGTGTCGGGTCAACTTGATCAACGTTTCCACCGAAGCCTGGAACCGGCAACATCGGGTAGTCCGGATCTTCAATATTGTAACCCAATCGCTCTTCAGCCCTGTTGAACCAGGCATTGCCAATCATTCCATGCTCAGAGGGATGGGCTCCTGTAGCGAGTGTCGCGTGACCAACAATGGTTTCGGTGTTGGCGTGACGATGATGAGCGTCGGTGTACCAGATGCCGCTTTCCATAAGCCTTTTGAAGCCGGCTTCGCCGAAGGCGGCCTCATAACGAGAAATCAAGTCTCCGCGCAGCCCGTCAATTGTGATTTGCACAACGAGTCGGATGTCTTCCGTTGCTCTAGCTGCCGTCGTGGAAATTAAAAAAAGGAGTGTTGAGACTAAAGCAAATGATCGCTGCATTTTTGACCTCATAGAACTACCCAATTCTCTGAATACCAGCATTTGGGTCCATCGCCTACTGAGGGTCACTAAAGAGGCTCTTTTGAACGTCCGCTTTGGGCTCGGTGCGGTCATTCGGGCATTCGGGTAAATACAGTGAATGTCTGCCTTGCGGGACTTTTCCACCATTGGCCAGCTTGCGCCGGAGGGTAGCAGACGGCCCAAACCGGAGCTTCGTCGTCGTGCTTTGCAAACACCGAAATGCGGACAAAGCCCCCATTGCACTTAGGCCTCTGGATGCCCGGTTTCAGCCCAATAGAGTACGTTTGAGTCCGACGCTCGGGGCGGGAAACGGACGTGTCGCTGCGACCGCTCCAAAGTCTCCAGTCACTTCAACAAAGCGGACGTTGGAGCGGTCTGCTGTTGCCGCAATGTTCATGCCGCTATTGAAGAGAAGTTTCGTCAGTTTCCCGCGAAACTCGGCCAGTTTGTCAAATCAAGGAGCGTCTCATTTAGTTTTATGTCCCAAAACATGGCCTTGCTACTCAGCCGCTCAAGGTCTGGCTCTGGTCATCCCGTTTCAATCAAAATGAAAGCCCATTATAGAATCGATTGCCCTGCAGACTTCCAATCAAAAAGAAACTGTTCAATGCCAGCGTCCGTCAGCGAATGTGCGACTAGTTTGCGGATGACGAACGGGGGTATCGTGGCAATGTCTGATCCGGCCAAAGCAGCCTCGGTTATGTGATTGGGGCTTCTGATGGATACTGCAATGATTTCAGTTTCAATGTTATAATTGTTGAAGATGCTCCGGATACCTCTAATGAGGTCGACCCCATCCAGATTGATGTCGTCCAATCTGCCAATGAAAGGCGATATACAGGTTGCACCCGCTTTTGCCGCCAAGAGTGCCTGATTGGCTGAGAAACAGAGTGTGACGTTTGTGCTGATCCCTACCTTTTTTGATGAGCACAGGCCCTGAGGCCATCAAGAGTCAGCAGCAGTTTGACAACAACGTTGTCGGCGATTGCTGCAAGATGCCGCCCCTCTGCAATCATTCCCGCAGTGTCCAGGGCTGCAACTTCTGCCGACACGGGTGTATCTGTCAGGGTGCAAATTTCGGCGACAACTTCTTTGAAATTGCGGTCGGACTTGGCAATCAGGCTTGGGTTGGTGGTGATACCATCTACTAATCCAAAGCCTCTAAGGTCTTTGATCTTGTCTACTTCTGCTGTGCCCACAAAGAACTTCATGAGGTTTCCTCATCGTGAATGGAGTGATTTTGGTTGCACCTGAACTCGCCGAGAGGTGCTACTTTAACGGATGGGCAAATCCAATGCGCAAATTCAGAATGCGTGGCGCATCCCGAATTCGGTGTAATTCTGGTTCAGTGTAAGATCGGCTTTCCGGCTATCACGGATGACACGTTCAACGTTGGGCAGATCGTTCGTTTTCGCGCGTTGCAAGGCGGCTTTCGGATCAAATCCAGGCTTGATCCAACGGTGTTGCAACCGCTTTTCGAGTTCACCCATGTTTGGGCTGACAAAAACCGTCGCAACACAAACATCCGCTAGCATTCTCCACGGGTCGCTATCCATCAAAAGGTCTTTCGCCTCGACAACAACAGTTGGAGTGTCCGGGTGAACCGCAATCGCGTTGGCAATGGTTAGATCCATTTGACGGTCAAAATTGGGGTGAAAAGACTCGTCATGCGCGGATTACAACGCCCTGATTGCGGTGCAAAATCCAACTGCATCGAAGCTCTCTGACGCGCCCCTTCTCGCCAACCAACCTCGCGCTTCAAGTATACGGTTGTCCACATGGTAGCCATCTACAGGCACCAGTGTAGCCAACGAAACCGTCGAGCTCTGTTATGCGCTCAGCAATTGCACAACGGTTTCCGCCAGGGTCGACTTTCCTGATGCAGGGGGGCTGGCGATTGCGGCAATCGTCCGAACCCCAACCTGCCTCCGGGAGGTGATCAAGTCGCACACGCGCCTTGCATCCTGCTCAATCACGCGGCGTCTTCTTTTGGTGGTTCCTTGGCTCCGGTCATAAAGGCCACAGCGTCAGACATCGTGTAATCCTTGGGGTCAATCGTACAGAGTCTTTTGCCCAGCCGGTGCACGTGAATTCGGTCAGCGACCTCGAAGACATGCGGCATGTTGTGACTGATCAGGATGATCGGAATGCCGCGAGCCCGCACATCTTGGATCAGTTCAAGTACTTTGCGGCTCTCTTTCACGCCCAACGCAGCCGTCGGTTCGTCCATGATGATGAACTTGGTCGCAAAGGCCGCTGCGCGCGCAACGGCCACGCCCTGTCGCTGGCCACCGGACAGTGTCTCTACCGCCTGATTGATCGACTGGACGGTCATCAGGCCAAGCTCGGTCAGTTTGTCCCGTGCGAACTTCTCCATGGCGGGGCGGTCGAGCTGACGCATGTACTTGCCCATGAAACCCGGTTTGCGGATCTCTCGCCCCATGAACATGTTGTCCGCAATCGACAGGGCAGGAGACATGGCAAGTTGCTGATAGACGATTTCGATACCCATATTCCGGGCGTCGATTGGAGAGGTAAAGTTTACCTTCTTTCCTTCAATCAGAATCTCGCCTTCATCCGGGATCGTGGCGCCGCAGATTGCCTTTACGATGGAAGACTTGCCCGCGCCGTTGTCCCCGATCACCGCCAGAATTTCTCCTTGCCGCAGTTCAAAATCGGAGTGATCGATGGCGGTCACGTGGCCATAGCGCTTCACGATCCCACGTCCTTGGACGACTGGAGTTGCGTCTGACATTAGCCCGATACCTTTCTGATCCACTGGTCAACGGCGACCGCTGCGATGATGAGAAGACCGATGAGCAGGAAGGTCCACTGCGCATCTGCACCCAACAGCCTCAGCCCAAGGGTGAACACACCGACGATCAGTGCCCCGAACAGCGACCCCAGAATCGAGCCCCGTCCACCGAACAGAGAGATGCCACCGATCACAACCGCTGTGATACTTTCAATGTTGGCCAATTGGCCGGACGTTGGCGAAACAGATCCGATGCGCCCGATCAGAGCCCAACCCGCGAAGGCGCAGATTAGACCAGACAGCATGTAGACGGACATAAGGGTTCTGTGGACGTTGACACCGGACAGCTCGGCGGCCTCGGGGTCATCCCCGACCGCGTAGACATGCCTGCCCCAGGCGGTGTGTTTCAGCGCGTAGGCAAGCACGAAAATCAGGATTAGCATGAACATCACGCCAACAGTGAATGTGGCGCCGCCGATGCTGAACTTGGTGCCAAAGAATTGCAGGAAGGGGGCGTTGGCCTCAATATCCTGACTGCGGATGGTTTCGTTTGCGGAATACAAGAAATTGGTGGCCAGAACGATTTGCCACATGCCCAGCGTCACGATGAACGGGGGCAGTTTAACGCGACTGACAAGCCAGCCGTTGATCGCTCCGATTGCGGTGCCAACGGCGAGGCCGCAAAACACTGCAACGGGCACGGGGATACCATATCGAAAGGTGAACTGCCCCATGATCACGGACGAGAACACCATGATCGCACCGACGCTCAGGTCGATGCCTGCGGTCAGAATGACAAGGCTCTGTGCTGCCGCCACAATGCCGACAATCTGGACCTGCTGCAGGATCAGGGTCATCGCAAATGGCGAGAAAAACTTGGAGCCCAAAAGCAGCCCGAAGATCAGGATTGCACCGACCAGAACGATCAGGGGCACGAAAGATGGGTTGACGTGGAGAAGATGCTGCAACTTCCCTAGAACGCCGCGCCGATGGTCTTCGAACTCTGCAACAGTTTCTGTTCGACTGGCCGCAGTTTCAAATTCCTGGGCATCTTGGTTTGCTTCGGACATCTCTCCCCCTTTTCGTGGATCGCGTTGTCCCACGAGGTCAGCTTACAGGAAGTTTCAGTTTTATGGTGAATGGAATGATGAGGCGCTCAGGTGCGCCTCATCCATAAAGTCTTTGCTTAGCCCCAGCAGAGCTCCAGACCTTCTGCGACTGAAATGGATTCCACCCCATCAACCGGTTGATCGGTGATCAGAGCAACGCCCGTATCGTAGAAGTCCTTGCCAGGAGTGTTTTCTGGCTTCACGCCTTCGTCGGCCCATTTCTTGATAGCTTCAACGCCAAGTGACGCCATCAACAGCGGATATTGTTGGCTGGTGGCCCCGATAACGCCAGCTTCCACATTCTGGACCCCGGGGCAGCCGCCATCGACCGAGACGATCAATACATCATTTTCGCGTCCAATGGATTTGAGCGCCTCGTAGGCACCGGCTGCTGCCGGTTCGTTGATCGTGTGCACAACGTTGATGGACGAGTCCTTGGCCAGCAGGTTCTCCATCGCGCGACGCCCGCCTTCTTCGTTGCCGTCCGTCACGTCACTGCCAACCAGTCGTGCGTCGGTTTCGTCTCCGATGACGTTGGGATCTGCCAATTCCACCCCGAAGCCGTCGAGGAAACCCTGATTGCGCAAGACGTCTACGGTGGGCTGGCTAACGTTCAGATCAAGCGTTGCAATCTTTGCATCCGCGGCTGCATCGCCCATCTTGGCCTTCGCCCACTGTCCAATAAGCAGGCCTGCCTTGTAGTTGTCCGTGGCAAATGTGGCATCGGCAGAGTCAATCGGGCTTAGCGGTGTGTCCAACGCGATCACCAAAAGACCGGCATCCCGCGCTTGCTGAACCGCAGGGACAATCGAGCTTGTGTCGGACGCCGTAAGCAGGATGCCTTTTGCGCCGTCGAGAATGCAGGTTTCAATGGCTTGCACCTGCGTTTCATGGTCGCCGTCCACCTTACCTGCAAACGCCTTAAGGGTCATTCCAAGCTCTTCAGCTTTGGCCGTTGCGCCTTCTTTCATCTTTACAAAGAATGGATTGGTATCTGTCTTAGTGATCAGGCAAACGGTTTCTCCGGCCGCGTGAGCAGACGCCGCAGCCACTGTAAGCGCGGTAGCAGACGCGGCAATCTTGAATAGATTTTTCATGTTGTCCTCCCAGAAAATTGTTGTTGCCCCGCATGGCCCGCCAACGAGGCTCGCCCTCATCCTCCAATGAAGGTCTTATTCAAGAAACTGTGATTCTAGCCTTCCTGTCAATAAATAAATAAAGTTTATTTATTAATTTACCCAGACGTCTTTTCATAAGAAAACAAGGTGTTTATGTTCAGGATTATGGAGAAAGAGGCGCTCAGAACACTGACCGGCGGGGTAAGTCAAAGCGGGGTTCGCGATCACAACGAACGTCTGATTTTGACAGTTTTACAACGACATGGCCCCACCGCAGGCGCCGACGTCGCGCGATTAACGGGCCTTTCTCCTCAGACTGTATCAATCATTCTGCGCAAGCTTGAAAAGGATGCGATTCTTAAGCGTGGAACCCCACTGCGCGGGAAAGTTGGAAAGCCCTCGATCCCAATGGAATTGAACCCGGAAGGTATCTTGTCGGTTGGGATGAAGATCGGGCGGCGTAGCGCCGACCTGCTCTTGATCGACTTTACAGGTACACCACGCCGCCAACTTTCCACGACTTATGACTATCCGCTACCAGAGGTCATTTTCGGGTTTTTGGAAACTGGTTTGGACACGCTTTTGTCCCACGAGCCTCAGAGGCTTCGTGATCGTGTTTGTGGGATCGGGATCGGGACCCCATTCGAACTTTGGAAATGGCACGATCTGTCTGGGCTTGCCGCAAAAAAATTTCGGTCCTGGAGAAACGTGAACTTCTTTTCCGAGGTTGCCAAGTTCAGCGATCTGCCGGTTTTTGTGGTCAACGACGCAACAGCCGCATGTCACGCAGAACATCTGTATGGGCGTGGGGCAGAATACCGGGACTACTTCTACTTCTTTATTGGCTCAATGATCGGCGGCGGTGTTGCGCTGAACGGCACCGTGTTCGAAGGCAACCAAGGCAATGCCGGTGCATTGGGTGCCATGCGCACGACCGGTCCTTTGGGTGAAAGCCAGCAACTGATCGACACGGCGTCGCTGTTTTTGCTCGAGGACCGATTGATCGAAGCGGGTGTCGACCCGGGGATTCTATGGGAGAAGCCGCAAGATTGGAGCAGCATTTCTCGCTATGTCGAGCCGTGGATTGGCACCACAGCGCAAGAATTGGCCAAGGCTGCTCTTTCAATCTGTGCTGTCATCGACTTCGAGGCCATTTTTATCGATGGCGCGTTCCCGCCTGAGGTTCGGGAAGAACTGGTGTCTAGGGTTCGCCGTTACTTAGTCAACCAAGACAAACGCGGCTTGATTCCTCCGGTCGTTGAGGCCGCTGCGGTTGGGGAAAACGCTCGCGGCATCGGGGCGGCTAGCAGCCCAATTTTCCGCCAGTTTCTATTGAATACCAATGCTGGGCTTTCTGGAATGTAGCCGAAGTGAGCCTCCCCATTTGAACTGGTCCACCGCTATGTTTAGGAAACGGAGGACCAAG